>NZ_JBBAYI010000002.1:0-805839 GCF_037153985.1 Emticicia sp. 17c
TAATTGCCAAATAATCCTCAATAGATTATAAAAAACAACAAATTTAATTTTTAGACATGCTCTAATATTAAAAAAGTGTGCCACTAAACAAGTATCATTTTATTGGCACAATAAAAACTTTATGCGCGTTTCTTCTGGGCATACTTCTTTATTAAATAATGCTTATATTTAAGCAAAGAATAAAAAACACTATGAACGAAAAATTAGCTAAAAACATTGACGAATATATCAGTTGGTTTCCTGCTGAGGTACAGGAGATTCTGCAGAAAGTACGTGAAACTATCAAGGCAGCAGCCAATGATGCCAAAGAAGATATTAAATATGCCATGCCTACGTTTGTGCTGAACGGTAACCTTGTGCATTTTGCAGCTTTTAAAAACCATATAGGATTTTACCCTGCCCCTACGGGTACCGAAACCTTCAAAGAAGAATTATTGGCTTACAAAACCGGAAAGGGCTCAGTACAGTTTCCTTTAGACAAACCTATTCCTTATGCGCTTATTACAAAAATAGTGCAATTCAGGGTAGCAGAAAACCTTAAAAAAGCGCAAACTACACAGATTAAAAATAAATAGTGAATCATGTTTTTTTGCTAAAACTTTTTATATTTGCAAAAAAACATCTATAAATCTGAAGCGTTTTATTGCTTTAATACTGTTTGTTACTATCTTTTTGGGTAGTTTAGTTCCGAAAGCTAACTGGAGCCAATCCATTAAGCTCTCAGAACTAGTTACGCATTATTATCAGCATAAAAAGGACGCACCAAAAGATTTTAACCTCTGGGATTTTCTGGTAATGCATTATTCGGCTAACTCGAAACACGCCAATACTACCAAGCATCCGCAATTACCCTCATTCGATATTAACGGCATCAGTTATCTATATCTGATACCTGCTTTACTCATTTTTTCCTGTCTTAAAATAGCTTCTTCTATTACAAAAGAAGACCATTTTAACTGGCTGAATCACTACTTCTTCTCGGTAGACAAAACTCTTCTGAACCCACCCCGATTCTGAAATAAAAACTCTCGTTTTATTATTTTTCTTGAATAGCGTATGCTTATAAGTTGCTGCTTGTAAGTTTTCTGTTCAGGGGTTTATTCATTTTAATTACCAAGAATCTATATGTTTGATGCCATAATAAAGTTTAGCATTCATAATAAAATTATTATTGGGCTAATGGTATTTGCACTAGCTGGTTGGGGGGGCTACTCGCTTACACAGTTACCAATTGATGCCATACCCGATGTTACCAACAATCAGGTGGTTATACTTGCCCAGACACCTACATTGGCCGCTCAGGAAGTAGAGCAATACATTACTTTTCCGATTGAACAACAAATGGCCAATCTGCAAGGAGTAGAAGAAATCAGGTCTACTTCTCGGCTCGGGTTAGCTGTTATTACTATTGTTTTCGACGAATCAATAGAGATACTCCGCGCACGGCAATTAGTAGCAGAACAACTTACTGCAATTCAGGATAAAATTCCGACACAGTTCGGCAAACCTGAACTTGCACCTATTACTACCGGATTAGGTGAGATTTATCAGTATACGATTGTTCCGTTGAATGGCTATGAAAACCGCTATTCGCTTACAGACTTAAGAACTATTCAGGACTGGATTGTGAAACGCCAGTTGGCAGGGGTAAAGGGTGTAATTGAAATCAGTAGTTTTGGAGGGTACGTAAAACAGTATGAAATAAGTGCAAACCCCGAACGCTTACGCGCCAATAACACTAGCCTGACCGAACTGTTCGATGCCTTGAAACGCAACAACGCCAATACAGGTAGTAGTTATATTGAGAAAAACAGTCAGGCGTACTTCATCAGGGGTGAAGGAACAGTTAAAAGCCTGAACGACATTAACAATATTGTTATCAAGAATGTTAACGGTATTCCGCTGTTGGTGTCAGATGTAGCTACTGTACAATTTGGGCATGCCAATCGTTTCGGAGCCATGACACAAGACGGCCACGGCGAAGCCGTAGGTGCAGTAGTACTGATGTTGAAAGGTGCCGACTCAGAAAAAACTATTAAAGGAGTAAAAGAACGCATTGCACGTATTCAGAAAAGCCTACCCGAAGGGTTAGAAATACGGGCTTTTATTGACCGTACCAAACTCATTGATAAATCGATAAACACAGTTGAAAAAAACCTGATTGAGGGGGGGCTGATTGTGATTTTCGTATTAGTGTTGCTGATGGGGAGTATTCGGGCAGGTTTACTGGTTGCATCGGTTATTCCGTTATCAATGTTAGCTACCCTAAGCCTGATGAATGTATTTGGCATTTCGGCTAACCTGATGAGTTTGGGAGCTATCGATTTCGGGTTAATTATTGACGGCTCTATTATTGTAGTAGAGGGTATCTTACATTATTTACAACATCAGAAACTTATTCCGGGCCAACAGGCAAAACTATCGCAGACAGAAATGGATGGAGTAGTGTTTAAGGCTACTTCTAAAATTCTGAATTCGGCTATTTTTGGGGTAATTATTATTCTTACGGTTTATTTGCCACTACTGTCACTGTCAGGTGTTGAAGGCAAAATGTTTAAACCTATGGCCATGACGGTCAGTCTGGCCATTATTTCGGCGTTGGTGCTTTCATTAACTTATGTACCAATGGCTTCGGCACTGTTCCTTAAAAACGAAGGGCAAAAGCACTTCAAGTTATCCGACAAAATAGTCAATACACTGTACGGCATATACGAACCAGTAGTTAAATGGGCTTTGCATAAGAAAAAACTGGTGATTGGTATTGCCATAGCATTTTTTGCAGGTAGTTTGGTGGTTTTCTCTTTTTTAGGTGGCGAGTTTATTCCGACATTAGATGAGGGTGATATTGCCATCGATTTCCAGACACCTCCGGGAACCTCCCTGTCAACCACTGTCGATGCTACCTTGAAAGCCCAAAAAGCTTTAAAGAAACATTTTCCTGAAATTCAGCAGATAGTGGGCCGTATAGGTTCTTCTGAAGTACCCACCGACCCCATGCCAGTTGAGATGTCGGACCTCATGATTAATATGAAAGACAAATCGGAATGGGTATCGGCCGAATCAAAAGATGAAATGTTTGAAAAAATGGCTAAGGTAATCGAAACCGAAGTGCCGGGCACAAGCGTTGAGTTTACTCAGCCTATTCAGATGCGTTTTAATGAAATGATTGCAGGAGCAAGGTCTGAGATAGTAGTCAAGATTTTCGGAAATGACCTTGAAAAACTGGCTGAAAGAGCCAATGCCGCCGCCAAAGTTATTTCAAAAATTGAAGGAGTAGCCAGTATTAAAGTAGAACGCGTAGTAGGCTTACCTCAAATATCGGTTACTTATAAGCGAGCCAAAATAGCACAATATGGTTTAAACATAGAAGACCTGAATCTGATACTAAAAACAGCCTTTGCCGGAGAAACCTCAGGTGTTGTTTTTGAAGAAGAAAAGCGTTTCGATATGGTACTCAGGCTAGACTCTACTTACAGGGGCGATATTAACAATATTAGAGCCCTCTATGTGAAACTTCCTAATGGGTCTTATATAAACTTTGATGATGTGGCCGATATTCGTTATGTATTAGCTCCGGCCCAGGTTTCACACGAAAATACCCGCCGAAGAATTACGCTAGGTATTGGTGTGCAAAACCGCGACGTTGAAAGCCTTGTGAAAGAAATTCAGAGTAAGATGGAGGCAAATATTAAACTACCTTCAGGCTATTACTTTGCCTATGGTGGTGCTTTTGAAAATCTTCAAAAAGCCAAAAGCCGATTAAGCATAGCCGTACCTATTGCGCTTTTGCTCATTTTCATGTTGCTATATTTCACTTTCCATTCGTTCAGACAGGCACTTATGATTTTTACGGCTATTCCGCTTTCGGCTATTGGTGGCATAATGGCCTTATGGGTGCGCGATATGCCTTTCAGTATTTCGGCAGGGGTTGGTTTTATTGCCTTGTTTGGAGTAGCAGTGCTAAATGGAATTGTACTTATCAGCTATATGAATCAACTGGCCGAAGAAGGCTATAACAACATTCATGAGCGTATTATACACGGGGTTAAGAACCGTTTCCGACCAGTTATGATGACCGCCGCGGTTGCCTCATTAGGCTTTTTACCGATGGCTATTTCGCATTCGGCTGGCGCAGAAGTACAAAAACCACTGGCTACGGTTGTTATCGGGGGTTTAATATCGGCCACTTTGCTTACGTTGGTAGTGCTACCCGTTATCTACGGATTATTTACTAAAAAGGGAGAAACGCAATGAGAAAGAACACCATAAACATAAAAAATATCATAAAAGCAACAGGCTATTATTGCCTGCTTCTGGCACTGCTACTACCAGCCGGTAGTTTTGCACAAAGGCTATCTTTGCCCCAAAGTATAGAACTTGCCTATAAGAATAATCAGCTTTTGCTAATGAATGAATTAGAAACAGAAGCACAGCAGGTACTGATAAAAACAGCAAGAGATTTACCAAAAACGACTCTTGATGTACAGTATGGCCGCACACAGGCCCCACGCACCAACGACTATATCGTGAATCTGGTACAGCAGTTTGCCCATCCGAAACTCTATCAGGCCAATAAAACCTTACAGGAAAGCTACGTGGAAGCTAGCCGTAGGAATAATCAGCTTACTAAAAATGAGCTTGCAGCGGCTGTTAAACAACTATACTATCAGATGCTGTATTACCAGCAACTGCGTACTAGCCTGATACAACAGGACAGCCTGTATCGTAGCTCTCTAAAGGCTGCTGAAACAAAATATAAAACAGGAGAAAGTAACCTACTCGAAAAAGTAAACGTGGAGGTAAGAGCCAGAGAAATTGCAAACAAACTGGAAATATTAAAAAGAGACGAAGCCATTACCCAACAGCAATTACAAACTTTATTGCACCTCGACCAGCCTTTTCAAGTAGATTTGTTATTACCCCTTAAACGTGATACTACTCAGATTCTGCGGCCAGCGGCTTTATCGGGCAATCCTTTGCTGTCTATTGCCGAACAGCAACTAACCATAAACAAACAATTGACAAATCTGGAACGGCAAAAATTAAAACCTGATTTCAGAGTTGGGTTAACTAACCAGAGTATTGAGCATATTAATAACCAGATAGCCCTGATGGGGGGCATAGGTATCCCGATTTTTACAAAGGCACAGAAAGCACGTATTGAAGCCGCCAAAGTGAACGAAAAAATCAAGGAAACACACATTCAATACGTTGAAACACAGTTAACAGGGCAACTTAATATTCTGAAAAAAGACTACGAGAAACATCAGCAATCTCTGGCTTATTATGAAAACTTTGCCCTGCCACAAGCCGATTTAATTATCAGAAATGCAACGAAAAGTTACAAGAGTGGCGAAATAGACTACATGGAATTCATCCAGAATAGTCAACAAGCCTGGCAAATTAAAGACGCTTACCTTTTAACCACTCTGAATTTTAACCAAACTGTTATTCAGATAGAAACTATTTTAGGAATCCAGTAAAATTATTGTATCATGAAATCATCTGTTTTTATAGCTATATTTATTGCCGCTTTAAGTCTTTCTTGTTCAAAAAAACAGGAAGCGGCCTCTACTACTACCGAAACTCCGCAAAAAGAAGCGAAGGCTGAAACCATCAAAATTTCGGCTGAGCAATTTAAAAATCTGCATCTAGAATTAGGCAATTTACAACAAACCCCTATTAATGATGAGGTAAAATCTACCGGAATGGTTGACGTACCACCCGAAAACGTGGCTTCGGTAAGTGTATTTATTCCGGGGTTTATTAAAAGTATTTCTCATAATCATTCTTTACCCGGCCAGTTTGTTTCAAAAGGTACTGTGCTAGCAACAGTTGAAGGCATTGAGTTTATTCAGATGCAGCAAGATTATTTACAGGCACTGGCACAGAACGGCTTTCTTGCAAAAGAACTGGAACGCCAGCAAACCTTAAATGCCGAAGATATTGGTGCCAAGAAAAAATTACAACAGGCAGAGTCAGAATTTAACAGCAATCAGGCATTGGTAAAGTCATTAGAAGCCAAATTGAAGATGCTGGGTATTAATCCGGTTAATCTAAAAAAACAGGATATTTCTCCGGTTCTTAACATCTATGCGCCTATCAGTGGTTTTATTAAAAGCTCGAGTGCCAGTATTGGCAAATCGGTAGCACCTAACGATGTATTGTTTGAAATTGTAAGCAAAGAGCACCTCCATATTGAACTAAAAGTACTCGAAAAAGACGCATTCAAGATTGAAAAAGGGCAAAAAGTACTGGTTGAAGAAGCAAGTCTGGGCAATAAACTGGTTGGAACAGTATTTCTGGTTGGAAAAGCCTTTGAGGGAGAAGCAAAGTCAATTAATGTACACGTACATATCGACAACGAACAACAGGAACAGAAATTAATTCCGGGGATGTTCATCAATGCCAAAATCATGACCGGTACACGCACAACCAGTACCCTACCCGAAAGTGCCCTTTTGCGTGAGGCCGAAGGCACATTTGTGTTGATACTGGACAAACAGGATAACAAGGAAGTGAGCTTCAAGAAAGTACCTGTCAGAACAGGAATTTCCCAGCAAGGAAATATTGCCGTTGAATTACCCGAAAATTATACAACGGCTTCGTCTATTGTAATTAAAAACGGGCATTTTCTGGCCAGTATGGGCACAGAAGAATAATTTAGCCCAATTGGTTAATAAACGGATTGGAACGTCGCTCCTGCCCGATGGTAGTTGGGTCATTATGCCCCGCATATACCTGATAATCGTCGGCTAAGGTAAGGAATTTTGTTTTAATACTATTCATGAGGTCGGTGTAGCTACAAAGCGGGAAGTCAGTCCGCCCTACACTGCCTCTGAAAAGTACGTCGCCACCAATAATGAATTTTTGTGCGTGATTAACAAAAGCCAGATGGCCGGGTGCATGGCCGGGTACAAATAATATTTCCAGTTCAGTGTTACCAAATCTGATAACGTCTCCTTCATCAATAAAGCCATCAGCTTCTACTGGTTCATAGCCTTTTATGCCCCACATCATACAACGATGCTCTACATTGCTTAAAACCGGAAGTTCGTTTTTGTGCATGAGCATCTTTACGCCAAACTTGCGTTTTACAAAAGCACTACCAAATACGTGGTCGAGATGAGTATGCGTCTGAAGCAGGTGCTTAACTGTTAGCTGGTTATCTGCAATAAAGTCGGCTAGTTCTTCTTTTTCATATTGTGCCAGACAGCCCGGGTCGATAATAACAGCTTCCCGTGTTTCGTCCCACAGAATATAGGTATTCTCGGCAAAAGGTGAAAATGTAAAATAATGGATATTTATCATGTGCTATTTCATTCAATATCCAAAGGTATGAAGATTTTGGGTGTAATAGCACTAATTGCCGTACTTCTGCAATAAATCCTGAAAATCGGTATCAACAAGAAAACCGTTCCAGTCTTCGTCTTTTTTGAAGTATAAATGTCAGAGTTTCAAATCTCAATAGCTTTCTATGTTGGGAGCTAGCTGGCAATAAACAGTACCTCCATGAAACATCAAATCTCAAACTTACGATTCTCTTGCCTTTGTTGTAACTGTACCTGCTTGAGTTTTTTTCGCAAACCTGCTATTTTACGGCGTGATACCGTCAGAGTGGCGTTGTCTTTTAGCTCAATTAGCTTCATGGCATCAGGTTTTTCTTTAACGTAGTCCAGATTAATTAAATAAGATTTATGGATACGATAAAATCCCATAAACTCGACATACATTTGAATATGCTTCAGTGGTTTAACAATAACCTGCCTACGCCCATTTGAATAATGAGCAATAGTGTAATTTACATAAGCCTCAAAGAAAACTATCTCATCGGGGTTTATCTGGCATCTGGCAGTAACCTGTATCATAAATATCTAATTTATAAAATCATTAATTTTTATTTACCTGTTTGGGTTTACAAAACCTGCTTTCAGTTTTTACATTGAAAGCAGGCCGTATACAGCAGTTATTTCTTTATCCGTAATTGTAGCAGATTTTTGAGTTTAATTTTTTAGTCTTTTTTTGTAAGCATACGTACCATAAGGCACATATAATCTTTACTTAGAGGCAAAAGCAGCAGGGAATTCTTCGGGCTACTGTTGTAACGTACCTTGTTATGGCAAGGCTTTGTTTGCTGTTTTTTGCAGGAGATTGGCTTGTTTATACCTGATATTTACCTGATAAAACAATACATTGTCACCTGCTTATGCTACTGAAAATATTTTTCGTTTGATAAACAAACGGCATAACTACAAAAGCAAATCGGTATAGGGCTGGCCTATCTGTTACCAGTGTAGTTTGTATGACGGATAAAGAAAAAATGCTGATGTCTTTTCATAGAGTTGGGCTTTTATTGTTTAATGGTAGAACACTGGAAAAAGGTTAGAAGAAAATTTGATTTTTTTACAAAATTTTTCATTCACCCATTTTCACAGAATATTAGATGGCTATTAAGCCAAAAAATAGAAATATAGCAACACAATTAATCTAAAAACCACTCTGCTACTTATTTACAGACAATAAAGATTTGTAGCCCTTTTAAACTTTACTTACGGATAAATATTAAAACTTACGGAGATAAATAGAGGTGTGGGTTTCTTGGAGGTTTTAGTCTAAATTTATAAATTTGAACAACCTACAACCCGACCAACCCTACAAGTTTTGAGAACTTTACTATTTCTGATCTGTTTTCAGATTAATGCTGTGGCTCAGAAATCAATTATTTCGCTTTGGAATCAAGGCAACAAAGCAGCAAAACATTCGGCCAAAGAAGCGTTAGTGCTGCACCAACAAGCCTTTGAACTAGCCAAAAAAGAAAATAATTATATCTGGCAAGCCAATATTCTGACCGATATTAGTGGTGCCTATTTCGGCTTAGGCCAATACGCTGATGGAACTGATGCTTGCCTGCAAGGAATCAGGATACTGGAGATACACAAGATTAGCATTGATTCTATCCGCTTCAAATTATTATCGGCTCTGGCTGCCAATTATAAGGTGAGGTATCGGATAGCCGATTCACAAAAATACTATGCCCTTGCTAATAATATCATTGATGCGAATCCGCAACTGGCCGAACAGATTCCGCTCTATGCGGCCTATCATTATTCCAATCAGGGGGCTTTGTGGCTGAAACTGTATGATTTACAACAATCACGAATGTTTTATGAAAAAGCCTTGCAGATAGCAAAGAAAATTCCTGAAAAAAGTGAGTTTGCTCTTATACTTAGCAACCTAGCTAAGTTTTATTTATTTAATGAAGACTTTGACAAGGGTATCGAGGCCACCAAAAATGCTATTACAGCTTACCGGAAGTTAGCAGACTATAATAAGCCGGAATTAGGCAAAATGTATTTAATGCTGGGTGATTTTTATCTCAGGAAAAACCAGTTTGCTGAAGCCCGAAATGCGTATGAGTTAAGTTTAAAACTTTGCTCAAGCGACCTCAAAAATGCCGACAGTAAATTCTATGCCGATTTTGCTTTGTTAAGTATTGTTGAAATAGATATTCATCAAAAAAACTTCCAGTCGGCCGAAAACCTCATCAAACATATTTCATTAGCTGCCACTAATACAAACTCCTTGTACGAATATTGGAAAGTTTACGGAGAACTATTTGAAGCCAAGCAACAAAACGAAAAAGCACTCGAATGTTTCTCTAAGGCCCTCAACATTACAAAAACCAATAACGACGACATCAAATCATTTGAGATTTATAATTACCTGAGTAATATCAACTACAAACTTTTCAGTAAAAACAATAAAGATGTGTTTTTACAAAACAGTTTAAACCAAAAACTCAGTTGCATAGCCATAGCAAAGAGAATCCGGCAAAATTTTTTTGATATTGATTCCAAAGTATTTTTCACAGACAAATACTATAACCTTTATAAAGATGCCATTAAAATTAGCTTTCTGCTAATCAGCAGAAAAAAAGACACCCCATTACTAGAACAAACATTCCAATTGGCAGAAGAGGCAAAATCTGTGAGCTTATCTGACAAACAGTTTATCAATAACACGTTTCGTAATTTAAGAGAAGATAGTTTACTCATACAGGTAAACGACACGCAGGAGTATCTGAGTTATCTGAAAAATCAGAAAGAAAAAAACCTGCAAGACATCAATAATTTTGAAATCAGCCTCCGAAAACTTATAGAAAAAATCAGGTTTTCGAATCAGGCGTTATCAAGTATTTTTCAACCTGAGTCGCTGGCTAGTTATCAACATCTTAAAAGCAAAATACCACAAAAAACCATCTACCTGAACTACTTTATTCTGGAAAATCAGTTATTTTTAATTGCCTGTGATACCCGACAACTGTTTTTCCGTAGTATTGCGCTCAATAAAACAGCTTATCAGAGCCAGTTACATAGCTTAACGCAGGCACTTAGTCAGGAACCCTCTAAACACGCCGGATTTACCGGAACGGCTTCTTGTGAATTTTTTTATAACCTGCTTGTTAAAAGCGTTTTTCCTGAAATTGGCAAATACGAAAGAATTATTGTAAACCCTGACAATGATTTTTATAACGTAAGCTTTGATATTCTACAAAATAGCCGTACACAAAAGTATCTTATAGAAACCCATGCCATTACCTACACCAATAATCTGGAAAAGGTTGTTACACCTGCCAGAAAGGTAGAGATTTCAAAAAAATGGAATATTTTCTTACCCTTGAACGACTCGCTGAAAACGCTGGCTAGTGGTTTAAAACCTTTGAAATTCAGTTGGCAGGAAATAAAAGGTGTAATCAGCGATTTTTATACTGACCCTAACACAGGAAAGAAAACTTTTATGTCAAAACTACAAAAAGACTCTACCCGCGTGGTAATGATTGCCACACACGCAGAAGCTGGCAACGGCGACCCTTTCCTGATTTTTAATAATAGCAGTACCAACGCCGCTCGCTTATACGCCAGTGAACTTAAGTATATAGATACCAAAGTTCCACTGGTAATTCTGAGTGCCTGCCAAACCAATAGCGGTAAAACTTTTGGTGGTTTAGGGGTGCAATCTTTCAGTAAATCACTTGAGTTATCGGGTTGCCCTGCCGTTGTAGGGAGTTTCTGGCAAGCAGAAGACAACAGCCTTTCTGTACTGGTTAGTTTATTTTATCGGAATCTTATGAAAGGAATGGATAAAGACATTGCCTTACAAAAAGCCAAAATTGAATACCTGTCAACCGATACGGGCTTGCAGAACGATATTCCTTTTTATTGGGCGCATTTCCAACTTATGGGCAACAACCAACCTATTGTTTATGATAACTTCTGGTTAAGAGTCATGATTTTTTCTGTTTTAATGTTACTGGGTGGCTTTGCCATTTACTGGTTCAGAAAATCTTAGCTGCCATTAGTTGGGTTTTTATTTTCAGCTTGTTTAGTGCGCTTATTTTATATTTAGGATTTTCTATTTTTTCAAGTTCATCAATCAGTTTCTGGGCTTTTTCGGGCTCTCCATTTCGTAAATAAGCAATACAAAGATGCCATTTGAGTGCTTCATAAAACTGGTTACGAAGATTGGGCGTAGCAAGTGCCTGATGATAATATTTAATTGCTTCGGAGAAATTATCTGCATAGTAACTGGCTTTCCCCATCAAAAAAAGATTATACGAAACCTCTTGCGCCGATTGCGTAGTAGAACTTTTAGACTGTGGCTCACCCATTAAGGTACCTTGTTCGATAATAATATCAGGTAGATAATTACGATTCAGTAACAAATAGGTAAAAGTAGTTAATAAAATAACCGATGCTGCTAACGCTATTTTACCGAACGTAATGGTAAAAATACTTGGGCGCACCGACTTCTTTAAAACCATTTCAGCTTCTTTCTGCCAATGATAAAGCCTGATATTTTCTTCCAGAAATTTCATTTCTTCAAATTCTTCTCTGGCCGCTTCATCACGACCAATTAAGGCAAGAATTTCCTGTTTTTCAATCTCTGAGGCTTCGCCTCTGTGGAAATTGATAAATTTTTCAAAGTTTTCTTTATTCGTTTCCATAACCGAAATGTTTTTTCAGACAAGCAATAAGTTTATTTTTAGCATTGAAGAACCTTTGTTTAGCATTATTATGATTTTTCAAATCAAACTCTTCATGAATATCAACCACCCTTTTGCCTTCATAGAGAATAGCCTTCAGTATATCTTTACTTTTCTGGTCTAGTTTTTCCAGACACTCGCTTATAAAACGCCTTTTCTGATTCACATCAAAGGCAATTTCAGGATTAAACTCTTCATGTGTTTGCTCAAAGTCATTTTCTCTGGACTGAATATCCTCTTGTGGCAAAATATGTTTAGCTTCTTTAATCCAGGCGGCTTTTACTAAATGATGAAAGAAGGTATACATCTGCACGCCAGGAATAATCTGATACTTTTGTGTCTGAATAGCCAGTATCATATTTAAGGCTGCCGACTGCCATATATCTTCCGGCGGAATCCGGCCCTGTTGTTTTCTAACCCATGAAGTAACTCTGGTCTTGAAAGCCTTTTCAAGAAGATGACACCCTTCTTCTCTGTCACGGCTTGAGTGTGACCTTAATAATTTCACTATTTTTTCTTCGATATTCTCTTTCAATGTAAAAGTTTCATTTAAAAATGGCTGAATAAACCTGAAAGATACTTACCTCTAAAAGCTGGCCTTATTGCCTTTATAACCCTCAGTGAAAGCTAGATTTCAAGATTAAAATAAATATATAAGTAATCATCTTTAAAAAGCTCACAATTTACTTTAATTGTGAAAATTTTAGGATTAGCGGGGTCAATATCAAGGCTATGGTCAAAATCCATCTGGAGTTTATTTCTGTCTATTTTGTTTATTACAAAGTTTTTGTAGGGCAGCGTAGCGGTTGGGAGCGTTATCATTTTCATGCTATTGCGGTCTGGTACATTAAAACAATAGGTAATCTGGCTGATATTTATTTTCATGGCTTCAAAATCTTCAATAGACCCAAAATCAATTACTATTTCAGAAACCTGTGTTATTTCTTCAAAACTGATAGCAATACGTTTAGTATTAATAAAATCGTTGATGAAAGTGGCCTTTGAAACAAAGGTATCATCTTTTTCATCGACTACCAGATTACTATATTTAGGATGAGGTTTCCTGAAATCGTTATCCAAATCATTGTTCGCTATCGGAAACAAAGCCTGAACATCTACAATACCGGTTTCGTCTTCGGCTTCAAAACTTACTTTATGTTTCTGAACTTCATGCTTGGTATATTGGCATATTTTCATTAGCATATATTCGTCTTCTACCACAATCCGCTGCCTTACATTTTGCATTTCGGTGTATTTGTGGTCTCTGTAATATTTAACAATCTCTCTTTCATAGCTTACAGGTTTTTTTCCGAGACGGTTAAAATGCACATACACCGATTGTTTCCGATAAACTTTAGGCTCGCTTAATTTCTCTTTTTCAATGGCACTGAGATGTTGTTTTTTTATATTTACCAAATCGTCAAGACTAAAATATGGCACTTCGTCTGCTCCGAGAAAAGCCTCAATTTCTTCCAGAACCACACTGGCTTCGGGTTCATCAAAAAACTCCTTTACTTTTGCGCCTAATTCTTTGGCATCAAACACTATTCCTCCTGTCAGTTCAGGCTGTTGATTATCCGGCAATTTTATAAGCATTTCTTTAACCAATACAGGCTTATTGCCATCAATACTAAAGGCCGAACTGATACAGGCTAGCATATTAGGACTAATTTCTTTCGTATCGGCAATAACAAACTTACGTTTTTGTTTCTTTTTACCTGTCAGGTCGAACATATAGCTTGAGTCATCCTGCACCGTAACTTTTCCGTGATACGAAATTTCGGCATTATAGCCTTCGCGGTCTACCAGCATCTGGCTGCCTAAAATCGAGAATCTGTACAAACAACGGGCATATTTATTTTGCTCGAGGTTTCTGTTAAAACTAAGCCAAGTACCTTTCAGGTATTTAATACCCGGGGTTAGCTTATCTGAAACATCTGCCGGAACCTCCCCGTCCAGATAAATCGGAAAGCCATTTTTTCTGAAATAATCACTCCAGTCAGCCTGTTGTGTATCCTGCGTTATATAAAACACCATCCGATTCAGGTAACCATATTGAAATGATTTTTCATGTCTGACAATCAGGTGGTTTCTTAAATATGTATCTGTTATTGCTTTTTTTCCTTTTTCTAAATCTGCATCAATCGGAATCCTACATTGCTTGTAGTCGGTATCACGACCGAAATTAATCATAAACCTACTTTTCAGGTTTCTGTTTTGCCAAAACTCAAGGGCCGACGAAATCTTCTGGGTACTGAGGTCTCTTTTTTCATTTTTCTGGAACTTTAACAACATTCTTTTCCAAAGCCAGTCTATCTCATCGTCGTTCAATAGAACAGAATTACTTCTAGGGTTATTAATCATTTTCGATGAAAATTTTTGAAAGTTTATTTATCTAAACAATAGCCATAAACAACTGAAAATAAGCCAATTAATCGAATCTGGAAGCTACTCACCTACACCTATAACCCCTCCTAAAAACCGCGCTTTGTCAATCCCTAATTTCGATTCAACAAATCAAAATTAACAATAAAATGACAAAAGCAACTCAAACTTCAGCGGCCTTCAGAAAGGCCCTTTTCATGACCTTACTTATAACTGGCTTCGGCCTTAGCTCGTGTGAGAGCGAGTTAGTTGACCCTAAAAAACCATTACCGACTTATGCCGATGATGACCCTCCGAAAGACAATGGGCCTATTCGCCCTCCTAGTGGTGGTGGTTCAGGCAGTTAAGCCTGATTCGTTTCAGACAGTTCAGAATCAAAGACTCTCTAATTACTAGAGAGTCTTGATTAAACTACACTGTTTCTTTCATTAACCACATATTCATTATTTGTACTTTTTCTATATAGCTCCCTAATAATTTTTTTATTCTTCTGGTTTATTTTCTTTTATCCTGTATCCTGCCAAAGTTTCTTCTTCATTACAAATCTGCTACACAAACAGCCAATATTTTTCAAAAATAATCACCCTTAAAAATTCACATAATTTACTAATAATCAGACACTTATTTCTATCTCTTAGTAACTCATTTTTACCCAATCCGGCTAGCCCTTTAGGGGTTGTTTCATGCTGTAATTTCGATTCGTCAAACCAAAAAACGGAGACAAAATGAAAAAAATGAATCAACCCCTATCAGTACTAAGAAAGGGATTTTTCTTAGTATTGGTGCTAGCAGGTTTCGCACTAAGCTCTTGCGAAACAGAATCGGTTACTCCTCAGCAACAGCCTAATACCTTCGCGGACGATGACCCGCCCAAGGATACCGGCCCAATTCGCCCTCCGGGTGGTGGTGGAGGTAGTTCGGGAGGCTGATTTATATCTATTTAATTAGTTTAATTAAAGACTCTCTGCTTCAGGGAGTCTTTATTGTTTGATGTAGTTGTGTTAAAAAAAAGTTAGTAAAAAATATAACTTTTTTATTAGGGACTAGTATTAAGTATTAAAATCAAATACATAACTATTTATTATGAAGAATTTCCTTATACTTAAACCTGGGCCACCCAGCGCACGAGTAATAATGTTGGTATATTATCTTTTACAACTACTTACCATAGCTGCCTCTGTTTTGCTCATTCTGGATGGTATTGCAGACCCCTTCGGTTTATTTTTAATTATAGCAGGTGTAGTAATGTTGGTTTTTGTACCTATGCTCTGGCGAATTATTTTCGGGTTAATTCTGAAAACGGCAAAAGATGCTTAAGGCTAAAGAGTAAAAACACAGATAGCTAGTAGTAATCTACTGGCTTTTTTTGTTAATTGAGGTTGCATGAAAACTGGTATTTATCAGATTTATTCTAAAATTTGCACCTGATAAAATATTCTCAACAGCCAAATGACCGATACCTTTTACAAGAAAGCCCAATTACTTGACCAGAACGACAAACTAGCGCATTTTAAGGATTATTTTGTGCATGAAGCCGACACTATTTATCTGGACGGCAATTCGCTAGGCAAACTCCCTCAAAAAACTATTCAGCAAACCCAGCACTTGGTTACCCACCAATGGGGACAAGGCTTAATCAGAAGCTGGAATAATCACTGGATAGACTTACCACAGCAAACAGCTGCCAAAATTGCTAAAATAGTAGGGGCGCAAGAAGATGAAATTTTTGTAGGTGACTCCACATCACTCAACTTATACAAACTGGCTTTTGCTGCGTTAAAACTGAATGAGCCGAAAAAGAAAATTGTTTCTGACAACCTCAATTTTCCTACCGATTTATATATATTACAGGGCCTCATTGAGCAACAATTTCAGGGACATTCGCTGGCACTTGTCGAAAGTCAGGATAATCTGACGATTGAAGAAGCTGGCTTTGCGGAGGTAATTGATAACGACACCTCGTTGGTATTATTAAGCCATGTGGTTTTTAAAAGTGCGTTTATGTATAACATGGCGCGTATTAATGCCATAGCTCATCAGCACCAAGCACTTGTACTTTGGGACCTAAGCCATTCGGTTGGTTCTGTACCTGTTCATCTGAATGATACAAATGCCGACATGGCCGTGGGTTGTACCTACAAATACCTGAACGGTGGCCCGGGAGCTCCGGCCTTTTTGTATGTGCGTAAAGACCTACAAGCCCAGCTTACAAGCCCTATCTGGGCATGGTTCGGCCATCAGGCTCCATTCGATTTCAGCCTTCATTATCAACCCAAGCAAGGTATTCAACGTTTTGCCACAGGCACGCCTTCTGTTCTGTCTCTATCAGCTATCGGAGGGGGCGTTGATATTACCCTCGAAGCAGGCATGGAGGCGCTTCGGGAAAAAAGTGTGCAGCAAAGCGAGTTTATGATAGAACTTATTCAGAATTTGTTAGTTCCGTACGGTTTTTCTATTGCTTCTCCTCTGGATGTAAGCCGAAGGGGGTCGCATATTTCTATCAGGCACCCTGAGGGTTACCGAATAAGTCAGGCAATGATTAAACCGCAGGATGGTTCTAAAATTATTATTCCTGACTTCAGGCCACCAGATAACATCCGTTTGGGAATAGCTCCATTATACAACACTTATACAGAACTAGTAGAAAGTATTGAAAGAATCAGAAAGATTGTGGCAGAAGAACAGTTCAGCCATTATAGTGAAGAACGCCCCGATGTTACTTAAAAAGTACAAATACGTCTAAAATAAAAGTCCTCTTTTCAGGTAATCTTGAAAAGAGGACTTTTATTTATCTGAATTTCTTCTTTTTGTTTTTCACAGATGCTGCTGCGGTTGTCGTTTCCTTAGCAGGTGTTTTTTTAGATTTAGCCAACAAACGTTCGGCCAAGTCAGGGCGATTCAGTTTGTGCAAGCGGCTACGAATCCAGTCTCTGAACTCGGGTTTATACCAGAAGAAAAAGCGGTTTTGTGCCAGTTTTTCTTCACGTGTTTTGGCTGTTTTTACAGGTTGCAAGGTATAAGGATGCACCCCTGAATAATAAATAACCTCGGCCACTGTCATAGGGGTTGGCGTAAAATCCTGTACTTGTTCTAGCTGGAAACCGAGGTCTTTGGTTTCGGCAGCCAGATTAGCCATGTCGGCCTCTTCGCAACCCGGATGAGACGAAATAAAATAAGGAATCAGCGGTTGTTTCAAGCCATGTTTATCCTGTATTTTATCGTATTTTTGCTTAAACTTCCTGAAATATTTAAACGACGGTTTACGCATGACACGCAGGGTATCGTCAGAGGTATGTTCAGGGGCTACTTTCAAACGGCCCGATACGTGCCTTGTTACAAGTTGCTCCATGTACTCGTCATGGTTTCCGTCCTGATTGTTTTTATTAAAATCATCGACTAGTAAATCATACCGAATACCCGAACCCACAAAAGCCTTTTTAATGTCAGGATGTTGGTCTACCTTCTGGTAGATTTTTGTAAGCGGTTTATGAGAAGTATCAAGATTTGAACAGATAACCGGATGAATACAGCTTGGAGCCTGACAACGGGCGCAGATAGATTCGTCTTTACCTTTCATGCGGTACATATTGGCTGATGGCCCTCCGAGGTCTGAAATATACCCTTTAAACTCAGGATGCTTCGCAATTTCGTCGACCTCTTTCATGATAGACTCTTCACTTCTGGAAGCAATAAACTTACCCTGATGTGCCGAAATAGTACAGAAACTACACCCACCAAAGCACCCACGATGCATATTTACCGAGAACTTAATCATTTCATAGGCTGGAATTGGCCCACGTTTTTTGTATTTCGGATGTGGCAAACGAGTGTAAGGTAGGTCGAAGGACTTATCGATTTCTTTCTCATCCATTACTTTAAACGGCGGGTTAATCACCAACGTTTTTTCGCCTATTTGCTGGATTATCCGATTGGCCTGCCATTTGTTCGATTCTACCTCTACTATCTTGAAATTGGCGGCATATTTCAATTTATCTTTCAAACAAACTTCATGGCTTGCCAACTCAACGGTGTTCCAGTTTCTGTCGGCCGATAATGCTTCAGAGTTATCCTGCAAATAAGCTACCTGATTTATATTTCGGATAGTATTTAAAGGAACACCCTCTTTTACCAGTTTCAGGATTTCGCGTAGGGGCTGCTCACCCATGCCATATACCAGCAAGTCGGCCCCTGAATCGGCCAGAATCGAAGGCATTAATTCATCTTTCCAGTAATCATAATGAGTTACACGTCTTAAAGAAGCCTCTATGCCACCAATCAGTACAGGTACATCAGGATACAACTGTTTCAGGATTCTGGTATATACCGTTGTGGCGTAGTCGGGCCTGTAACCTGCTTCACCACCTGGGGTGTAAGAGTCGTTCGAGCGTAGACGTTTGTTAGCGGTGTAATGATTCACCATCGAATCCATACACCCCGCTGTAACCCCAAAAAAATACTTGGGTTTTCCATATTTTTTAAAGTCCCGCAGGTCATCTTTCCAGTTAGGCTGAGCAATGATAGCGGTTCTGAAACCTTCACTTTCAATAATACGCCCAATAACAGCCGTTCCGAAGGCCGGATGGTCAACATAGGCATCTCCCGAAACGAGAATTACGTCTATCTCGTCCCAGCCTCTCTTTTCCACTTCTTTGAGTGTCAGCGGTAACCAATCTGTTATGGGTCTTTCTGGTCTTATAATCATAGTACAAAATTACGGCTTTTTACGAGAAAATGGCAATTTCGTTATATATCCGCCAAGATTGAACAAAAAAATCGGCGAAAAAGTGGCAGCTATCAGCCTTATTTTCTGCGGCCCGACATTTTCACGAGCGCGTAAATACCCGATAGCAGCAACAAAGCAACTCCTATTCCCATCCATTCATCTTTTTGCAGGTTCGACAAAAACCATAAAATGGCAACAACTGCAATAAAAGGGATAAGCAACCCAAATGGAAGTCGGAACGTATTTTTGGCAGATACCTGACGCGTCAGTCTGAATTTTATAACTGCCAGCACAACTCCCAGATAAATAATAAGCAAAGAAGCACTGGCAATAATGGCTAATTGCTTGAAACCGCCTGTAACAGCAAATATAAAGTCGAGTAGGCCATAAATTATAATAGCCCAGTAAGGAGTAGCAAACCGTGTATGTATTTTAGCCAGAAATGCAGGAAACCACCCGCTCTGCGCGCCACCGAATAATACACGCGGATATGATAAAATAGAGCCACTCAATGACCCAAAGATAGAAACGATGCCTCCGATAGTCATTAAAGTAGCTCCCCATTTCCCGAATACCCGTTGAGCTACGGCTGCCAGCGGCGCATCTTTATAATGCACCAAATCGTTGCCTAGTACACCTTGTGCAATAGTCTGAATAACCATGTATAGCAAAATAACTGTACCAATACCCAACAGAATACCCACAGGAATTACCCTTTTAGGATTTTTTATTTCACCACTTACACTCAATGCGGCTTCTCCACCGCCAAAAGCAAAGAACAATAATAATGAGGCTCCGCCAATGCTTGAAACTGACGGAAAACTATGCCATTTCAGATTGTCGGGAGCAATACAGGTAACTCCGGCAACAATCAGCAACAATAACGGTATCAGTTTTAGAAAGGTATTTACTTTCACCATTCTGTTGCCATACTTTACACCCCTGATATTAACCCATGCAAAACCGCCAATAAGTAATATAAAAAACAGGCTTCTGAATATAGGTTTTTGTAGTTCGGGTATAAAAATGGCTATCATGTCGGCCATGGCATTCATTACGGCGGCATTCATTAATACACCTGTACCAAACCAGAAAAGAGAGTTCGATAAAAAACCTGCATAGTCGCCAAAAGCCTCTTGAATGTAGGCATAAGCTCCACCAGTAACCGTTATCTGGCTTCCTATTTCGGCAAAACATAGTACAATGGCAAACATCAGCACCCCGCAAACAACATAAGCCAGAATACTGGCTTCGGCCAGATAGGCGGCTACTAAAGCTGGTAACACAAAAATTCCTGCGCCTATTATCAGGTTAACGGTATTGGCAGCAAGGCCCAGTATGTCTATTTCTCTTTTCAGGGTATCGGGTTTCATCAGTAAGGGTATCGAGTTTTTACGGTAAAGTACGAAATTTTATGATACAACCACACATACCCATACAATGTTCGTACAAACAGAATTATACTTTTCCAATATATGGTTTATAAGCAGGCTTTTTTCATCACAACTGGTTAATTTATAGCTTGTATAACGACCTCCGAAAAATCTGTAAAATTAATCTATTCTGGCAAACTATCGGGAACGTTCCCGAAAACGCAACCGATATATATTATTAAAATTAGTCATAAAACTCTTTGTTTAATACAAAAAATACCTTAATATTCTTCTGATTTAAGCGTCAAAACAAGTATTTGCATATAGGCAACAAAATATCCTGAAACTATATCAATTGTATTTTTTCGGGAATTACCTAAATCTTAACCATACATCAGTTATTCCACTTATAACGCTGAGTTTGCTATCATGAAACAATTCTACATATAACGCGGGGCGTACTCGTACTTGTGGCTGTTGCAGTCGAGTAAAACCGATAATACAGCCACACAAATCCCCTACCCTATTGATACTTCTATTTAACCAATGTAACTTCCATAAACGAATATGACTACCGAAAAAAACAATAATATTTCGAGAAGAAGGTTCCTCGACCTGAGCGGAAAAGGACTGTTAGCCGGAGGCGCGCTGGCTGCTGGCCTCCCTACCATAGTGCCGGCATCGGTTTTCGGAAAAACAGCTCCGAGCAATAGAATAAATATAGGGGCTATCGGTGTTGGCAGGATTTCGCGCGGGCATGATATGCCGGGCGTATGGAAACATGAAAACGCTCAGATTATAGCCGTTTGCGATTTAGACAGTAATCGTGTAGCCTCGGCCCAGCAACTGGTAAACGGCTATTACACAAAAAAAACAGGAAAAGATTATACCGGCACAAAAGGTTATGGCGACTACCGTGAGCTTCTGGCCAATAAAGATATTGATGCCGTCATTGTAAGTACACCCGACCACTGGCATGCGCCTATTGTAGTACACGCCGTAGAGGCACGTAAAGACGTGTATGTGCAGAAACCTGCCTCCTTGACTATCTCGGAAGGACGCATAATGGCCGATGCCGTCAGACGCTCAGGCCAAATTGTTCAGATTGGTAGCCAGCAACGCTCTACTTCACAATTCAGGTATGCAGCCGAATTAGTACGTAACGGGCGTATAGGCAAACTACGAAAAGTGTACGTCGGGCTACCCGGCGACCCCTCTGGCGACGATGAGCCAGAAATGCCTGTTCCGAAAAACCTGAACTACGATATGTGGCTAGGAACTACGCCAGAGGTTTATTACACTGAAAAAAGGGTGCATCCTCAATCCGGTTTCGACCGGCCGGGCTGGTTACGCTGCGAACAGTTCGGTGCCGGAATGATAACAGGCTGGGGGTCACATCATATTGACATAGCTCATTGGGGCATGAACACCGAACACACAGGCCCAATTGAAATATGGGGCGAAGCGCAGTTTCCGACAAAAGGCTTGTGGGATGTGCATGGTATTTTTACTACCCATGCGCTTTATGAGAATGGCGTTGAAATGACCATTAGCAATGAGATTCCGAATGGAATTAAATTTGAAGGAACCGACGGCTGGATTTTCGTGTCACGCGGGGATAGTTCGGTTACAGCCAGTGACCCGATAGCCAAACAGAACGCAGCTAAAAAGCTCGATGCCAGTGACCCTAAAATTATTACTTCGGAAATAGCTCCGAACGAAATTCACTTACCAGTAAGCACCGACCACCACGGAAACTGGATTGACAGTATTATTGCTCGAAAAGAGCCTATTGCTCCAGCCGAAATCGGGCATCGCTCTTGTACGGCGTGCTTGTTACACCATGCAGCCATGAAGTTGAAAAGGAAGTTGTACTGGGACCCCAAAACCGAGCGTTTTAAAAATGATAACGAAGCCAACACACTACTAAGCCGCAAGCAAAGAAGTGCCTATGCTATAAAAACCAGTAAATAATATTTATATCTGATGAGAAAAAAACAGTTAGCAACAGGGGTTGCTTTAGCACTTGGTATGTTTTTGAATAAAGACGCAATTGCCCAGAATCAAAAAGAAATTAAACTGATTACGCTCGCCCCTGGCCACTTTCATGCAGCACTGGTGCAGAAAAACATGTATCCTGAAGTAAGCTCTGACGTACACGTATATGCGCCGGCAGGCAACGACCTCGATTTTCATTTACAACGTATTCAGGGCTATAACACCCGTACCGATAATGCCACTCACTGGCAGGAAAAAGTATATACAGGAAATGATTATTTTGAAAAAATGCTGGCCGATAAAGCAGGGAATGTAGTAGTAATTGCAGGCAATAACCGAATAAAGGCCGATTACCTTGAGAAATCAATCAAGGCTGGTTTTCATGTGTTGGCCGATAAACCTATGATTATCAACGAAAAGGATTTCGATAAACTAAAAAGAACATTTGCCACAGCAGCACAAAAAAATGTTTTGCTCTATGATATTATGACAGAGCGGTACGAAATAACCACTATGCTTCAAAGAGAGTTTTCAAGGCTACCGGCTGCATTCGGGAAGTTGGAAAAAGGCACACCCGAGAATCCGGCAGTAACGAAAGAAAGCGTACACCATTTTTATAAGTATGTTTCGGGTAGTGTGCTCACGCGCCCCTCGTGGTTTATGGATGTTTCGCAACAAGGTGAAGGTATTGTAGACGTAACAACGCATTTGGTAGACCTTATTCAGTGGGAGTGTTTTCCTGAGCAAATCATTAATTATCAGCAAGACATAAAAATCAATCAGGCACGCCACTGGCCAACCAACATGACTTTAAGCCAGTTCAAAACCATTACAAAAACAACTGGGTTTCCTGATTACCTGAAAAAAGATGTAGTGAATGATACACTGCTGAAAGTGTTTTCAAATGGTGAAATCAATTATCAGATAAAAGGCGTACATGCCAAAGCCTCTGTAATATGGGCGTATCAGGCACCAGAAGGTGGCGGAGACACCCACTACTCAATTATGCGTGGCACTAAAGCAAACCTGATTATCAGACAAGGAGCCGAACAAAACTATAAACCTACGCTTTACATAGAACCTGTAAACCCAACAAATAACTATGAGGCCGAATTAAACAAGGCCTTAACTGTAATGCAGAAACAGTATCCGGGCATTAGCCTTAAGCAAAACAGTAAGGGCTGGGAAGTAGAAATACCTGAAAAATATAAAGAAGGACACGAAGCACATTTCGGCAGAGTAACCGAAAAATACCTGCAATTTCTGAAACAAGGCAAGCTACCCGCATGGGAAGTACCCAATATGATAGCCAAGTATTATACCACTACGCAAGCCTTGAAAATGGCAACCAAAAACCCTTAAAATAACCTGACTTACCTATGGAAAACAACCCCAATAACCGCCGAAAGTTTTTGAAGAATAGCCTCGCCAGTACAGCCGGAATGGTATTGTCGTCGGCCCTTGTAAATGAGCTTGCTGCCAAAGCAAGCCCAATACAAGCCCCTTATGTTCATAAGAATCTTGAGCCAAGTATACGTTTTTCTGTTATTGGCCTTAACCATAGCCATATTTATGGCATGACCGAGGCTATCATCCGTGGTGGCGGGCAGCTTGTTGCTGTTTATGCCAAAGAACCAGACCTACTGGCAGGATATGCCAAACGTTACCCGAATGTAAAACAAGCCACCAGCGAAAAAGAAATACTGGAAGATAACTCCATTCAGCTGATATTAAGTGCAGCTATTGCTAGCGAGCGCGCCCCTATTGGCATCAGGGCTATGCAGCATGGGAAAGATTTTATGTCGGATAAACCCGGTATTACTACACTCGAACAACTGGCACAAGCCAGAAAAGTGCAGAAAGAAACCAAGCGTATATATTCAATCATGTATAGCGAACGCTTTGAAAACAGGGCTACTGTAAAAGCGGGCGAACTAGTAAAGGCTGGCGCCATTGGCAGAGTGCTACAAACCATAGGGTTAGGACCACATCGGATGAACACCAAAAGCCGCCCTGAATGGTTTTTCGACCGAAGTAAATTTGGCGGTATTATTACGGATATTGCCTCTCATCAGTTCGACCAGTTTTTGTTCTTTACTGGCTCAACTAAAGGTGAGATTGTGAGTTCGCAGGTTGGTAACCTGAACCACCCTGAATTTCCGCTTTTTGAAGATTTTGGCGATGTAATGGTCAAAGGAAACAAAGGAACGGGGTATATCAGGGTTGACTGGTTTACACCCGATGGCCTCAAAACATGGGGCGACGGCCGCCTTACTATTCTGGGAACAGAGGGCTTTATTGAGATTCGTAAAAATATTGACATCGCCATTAAAGATAGTGGTAATAATCTTTATCTGGTAAATAACAAAGAAACCAAGTATTTCGATTGTAGCAATGAACCGCTGCCATTCGGCAGCCAACTGGTAAGCGATGTGCTGAACCGTACTGAAACAGCCATGACACAAGACCATTGTTTTCTGGCCACAGAATTATCGTTAAAGGCTCAGAAGTTTGCTAAAAAAATAGAACCTGCGAGTTAAGATTTTTTCTTACAAAAGTTTTCTTTAACTTTCTCATCAAAACCATTGTTAACAGCATAAATTATACTGTGGCAATGGTTTTTTCTTTGTTATTACTTCCAGAGATATTTTTTTCAATAAAATTCAGTAAAAGTTTGTTTTATAAAATTATTATAAACAATTTTGTCAAACATTTAAGTTTATGCCAAAAATAGACCACGACACCAAACAGAAGATATTACAAGCTGCTGAAAAGGTTTTCCATCGGAATGGGTTTAAAGGTACACGTACGAATCAGATTGCAGAAGAAGCGGGTATTAGTAGAACGATGTTACATTATTATTTCCGAACAAAGGAATCGCTTTTTCAGGAGATTCTGGAAAGTACGCTGAACATGGTCTTTACTCACATGAAACGCCTGATTGGACAGGAAACAGAACTGGAAAATCTGGTTGCGGGCATTATAGATGTTGTTAGCGATTTGTTTGAAGCCAAACCCGGTTTACCTAGTTTTATTGTAAACCTTTTTAATGAATCTGAAGAATTGGCCTATTTTCTGGCACATACACAGGGCGATACCGTCCCGCTTCAGTTAGATACTATTCTTCGACAGGAAAAAGAAAAAGGCACTGTTAATTTAAAGCTCACTGGCGAAGATTTAATAATGAATATTTACGGCTTATGTGCTATGCCCTATTTAACCATGGCCTATATAAAGGCAAAAGAAAACAGAGATGAAGAAGCCATGAAGGCTTTTATCAGAGAAAGAAGAAGTATGATTACGTCGTTTGTGATGAAAGGCATTGCTCCCTGATTTAACGCATTTTAAAAATTTGTAAGGAAAACAAGATTTTAAGAAAACGTATTACCGACAACCTGTAAAGAAACTGGTTTTACAAACCAAAAAAAACTATGAGGGTATCTCATACGACAAAACGATTGAACTAGGCAAAGACAGTTACTTTTAGTAGCTGTTTTTTTGTAAGAAGCCCAACCACACAAACAGGCATAAACCCAAACCCATGCCTGTTTAGAAACAATAGCCATTATTATAATAATTCCGTAGCCCTGACCCTGTATTGCAGGTAAAGCCCCTCTTCATCTGACGAAAACGCTTTTTTAAATTCTTCTTCTTCGGCATCGTTCATGAGTTGCTGGCGTGTTTGCAAAATTCTGTCTTTAAGGGGTTCTTTCTTTGTAGCCTGATTAACATAAAGCCCTTCTTCATTCATAATAATGACCCGACCTTTGGTGCGTGTAAGCAAGTCGGCTATTAAATCCCGATTAGGCATAGTATTTGTCCAGCCCGAACTAATCACATGATAGTCTAGTGTAGCCATGCAAGCCAAATCTTTATGTTTCATCATTTCTACACCTAGCCGCTTAGCTGTTCCGTTATGGCTTAAATGATGTGCCACTTTGTAAAATACCGTTCTGTTGAGTAACTCTTCGGTTAAATGCTTTTTTTCGTCTTTGCTTTTTTTGTTCCACTGAATCGTGTGCCAGCTTTCCCAGCTACCAAATTCGGCATCACCCGGAAATAACATTACTCTTTCGCTATCTGTAAATTCAATAGCCAAAGCAAGGCTTAAATTATTGGTGGCACTATTCATACGTAGCGCCAATGTGCCAGCACTATCCAACCAGTCGTTATCAATTCGACGCCATGTTTGTTGATTATCATCATATCTTTTTACGGTTTCATCAGGCAACGCGCCAGCCGCTGCGTTGTCAAGCAAAAAACTTTCATCAAAAGGCAAAATACTGCTTAACGGTTGTGGTTCAGCCAGATTCAGCAGGGCTGCGGCAAAGCTGTTATTATCAGTACTTTTATTATTCTGGCTATGATTAAATGTTTCCCCTACCGGGCCACCTTCTTTTTTTATAGCTTCGATAGATGTTGGCGGCCCTAATATATAAAACCGCAAGCCTTCGGCACCTGCCAAATCATCTTTAATCTCGCCTGGTCGTAAGAAAGAAATATTGTTTTTTGCAATTTCTTTTTTTACGACTCTCATTCCTTCCAAATCGCCTGCATACTGCCCGGTAGCCGAAAACTGTAAATTCGCAAACTGATTTAATGCCATAGCGAAGCTTCTTTTTGCCTTTGCGCCCTTTGTTTTATTCCCCTCTAACGAAACAAGCATTTTCTGAAACTCATTATTGGCCACATTTAATGCTTTTTTTCTTTGCCCGTGTTCGGTTTTCCATTCTTTCAGTTTTTCATCAAGTGGATCATTAATGGCGGTTGGCTCATCTTTTTCTGTCCA
This sequence comes from Emticicia sp. 17c, assembly GCF_037153985.1. NCBI lineage: Bacteria > Pseudomonadati > Bacteroidota > Cytophagia > Cytophagales > Leadbetterellaceae > Emticicia > Emticicia sp. 17c. The sequence continues at coordinate 27,312 of NZ_JBBAYI010000002.1, forward strand.
GCCCATCCATATTTTTTTAATTTCCAAATCCTGCAAAAACAATTCTTTGCACACATCAAAACCATATACGTGGTCTTTGTGTTCGTGTGTTACAATCAGTAAATCAATAGTTGGTTTTGTTTTCCTTCTGTCTTCTTTCAGATAGTCTTTCAGGTGTGCAATATACTTTTCCAGATGTTGTTTTTTCCCTTGCCATGTACCACAATCAATCATGATAGTAAAAGTATTTACTTTTTCTGCAAAAAACTTAACAACAAAACAATCGCCAGTACCCATACGATACATACGCACATCGGCATGAGTTATTTTTTTATTTGTATCTGTCATGGTCTCATTAATGGTTATGTAAAAAAGCAAAAGGTTCGAGGGCTTCTTCTCTTAGGCTACCACCAAAATAATGGTTATAGTCGGTCATACACATCATTTCTTCATTATGCCAATAGCGGTATTGTTGTTCCAGACGCCGTTTATCAATCTCTTTTTTATCGCTGCTGAGTGTTTCCATATTCAGTAATGGCTTTGTAACGGCATATTGCAATTGCAGGGTGTTCAGGTCAAAAATCAATGTGCAGCCTGCTCTGAAAGTAAAGTCTTCATCATGGCCTTTTCTGGCTTCGCGCGAGAAACCACTAAATACACCTTCTTTCATGGGTACTGATGCTTGCTGTATGAGCGAAAAAATTATCTGGTTTACTTGCATACCCTGCGGGCCTACTCTGGACACTAAACGCAAGTTTTGTATCTCAACTGCCGGAAAATCCTTATAGGTTCCTGAGCCATTAACGCCCACATCCTGCCAGCCTTTACCCAAAACCAGACCAGTCAGTTTTTCAAAATCTAACTGTTTATCTGCACCTAATTTCTTAAGAATCTTGCTATGAAGGCCATTGTCTGAATTACGCTTGTCTTTGCCTTTATCACCAGTTATGAAGTTTCTGGTTATGGCATATATTTCGTGTCGGCTTTTGGTGTCCATCACTTGATTGCGGTATTGCCGTAAGAATGCGCTTAAAAGTCTGAAAAGCTCAGATACTCCTGAATTCTGGTGTGGAAAGACCGCTAGGCGCAGGCTCTCAATACTTAAGGTTTTAAGGTCTTTAGGGTAAATACCTCTTCGGCGGAAAGCATCGATAAACGCCAGCCTGTAATTGCGAGAATCGTCGGCTACTAAATCCATGTCGGCAGTAATGATTGCCCTCAGGTAATCGCCAAAATTAATGTCAACCGGCGGGCAATAGTCTAAAGCCCTGATACACATCTGCAAAACATGGTCGGCAGCTTTAGCGGCTTCGTCGGCTAGTCGGTTAATCAAATCGGCAGGAATTTCCCCTTGCCTCAGTATACCTGTTCCATTCGAAGCAATCCGAATCAGATCTGCCACCCTGCTTTTATAAATATTAATAAATGCCTCAAACACGGCCGCTACCAGAATACTCCCCCTACCATGCGGCTCCATTACTGTTCTGTAATCTTCAGGATTAGGCTTTTTAGGTTGCCATTGCCCTGTTTCATCTATTTCACCAATGGCTTCGCGCAAGCTGCCGTATCTTCCTATGGCCGCTCCGAATTGCTGAGCCAGTTGCCCTAGTAAATTCTGAGCCGCGAGGTCGCCGCGGGTTTTCCTAATCTGGCTTTTCAACACGTCAGGAAAAGTAAAATGCTGAAAAAGCGCAACTATATCAGAAAAGGCTTCATGAAAAGCCAGTACATCGGGGTTGGTAGGCTCATTAAAATTCTGGTGCATTCCATCTAAAATTGCATGCGTGGTTTCATGGGCTATGATGTCGTGGCTTAGGCAGGTAAACACCAATGAGGCAGGCATCTGAATGCTTTCATTAGCTGGCGATGACGAAAAGTACCCAAATAATAATGCTTTTTTATGTGGGCTATAATACGCATTGGCCTCACGCAAGGCATGCGGATAAATTCGTAAACGCGGCACATTCTCTTTCACGCCATTATTCCAGCGGTCGGCCCATAAAATCTGCCGCCCCAAAGCACGTTCAAAGTTTTTGATGGTAGTCATAGCAACCGCATACACCATTTGTTGATGAAACTGCGGATTCCCCTCGCTTGGCTCGAGGCCATCCTGCGCCAGCAGGTATGGGTCGTTGAGGTCAACGGGTTTATAAAACTTCTTAACCGTGGGGTCATAGTCAATCACCTCAAGGTATTCGCCAATAGGCCCGGGCCTTAAACCTTCATTAAGTACAGTATTTTGGTTTTTTTTCTTCCCTTTTATTATTTTTTTAACGTCGTCTTCCCACGGTACTTTATAAGTAATTGTGCTGATAGGTGCTGTATCCATTTGCAAAGCTACGGCGGGGTCAAAAGCATAGCCTCTGAGTTTACGGAAAGGTGGTTTTTCTTGAAGGTTGTTTGTAGAGGCCATCAGTTTAAGTTGTTTGTTAAATATGATTTTACTCGCCCATAAACACTACTTTATCGACAAAATACAGATTATCTTTATCAAAATATTTCTGATACCATTCGTTATCGGTCTTTAATACGAGGGGTGTTTGGTCGTTAGTGGCAGCCAGTGCGTTTCTGAACTGATAATGGTCAATTAAACGAATAGCTTCAATGGCAAAAACGGTAGCTATGTCGGTATCTGTAATTACCAACAGGTTATCGCCATTGCTTTCTTCGCCACCCTGTGCCAGATTAGATGAGCCGCAATAAACAGCGGCATCAGGCGTGTTAAAATCAACCACAACAAATTTATGATGAACCTCATGCCCCAGCCCTATCGACAATTCATTGGAAAAAGGTGCGGGCATAGATGAGGGAGATTTTTTACCGTTAATCAGCACTCCTTTTTTACTTTTAGGTTCAAAAAGGCGCACCTTTATATCTCCCTTTTCGCTCTGTAAATCGGTTATACCAAGTGTGAGTATGTCTTCACGCTCATGTATTTTTTTGAGGGTTTGCGTAACACTTCCCGTACTGTTAAGCTCCATTACAGCAAAAAATACCGATTTCTTTGCCTTGTTGATTTTGTTGTTGATGTCGTCCAGAATCTTTGTTGCTACCTCACGCGTATGTGGCGAAAACCCAACCGAAATACTATCAGTAATTTTTTTCAGCCCATTAGATAGCTCAACATTCCTGAAACTTTTATCGGCACCAACTTTAATCGATTCTTCAAACAACTGTGCATAAAAATCAAGGGCAGCGGGTTGTGTTAAAACTAGTATATGATTGGCATTGATATAAAGCCCATTGGCTGTAAAATTGGTAGACCCCGTTAAGACTTTGGTAGCTTTACCATTAGCGTCTTTCTGTATCAGAATTTTACAGTGAGCCAGACGCGTGAAATGATGCCTAACTAATTTAGACTTACTGGTATCAAACTTATCGGCAAATTGCTTTTTAAATTCAGGGTCGCTTTTTCTGCCAGCTTCCTTAATTTTATCTGGTGTGTCGTGGTCGTCCAGAAACATTCTGATTCTTCCTTCCTTCGATAATTGCAGAAACTTTGCAGCTATAACGGGTTCACTAAAATCATAGGCCAACACATCTAAACTCTTGGAAGTATCATTTACAACTTCATTAATAAAATCCATGATGGTTTTTCGGGCATTAAAGCCCATCCAGGCATATTGGTCTTCGTAGGTATAAGGCTTAATAGTAGTCGGAAAGTCTTTAGGTAGCTTACTGAATATATCGTTTTGGGTAGTTGTAGGGTCGAAGATTACGTCAGAAGTTAACGGACGTATGTTTCCGTTAGGTCCGAATCTGTCGGTATACGCCTGCGATACCAGAAAGCCTCTCGTAAAAGCCACGGCAATACCCTCTTTCTTGAAAGGCCCAACGTTAATTTTAAGCGTAACACTATTAGCAGGATTTACGGTGTCGAAATTATCCAGTTTTCCACCAGTAAAATAACGCGGCGTAATGCGGTACTCATACTCACCAAAAAAAGGCTGGTCTTTAGAATTACTGAAGTTCCGTAGCACGTGCAACCATCTGAATTTCTGAAAAGGTGCTTCCGTTGAAGGGTGTGTTTTTTTTTCAGATGTAAACCCTATACGATTATTGAGTGCCTTAAAGGCTCGCATGGTCGGGTTTTTAAATTCAATGGTAAAGCCTACAAAGTCTTGTTTGGCAGCATCGGTTAAGAGGTCGAAAACGAGCATTGTCATGGCATCGCCCTGATACGCCCTTGCGGCCATTACTGTATTTTTAACAATCTGAGTTCTCATGTTAATTAAAATAAATGGTTTATCTGAAAAATTATCAGGGGAAATCTACCGTACACAGCTTTATCATTTTGGGTATATACTTGTTGCCCAACGTATTACATATACCGCAATAGTAACTTTTATAAAGCCTTTACAGTAAGTTAAAATGAAGTGCCTGTTATAAATTTTATTGGTGATTATATAAGGATATGTCTATTCAAATAGAGTGAGGATTTCAGGGTCGAAGGCAATGCTTTATTCTTATGTTTAATAAAAATAACAAGTATTTTTTTCAATAATGAATTTTATGTATTATTTTTATTTTACGGCATCTAACACCCAAGCTAAAAACATAAAAAAGTGCGTAAATAATGGCATTAATGCAAAAAAACACAAATATAGTTTACGTATATTTTTGTCAGTTATGGGCAAAAGAGGTTTAACAAAAGCAAGTATTTTTTACTATCCGATTTACATTTATGACGAGCAATATTTTAAAAAATATACGTTTCGGGTAAACAGCAGCGTTTTTAACTGATAAATTAAATGTTAATTTCTAATAAAATTCCTGAAATTTTAAATTGAGTGATTATAAAGGGTAATATTCTTGAGGAAATTACTATTTTTGAATAATTAAATCACTTTTGCTAAAACAATATAATTATGAAAACAACCGAATATCAAAAAGAGTATCAGAAAAGGTACAGAGAACTGCATAAAGAAAAACTCAATCAACGGTCTCGTGAGTACGCCGAACAACATCGGGAACAGCTACGTGAATATTGCAAACAATACCGCGTTATAAACAAAGCTAAAGTTGAAGCTTATGAGGCTATGCGTCGGCAAAAAAGAAAAGAATTGAAAGAATTAGCCAAGCAAAACAATACTATCAATATAGCATAGCTTTTTGCTGGTTCAACTATATTCATTCTATTAAAGCAGTTATTTATAACTGCTTTTTTATTGCCATATTGCTACATAGTCAGAGGGTGGTATAACTACTTTTTTAAGGGGTTTAAATCAGGACCAGACTAAATTAAATAAGGATATTTTTTTTACTTATTTTTAAAAATCTTATCTTTATAATCCTGATACCTATAATTATTAGTTATAATTAACAATTGTGAGACTGAGACTGACCCTTTTAGCTTATCTAGTTACCTTCCATTTATATTCCCAGAACTTATCAGATAAATTCAGAGCCATGGCTGAGGATTATTTTGATAAAGATATAATGGATAAGGCAATCTTGTATTATGACAAAGCCTTTGAAATAGCTAAAAAAGATAAGGATTTCACCCGAATGAGTAGCCTTTGTGTAGATGTAAGTTCGGTATATCATTATGATTCTCAGTTTCAGAAAGCACTCGAAAAATGTCGGGAAGGGCTAAGCTATCAGGCCAAAAGCCCTGTAAAGGCCGATACTGTTCTGTTTAAGCTCTATTCTAGTGCCGGAACAATGTTTAAAGGCTTAGGTATACGTGACTCTGCTCAACATTATTTTGAACTAGCCAATAATTTATTAGTCATAAAACCAGCCATAGAGGCCAAAATTGCCGAATATGTTGTGCATCATTATAACAATTATGGCCGCCTGCTGAATAGTTATAGAGATTACTCCGACGGTATTATTTTTGTAGAAAAAGCCTTACTTGTAGCACAAAAAAATAAATTACGGCGAGATGAGCTCGTTATTCTGACGAATCTGGCCAATATTTATGAAATTATGGGCGAAAACGAAAAAGCCCTGAAAGCCATTCTGAGAGCCAATGAAGAACAAACCGAAGAAAACCAGCTTAAATGTTTTATCTTATCAAACTTAGGATGGTGCCAGATTCTGAACGACCAGTATCAGGCCGGAATAACTAACTTAAAAAAAGCCTTACAATTAACCTCTTTGCTCGAAGCCAAACATAAAATGGAGTATAACTTCGAGCTACATACCTCTATACCCTATAACCTCGGAGTAGCGTATCAGCGTTCAGGACAGAAACAAGAGGCCAGCAAGCAGTTTCAATATATTATTGCTTTATTCAGAAGTAAAAAAATAGATAAAAGTGTAACGCTAGCCAAATCGTTGATGAGGCTAAGTAAATTGCACGAAGAAGATTTAAAGGCCAGCCTCGGCTATATACAACAGTCTTTAATAGCTATTTTTACAGACTTTAATAGTCAGGATATTTTTCAGAACCCTAGTGGACAAGGCTTACTTAACCAGTCGGCAGGAATAGAAATCCTTACCCAAAAAAGCTCGTTACTTTTTGATTTTTATAAACAAACCCATAAGAAAGAATACCTCGACCTTTCGTTAAAAGTTATACAAAGTTGTCAGGAGCTTATTGCCAATACCCGCAACAACTACGATTATTCTGAATCAAAACTGATTTTTAATAACAATATTCATGTTTCTTCGCAACTAGCGGCAAGTATTGCCTACGAAAAATACAAGTTGTCTGGCTCTGAAAAAGACAAAAAGTATGTTTTTACCCTAATCGAAAACAGCAAAGCCACCGAACTAAACGAAGCTCTGCATATTTCGACTATCAAGCCTAATTTCATACCTAAAAGTTTTCTTAAAAAAGAAGATAGCCTCAACAAACTGATTCTGAATATAAGAAGGCAAGTAGTTTTCGACAAAAATAACGACCTAAGTAATCTGGAAATTGAAAGAATTAACTTACTCCGGCTTATCGAAAAAAAATTTCCGGCTTATTACAAATTAAAATTCGGCATTGAGCAGGTAAAAATCGAAGACATACAACTCAGGCTAGCCGCCGATGAAGCCTTTCTTTCTTATTTCAGTACAGATAAAGAGCTATTCATTATTGCTGTTACCAAAGAGTTATTTGAAATTAAACCCGTTAGCATTACCAAAACACTTATTCAAGACCTGACGGCCTACAAAAACTTACTTTACCAGAATCCGGGGATGGGGGCTTACGAGGGGGCCGAATTAGCCGCAAGGCTTTATAAGTATTTAATTACACCCATAAATACTTATATACAGCCTAAAAGAAGGCTAATTATAGGAAAAGACTGGCTGCTCAACTTTTTGCCTTTTGAAGTCTTGGAAACAAAAAAGACAGCTAATGATTTTCTGATTAAGAATTACAGTGTCAGATATGTATATTCGGCCAAACAGATTACTCATATTCCTGAAAAACCAACATCGGTCAGAACTTTCGGTGTGGCCCCTTTTGATGACAACACTCTTCAGTCGGCCTTAGGCTATTTACCAGAATCGGGCAGGCAGGTAAGCACTATTGCCAACGAAGCCTTGCTTGGCAAAGAAGCCAGTAAAAGTAACTTCCTGAAATACTATCAGGATTTTGACATTATCTATTTTGCTACCCACTCGGTTATTAACTATCAGGCGCCTAATAAATCTTCTATCTTCTTTTATCCTGAAGGAGACTCAAAACTAACAGTTGAAGAAATATACAACCTTAAATTAAACAATACCCGAATGGTTGTACTAAGCTCTTGCGATGCGGGCGTAGGTAAGCTGCACCAATCCGAAGGAATGCTTTCTATTGCACGCGCATTCAGTTTTGCAGGTTGCCCTGCTACGGTTTCAACCTACTGGACTACCAACGACGAAAGCGCAACCCTACTGGCCGAACGTATGCACGAATACCTTAAAAAAGGGTTGCCTAAAGATATTGCCCTACAAAGAGCCAAGCTCGATTTTATTAATCTGGTTTATGCTAACAAATATAACCATCCACACTTCTGGGCTAATCTGGTGCTTATCGGCAACGAAGAAATCATTTTTCAACCTTCCCCGTATTATGGTTTTTTTATAGCTAGCCTATTTTTAAGTTTATTGACAGGGCTGTTTTTTTTCTTAAGAAAAAGAAAAAGAGTCGTAACCTTTTAACTATAAATGGAATTAAGCTAATGTAACCATCTAACAAATTATGAAATATTGTATACGACTTTTGAGTGCTATTTTTACTTTTTTTTTAATTCAGAATCGAAGTTTAGGTCAGGAAAAAGTGGATATTACCACCTGTGATGCTTCTAATTCAGGGGTAATTTGTGTGTCAGCAACAGACTCCCTTTATGAAGTTTGTGTAAAACTGAAACCCGGGCCAAGCCCTACCAAAATATATAAAATCAACTGGGGCGATGGCAATTCTAACGAAATGACCATTAACGCTGAAACGACTACCAAGCATAGCTATGACTTAAGAAGTTTTATAAAAAACTGCGGTGACAACGAGTTAGAACAAAACATAAGCATCAAGAATGTTAATCCTGACTTCGCCAATGACAACAAAGGTTTTATTCTTACTTTCAATAAAAAACCTGATGCAAACCCAATAGTAAATGCTGCTTGCGAGGGTAAAGCAATCAGTTTTAATAATGCCAGTTGCCCACGTATGGGTATCACTTACTTGTGGGAGTTTAGCGATGGCCGAAAAAGTACAGAATATATTCCTAATATCAGTTTTACTGACCCTGACCAGACGTATCTGGTTAAACTGACGGCTACATCGCGCAATTGTGGTGTTAGCAGTAAACAAATTCCTTTCAGGCTCGAAAAACTACCAACAGCCAATTTTACCAAAAGTGGCTATACAGTTTCTAACACCGATACCGTTGTGTGTCTGGCCAATGGGGGGCTTCTAACACTTGATGGGAGTATTTCATTGGAAGAAACAGGATATAGCTGGACAATCAGCGGGGGTAGCTATAAGTATGCAAGTGGTGACCCTAACTCAAATAAAATACAGATACAATTGCAGGATTCTAAAGAATATACTATTACACTAGTAGCCAAAAACTCTTGTGGAAACTCAAAACCCCTAGTATGTAAACATAGAGCCGTAACCGAACCTAGCCTTACCATTAAACCCCAAGCCGATGACTGTAACCCTATAAAATATAAGCTTGTCAGCCCTAATCCAGAGGCCACCTATACCTTCAACGGTAGCCCATTAGGTCTGAACGAAGAAAAAGAAGCGGGGTATTCAACTACGCCTTATATAATCAGGGCCTCGCTTAAACACGCCTGTGGGGTAAAAGAAGCCAAGCCCGACACTTTTTTTATTACCCCCAAGCAAGCCGTTAAAATTACTTCTTTCAGAGATACTACTATTTGTGTAGGCACTAGTGCGGTAAATCTTCAGGCAACACCCGCCGGCGGAACATGGTTTGGCAGTTACATAGAAAAACAGAAGGTATTTAACCCGTCAACGGTGGGTTCTTACGAAATAAAATATGTACTCGGAACGGGTGGTTGTGCCACGCATGACAGCATAAAAGTCAGGGTTGAGGGGGTAAACATTACAGCCAGCGATGCATCTATATGCCAGGGACAAACAAAAGTACCTCTCAAAGCTACCCCAGCCGGAGGCATCTGGACAACCTCCGTCTGTACTGGCTGTATTGCAAATGATACCCTCAATGTTAATGGCCTGACAGCAACAGATATTAAACTGACTTACGCTGTTACTGCCGCAGTAGGTGGCGGTAAAAGTTGTAGCGCACAAAAAGAAATAAGCGTAAAGGTTGGCCGCCCCAACGCCGATTTTGATATTAGTGGTGGATGCAGCGGCACCATAGCCAAAATAAGCAACAAATCAACGGGGGCTAGTAGTTACCAATGGTTTTTAAATGGCTCAAATACACCTGCATCAACTTCATTTTTACCTTCACTTACCTTGCCGTCAGGCAATGTTTCGGTTAAACTCGTAGCATTGGCCGGTGGGTGTAACCATGATATTACAAAACAGATTGTTGTCTCGACACCACCCGAGCCATTAAGTTTTAACCCTGACCAAAACAGTGGTTGCTCGCCGCTACCAGTCAAATTCTCAATTAATACGCCTGAAAGAAGTGATGTAAGCTATGAATGGGACTTTGGCGATGGCAACAATAGCAATATTTACCAACCCAATGGGCATACATTTAATAACCAGACTCCTAAAGATGTGGAGTTTACTATAAAGCTGGTAGCTAAAAATACTTGTGGACAACAAACACAAACCCAGAAAATAAATGTAAAGCCACTAGCCAAAGCAGAAATAGGTGTCGATTCTACCATTTTCAGGTGTAGCCCTGCAAGCGTTAAATTCTCAAACAGGTCGGCGGGGAATCAGGGAGGCTCAACATGGCTATTTGGCGATGGCAGCACCTTAAGTTCAGCGGCCGATACCCTCTCGCATATTTTCTCGGCCAAAGATTCGGCCAGAATTTATCAGGTCAGGCTGGTTGTTTCTAATAGTTGTGGCAATGATACCAATCAGGTAGCTATTACTGTATTTCCTGAGCATATAAAGCCCTTATTTACCATGAGCCATGAAAAAGCGTGTGCCGGAGAACCTGTTTCTTTCAAAGATGCTACTGTGCCTAAACCCAATCGTTGGGCTTGGAAATTCGGCAATGAAGGTAAAGCCATTGGCGCAAACCCTGTATATAGTTTTAAAGAGGCAAACAAGACCTACACCATTACTATGGTAGCATATACAGCCTGCGGGTATGATTCGCTCCAACGTAATATTACCACTACCCCTCCGCCTGATATACGTTTTAGTGTTACCACAAAATCGGCGTGTGAAGATGAAAAAATAAGCCTTGTCAACAATAGTTCAGGCACACTGTATTCGATTCTTTGGGATTTTGGCGATAACTCACTCGATTCGCTCAACTTCTCGCCTGACCATACCTACAAAACCGCAGGCGATAAAATAATTAAACTTGTTGGATATGGAAACGAGGCCAAGACCTGTAAAAATGAAGCAACTGAAAAAATATCGGTCAGAAAAAAACCTACTGCCGATTTTAAGGCCCCTGCCGACGGAGAAGTGCTATGCTCGAATCAGTTAATCAGGCTTGAAAACTTGTCGAAAGATGCTGTCAGGTATAAATGGTATATTGATAAAGCCGATACTGTTAGTGCCGTTGAGCCAGAATTAAGCCTTCCGGCAGGCTTTCATGATATTGGGCTGGTAGCGTATTATAATAAAACCTGTAAAGATTCGGTCTATCGGAGTGGCTTTGTAGAAATAGATGCCTGCCAGATAGAAATACCCGAGATTTTTACGCCTAATAACGATAACATAGGCGATTTTTTCACTGCATTTGGTTCTAAAGGGCTAAAAAAGATTCTTTTACTCAGAATATGGAACCGCTGGGGAGAAGTTATTTATGAAAAAAGGGATTTTGACCCGAATATACTGGCAGAAGGCTGGAATGGGAAAATTAATGATAAAGAAGCCCCCGAAGGCGAATATGTATATGAACTCGAAGCCGAGTTTGTAGGTAAATTACAAAAAAAATACAAAAACAACTTTTCCCTTGTCCGATGAAGAAACTGTTTACTATTGCATTATTTTTTTTCTGTAAAATTGTAGTCGGGCAGAAGTTCGGGCTTGGGCCAGACGCTCAGTTCTCTCAGTTTTTTGCTAATCCGTTATACCATAATCCGGCATTTACAGGCGAGGCTGGCGCTACGCGCCTCATGGCTACTTTTCGTAGCCAATGGGCAGGCTTAGGCGACGGCGGCTATAAAAGTTACATTGCCGGAATTGATGGTTATGCCAGCCGTGGTTTAGGCTTAGGCTTTCTGGCATTTCGGGACGAGCAGTTCAAAAATTTCAGCACCACATCGTTATCTGGCCTTGCTTCATATAATATTGTTATTAACGATAATAACGTTGTTGTATTTGGCTTACAGGGGTCATGGGTGTTTAACCAGATTAATGATTTAAGTAACCTGAAATTTGTAGACCGTTTTTCTACTACATCGAATAGCGTTGTAATTAATCCTTCTATTGACCCACTGGCTAATAAAGGCGGGCTAAGTTGGAATTACCTAAATTTTAGTGGAGGTTTTTTGTGGAAAAACTCTCCGTATATGGATAATGACCGTTTGGTCTGGGCTGGTGGCACATGGCATAATCTCAAATTCAGCGAAAAGGATTTTCAACCCAAAGGCAGAATAGGTCTTCAGGCTGGTTTTAAAATTCCTCATCATCTGGATTTCATCGGGCATGGCCGTGTAAAAGATATGGAGCGCGAACGCAACATTGCTTTTACTACCTATTTCAGGAAACAGGGGCGTTTCAGCCAGCTTGACATGGGTGTTAATTTCCAGTATTCGCCTATCAATTTAGGGGTCTGGTACCGAAATATGCCTTTTAAACGTGCTGATTTCCCCGGACAAGATGCCATTACTTTTATTACCGGAGTTAAATTTGGTAAATTCATGTTCGAATACAGCTACGACCTAACTGTTTCGTCATTGAACAGAACAACAGCCGGAGCCAACGAAATTACACTATGGTATGGGCTTGATTTTGACCTTGACCTTTCTCTCAATGGGCTTGACAGAAGACGTAAATTAAAGTGTACAAATTTCTGAATGTTGTTGAAGAATAATACATAAACCATAAGCATTCCTTATGGTTTATAGCCATTAGAAGCCAGTATAAATACCTAACATTACCCAATAATTTTACTCCTGAATGTGATTACTGGCCTTAGGTTAATTTATGGTTTATTATAATGTTTAATGAGGTCTTTAGCTGCAAACCTTTGTAACTCACACAAGTTTTGCCCAGAAAATACGCCACCATAATTTCCAGCGGTTCATGGTATCGACCGGATATTCACAGTTAGTACATGAGGCAAATTTTTTATAGATTTCTTCTGCTTTGCGTGGCTGATTACTTTTTACATAAGCTAATGCCAGATGCCATTCTGCGGCTTCTTTAAAATAAGGTCTGATGCTTTTAACTTCGAGCGATTTCTGAAAATCTTTTACAGCCAGCCAGTATCTACCTTCTGCCAGATGTGCCTGCCCATCAAAGAAACTACTGAAAGCTACTCGTTGCTCAGGAGTGAATTTAGTGCTATCAATACCTCTGGTTATGTTGAAATCATATTCGGTATCAGGCAAGTATATCGAAGCCAACGATAAATACAGTATAAACATTACTGAAGCAGCAGCCGATGCCCCAACCCAATATATAATTTTTTTAAAAGGTTTATGTATAATTATATCATGCTGAGGTATTATTTCTGGCTCTGGTACTGTTGGTCTATCTTCTTTTTGTAAGTCTCTGATTGTTTTTAAAATACTATCCTGAATGGCCGATTCTTTCAGGAGATTCATGGTTTGCTGAATCTTTTCCACTTTTTTGTTCAGTTCTATATCATTTTTTAAATCTTCTTCAAACAACGCTTTGTTTTGCTGATTGAGTTTGCCTAGCAGATAATCTTCAATGAGTTCAAACTCTTCCTGTTCGTTAGTTGGTTTCATGTTTATATCAAGTTGCTTAGTTGTTTCATACATCTGAATTTGCGCACTTTGGCTGTATCGGCATTGGTAAAATTAAACTGAAGGGCAATTTCTTCCATTGATTTCTCTTCCATATAATATGCCTTTAGTATTTCCTGACAAATTTTGCCTAGCTTATTAAAAATCTTTTGCGCAATATTTAGCTCCTCCTGCTCAATCAAAGCATGAATGGGTGAGCGTTGGTCATCTATTATTTCATTCTCGAGTTCTACCTCGTGTGACATTTTACGACCCTCTTTTTTTAATTGTTTCATCCATTTTTTATAGGCAATAGCATATAAAAATGTTTTTATCTGGGTGTTATCCTGTAATATGAACCTCCCTGCCCAAACGTAATTAAAAAAAGCAATGAGTACTTCTTGTTCAAGGTCTTCGGCATCTTCTTTTTTCCCACTATTTTTCAATACAAGATTCATTATGATTCTTTTATTTTCTTCGTGCAATTGCCGGGCTATCTGGTTACATATCCTTTCATCACGGCTCAATATTCCTTCAATAATTTCTTTATCCGTAAACAGTTTGCTCATAATAGTGGGAAAGATTTTACTTTTAATTCTATTCTGTTGAATAAGGTAACAAAAATTATCCGATTTCTTAATAAATATATTTCGTTACATCTCGCTCATTGCTGAGGTTTTCTGTACTCAGAAAAAAAATTTAAAAAAAATATCAAAAAAAAGTGTGATGCCACAGCATTTACTTCCATACATCAGTAGAAGAGCATTCAAGTAACCGGTGAACGTCTTGCTCATTTCTCAGTTTTAACCAAACAATTTCCAGAAATGAACAAATTCTTTTTGAATTTCATGGCCAGAACGGCTCGTGAAATTAAGGCGCTCATTGTGCTTACACTTATGATTGCTTTTGGTTTAGCTTCTTGCCAAAGCGAATCGGTAACACCTCAAAAAATCAATTCCAGCAAAGCTCAGGACAAGGAGCATTTCTTCTTACTTGAAGATGACTCTACCTCGTTGAAACCCCCGCGCGAACCGTCGCCAGGTGGCGGTGGTGGTGGCACCGGCGGTGGCGGCGGATGATACTATACTCCTCTATACAATCAAGGCTATGTAGTAGTTCATAGCCTTGATTTGTTTAATAATATACTCATTGAATGCTAATACAGGTCTTAAAATATATTATTTTGACCACTTTAGAAGAATTGTCGTTAGGCTAATAAAATAACGTTAAACAGAGTAAACATCTGTAAGTTAAAAGTTCACAGGAAATACAAACATTTAAGCTGTATTTCCTGCTAAGTTAAATTTACTTGAATAAGTTTTATTTTACCGAGAAAAAATAAGCGACTTTCAAACTTAAAGCAAAGTGTCTGGCATAATAATCGGATGAATAAGCTGTTTTTGTTGTAAATTTAGATAAAGAAGGTATAACAGATAAAGAAAACTCCAACGGTTTATCATTTATATTTATCTCTTTAGCGACGCCTAAATTTATACCAAAATCAATAGGTTTTACTTCATCTGTTTGAGAGTTATTACCGATTGACATTTTTTCTTCTATTGTAGTTTTTGACTCATCACCGAAAGATGTTTCAATTACTGTTCCTTTCGTTTTTGCTGCCAAAGCAAAGCCTATAACGGGGCCTGCCATTAGTTTAATCGGGTTTGTTCCAACCTGAAAAGTTACTAAAAAGGGGAATTCAAGATAAGTAAATTTCTGTTTAATACTCAGATTATAATCTTCGTCTTTTAATTTCATACTACCTCCTCTGAAACTCATTAACAAGCCAGACCTTACACCAAGTCGTTCATTTACAGAATATTCTGCCCAAGCCCCCACAGTAGCCCTTATAACAGGTTGATATTTTATTTTATTATCAACCAAAAATACTATATCATAGGCATCTTTTAATGCTTTTGAATTATTAACAGTAGTCATTTGCACACCTATTACAGGGGCAATTTTAATTTCTTGTCCGAACGTAAGCAATGATGTAAATAGTGCAGCAATTGTAATAAAAACTCTCATAATTGTAGTGTTTAAATTTGTTAAAAAATTATTTATAGTCACAAAAATGTTTTTGGGTACTCAGGGAATTGCCTGTGGCAAACGGTTTATGGTCTTTGTTATGGCAACTTTACTTTTTATTGATACTCTTTTTCTTTAAATTCAAAAACGTATACACATCATGGTATAAAACCTAATACTACTAATGAAATACTTCCAAATTATTGATAAATGTGCGTTTGACTAGTATGTTTCTAATGTACGTGCTGGTATTTCTAACAGAATAGCGTTTTGCTCTGATAGTCATACTACATTTTTGATTTAATAATAGGCAGTTTTTCTAACAGATTGTTTCTATACATTTTACTGGTAGAAATACTTTGCTTACCCACAATGACCGAATCGCTTAGTACTTCCTGAATATGGATAAGATTAACCGCGTGTTTTCTGGATACCTGAATGAATGAAGTGTCATCAATCTGGCTAAGAAAACTTTTAAGGTGTGTCGAAAGGTTTTTCTTTCCGTTAATGGCATAAATATCTACATAAGCCCCTTGGGCTTCGATGTAGAGAATATCTTTCTTATGAAGTCGTTCGTATCGATTCTTGTTAGAAATATAGATAACTTCATGCAGATTATACGATTGGGGGTCTAATGCTTGCATAGAATTTACAGGTAAGTTTGCCGTAGATTCCTTTCACAAACAGAAGGTAACATCAAAACTAAAAATTATTTGTAATTTATTTGAACATCATACACTCCTATGTTATCGGTTACGTCTTTATCATTAACCTGAAGCGTAAGTGTAATGTATTCATTACCATTGGTAGTAAATTCGCAATTGCCTTTACACAAACGCCATTTAGCTTCATTATTGATTTTATACATTACAGCACCATGTGGATACGTTGGCTCAATGTTATAGGTATACGTATCAATATCGAAAGTAATACCCAGATAAGTAAACTGAAATTTACCTTCTGGTGTACAGTCTCCAATGAATGACCCAACGGTAATTATACCCGTAGACCTGATGGCGACCGTACCGGCTTTATCAAGTTTTATATCCTGCGTTACAGGGGCCGATAATTTTAACGACAAAGGCAAAAAATTAATACCCATATCCTTACAAGGGAGTGGGTATAACTGGTTATAAACCAGAGAATCATCTCGGGATAAACCATTGGGAGACGATGAGGTGATGGAATACATTATAGAGTTAGAGTCAGACGAAGACGGAAAACCCAGATAATTGCCAATCTGATAGCCAACGGTTTTAAGCATGGTAGTTTCGTCCCAATTGAAAGACTCATCGAGTAAAATTTCATAATGTGCCCCTTTTACCTGCTTTAGCTGAGATAAAGGCAGTAACGATGTTTTCAGAATTCCAATATCGGCCTGCTCGCCGTCGACATTCATTTGCTTACGGCTAACAAATTTGATAGAAATCTCGACCCTACTCGTGTCAAGCGTTGCCACATACAACATATTAGGATTTGACTTCTGCCAGATTGCAAAGGCGTTTTCAACGGCTCTGCGCTGAATGGATTCGCTCAAGCGACTATAATAACTTACAAGGCTATATCGTACCAGACACCCGCTGAATGTGCGGGCTGGAACCTTCTTGAGGTTATTGGCTATTAAGTTTACTTTCTCGGCAGGTGTATACTCTTCACAACCAACGGCTATTATTAATAAAATTAAGGCAATGTATAAGTTTCGCATAGTATCTATGTTTTGCGCTAAAAATTACCACTGGCGGTAAGAAATACTTAAGCTGAACTGGTGGAGAACTCCTTTAAAATTGCCACGTACGGGTTCAGTATTACCTAGTTTCAGGCTTTGGTAATTATAATTTGCCATTATTCTGAAATTCCCTAGCGTTTTATTACGCTTCCGGCTTATTTTTTCAATACCTATGCCTATTGTTCCTCCGAACGATGGTTGTATGTCAATTTCCCGTTTGTTTTCCTGCGTAACATAATTGGTGTATTCGTTACCAAAGTAATAATTATAGGTGGGAGCTATTGTGGCAACAAAACCTGTTTTCCAGCTCTGGCTAGGAAGTATATCATCAGGTATGGTCGAAAAAGTGTAATGCAAACCCGCCGTAAGGGTATTAAAGCCAAAGTGTTCTACCGAGTTTTTAATATTATTACCGTTTATAAGCAGCGTATAAAAATCTTGCTTTGCGTAGTTAAGGCTTAACTCATACCACGACTTCCGTGTCCAGCTATATATTCCCATACGCATACCCACCTGCAAAGTAGGTTTAAATGCTGCATCTATGGGCTTTCTGTCTATACTAAGTGCAGGTATAATATATTGCACCCCAACAGACGGATAAATAGCAAAGAAACTTTCTACCTCGACAATTCTTCTGCATTGCTCTAAGGGCAGCAACACTTTCTTTTTTTCTTCGTCGGTATAAAACTTTGACAACTCTAATTCTGCTAAAGACTTCTGATAGAATTCTATTGCTTCTCCGTATTTGCCTTTACCATGAAATACCCTGGCAGAATCGAGCAGGCTGATTGACCTCCGATGGTGATACACCTGATTTTTTAGATTTCTTTCTATTTCAGTAATGTTTGCATCTTCAGCTTCGGCCAAAACACTATCAATTTCGTCTATTACAAACTTTCGGGTTTTATAGGTAGGCAAAGTTAGGTTGTTAAAAACCACTTTCCAGTTTTTCAGAACCTTCATAGCCATACGTGTTCTGATTTCGAAACTTGGGTGATCAGAGGTACTTACTTTAAAGCCTAAACTTACAAGTTTGCTGATTCCGACAATCATTTTCTTTATCTGCACGCTATCTATCTGAGGATTATTCAATCTCAGAAACCAGATAGCCAGTATATCAGCCTCTAGTTCCTGAATATGTTTTATTTTTTCAATGCTAAAGTTTTTTCCTTTATAGGCCTCCTCAATTTGTCTTTCGGCTTCTTTGGATACTTTTTCAAAGTGGAGGTGGTTATGTGTATGATGCCCTACCTCATGCGCCAATACAAACAAATCGGCATCGTTGCGTAGGTTTGATATATCGGTCATGCGTTTTTTATTGTAAAGAATATAACGCCCTTTAGGTGCTACCGTACCATCGCAGATAGTAGCCAATGCAATTTCTTTTTCGGTACAGGTGCCGGGCAATACTTTTATGCTTTCCGTAAATGGCCTCGGCTGGTATTTGTTCAGTAGCTCAATAAGGTTCTTGACAAACACTTGCGCGTCACTATCCTTATAAAATCCGGGGTTCTGGTTTCTGGCATCTGTTGCTATTTTTGCAGCTTTACAATAACACTGGTCGTCAGGAAACTGCGCCAAAGCTCCCTGTGATGTTATAATCAGAAGTACAAAAACCAACCAATAAGTTATAAGACTTTTCATTTTTTATACTTGATAAGTTTCTGTGTCTGCGGGGCTTTTTTAAGCAGGAATGTATCCTGACCGATTAAAAACAAAGAGGCTTTCAGTTTGTAATCAAACACTACTGATAGTTTAGAATCTTTCAGGTTACTGGTAATTTCAGGAAGAACAATTTTTAAAGTATCCTTACTGGCTGTCTGGTATGTAGTATCTTTCTGGTTGATATTACTAAAAAACTGCACATTTATGTCTTTCACAAACACAGGCTCGGCTTTGTTTTGCGCCCCACTAAAGCCCGAGCCACCGTCATAGTTCATCTCAAAATACCCAACATTTAAGGCAAGTTGCTCAGGTTTATCTTTTTTAAATACAAAAAGATATAATCCGGCTATAAGCAGCAATACTGCCGCTATACTACTTATAAATCTGATGGTACGGGTTCTTTTCCGTTTGCTTTCCTGCTGTGTTTTCAGCAGCATTTCGAGTTCGTTTTTATAGACAAACTCGTCCTGCATTTGTGCTGCATCGTTCAATGCTTTTTTTAGTTCGAACCTCTTCCGAAATTCTTCGTCTTCAAGTAAGAGGTGATTAATCGTGACGAGGTCCTGCCCATTTGCTTCACCATTGAAATACCTCTCTATCAGGTTTTTATATTCTCTTTTCATGATGCCTGCAAGTTACTCATGATGTTTTTCAGTTTACCATTAAATCTATGTATAATGGTACCTACATTAGTATCTGTTTTTTTCACCACGCGCCCAATCGCTTTATGATTAGTTCCCATTTGGTGCATAGCTATTATATTCTGCGTTTCTTCTTTTGAGTCTCTGCACACCTTTACCACTGTTTCAAAATACATATCGTAGTTATCTAACGAATAAACATATTTTCGTTCTTTTTCTGTCAGCGGAATATCAGCGTAATCAGGGTCAGCCACAAGGTATTTTTCCTCATTTTCGGTCAGCTCATCTAGTGGCACAAATACAACGTCTTTTTCTTGTCTGGTAAAAAAGTTATTTTTACCAGTTTTCAGAAAAGTATAGAAGTAAGTATTTAAAGTTGAAGTAAGTTTAAAGTCAGGTTTGTTAATTTCCTCCAGAAACTCAAGTATTTTATTAGATACAATATCTTTCAGGTTATCGTTATCAAGGTTTTTTCCCAGATTCCATCTAAATACCTGTTTTAACAGTTTCTCAAAATATTGCTGATATTTGGCAAGTTTCAATTTGTCTTCGTTCTGGCTTACTCCTTTCAGCGAGTAAACAATCATCTGGCTTCTGAGGTATCCTTGAAAAAGCTGTTTCCGTAAACACAATTTATCGTTAATGATACATAGTGTTCTCAGCGACTCGCTCTTACGTAGTCTTTTTTCGAACGACTCCCACACATTTTCTTTAATTTGTTGCTCGTTGGTCTGAACAAAATAATTTTCAGGGTATAACTGCGGCCACAGTATGTCGTTGTATTGCTGCCATAAGCGTTTTTGTTGTTTGTTTCTAACAGCCTCGGCAATATCCGTATCGGCTTTGAGTATCAGTAGCTCAATAATTATTGCTACTAAATCGCCGCAGGTAACAGTATCTGGCACCTTATTTTTTTGTTGCAATAAACTGTTTTGCTCTAAAAAAAACTCAATGGCTGCATAGTTTATCTGTTGCTGATTCAGGAAACCATAATGCTTACGTATGTTTTCAGCTAAAGCACTAATTTCCTGCTTTTTTATTTGGGTCATAGGTCGTGAAAACATCATCATAGGGTCTAGTATTTTTACATTATCTGGTATGTAAAGTAAGTGTTTTTATAAAAAATATTTCTGAAATAGCATATTTTCTGGCAAAATGGTATTTCTGCCAAACAGAACGTCTATTTTTTCCAACAAGTATTTCAGGAATTAATAAACAGGCAAGATAAGTTTGCTTAAGGCGTATACGAAGCGGTTTCTGGTGTTTCTTTTGTCATAGTGTTTTATAGAGTATAAGGCTTATTAGGTATCTAAACAAAGTAAGACAAAAAACGAGTGGGGGTCAAGGAAAATTTATTATCCGGCTGTTTTGGGTAACTATTTTACAAAATCAGCCTTTTTTGTTAGAAAATTTGGCAGATAACCCTCCTGAAAATAGAGTACCAGAAACCGAAAAATAAGTAAATGAAAGAAATAAATCTGAAAAAATTTGTTTTAAACAATTTTATTAAACAATTTTGTCGAATAAAATTTTAGCATACTTCCAAAACCTGAACATAGCTATCAAAGTTATTATTAATCAGCGTTTTGACAATTGCTAATGAGTGAAACACTCCTATTATTATTATAAAAAGCTGATTTGAATTTTACTTTAAATCAGCGTCGTTTTCTCTTATATTTTTTTCATAAGTATGACTCTGCCAAGTCATATTTTTTTGAATCCATATTAAACAATTTTGTCGAACTTTTTTGTAAAAACCATATACTCATGTTTTCCCATGCTTATGTAACAAGACTAACAACACAGAAACCCTTATGAAGGATAATATTAGCGCAAAGCCAGTGCTATCTCAATAAATAACTCTATTCTATCAATAAAAAATAATTTAATTACCCATGAATGCTTCTAAAAGACAACTCCGCCATCTTATCTGTCTTTTCTTTTGCCTGATTGCTGTGAGCGAGGTTTTTGCACAGAGCACTACCATATTGCCTGCTTCACAAAATAATACCGACACCTTATCGACCAAGTTTTTAAGAATGACCAACGGAGCTGGTATGTTTAGGGTAATGATGTCAGACCCACAAGGAAATGGTTTCTGGATAGACCCTACTTTTCTTACCGATATTTATTGGTCAATGAATGGCATGGCAAATATGTATCAGATACCAGATGTAAATTTAGGAATTGGCACTACTTCTCCAAGTTATAAGCTGGATGTGCGCGCCACTAATGCTAATACCATTGCCAATTTTAGTGGAAATAATCAGAATGGCGTAGGCATACGAATATCCTCGGGGGTATCAGGCACAGTTAATGGGTCTGCGGTTTCATCAGAGTGGCAGATATACCATTCGGGTACTGGCATTACTGCCGACAATGGCGGCTTCGGCCAGTTACTTTTTAAAGACCAGACAGGCACTAAAATGATTTTACGAAATACAGGCCGCGTGGGCATAGGTGTACTGAACCCTTCCGAGATGCTCGAAGTAAATGGTAATGCCCGTATTAATGGCCATATTGATATTCAAAATACAGGGCTTAGTGTTTTTATTGGTGAAGGTGCTGGTAAAAAAGATGATTTAACGCAAAAATACAACACTTTTGTAGGCTTTAATGCCGGCAAAGAGGTTACCAGTGGCTCTAATAACTTAGCCATAGGCAGTGGCAGCCTCGAAAACCACACTACTGGTAGTTTTAACGTAGCTGTTGGCCGTCTGGCTATGATTAACAATATTTCAGGCACTAGCAATGTGGCCATAGGTGCAAATGCGGGTTTTAACGCTACGGGCAGTTTTAATGTTTTTTTAGGGAACAGCGCAGGTGCTGACGAAACAGGAAATGATAAGCTCTATATTCATAACTCCAACTCAACAACACCATTGATTTATGGCGATTTCATGAACCGCTATGTAGGTATCAACGACAGGCTGGTGGTAGGTGCCAATACGCCATCGAACAACCTTAACAAATTTGAAGTAGTAGCAAATGCCAACGGAAGTTTTCTGGTGCAAAACTGGCCTTCGGTAAATAATATAACGCTGGTATCAAGGCTATATTCTAAAACAGGTATGGCACCACAGATGCGTTTCGAGGGTGCGGGCGAAAGTGGCGGATTTATTGACATCGGGCAGGATACTAATGGTTCTTTTGTGATAGAAGGCAAAGATAGCCCGCTCATGGTTGTAAAAAGTCAGGGGCAGGTGGGTATCGGTACACAAGCTCCGGCTTCTCAACTCGAAATTGTTAGTAAAAACACCGAAACCCTCGAGGCTGCCAGTTCTTCCACTTCTGGCACTTTATTCACGTTAAAAAACTCATCAACAGGAGGAACAACTTGGGGTGTAGTTTCAACAGGGAAAAACAGTTCAGACGGCTCAGGAAATTTATTAATTAAAGAAGGGTCTACTTCACGAATGATTATCAAAAACCAGACTGGGTCTATCGGTTTTGGCACTAATACTCCGGCCTCTCAGCTAGAGGTAGTTTCTTCAGGTAACGAAACCCTACGGGCAACAAGCTCGTCGGCTACGGGTACGTGGTTTGCCATTAATAACACATCTACGGGTGGCAATAACTGGAAGTTTGTTTCTACGGGCAGCTCTAACTCTGAAGGCAGCGGAAACTTGCTTTTAAAAGACAATTCGGGGGTGAAAATGATTGTTAAAAGCTCTGGTGCTGTTGGCATCGGAACCGATAACCCCACGAAAGCAAGATTAGTTATTACAGGTAGCCAGTTAGCTACGATGTCGTACGGGTATATTAATGCTAGTGCCTCTACCGGAACCTCGTCAGGCACAAACTATTATTCAATTTATGCCTCTGACCGTATTGCTGCTACTGAATTTAATGCCTTCTCGGATGCCAGAATCAAGAACATTCAAGGCATTACCAATAACGAAAATGACCTGCTGACACTGGCTAAAATTCAAATAACCGACTATACCTTTAAAGACAAAATAGGCAAAGGCAACGGGCAAAATAAAAAAGTAATTGCCCAACAGGTAGAAACCGTTTATCCGCAGGCTGTAAGACAGATAACCGACTGTATACCTGACATCTACCAGTTAGCAGAAGCACAAAACAATTTTATCAGATTACCCAACCACAATTTAAAAACTGGTGAAAGAATAAAGATTATTTTTGATAACAAACAGGAAGTTTTTGAAGTAGGAAATATTGAGGCCAATGGCTTTACTATCTTAAATACTGAAATTCCGGTAAATAATCAGCATGTATTTATCTATGGCAGAGAGGTTTCCGACTTCCGTTCTGTCGATTATGAAGCCCTCACGACCCTTAACATTTCGGCAACACAGGCTTTATTAAAAAAACTCAACGAGGCCGAAAACAGAATTACTCAACTCGAAAAACAACAGGAGAAAATCCTGAGCATGGAAGCAAGGCTGATTGCATTAGAAAAGCAATATCAGTTTGCTTCAGAAAGTACCAAAACTACCCGATAACCAAGCATTTCCCTGATTTCTGGCTGAGCCATCCAGTCTACTGATATAGCCCAGCCAGAAACTACTCCTATTCTCCTGCTCACTGTTTCTGCTTTTGTGTTTCCTTAAAGAAAAATCCGTTCTTTATGGGCAAAACTTCATTTTTATGACTAACTTTAGTCAGTAATTTCTTATTTATTTCAATAGCACTTCCTACCCTTATGAGCCATTTACATCGCAGAAATTTCCTGAAGATGTCTTCTGCTTTTACACTTGCCCCTACCCTCTCAACACAGGCTTTCCCATCAGATAATACCATGCCTGAGAATGCTACAAATATCAATTTTGTATCTGACGGACTCATATTATCCCCTGCTGGTTTTGCTCGGCTTTTAAGCGAGCTTACCCAAAACGAAGCATTGAAAGCTGATAATTTTTCATTAAATGGCTGTGTAGAAATACTAGAAACCAAAATGGCGAAGATACTTGGTAAAGAAGCAGCCGTTTTTATGCCTACGGGTACGCTGGCAAATCATCTGGCTATCAGAACATTGGCAGGCAACAACCATAGGGCTATTGTACAGTACGAAAGCCACGTTTATAACGATACGGGCGATAGCGTACAGACCTTGAGTAACCTTAACCTGATTCCGCTAGGAATGAATAAAGCCACTTTTACGGCCGAAGAGGTAAATGAAGTAATTAAACGCACGGACAGCGGCAGAGTAGCCGGAAAAGTAGGCGTTATATCTATTGAATCGCCGGTACGCAGAAAAACCGGCGAAATGTTCGATTTTGAAGAAATGAAAAAGATTTCGGCACTAGCCCGAAATGAGGGTATCCGTATGCACCTCGATGGCGCACGGCTTTTTCTGGCCTCTGGCTATACAGGTATCAGTCCGGCTACTTATACTTCTTTGTTCGACACCGTTTATGTATCTCTGTATAAATATTTCAATGCTCCTTCGGGTGCTATACTGGCTGGCCCTAAAGAACTCATAGTCCCTATGTATCATACCCGCCGGATGTTTGGCGGCGGTTTACATCAGGTATGGCCTTTTGCAGCGGTTGCCACGCATTATCTGGAAGGTTTTCAGGAACGATACACTAAAGCCATTGCTATTTCGGAAGACTTCATCAAAAAACTAGGTACTCATGACAGCTTTGACATTCAGCGGATTCCGAATGGAACCAATATTTTTCAGCTAAAGGTGAAAGATACTCCGGTAAAGACTTTTTCTGAAAACCTCGGCAAAAAGGGCATTATAGCCCGCCCCAACGAAACAGGCGGCATGAATCTGTTAGTGAACGAGTCATTACTACAAACCAATGCTTCGGCGTTGGCATCGGCATTTATAGACAGCCTTAAATAAAACCCGATTATATTTTTTATTACACTACTTACTAAACTGTAACTCATGAAAAAACTGGCCTTATTTTTCTGTTTATGTTTTTGCTTGACTGGTTTTGCTCAAAAAAGAAACCCCAAAAACAAAGCAATTTTTTTGGAAGATATAAGCTGGACAACGGCACAGCAAATCCTGAACAGCGAAACAGTAGTGGTTATTCCTTTAGGAGCGGCCTCAAAGGAGCATGGCCCTCATTTACCCCTTTCAACTGATTTTATTCAGGCCGAAGGGTTGGCTAAAAAAGTAGCACTTGAAAAAAACGTAGTTATTACCCCCACCGTGAGTTATGGGTTTTATCCGGCTTTTCTGAAATATGCTGGGTCAACCAGTACTACTTTTGCTACTGCTACCAATATGGTTGTCGAAATTGTCAGGAGTCTGGCGGCTTATGGGCCAAAAAGATTTTATATTATCAATGTAGGTGTAAGCACTACCCCAACGCTCGAAACAGCCGCTAAAACTTTGGCCGAAGAGGGTATTTTGTTGTATTATAGCCGTTATGACCGCCCTTCGTTCGATAAAGCAGAAGCACGCTTCAGAACCAAAGCTTATAGTGGCCATGCCGATGAACTGGAGACATCAAACGTACTAAGCCTTAGGCCCGACCTCGTAAATATGACTAAAGCCGTAAACGACTCAAGCATGAAAGGCAAAAGCGGTAATATGACTCCCATCATGATTGAAGGTGGAAACCTCAACAAAAGTGGTATTAACGGTTATGCTGCACTAGGCACAAAGGAGAAGGGAGAAAAAAACATGACTTCATTTGCGCATGAGCTTATGAAAGAAATAGATAGTGTAGCTACTTGTAGCTTACCCTCTGCCAAAGACAGGCAGGCCGAATATGCCGCCTATGAAGGAACCTACGAAGATGCCACTGGAAAACAACTCGTTATCAGTCAGAAAAATAATATCTTGTATTTTGTCTGGAACGGGCGCGATACACGCAATTTCTTCCATTTATTTAAAGATGCACCCGATTATTTTTCTTCTATGAACATGAATATCTTATTCGTCAGGAATGATGCCGGAATTGTAAGCAAAGCATGGTGCCAATTCAGAGGTGAGCGTTTCTGGGTAACCAAAACCTTGAAATAATTTCAGGCAAAAAACGTTTTCTTGCCATAGGGGTTAATCTTACCAATTATACTTATTACTCACGAATCTGTTTTTCGTTGAGAAACACCTGTTTTGCGTCATAAATTATGGCTACTATACAGAATTACTGCGCCAATAAATTTAAAAAACTTATTGGCAACTATTTATTTTGTTATGGTGCCGAAGTGTTTATTTTCTCAGATTTTACGGGTTTTTGTTGTAATATTCCTATATTTGTTTTAAAATTCATTGCTTTCCAAGATAATTCATAAGATGTCCGGTAATACATTTCGCAAAAAACAGCCGCCGAAGAATACGCCACGTAGTACTTCGAAAGGTGCGAGTAGCAGCGGAACTCAGGTACCTATTGAGTTCAATATCAGCACCGACAGCTACTTGTTAGCGTTTGGTATCTTCTTACTGATTCTTTCAGTAATTCTTCTTGTTTCGTTTATCTCACACCTGATTACGGGCGATGCCGATCAGGATATTGTTCAGCGCACGTTTTCTGCCGCACTCGAACAGACCGACCGCAAGCCACGCAACATGATGGGCCTCATGGGTGCTTATGTATCTCATTACTTTATTTTTCAGTGGTTTGGTATTGCTGCCTTCGGGTGGTTACCTGTGGTTTTCTGGGCTGGTTACAGGCTTGTGTTCAAAAGAGATTTATTACCCCAAAGCCTGAATCGGTTTACGCTCGCTACCATTTTTTATATTTTCTGGACCAGTATCTTCATCGGTTATTTTGCATTACTCGCCGAGCTACCCGCAGGTATTTTTTGTGGTGGCATTGGCTATACCGTAAATCAGTTTCTGCATCATGCTATTGGCTCGGGGGGTATTTTAATAATCTTGCTCGTATTAGCGGCATGGGTTATTTTCTTCCACGGATACAGTAATATCGACGACTGGTTTCTGGCAAAATATTTTCAACGCGCACCAAAAGAAGACCTATCAACAGAACGTATCCGCCAGACCTTACAGTTGGATGATGATATTGTAGAACCAGAACCTTTCAGAAAAAAAGAGCAGGATAGAAACGATTTTGTGAAACCCGAAGAACCTGAAATACCTGTTGAAGTTCCTAAACCTTTCGATGAAAAACCCGTAGCCAAGCCAGTATCAACAACTACGGCTCAGCCCGAAGCAGATAGACCTGAACCTGTTAAAAATACCATTTCTAACGAGCCATTTAAAGGTGGGCCTACGTTTATTATTGAAGATAACCGAGATAAAGAACCTGAAAACGAAGAGTATGACACAGAGTTGGACGACGATGATGTAAATGAAAAAATACTGAAAGACTTTGGTTTGTATGACCCAACCCTCGACCTTGAAAATTACCAGTATCCACCAGTTACGCTACTGACCGAATATAATAATGCAGGCGGTAAAGTAACAGAGGAAGAGCTAGAGGCCAACAAAAACAAGATTGTAGAAACTATGCGAAATTTCCAGATTGGGATTTCGAGCATTAAAGCAACCATTGGGCCTACTGTTACGCTTTATGAAATTGTGCCGGATGCAGGTATCAGAATTTCAAAAATTAAAAACCTTGAAGATGATATTGCCCTGAGTTTATCAGCTTTAGGCATTCGTATTATTGCCCCTATGCCCGGAAAAGGAACCGTCGGGATTGAAGTACCAAACAAAAACCGCGAAATGGTTACCATGAAATCGGTTATTTCAAATGAGAAATTTCAGAAAAGCTCCTTTGAGTTACCTATTATTTTGGGCAAAACCATTTCAAACGAAGTATTTATCAGCGATTTAGCCAAGATGCCTCACTTGCTTATGGCAGGGGCTACGGGTCAGGGTAAGTCGGTAGGTTTGAACGTGATTCTAACCTCCCTTTTATACAAGAAACACCCTGCCCAGATAAAATTTGTATTGGTTGACCCCAAAAAAGTAGAATTAACACTTTATAACAAAATTGAAAGGCATTTCCTTGCCATGCTTCCGAATTCGGAAGAAGCCATTATTACCGATACCAAGAAAGTAATTTATACCCTGAATTCGCTTTGTATCGAAATGGACAACCGTTATAACTTATTGAAAGATGCAGGCGTAAGAAATATTCGTGAATACAATGCCAAATTTGTTCAACGCCGTTTGAATCCTGAAAAAGGGCATAAATATCTGCCATATATTGTACTGGTGATTGATGAGTTAGCTGACCTGATGATGACCGCCGGCAAAGAGGTTGAACAACCTATTGCACGCCTTGCACAGTTAGCCCGTGCCATTGGTATTCATTTGATTGTAGCCACCCAAAGGCCATCGGTCAACGTAATTACAGGTTTAATTAAAGCTAACTTCCCTGCACGTTTGTCGTTTAAGGTAACGTCTAAAATCGACTCGCGAACCATTCTTGATACAGGTGGCTCTGAACAATTAGTAGGTAATGGTGATATGCTGCTCTCGATGGGGTCAGACATGGTTCGTTTACAATGCCCGTTTGTAGATACGCCCGAAGTAGAAGAAATCTGCGAATTTATTGGTAGCCAACGCGCCTATGAGTCGGCGTATATGTTGCCTGAGTTTTATGGCGAAGAAGAAGGAGAAACATTGGATTTTGACCCTTCGGAGCTTGACCCTATGTTTGAAGAAGCCGCCCGACTGTTGGTTACCCACCAACAGGGAAGTACATCGTTGATTCAGCGTAAAATGAAACTGGGCTATAACCGTGCCGGAAGAATCATCGACCAACTGGAAGGTGCAGGCATTGTTGGACCATTTGAAGGCAGCAAAGCACGCGAGGTTTTAGTGAAAGATATTACCCATTTAGAAGAAATTTTACGAAATTTGCGCTAGAATTAATCTTTGGTCTATTTTTTTAGTCTAAAAGAGGTAATATCCCCAATTTAAATTTAGAATAATGAAAAAACTGTTTTTAATACTCACTAATCTGTTTCTTGTTAGCAGCCTAGTGTTTGCGCAAAAAGACAAGAAAGCGACTGCTATTCTGGACGAAATGAGTAAAAAATACCAAAGTATGAAATCGTTCAGCGCATCTTTTACTTACGGTACCGAAGGGAACAATGCTAAATTAACAGAAAGCTATAAAGGTGACGTAACTGTAAAGGGAAGCAAATTTCATTTAAAAATGGCTGGGCAGGAGCTTTTTGCTAATGGAAAAGACCTTTATACGTATGTAAAAGAAACCAATGAGGTAAATATTACTGAATTTGACCCCGCTACGCAAGAAGAGTTGTCACCAACCAGAATATATAGCATCTACAAAAAAGGCTATAAATATATTTTTCTGGAAGAGGTAAAAGAAGGAAGCCAGTATTACGAAGTGGTAGAGCTTTCGCCGGAAGATAAATCAAGTAAAATTGCGAAAGTGCAGATTAAAGTCGATAAAAAAGATAAATCAGTAAAATCGTGGAAAATCTGGGACAAAAACGGTAAACGTACGGTTTTCCGTGTAGACAAATTTATGCCCAATGCCCCTGCCGATGACAAACTATTTACTTTCGATAAAAGCCGTTATCCGGGTGTTGAAGTAGTAGACTTACGATAAATCTCTGTTATTAGTTTATATAATACCTCCTTGTAAGTTTTCCTTGCAAGGAGGTATTATTTTATGGCATCTTCTGTATTTGTTGACTTTAGCCAATAACTGACATTAAGTAGACCTATAATTTTACAGGCAACTACCTGAACTAACGCCTACAAATATTACTACTAACAATACCTCTCTTACTTACCTTTTTTTATAAAATCGGATAAACCTTTCTCTTAAGGCCACAAGGTATTGTTGGCTAAACTCTTTCAAAAATAGTAGCTATTCCCATACCACCACCAATGCAGAGTGTTACCAGCCCTGTACCTTTACCTGACCTTTCCATTTCGTCGAGTATAGTAGTTGATAAAATTGCTCCGGTAGCTCCAAGCGGATGCCCTAATGCAATAGCTCCTCCACTGATATTCACCTTTGCGTGGTCAACGCCAAGTTTATCCATAAACAACATTGGTATAGCGGCAAAAGCCTCATTTACCTCAAAAATATCTATATCATTAATATTCATTCCGGCTCTTCTGAGTACTTTTTGCGTGGCTGGAATAGGCCCTGTTAGCATAATTGTTGGCTCTGACCCCACTACTCCGAAAGCCTTTATTCTGGCACGGGGTTTTAAGCCCAGTTTTTCACCCATAGCTTTATTTCCTACCATTACGGCTCCTGCACCATCACTTATTTGTGAGGAATTACCGGCATGATGCACATGATTGATACTAACCAGATGATTATATTTCATTAAAGCCAGGGCATCAAGCCCCATACTGCCTATCATCTCAAAAGCTGGTTTTAACTTGCTCAGTGACTCAACGGTAGTGTCAGGCCTGATACCTTCATCTCTGTCGAGAACAGTAAGCCCGATTTCATCTTTTACCGCTACCATTGATTTATAATAAGCGTTTTTTTGTGCCTCTACTGCGCGTCTTACAGACTCCGCGGCATAAGTATCTACCTCTGTTCTGGAATAGTTATATTTAGTAGCAATGAGGTCGGCAGATATACCCTGTGGCACCAGTTTATGATGCGCTATCATTTCAGGATTCATCATGAGTGCGCCACCGTCAGACCCCATAGGCACGCGTGACATAGACTCTACCCCTCCTGCAATAATCAAATCGGCCTGCCCCGACATTACATAAGCGGCTGCCATATTGATAGCCTCCAGACCCGACGAACAGAAACGGTTCACTTGTACTCCTGCTACGGTTTCGGCATAACCCGCTTCCAACACGGCTGCCCGTGCAATATCGCCCCCTTGTTCGCCAATAGGCGAAACACACCCCATAATTACATCATCTACAAGACTGGTATCTAAGGCGTTGCGTTCTTTCAGGGCTTTCAGCACAGTAGAAAGTAATTGAACAGGTTGTATATCGTGCAAAGAACCATCTGACTTTCCGCGCCCACGAGGCGTCCGAATGGCATCATATATATAGGCTTCCATTAGATAAGAGTGTATAAAGTTGAATAAAATTGGTATGCTTGCATACCTACTATGACAAAACTAAGAAATTGTTTAGTTTGATGCAAGCACATAAAATATTACCTTTGCTCAGGCGCTATTACTCTCGACTTTCCTCCAAATGGTTTCTTTATTTCGTAATGCTTTCAGTGGTCTTTCAAGGCATATCTGGCTTTTAGCAATCGTCATGTTTATTAACCGTAGTGGCACTATGGTAATTGCCTTCCTGACTGTATACCTGACTCAGAAACTCCATTTCAGTATTGAACAGGCAGGTGTAGTTATGACTTTATTCGGGGTAGGCTCTATTTTCGGCACATGGATGGGTGGAAAACTGACCGATAAAATCGGGTATTATCCGGTACAGTTCTGGAGTTTATTTCTGGGTGGTATTATGTTCATGGTTATGGTGCAAACCCAGAACTTTTACCTGCTGTGCCTGTATGCTTTTTGCCTCAGTACTTTAGGCGAAGCCTACCGCCCCGCCAATTCGGCCTCTATTGCTGATTTCAGTACTCCCGAAAACTTTACCCGTTCGGTTTCGCTGATACGGCTGGCCATTAATCTGGGCTGGTCTATCGGGCCGGCTATTGGCGGTTTTCTGGCAGCACACGATTACAAGCTTTTATTCTGGGCCGACGGCCTAACCAACGTAGGAGCCGGACTAATGGTATGGGTGTTTCTGAGAGGGGGCCGTAAAAAGAAAATGGCAACAACCAATAAGGTAGTTTATGACAAAAAAGATTCGGCCATGCGTGATTACCTTTACCTCATATTTATTGCCTTAACAACAATTTATGCCATTGCTTTTTCGCAGTTATTTACAATCGGGCCACTGTTTTATAAAGAAGCCTGCCATCTTTCCGAAACCAGAATCGGGTATCTGCTAGGTTTAAATGGTTTAGTAGTAGCGTTACTTGAGATGGTTTTTATTTACAAAATTGAAGGGAGATTCAACCGCCTGTCGCTGATAAGTTTTGGCACTTTACTAGTGGTGCCTAACTATATTATTTTTCTGTTTACGCATCAGTATGAGTGGTTAATTGTAGGGATGCTATTTGCCACTTTTTCAGAAATGTTTGCCATGCCTTTTATGAATTCCTTTAGCCTCGACCGTGCTAAACCTCATAATCGTGGGCAGTATTCGGCTCTTTATGCCATGAGTTGGTCAATTGCACAGATTTCGGCCCCACTTATAGGTACCCAGACTATTGCCCATTTTGGTTTTAATGCTTTATGGTATATTTTGGGGTGTTTTGGTATAATAGCCACACTAGGTTTTGGAGTTTTAAGAAAAAGACTGACTTAAAACTCCGGTAGGATATTAGTAGCGGGGTATTAGTATTGATATAGTATAGGGTTTAATGGTCCGTCGGCGATGTTGCCCACCGGCTTGGCATCAAGCCATGTTTGCCAGTCGGCAATGCGATACCTGTTGGTGGGTTCAATAATCCTGATGTCTTTATCCATATAAATCATGGTCATTACTTTTCGGGGTTTACCCGACAAGTTAGCCCCTGCCCTATGGTAAGTCCATCCGGCATGATAACTCACCTCTCCTAAGTCGAAGGGGGTATCGTTCATGTTGAATTGTTTCAGGGTCTGGGCAAGTAATGCTTCTGACTCATCCGAGATTTCCTTATCGCGCCCGATTTCGACATTCTGGCTTTTTTCAGCAAATGCCAGAGGTCCCATTTCCATAGGCGTATTTTGTAGAGGAATCCAGACAGTAATTGTGTTTGCGTTTGAAAGAGGCCAGTAAAACTGGTCGGCGTGCCAAGGGGTAATGCCACCTGAAGGTTCTTTGTAAAGGGCTTGGTCATGATAGAGTCTCACACCGGAGACTCCCATCAGTTCCGTAGCAATTCGAGCCAGACGTTTAGAAAAGACAAACTCTTTTACTTCTTCATTTTCGCGCCACATATTCATAATTTGTAAGAACGCCTTTTCATAAGTAGTACGTTCTTCCATTGGTTTAGTAAGTTTATTGAGCTTAAAAACCAAATCGGTGATTATTTCGCCATAATAAGCCAGTACTTCAGCCGATAACACATTTTTAAGTTTTACATAACCATTTTCGGTATAAAAAGCGATGGCTTCTTCCGATAAAATGAAGGGTTCGTTGAGTTGTTGTAAAAGCGACGTCTTTTCTACGGCGGCAAACATTGCTAATAATGTTAAGGTTGAATAGTGCCACAAAGTTCGATAGAATTTTTCTAAGAAAAATCTTTATTATTTTCATTTTTATGTGTTATTTTAACATAATTTTCTATTAGTAGATATTTTTTATGTTAATTAATATCTCTAAGGTATGTTTATTTATTACGCTTTAGATGCCATTCATGGTCAATAAAGCGATAAGGTATATTATGAAAGCTTTATTTGAAAAAATATTAACTGACGAAGGCTCGTCGTTTCTGACTCGTTATGTTGCTTTGCCATATTTTGATGCGCCATTGCATTATCATCCTGAATATGAGCTGACATTTATCGTAAAAGGGCAGGGTAAACGTTTTGTGGGTGACAGCGTCTTTAACTTCAAAGCAGGTGATTTAGTTCTGCTGGGGTCGAATCTGCCGCATTTCTGGCGTAGCGAAAGGCTTACAAAAAATGAGGAAGATTTACATGAAGCCATCGTGATTCAGTTTTCGACAAGCTTTGTAGATAACGTTTTGCAGGCTCTACCTGAGTGTAAATCAATTGTTGCTTTACTTAATCTTGCTAAGTCGGGTATCTGGTTTGCTGAAACCTACGCCCCTGCCGTCAGGAAAGTATTTGAAACCGAAGGCTTAAACCGTTTACTTGCCTTAATTGAAGCGTTGGCGCAGCTAGCGGCAAGCACCGATTACCAGTTGCTGGCCAGCGAAGGGTTTAATATAAAACCTGATGAAACCGAAAATGAAAGAATGAGAAAGATTCTGGAATATACGCTGGAGAATTTTCAGCAGGATATTTCGCTTGATTCTATTGCAGGTATTGCCAACTTGACGGTCCCGTCGTTTTGTAGATACTTTAAGGCGCGTACAGGTAAAACCTACGTTTATTTTCTTAACGAAATCAGGTTGAGCAACGCCCGTAAGTTGTTGATTGATAACGAACTGGATATTAGCCAGATATGTATAGAGTGCGGGTTTCAGAACCTCTCACATTTCCATCGGATTTTCAAAAGCCAGACAGGGCTTACCCCACTGGCCTATCGCAGAAGATTTGGTTAATTTATTGCCCTTTTTTAAAGATACCTCTGGGGTCATCTTTCTTGTCGAGTAATGCCTGTAATATTTCAGGATTAGCGTTTTGCGGGTCTAGCTCGTAGCCTTTATGAAAGTTATTCCAAGCCTCGTCTAACTGGTTATTAAATAACTTTGCCAGCGACATCTGCATATATGCATTGGCACTTTCGGGTGTTTTCTGGATGGCTTTATTCAGAAGGCTGAGGGCTTCTTGCAGGTGTTCATCTTTTTTATCAACAATGAACCATCGGAGATATACCGTTGATAAATCTACCATCAATGTGGTGTTATCTTCATCGTCAAGTTCGAGGCCATGCAGCATCAGCGCAACGGCATCTTCATATTTTTCGTTCTGGTAATCAATTACGCCCAAGCCCCAGTAAACGTCTACGTTTTCATCATCCAGTAAGTATGCCAGATTAAATCTGTAAGTAGCAGTATCTTTCTGGCCTTCGCTCAGGTACTCCCAAGCTCTTTGAGAGAAAAACTCACTTGCTTCTTTGCGTGTTTTGAAGTTTGCATCGCATACTTTCAGAAACTCTTCGTCAATAGCTTTCTGGCTATCGGTTTTATCATATCCGCCAAAAAGAGGCATCAGGTGGATATTCAAACCGGTAGGTGCAAAGCGTTTTTTCGTGTTTTTCTTGTCTGATTCAGGAATAAACGAATTAGGCTTGGTAGTATGTACGGTATTTGATGAAAAAACACCAATGTTCGTACTTTGGGAACGAAAAACAGGTTGTTGGGCTAGTAATCCGGTCGATACAAGTACAGATACGCACGATAACAAATACAATCTCATCACTTTTCTTGACATGAACATCGAATAAATAACGTCAGACTTATCAATATTATTAGAATTTGTAAAAATTTTAATAAATCATCAAAAGTGCATTATTTGAACAGCTATTGTGTGTTACAGATAATTTACCTCATGTAAAGGAAAGCCCTATATTGTTTGGTATGAAAGTAGTTATTGTACTACTTCACCATATAAATCAAATTCTGTTGCATCAGTAATTCTGACCTGAGCGAAATCACCTCTGCGTACATATTGCGAAGCTGGCACAAGTACCTCATTATCAACCTCTGGCGAATCAAACTCTGTGCGCCCAATAAAATGCCCTCCTTCTTTTCTATCAAAAAGCACTTTATATGTTTGCCCTATTTTCTGCTGATTCAACTCTTGTGAAATTCCCTGTTGTAACTCCATAATGAGGTCGTTACGTTCTTGCTTGACTTCGGCCAGAACATCGTCAGGCATTGAGTAAGCATGGGTATTTTCTTCGTGCGAATACTGAAACACCCCCAGACGTTCAAAACGCATCTGTTCTACAAAGCGATACATTTCTTCAAAATGTTCTTCAGTTTCGCCGGGATGCCCCGTAATTAACGTAGTACGTAGGGCTAACTCAGGGATAGAATCACGGATTGTCTTGATGAGGTCTTCGGTTTTTTCTCTGGTAATACCTCTACGCATAATTTTCAACATCTCGGTCGAACCATGCTGCAATGGCATATCAAGGTATTTACAGATATTGGAACGGTTTTTAATTACATCGAGCACCTCTAACGGAAAGCCTGACGGGTACGCATATTGCAGACGAATCCATTCAAGCCCTTCTACATCCGACAGTTGGTCGAGTAAATTAGCTAATTCTCTTTTTTTATACAAGTCTAGTCCGTAATATGTTAAATCCTGTGCTATAAGTATCAGTTCTTTTGTACCTTTTCTTACCAGATTTTTGGCTTCCAGCACTAGATCTTCTATCGATTTCGATAAATGTTTACCACGCATAAGCGGAATAGCGCAAAAGCTGCAAGGGCGGTCGCAGCCTTCCGAGATTTTCATGTAGGCATAATGGGCAGGCGTAGTCAGGAGTCGTTCGCCCACTAATTCCTGTTTATAGTCAGCTTTGAGGGTCTTTAGCAAGCGCGGAAGCTCGTTGGTTCCGAACCACGCATCTACTGTCGGGATTTCGACCTCCAGTTCGTCTTTATAACGATGCGACAAACACCCCGTTACGTAAACTTTATCAACTACACCAGCGTCTTTGGCATCAACATAGCGAAGAATGGTATCAACAGATTCTTGTTTGGCGTTATCAATAAAGCCACAGGTATTGATAATGACAATGTTAGAATCATCTTTTTTCGACTCATGTGTTACATTGTAGCCGTTGCCTTTTAGCTGGGTATATATTACCTCTGAATCGACTAGGTTTTTCGAACAACCAAGTGTAACTATATTTATTTTATTTTTTACAGAACCTTTTGTTTTCAACTTAGATATGTATTGGAATATGAGAATAATAGAATAGTTTAACGGCTATTCGGCTTACAAAGTTCGGAAAAGAATAGAATAATAAAAAGTTTAAGCTAACATAGGTGCAGGTTTGTACTTATTTATTGTAAGTTACCTGTATGTACTTAAGCACCAATAACAAAAGAAAGGGTACCCCGTTATCAGGATACCCTTTCGATATACTTTCAGAGAATTAAGCAATCAGGCCTTTACCTAATAGGTATTCAGCAATCTGAACAGCGTTTGTTGCTGCCCCTTTACGAAGGTTGTCTGCTACAATCCAAAGGTTTAAAGTATTTGGTTGAGACTCATCACGACGAATACGGCCTACAAAAACCTCATCTTTTCCGTGTGCATTAATTGGCATCGGATACACAAAGTTTTTAGGGTCGTCCTGAACAATTACACCTTCTGTTTCGCTTAAAAGCTTTGTTACATCTGCCAAGTCGTAGTCGTTTTCAAACTCAATATTTACAGCTTCTGAATGCCCGCCAATTGTCGGGATACGCACTGTTGTTGCAGTAACAGCAATGCTATCGTCACCCATGATTTTCTTGGTTTCGTTGGTCATTTTCATTTCTTCTTTTGTATAACCATTGTCCAGAAAAACATCAATGTGAGGCAGCACATTCAGGTCAATTTTATGAGGGTATACTTTTTTGGCCTCATCGTCGCCGCTTCTTTCAGCAAAAAGCTGGTCAACTGCGGCTTTTCCTGTACCTGTAACAGACTGATACGTTGAAACAACCACACGTTTAATTTTGTATTTATCGTGCAATGGTTTCATTACTACTACCATCTGAATTGTTGAGCAGTTCGGATTAGCAATAATTTTGTCGTCTGCTGTTAAAGTATCGGCGTTTACTTCTGGCACTACCAGTTTTTTGGTAGGGTCCATTCTCCAAGCCGATGAATTGTCAATGACTGTGATACCCGCTTCTGCAAATTTCGGAGCCAACGCCAACGAAGTACTTCCACCAGCCGAAAATATTGCCACCGCAGGCTTCATCTTGATTGCGTCTTCGTAGCTTACAACCGTAAACTGCTTACCCTTAAATTCAACCTGCTTACCAACTGATTTTTCTGAAGCAACAGGAATGATTTCGGTAACGGGGAAACTGCGTTCCGCCAAGACTTTCAAGATTTCGGTGCCTACCAGCCCGGTAGCACCTACAACTGCGATTTTCATGATTAATAACTCGCTCTTTAGAGGAGAAAAATTTAGTTAGACATATATTTACACTAAAGCCCCAATTTGCAAAGGGGCTTTAGTGTGCAAAAATAATATAATTTTTTGTTTGTTTTTCTTGGAATAATACAAAATATTTTAAAAGCTCCAGATTCCATTGGGTGTAACGCAATAATTAAGCCTTATGTCTCCCGGATTTACATCTTCAATAACCTCAACAGGGTCAAAGAAAGAAACGCCGATTTTAACTACATCGGGCCTGCATTGGGTCAAAAAGCGGTCATAATAGCCTTTGCCGTAGCCTACCCGATTGCCCTGTTTGTCGAAAGTAAGCAAAGGGAGCAACACGAGGTCTACATCTTTAGGGTTGACCGTCAGCGGCGAACAGTTAATGGGCTCTGGTACACCAAATTTATTTTCGAGCAGAATAGTATCTTTTTTTAAGCTGTAATTGGTCAGGCTGCCATCGTCATGGCTTTTAGGAATAACAATGTCGGCCGAAAAATCTTTTCTTAAAGTATCGATAATTAATTCTGTATTAACTTCATTTTTATGCTTAATAGGCATAAAGGTATGAATAACGGCATATTGATGAATAGGAAAACTCTGGAAAAGCCAATCATGGATTTTCTTTGAATACTGATTAATTTCTGAGGCTGGTATTTCCTTTCTTCTTTGAAGGTATTCCTTTCTTAAAGCCGCTTTTTTCATACTATTACGCTTCTTGCAACGATTGCTTTGCTTTTTCCTGAGCTTTGTTTTCTTTCCACTCTTTCCATTGAGGGCCTAATATTTTGGCCATTCCTTTATCTACAAAAGTATGGCGCACCAAATTCCACCCACCTCTTACGGTTGTAAAGATTGAATCGTTTGCTCTTAGGGCAAGGCTAAAGCCGCCGTCTACATACTTAATATAATGCCACCATAAAGAAGGAATGAAGGCGGTTTCGCCGTGGCCAAAAGTTGCTTCATAGCCTACTGCTTTTTCAAAAGCAGGAAATTTCTTGAAATCGGGCTTTAACGGATGCACGTGGCTTTGAACCGTAAATGGGTGATGATACAGGTTTGTGCCTTCTTCGGGCGGAAAAAGAATAATTTGCTTACGGGTCTGGAACTGCGTCAGAAACACGTGCGAACAATCCATATCATAATGCAGATTCACTTCGGCATCCTGCCCACCAAAAAACATAAACTTATAGCTTTTCAGGAAGCCGTCCATAATCGTCGGGAAACGAATATCATTGGCTAATTCTGGTACTTTCTTAAAAATATCGAATAAGAAAATACGTAAGTCGGTGGGTCCTTTCTCTATCAAACTAAGATATTCACCAAAAGGCATGGTTTTAGCTGCCTGATAATAAGTTTTTGCGTCATGCACATGGTTATCATACAGAGGGACCTCGATGTGTCCGTGGTTCTCGCGAAGCCAGTCAAATGTCCATTTCTCCAAAGCCGGCCAATCTTTTACCAAATCAGTAAAAATAACAGGTTTTTTAGGTTTCAGATAGTTTTCTATGAACTCTTCTCTGCTTAAGTTGCTGCGTCTTTCGATAGGTATTAGTTTCATAAAACAATCATGATTTTATTTTTTATCGAATAATCTGAAATCAATAAAAATAATAAAGTAAAATTTGGTAGAATATTCTTTATGAGTAATACTAATAAAAACCAAACGCTTAAAAAAATGGTTTCATTAAAATGCTCATTACAAAAAAATTTATTGACCAGTTATCCGACTTCTTTCTTTGTTAATAAATTTTATATATTAGTATGCTTGCATAATATTTTCTTTGCGTATATTTGTCTGACAAAATTATGCTTGCATACTAATTTGTTAGTACCTGAATGATTAATTAAAATTACTCATTATTAGTTAATTTTCAATGAATCGTTTTAAATACTAAATCTTTCACTCAATACGTATGGAATATAACAATGCCCTTAACCGAAATCTTTCAAAAATTCAGAAAATGCCCGTTTTTCTGCAAAACTGGTTGCGCGATTATTCCATTGGCAAGTTTGTTAAGTTTGTAGGCACAGCCGGCATTCATTTTGAAGAAATGAGTTGCCATCGGGTAAGTATCACGCTTCCGAACAAAAGCAGGGTTCAGAACCATATCGGGCAGATACACGCCGCCGCCACCACGCTACTAGCCGAAACCGCCACAGGTATGGTAGTTGGCATGAATATTCCTGACAATAAACTTCCTTTAATGAAAAACCTTTCGGTCAGGTTTATCAAACGTAGCCAAGGCCAACAAAAAGCCATTGCAACTTTAACCGACCAGCAAATATCGCAAATCAGAGAAACCGATAAAGGCGATGTGAGTGTATCGGTAAAAATCACAGATGAAACGGAAGAAGAAGTTGTTATAGCAGAAATGAACTGGGCGTGGGTATTGAAAAAATAGAAAGCCCGTTAGTAATCAGGGGCTAGTAGGTTAACATTTATTTTGTCTGTTTTTAAATCAAGAAATCATATTCAATCAAACATGAATCGTAGTATAAAAAAAGTAGTTGTTTTAGGTGCCGGC
Source organism: Emticicia sp. 17c (assembly GCF_037153985.1). NCBI lineage: Bacteria > Pseudomonadati > Bacteroidota > Cytophagia > Cytophagales > Leadbetterellaceae > Emticicia > Emticicia sp. 17c. The sequence goes on from NZ_JBBAYI010000002.1 coordinate 68,022, forward strand.
ATTATGGGTAGTCGTATTGCCTTGCACTTTGCGAATATTGGTGTTGAAGTACTATTGCTCGACATGGTGCCGAAAGAACCTAACGATGCCGAAAAGGCCAAAGGTCAGGACACCTCGCATCCGGCTGTACGCAACCGAATTGTAAATGATTTATTTCAGGCGGCGGTTAAAGCAAGCCCCTCTCCTGTTTTCAGTCAGAAATCTGTCTCACGTGTGAAGTTAGGCAATTTTGATGACGATATGCCCAAAATCAAAGATTATGACTGGATTATAGAAGTAGTTGTTGAACGTCTGGATATTAAAAAATCAGTTTACGAAAAGGTTGAGCAGTTCCGTAAACCGGGTACGCTCATTACCTCAAATACTTCGGGTATACCTATCCACCTGATGGCAGAAGGCCGTTCGGAAGATTTTCAGAAACATTTCTGCGGCACGCACTTCTTTAACCCGCCACGTTATTTACGCTTGCTTGAGATTATTCCTACACCTCAGACTGACCCCGCTATTGTTGATTTTCTGATGCACTACGGCGACCTGTACCTAGGTAAAACTACCGTATTGTGTAAAGATACCCCTGCTTTTATAGCCAACCGTCTGGGTATTTATGCCATGGTGCAGACCATTCGAGTAGCCGAAGAAATGGGCCTTAGCGTCGAAGCCGTTGATAAACTCACGGGGCCGGTAGTAGGCCGCCCGAAGTCAGGCACTTTCCGGTTGTCAGATGTGGTTGGGCTGGATACAACCGTAAATGTATGTAACAATTTATCGAAAGTACTGGCAAACGATGAATCGAAAGATGCGTTTCAGTTACCACCGGTAATGGCCAAGCTCATGGAAAATAAATGGTTGGGCGATAAAACCGGACAAGGCTTTTACAAGAAAACCAAAGACGAAAAAGGGCAAACCGTTATACTTGCCCTTGACCTGAAAACTTTTGAGTATAAACCTTCACAAAAAGTAAAGTTTGCTACACTCGAAAGCACTAAAAATATTGATGACCTCAAAAAGCGTTTCTCGGTTCTGCTAGCCGGAAAAGATAACGCCGGTGAGTTTTACAGAAAAACATTTGCCGATTTCTTCCGCTATGCAACAAACCGTATTCCTGAAATTTCGGATGAGCTATACAGAATTGATGCCGCAATCTGCGCAGGCTTTGGCTGGGAAATAGGCTTGTTTGAAACTTGGGATGCCATCGGCGTGAAAGCCATGCTTGCCATCATGGAAGAACTAAACCTGAAACCTGCGGCATGGGTGTACGAAATGCTCGAAGCAGGCCATGAGTCGTTCTACAAGGTAGAAGGCGGAAAACGCAAATATTATGATATTCCGACAAAATCGTATAAAGTAATTCCGGGTACAGAATCATTTATTATTCTTGACAACCTACGCCAGACCAATGTTATCTGGAAAAATGCAGGTTCGACAATTTTTGACCTCGGAGATGGCATTGCAGGGGTAGAGTTCCACTCAAAAATGAACACCTTCGGAGCAGAAGTTGTTGAAGGATTAAATAAGGCTTATGCCATTGCCGAAAAGGATTTTAGAGGCTTAGTAATAGGCAATGACTCGAACGAAGCGTTTTCGGCTGGTGCCAATCTGGCCATGCTTTTTATGTTTGCCATAGAACAGGAATACGACGAAATCAATATGATGATTGCGCAGTTTCAGCAAACCATGATGCGTGCCAGATATTCGTCTGTGCCAGTGGTAACGGCCGTGCATAGTCTGGCTTTAGGAGGTGGTTGCGAACTTAACCTGCACGCCGACCGCGTATTGGCCCATGCCGAAACTTACATGGGGCTGGTCGAGCTAGGCGTTGGCTTGATTCCGGCTGGTGGAGGAACCAAAGAAATGGCACTGCGTTGTTCGGATATGTATCATACGGGCGATACTGAGTTAAACATTCTTCAGAATGCCTTCATGAATATTGCACAGGCTAAAGTATCTACCTCGGCACAGGAAGCCTTCGATATGAATTACCTGAAACCTAATAAAGACAGAATTGTGTTGAATCGTAGCCGACTTATTGCTGAGGCAAAAGAAGAAGCCATTAAACTGGCCGAAGATGGCTATACACAGCCCAAACAGCGCACCGACATAAAAGTGCAGGGCAAAACGGGCATTGCGCTTTTCAAGGCGGGTATCACTGGTATGCTTATGGGCCGTTACATTACCGAGCATGATGCCAAAATTGCCGAAAAACTGGCGTATGTGATTTGTGGCGGAGATTTGAGTTATCCGCAGAATGTATCGGAGCAATACCTGCTTGACCTCGAAAGAGAAGCCTTCTTGTCGCTGACTGGCGAAAAGAAAACGCTAGAACGTATGCAAGGCTTGCTAAGTGGTGGTAAACCTCCAAGAAACTAATAATAATTAACTGAATAACCATTTTCTCTTTGGTTTCAAGCGTAGTTGTACCGAAGAGGCAATCATAAAACGAGCAAAAACATGAATGCATATATAGTCGCCGGCTACCGTAGTGCAGTCGGCAAAGCACCCAGAGGAGTCTTTCGTTTTACTCGCCCCGACGATTTGGCGGCAGAGGTTATTAAACATTTAATGGCAAGTGTGCCCGCGCTCGACCCAGCCCGTGTAGATGATGTAATTGTAGGCAACGCCGTACCAGAGGCCGAGCAAGGAATGCAAATGGCACGTTATATTTCGTTACTGGCATTAGGCAAAAGTGTACCCGGTGTAACCGTAAACCGCTATTGTGGCTCAGGCGTTGAAACCATTGCCATGGCTGCAGCTAAAATTCACGCAGGTATGGCCGATTGTATTGTGGCCGGTGGCACAGAGTCAATGTCGTTAGTACCAACAATGGGCTGGAAAACCGCCCTAAACTATAACCTTGCTTCTTCACACCCCGATTATTACATTGGTATGGGTTTAACTGCCGAACAGGTAGCACAGCAGTTTAATATCAGCCGCGAAGAGCAGGATTTATTCTCTTACAACTCTCATCAGAAAGCACTGGCTGCACAGGCGGCTGGCAAATTTGATGAAGAAATTGTGCCAATAACTGTAAAAGAAACTTTCTTCGACGAAAATTCAGGCAAGAAAAAAACTAAAGAATATACTGTTACGAAAGATGAAGGCCCACGTGCCGACACCAGTGTAGAAGCATTAGCAAAACTTAAACCTGTTTTCACGATGGGAGGCAGCGTAACTGCCGGAAACTCGTCACAGACTTCCGACGGAGCAGCTTTTGTGATTGTGATGTCAGAAAAAATGGTAAACGAGCTAGGGCTGAAACCCGTGGCCCGTATGGTGTCTTATGCCTCGGCGGGGGTTGAGCCACGTATTATGGGTATTGGTCCGGTAGCGGCTATTCCGTTAGCACTTAAACAGGCAGGCTTAAAGCAAGATGACATCGATGTGATTGAACTCAACGAAGCCTTTGCTGCGCAGTCATTGGCAGTAATTAAAGAATTAGGGCTGGATATGGACAAAGTTAACCCGAACGGTGGAGCCATTGCGCTAGGCCATGCTTTAGGGTCAACCGGAGGCCGTTTATCCGTACAAATCATTAATGAATTGCGTCGTCAAAACAAGAAATACGGCATGGTAACTGCCTGCGTAGGTGGCGGGCAAGGCGTAGCCGGTATTTATGAGTTTCTGAATTGAGGCATCTTTAAATAAAGATTCTGGAGGGGAGATTAAGTTTTTAATCTCCCTTTTTTGTTGGTTGATGCAGCACAAAAGTCTACATTTGTCAGGATTAAGTGTTTTTTTGACACTAAATATTTTAAGCTCCCTTAATTTATAAAACTATGAAACATTCAAATTCACTTAAGGCAGTTATTCTGCTTTTACTAGCCTTTACATTTTCTGTTACTTGTTTTGCCCAACGCAAACAGTTCAGGGTTTTGCTATTCAGCAAAACAGATGGCTTCCATCATGAATCTATTAATGAAGGTGTAACAGCTATCAAGGGTTTGGCAGAGCGTCATTTTTTCTCGGTAGACTGGCAGGAAAATGCCTCTATTTTTAATGAAAAAGCACTTGCTAACTACGATGTTGTGCTATTTTTAAATACCACGGGTAATATCCTGACCCCTGAGCAGCAAACAGCATTCGAGAAATTTATTCAATCAGGAAAAGGCTATGTGGGCATTCATAGTGCCAGCGATACCGAATATGATTGGGAATGGTATACCAAAATGGTAGGTATGATGTTTAAAATACACCCAACTATTCAGACAGCCTACCTGAAAGTAGAAGACAAGAATTTCCCTGGCATGGAGCGTTTTCCTGCAAAATTGTTATGGACAGACGAATGGTATGAATTTGGTCCGGCCAAATCGAAAGACTTACATTTTTTGGTTTCAATCGATGAAAAATCTTATAATCCTAACGTAAAATGGGGTGATAACGAAGGAAAAGGAATGGGCTTCCACCCTATTTCATGGTATCATAACTATGATGGGGGCCGCGCTTTTTATACAGCTATGGGGCACGTTCCGCAAACCTTTAGCGACCAGACTTTCCTTGACCACATCTACGGGGGTATTTATTGGGCTGCCACAGGCAAAGGTTTGTAAATAGGCTTTGTTTTGCTACGTTCATCAGAAAGCTCTTGCAGTACGTAGCAAGAGCTTTCTGATTTTATGGCTCGCTCAACTTTAACCTTTCATGTACTCTTTAATCTTCTGCAAATTTTACTACATTTGATTTTCAATAGTCTATTTAACCATGCGATTAAAAAATAAAACTGCACTTATTACAGGTGCCGGACGGGGTATTGGCGAAGCCATAGCTTTAGGATTTGCCCGCGAAGGGGCCGATGTAATCATTAATGAAGTTGAAGGAGCCGAATATGCCGAAAACGTAGCCGCACAAATTCGGGAAATGGGCCGTAAATCAGAAGTAATCTATGCCGATATTTCAAAAGTAGCCGAAATCAGAGCCATGTTTGCCTACATAAGCCAGCAGTATCCGAAACTGGATGTGTTAGTAAATAACGCCGGAATTACCGGTTGGAGCGATTTTTTTGAAACTGACGAAGCTGTTTTTGATAAGGTAATGGGGGTTAACCTAAAGGGTACGCTGTTTTGTTCTATCGAAGCGGCCAAAATTATGCGGGCAAATGGCGGGGGCAGTATTATTAATATTTCTACTATTTGCGCGGCGTTAAGCGTTAAAAACCTTATTACTTATTCAACTAGTAAGGGTGGTATTCATGCCATGGCCGAGCAAATGGCCGTTGAACTGGCCCCTTATAATATTAGGGTTAATACTTTTGGGCCAGGGCCTATTAATGTAGAACGAAACCTGCGCGAAGACCCGAATTATCGTACAAACTGGGGTAGTGTAGTACCACTGGGCCGCACAGGCGAACCTGAAGAAATGGTCGGGCCGGCGGTTTTTCTGGCTTCTGACGATTCGAGTTATGTTTCCGGCCAGTTATTCTTTGTTGATGGTGCATGGAGTGTACAAGGCAAAATTCCTGTTAATAGCATGGACAGCCAGTTAGCGAATAGCAACAAATAATTGAACTACGCGCAGTATATTTTCGTTGCCAATATATACTTCGTGTAGTTTATGAGTCAAAAAGAGAAGTTACTGCTTTTAATACTTGCCTGTATCAACTTTACCCATATTGTTGATTTCATGATTATGATGCCACTAGGCCCTCAACTCATGAACATTTTTCATATTTCACCCCGCTACTTTGGTTTTATTGTTTCGGCGTATGGCATAAGTGCTGGCGTTTCGGGGTTTCTGGCCGCTTTTTTTGTAGATAGTTTCGACCGTAAGAAAGTAGTGTTAACGGCTTATATTGGTTTTGTTATTGGCACATTTGCTTGTGCTTTTGCGCCTACACACGAGTTTCTTATTCTGGCACGGGTTATTGCCGGCACATTCGGAGGGTTACTAGGTGCGCAGGTGATGTCTATTGTGGCAGATACCTTTGAGTATGAGCGTCGGGCTACTGCCATGGGGTTTGTTACAACAGCCTTCTCGGTTGCTTCGGTGCTGGGCATTCCGGCGGGTTTATTTCTGGCTTCTGAGTTTGGCTGGCATACACCTTTTCTGGTGGTTGGCTGTATGGGTTTAGTAGTTATTTTCCTGATTAGCCGCTATGTACCCAAACTTGATAAACACCTGAAAAACCAAACAAACAAGCAGAGTTTTTTTGCAGTTATTACTAATATCCTGAAAAACCCTAACCAACTAAGAGCTTTATTGCTATCGGTAACCATTATGTTAGGGCATTTCAGTATTATTCCTTATATCTCGCCCACGCTGGTTTCTAATGTAGGGTTTAGCCAGAAAAACATTTTTCTGATTTACCTCGTAGGTGGTTCGTTTACCATCTTTACTTCTCCACTAGTAGGCCGCTTGGCCGATAAAAAAGGCAAGTATCCTGTTTTTGTTACGTTTGCGTTGTTATCGCTCATTCCGATTTACCTTATTACCAATATGTTTTCGGGAGCTTTATGGGCTGTTTTACCCATTGCAGCCATATTTTTTATTTTTTCTAACGGTCGGCTTACCCCTACTCAAGCCATTATTTCTAATGTGGTTACTCCTCAACAAAGAGGCAGTTTTATGGCTATTAATGCGTCGTTACAGCTTTTTGCGCAGGCAGTCGCGGCAAATATCGGTGGGTTCATCATCCAAAAACGAGAATCTGGCTACATAGATAATTATCAGTGGGTAGGTTATTTTTCTATCATGATGATATTCCTTAGTATTTTTATTGCCAGAACCGTAAAGCCAATTCCACAAACCCCTGTTAATCAGGAAAACTCAGTAAATGTTTAATTGTGACCTCCACTTATAAATTCTACTTTTATGTTACGAATCAGCCAACTACTTACTTGTTTAATTGTATTGTTTTCGAGCAATATTTTTGCTCAGGATTACAAGGCCGAGATAGAAAAATTCAGAGAAGAATATAAAGCCGATTTCTTGAAATCGAAATTTTCGCCACTTAAAGCCGAAGATTTTCAATACCTGCGTTTTTATGAGCCTGACGAAAAATTCAGGGTTGAATGCCAGTTTACTGCCACTAAAAAAGGTAAACCCTTCGAGATACCCACTACATCGGGCGAAACTAAAACTTATGTAAAGTTCGGAGAAGTGACTTTCCAGCTTGAAGGCAAGAGTTATACTCTGGCTGTGTATCGGTCGCCTGATTTACAGCGAATTCCGACGTATCAGGATTTACTCTTTATTCCGTTTAAAGATTTAACCAATAGCAAGGAAACGTACGGGGGCGGGCGTTATCTGGATTTACGTATGAATCAGATTCAGGATGATAAAATTATCATAGATTTTAACAAAGCCTATAATCCTTACTGTGCCTTTGGCGAAGGTTTTAGCTGCCCTATTCCTCCCAGAGAAAATCACCTCCAAGTAGCAATTAAGGCAGGCGAAAAAAACTTCGTCAAATAAAACTTACAGGCTTATACTTTTTTAGCAGGGTTACCAAAAACAGTAGCACCATCGGGTACGTTTTCAATTACAACTGAGCCTGCGCCTATGCGTGCGTTTTTACCTACTTTAATGCCAGTAACTATAATAGCCCCTGAGCCAATAAATGCGCCTTCGCCCACGTTGGCACCTGTGTTTATCATGGCCCCTGCGCCAATAGTTACGTAATCGGCTACGGTGGCTTCGGTGTCAACTACGGCTCCCGACTGAATAATACAATGATTACCCACTTTAGCAAACGGATTAATAGTGGCATTAGCCATTACCATATTTCCGTGCCCTATACTGGCGTTTTCGGCTACTACCGAGCGGTCATGAATAGCATTCACAGGCATTACATGGCGGCGTTCGTTCAGTATCTCTACTATTTTCTTTTTTACTTTGGTATTGCCTATGGCCACGAATGATTCGGTTTTCTGACCAATAATTTTCAGGAAACCGTCGTCGTCGGTTTCTCCTAATACTACAATTTCTCCAATTTCGGTATTATGTAACTTTTCATTGTCATCTAAAAAACCATACACCAATACGTTGTTACGGTTAAAGATATCTAACGCGATTTTACCGAGCGTTCCGGCTCCAAAAATTAATACAGGATTTTGCATGGTTAATACTTTTTTCTGAATGATTGAGTAGCCCTCTCCTACTTACGTTTATGGTGGTCAATCAATATGGTTACTATTATGAATTATTTGCCAGTTCTTCGCGGCGTTTCCGATATAATTCAACAGCCTTATCAAGCAAAACGTTCATTGCTACTGGCATCTGTGTTGAAAGAATACCCCCGTAAATGGCTGTGTCTACGTCTCTGAGCGATTCTTCAAGCGACTCACTCGGTAATCGGTTAATTATTTCCTTACTGGTATATGAAGTATAAGGCCGTTTTTCGAGCCATTCAAGGTGTTCTTTCCACATTACAAGGGCTTTGGCTATATTGTTGCTATCGAGTGTGCTACGGGCAATTTTTTTGTAGCTGTTAACAAATTCCTTGTGTTTACGCCCAAACAAAAACAGGCGATACTGTTTTTCCAGCCACCTACCAAAAAGTGCGTAAAGTATAGCCAATACACTAATAATGCTGAGTATATACCCTAATATTTTAATATAATTTACCTGCTGTTGTAGTGGCAAAAGAGGTGTGTCTGTTTTAAGCATCAAGGAGTCAGTGCTGCCCTTTATCATTTCCTTCAGGTATATCGAATCCAAATCGGCAAAAACGGCGGTACAATCACGTTTACCAAGCAAGTATACAGGCAAACTAAATTTTTGTGTTTTACTTATATCAAAAGTAACGAGCGTATACACTACGCTATCAAGACTACGATTATTATTGGTTACAGTAGTGAAATAATTTCGGCGAACCATTTCGAACGGATAAAAATTATAGGTTGTATCCGGAAAAAAAACCTCAGCCGAGGGAGAATGATAATAACTCAGGGCGTAATCGAATGGGCGACCTAACTCAACACTATCGGTCAGAAAACGCCCCACAGGCTTTTGTGCGTATCCTGCATAAGCAATTAACAGGCAGCAGAGTATCCGTGCAACTACTCTTATACGTGTAGTTTTGAGGCTTATTACCGCTAAAAGTGGTTCATTATTGCTCATGAATTTATTTGCGGACTCTGAACAATTGAATAAGTTTTGAAACATAGTCTTCTCTTGAATCGATAGCCAGATAATTCGCATTATGTTGTTTACAGAGTTTTTCCAGCCTTTCTTGATTAGTTTCGAACATTTCTTTCATTTCTTTCTTGAAAGTGGGCGAAGACGTATTGAGCCATACTGTGCGTTTGCTTTCTTTGTCCAGAACCGGAATAATACCCAAACTAGGTAATTTTATTTCTCGCTGGTCATATATATGAATTACTACGAGGTCATGTTTTCGGGCTAGTGCTTTCAGGTTATGCTCATAGCCTTCGTCCAGAAAGTCCGAAATCAGAAATACAACACTACGTCTTTTCAGGATATTCAGTGCAAACCCGATTGCAGCAGGTATATTGGTTTGTTGCGAAAGCGGCTTCATTTTAAACAGGCTCAGGATTATCTCATAGCCATGTTTTAAGCCATTAGCGGGTTTAAAATAGAGTTCTTTCTGGTCGGAGAAACAATAAAGCCCTACATGGCCCGCCTCTTTTATAGCTGAAAGTGATAGTACCCCACAGATTTCTTTAGCGGTATCAAGTTTTAAACGACCATTATTACCTACCTCCTGCGATGCACTCACATCAAGCATAAAGAACACCGTCTGTTCTTTTTCTTCTTTGAAAATCTTAACGTAGGCACCATGCCCTTTGGCGGTAGTAATCCAGTCAATGGTTCTTACGTCATCGCCATACTGATAAGTACGCAAGTCGCTGAATTCCAGCCCTGAGCCTTTAAATACAGAACGAAAGTTTCCGTGCATCTGCGAGTCAACAGCCTTGCGGATTTTTATTTCGTACTTATTCAGTTTGGAAATTATATCTTCTACCACAGTCTTTTAACCGATTAATCCTGTAAAATTTAAAGCGATTAACAAACTTTAACGTATTCAATCTCTTATTTTTTTACGTAATTTGTTTCTTAATCTGAAAACGAAGATAAAGTGAAAATACTGACAAAAAAAATATTCTTACATTTAGCCATTATTTCAACACTTATTTCCTGTCTTGAGAAACCTAAACCCCCTGCGAATGTAATCGACCAGAAAACAATGGCGAAGATTCTGGCAGATATACACCTGACCGAAGCCAAAGTAAACCGCTTAAGTTTTCAGGCGTATGATTCAACTCAGGTGGTTTTTAATGAGCTGGAGCGCAGAATTATGGCTAAGTATAAAGTAGATACTACCCGTTATAAAGCCAGTTACAGATTTTATGCCGAGAATCCAGAATTGATGGTTGACATTTATAATGAAACACTTAATATTCTGGACGATAAGAAAAAAAGAAAAGAAATAAACTGATTACTCATACCTGACTATTCCTATTTAAGTAATGTATAAAGAAAACCTTGTTATTATACCGACCTACAACGAAATTGAAAACATTGAAGCTATTATCAGAAAAGTCATGAATCTGGATGAAAGGTTTGATGTACTGATTATTGATGATGGCTCGCCCGATAAAACAGCCCTGAAAGTAAAAGAGCTGCAAGAGGAGTTTCCGCATGAATTGCACTTAATAGAACGCAGTGGCAAACAAGGTTTGGGTACGGCATATATACACGGTTTTAAGTGGGCATTAGAACGGCAATATGAGTTTATTTATGAAATGGATGCCGATTTTTCTCATAATCCTGAAGATTTGGTACGCCTATACAAAGCAGCTAAGATTGATGGCTTCGATGTAGCTGTGGGGTCACGCTATATTAAGGGGGTAAATGTAGTTAACTGGCCTATGGGGCGGGTGCTGATGTCTTACTTTGCTGGGGTGTACGTACGCTTTATTACAGGCATGAAAATAATGGACCCCACTGCCGGCTTTATCTGTTACAGACGTGAGGTACTCAAGACAATTCCGCTTGATAAAATTGTTTTTGTAGGCTATGCGTTTCAGATAGAAATGAAATTTAACGCATTTCTCTATAAGTTCAATATCACAGAAGTACCAATCATTTTTACCGACCGAACAAAGGGAGTATCCAAGATGTCGACCAAGATTTTCCGTGAGGCTGTATTCGGCGTATTAATGATGCGGGTCTGGAGTTTGTTTAAATCATTCAAGAGATAATCCTCAAACAATGCCCATTTGTTTCATCAGAAACAGGGCATTCATGTTTTGTGTTACTCCTGCTCTTAGCTTATAATCGAAAGTCATTTTATCGTTATCGATAATAATTTCAAAGCATATATTCTTTATTTTTTCAGGATACTGCCCCGCCATAGCCGTTAGGTCAAGGTCGTGGGTTGCAATCATTCCAAAAGCTGTTTTATATTGCACCAGCTTTGCCAGAAACAATTCAGAACCTTGTAGTTTATCTCTTGAGTTAGTGCCTTTCAGCAATTCATCCAGAATCACGAATATTTCTTTTCCTTCATCAAGCAAGGTAATTATTTTCTGAATCCGTAATAATTCGGCATGAAAATACGACTCCCCTTCATTGATTGAATCGGTAATACGCATACAGGTATACACCTGAATAGGTTTGCAGATAAACTTGTCGGCCCTTACTCTTGCGCCTGCCATAGCTAGTATCAGGTTTGCGCCTGTTGCCCGCAAGAATGTACTCTTGCCTGCCATGTTTGCTCCGGTCACAATAAAAATCTGCTCACCTTCATTGATTCTAAAATCGTTATTAACGCTTTTGCCTTTCTTTAGCAGCGGATGCCCCATTTGCGTAGCATCTAACACAATGTGTTCAGAAAATTCTGGAACGGCATAGTTAGCGTGGGCATAATCATAGCAGGCAATACTCACAAGGGCCTCCCATTCATGCAGAATAGTGAAAGCCTCAAGCATATTTGCGCTGTATTGTTTTTTCCATATTTCAAACTGTCGGGCGCATTGGAAATCCCACAGAAACAAGGCATTTAGTATAGGCCCAAAGAAATTATTTCGTACAGCAAAATAAGCGGCAATAGTAGCCAGTTTCTGTATCAAAGCCGATACCTGAAACGGTTTAACGAGGGTAGTTCGCCAGTTTTGAAGCGTAGATGCCGTAAATTCTTCTTTTTCGATTAACTGAAATAGCTGGCTGTATTTCTGAATATTCGACGCATTTTTACTGATTTGCAGGTACAGTAAACTAAATTTCTTCTGATTTACGAATGAAAAAACCGATTGCAGAATTAGAGTCAATAACCATACTCTGAAAGATATAAACCCAAAAACCCATGCCCCTAACAATATTGCATTGACGGCTGGCACTAACCAAAGCAACACTTTAAGGTTTTTCAATAAATCAACTTCTGGTGTTTTAAGCCAGCGAATAAGCTCCTGATATTTGGTTTCGTCTTTTTCTAACAAATTTCCGGTTGCCAGAAAATTCACCCGCCAGTCAATTTTATTGCTTAGTTCCTCAATAGCTTTCTGTCTGGCCACAATCGTGTTTTTTTCCAGTACAGGAAACTGAACCTGATTCGCCAGCGTATCTTTACCCGCTTGCGTAATGCTACGATTAAGCAGTTGAAAGATAGAGTGGTTTCCGAAAATATCGAGGTCAAAAGAAAAGAAATGAGTTTTATCCAAGTATTCATCTCCACCGTCAAACTGCTCATGCACACCCTCTGTTGCTAATATTTCTTTTTCGCAGATACGATAAAGGGTCTCGTAATACTGAATTTTTTCGATAATTTTCTGATGGTAATTTACCAGTACCAAAAAAACAGCCAGCACCAAAACGGTAGCCACTACCATAGGTGTAGTAGAACCATTTTTAATGATATTATAAAGGAGATATAATCCAAGAATAGCCAGTAAAAGCCTTAGATAGGATATCTGATTAGCTGTGTTTTTGTTTTTTCTGATAACTGCCGAAGCATTTTCAGAAATGCGCTGATAACTCATGAATCTGATGTTGAGAAATTGTTCTAAAAGTAATAGCTGAAAAAAAATTCAGTCAACAGAAAGTCAGCATCTTTTCAGAACAGCCATTTTACCTGATATGATTTATCAACTAAAATTCTCTCTATTCGTCCAGAATATTTTCTTCCACGCTCGACTGCTTGCCTCCGTGCATAATATCTACTAATTCTTTGATATTATAAACTGAGCGATTGTAACGATTACTCAGCAGAATAATTACGAAATCTTCGCGGAGGTCAAAAAACATAATTGTATTGTAGCCTTTCCACCAACCTGTGTGGTAAACATAGTCGGTTTGCTGTTTGGCATTTACCCACAACCTGAAACCATAGCCATAATTACGTAAGCCGGGGTGTTCAAAGCTACGGGGCAAAATCATTTCTTTGAATGATTCTTTAGTAATGATTAAATTATTTTTCAGGGCTTCGTACCAACGCAAGAGGTCATGAAGGGTCGAGTAAACGCCTTTGTCGCCAGTAATATCATCGTAATAATCTTTAGGTAAACGCTGCCCGAACTGATACCCGTAAGTACGGTTAATATTGATAGAATCGTTTTTGGTAGTTGCTATAAAGGTGTCTTTCATGCCTATGGGCAAGAAGATATGCTCACGCATATAGATGTCGAAAGGTTGACCCGACGTTTTCTCAACTATTGCTGCCAGAATAGCAAAGTTCGTATTATTATAACTGAAGAAGTGGTCAGGCTGATTAAATATCGGGGGCACTGGCTGCGCTTTGGCAAACCATTGCATCATGTCCTGATTGGTGGGGTATATTTTACCCTCTCTGACAACCTTATCAAAAGTATACTGGTAAAAAGGTAGTCCTGACCGATGGCAAAGCAGGCTTCTGACAGTAACACCCTGATACGGAAAATCAGGGAAATAGTCTTTTACGGTTAAATCAAGGCTTATTTTTCCTTGTTCGGTCAGTTTCATAACTGCTACTGCCGTAAATGTTTTTGAAAGCGAAGCCAGTTGAAATTTTGAGGCAAGGGTATTACGGATAGTATCTTTAAAATTGGCAAACCCAAAGGCTTTTTCGTAGATAACTACATCTTTTTGTGCTACCAGTATATTACCATTAAAGCCTTGCGCGAGTTTTTTCTGCATGATTTGCTCAATCAGGTCGGCTTTTACATCGGCTTTGATGTCTTTCCTGATTTTAGCTATTTTTTTCTTTAAGGCAACACTATCTATTGGAGCAGATGCGGTAGTACTCTCGGTGGTGTCAGATTTACATGAAAAGATAGTGACTGTACACAGTAAAATAAAAAAATATAAATAAAAACGCATGACAAAACCCTGCTATAATAAGTCTTACTATTAACCCACTAACGATTATAAAAATCGTTACACACTAATTCCCTCTTACGTACTGCAAGATGATAATCATAAAAGTAGTAAAAACCACACTGCAAATGATTTTCAGAATTGTAATAAGAAAGAAAGCAAATCCACCTGCTTCTACGAAGAACAACATTGAGTGGTGTACCAAAGTCAGAATAGCTACATACCGGATGAAGCGTTCGGCACCCATATCTTTAAGCGAAATAACAATTTCGTTTTCAACTCCCTTTGTAGGAAAAAGGAACTTGATTACATAAGCCCGTAAATACCCAATCAGGACACTCGCCGAAGCGTGCACACCGGCCGTATTATAAAAAATATCGACTAGTAACCCAGTAAGAAAACTGATAAGAATTACCCAAACAGGCGGAATCTCGTCGGGTAACAGAAGAATACAGGCAATATAAACGAAGCAAAAAGCCACATCAAAAAACACAAAATTGCGAAGCACCACAATTTGTAGTAACAAATAAATAAAGAAAGTAACTATTAACCGTATGACCGTCTGCGAATTCATGGAATCTGATTGGAATAAAATGAAGCCTGTGGCCTCATTTTTAATTACTTATTTTTTAATTTCAGGTCTGGTGCTTTCTTCCAGTTTCTCCTGTTCGTTTTTCAACTTGTTATTCACAACATACACATAAGATATATTCTGAAAGTCAGTTGTTAACTCAACTTCTATATCAAAAAAGGCTTGGTCTTGTTTGGCACCTAGCTTACGTATTTTACCGACCATTGTACCTGACGGGAAAATAACGTTTTGCTCAGATGTTACTACCGAGTCACCTTTTTTAATAGGCTTAAAGCGGTCAATTGTTGTCAGGTCAATTACCCGTGGATTCAGCCCACCCCATTTGGCAATTCCTAGTGCTTTTTCGTTTTTGCTTCTTAAGGCCTGATTATTTACTTCACTCGAAACATTAAACTCAGAGTGCAGAATTGAGTAAACGCGTGAGAAGTGGTCAGAACATTGCATTACCTGCCCCACTACGCCCTGCGGGCAAATCACACCCATACCCGGCTCAATGCCATCAAGTTTGCCTTTATCAATAGTAAGGTAATTTTTTGATAAGCTCACAGTACTGTTTACCACCTTGGCAACTTTAAAATCGAACCTTGTAGCAAAAGCCGAGTCTACTTTGTAGTAGTCTCCCTCGCGCGCTTTCAGTTGGCTAAGGGCGGCCATTGCCTTTTTAAGTTCAGCATTTTCTCTGACGAGCTGGTCGTTTACTTTTCCGAGGTTTACAAAGCTCTTGATATAGTTTGAAGCCTCAAGGGTTTTAGCAGCGTAATAATTGGACGTATTAAAAAACGAAACATCCCAGTAATAGCTATTTTTAACTATCAACCAGAAACTCACCAATTCCAAAATAGCAAACAACAGGAAATTTCGTATCCGAAATATTAAACGGAGGAGTTGCGACATAAGTCTAGTTATATTGAAACCACAAGCTACAAGTTGCGGGTTGGTTACTCACAACTTGTAGCTTATAGTCTGAGGCTTATTAATATCTACTTACTGAACAATAACAGCTCTGTATTTTTCTATGTTTTTCAGAACTTCACCTGTACCACGTACTACTGCACGAAGAGGGTCATCAGCCACGTGAATAGGAAGTTTTGTTTTAATAGCCAAACGTTTATCAAGGCCATGCAACAAGGCACCACCACCTGTCAGATAGATACCATTTTCATAAATATCGGCTGAAAGCTCTGGCGGCGACATCTCAAGTGCACGCATGATTGCTTCTTCGATTTTAGAAATCGACTTATCAAGGGCATAAGCAATTTCGCTGTAAGTAACTTTGATTTCCTTCGGAATACCCGTCATAAGGTCACGGCCACGGATTTCAATATCAGCCGGAGGGTTATCAAGGTCAGGTAAAGCTGCTCCTACCTGAATTTTAATAAACTCAGCCGAACGCTCACCAATAAGCAAGTTATGCTCACGGCGCATGTAATCAACAATATCTCTTGTAAACAAATCGCCTGCAATACGAACCGAGGCTTCACACACAATACCCGAAAGTGCAATTACGGCAATCTCGGTTGTTCCACCACCAATATCGGCAATCATAGAGCCATTTGGCTGCTCAATATCAATACCTATCCCGATGGCGGCTGCAATAGGTTCATGCACCATGTATACCTCTTTTGCACCTGCGTGTTCGCAAGAGTCTTTTACGGCGCGTTTTTCCACCTCAGTAATACCTGACGGAATACAAACTACCATCCGATGTGACGGTGAGAAAAACCAGTTACGGCCAGTCTCAATCATCTTAATCATCCCGCGAATCATTAATTCGGCAGCGGTAAAGTCGGCTATTACACCATCTTTTAAAGGGCGGATAGTTTTTATATTTTCATTTGTTTTTTCATGCATTTGCATTGCTTTGTGTCCGATAGCCAACACTTTTCCAGTAATTTTATCCAAAGCAATAATAGAAGGTTCATCTACTACAATCTGGTCTTTGTAGATAATAAGGGTATTCGCCGTCCCCAAGTCAATCGCGATGTCACTCGTGAGAAAATTAAACAATCCAGCCATATCGAGCTTTATGAGTTAATGTGTTTTTTTAAATTTGCCCGCAAATTTACAATTATTATTTGCAAAGTTTCCTGAAAAATAAATTTTTTACTTTTTATTTGGTCGAATAATATAAATAAATTTGGCGGAATCTGTGCCTATTTTACTTTTAGACGTTTTTTTTGAATTTTTAAAGGAAAACAAATTTTGCAAAAAAAAATCTTAGTCTAAAATAATGTCTGGCATTGCTTATAATTTTGCGTAAACATATTAACTATATTCGTTTTTATTTGTTCATCAACTCGCCTGTTTGCAGGCAATATTTTTATTGAAGCATACTTTTGAGTAAATGCGTTTGTGTATGCCTTTGTCTCACACAGAGTTTTTAAAGCGGTTCAAAAGTTTTATATTTGCCTCATTATGGGAATTCGTTCAATACTTAGTAAACCTTTGGCGGCATACATTGTCGCACAACAAAAAAAATGGATTGCCCGCTCGGCAGAAGTACAGGCAGAATGGCGTAAAAGCCTCGTTTCACAAGCTGCCGATACGCAGTTTGGCAAAGACCACCACTTTAAGGATATTCATTCTTACGACGACTACAAACAGGCTGTTCCCGTTCGTGACTATGAAGACATTAAACACTACGTTAACAGGGTTGTAGACGGAGAAAAAAATATCTTATGGCCGGGCCAGCCGCTCTATTTTGCCAAAACTTCCGGCACTACTTCGGGAGTAAAATATATTCCTATTTCAAAAGATTCTATCCATAACCATATTGACTCTGCCCGTAATGCCCTGCTCAATTACATTAACGAAACAGGCAAAGCAAGATTTCTCGACAACAAGCTCATTTTTTTATCAGGAAGCCCCGAACTGAAAGAAAAACATGGCATTAAAATAGGGCGGCTTTCGGGTATTTCAACCCACCATGTGCCGGCTTACCTGCAAAGTAATCGCTTGCCCTCTTATGAAACCAATTGCATTGAAGACTGGGAGGAAAAACTCGAAAAAATTATTGATGAAACCATTCATCAGCCTATGAGCCTTATTTCAGGTATTCCGCCGTGGGTACAGATGTATTTCGACCGGATTGAGGCACGTACAGGCAAGAAAATAAAAGACGTTTTTCCGACTTTTGAACTCTTCGTGTATGGCGGTGTAAACTTTGAGCCTTACAGAGCCAAACTTTATGAATCTATTGGCAAGCCCATCGACTCGCTAGAGCTATATCCGGCATCGGAAGGTTTCTTTGCTTATCAGGATAAACAAGGCGACCCCGGTATGCTACTCCTACTTAATACCGGTATTTTTTATGAGTTTATCCCTGCCGACGAATACTTCAACGAAAACCCCACACGCCTGAGCATCGAACAGGTAGAACTAGGTAAAAACTACGCTCTTGTTATCAATAACAATGCTGGTCTTTGGGGGTATTCTATCGGTGACACCGTTAAATTTGTGTCTTTAAACCCTTATAAAGTAATTGTGTCGGGGCGTATTAAACATTTCATTTCGGCATTTGGCGAGCATGTAATCGGAGAAGAAGTTGAGAAAGCCATGAAATATGCCTGCGAACGCCACCCCGAAGTTGAAATAGTCGAATTTACTGTTGCGCCTATGGTAACGCCGTCGGAAGGGTTACCTTACCACGAATGGCTGATTGAGTTTGCCAACCCACCGAAAAATCAGGCACAATTTGCGCATGACCTCGACAAAAAAATGACCGAACTGAACGTCTATTACGACGACCTCATCACAGGCAGTATCCTCCGCGAGTTAGTTATTACACCGCTTCAGAAAGGAGCTTTTATTCATTATATGCGTTCGCAAGGAAAACTAGGCGGGCAAAACAAAGTACCCCGTTTATCGAACGACCGGAAAATTGCAGATAATCTGCCAAAAGAGCCATAATACTACTTAAACCTAAATGGTTTGTTCAGCAAATACCCTTAACAAAATCATTAAGTTGTTTATTGATTTTGTTAAGGGTATTTGCCTTGTTTGCTTTTCATGAACAAATTTTGGTAATTTCATGTTGAAAAAACCAAACACATTACATCAACAACTATGAAGGTCGAACAAATTTATACAGGCTGTCTGGCGCAAGGAGCCTATTATATTGAATCAGACGGAGAAGCCGCTATTATTGACCCCCTGCGTGAAGTAAACACTTACCTTACCAAAGCACAGAAAAACGCTGCCACCATTAAATATATTTTCGAGACGCACTTCCATGCCGATTTCGTGTCGGGGCATCTGGAACTCTCGCAAAAAACCAATGCTCCCATTATTTATGGCCCCAATGCAAACCCTGCGTTCCAGAGCATTATAGCTACCGACGGACAGGAGTTTCAGTTAGGAAAAATAAAAATAAAAGTATTGCATACACCCGGCCACACAATGGAGTCGGCCTGTTATCTTTTATTCGACGAAAACGGCAAAGAATATTGTATTTTTACTGGCGACACCTTGTTTATAGGTGATGTGGGCCGGCCTGACCTCGCCCAGAAGTCAGACCTGACCACGCATGACTTAGCCGGACACCTGTTCGATTCGCTTCAAAATAAAATTCTTCCGTTGCCCAACCACATTATTGTCTACCCTGCACATGGGGCTGGGTCGGCCTGTGGCAAAAACATGAGCAAAGAAACCTTTGATACCCTCGGGCATCAGAAACAGGTTAACTATGCTTTACAGCCACAAACAAAAGAAGCCTTTATTGAAGCCGTAACAGAGGGCCTGACCCCTCCGCCATATTATTTCCCGAAAAACGTACAAATAAACAAAACAGGCTCTGCCAGTCTGGAAACCGTCATGGAGTCGGGCTTGCGGGCATTATCTCCGGCAGCATTTGAAGCCGCCGCTAATGAAACCGGTGCTGTTGTAATTGATACCCGCGCTGCTGCCGAATTTAAAGATGCCTTCATACCTAACAGCATTAATATCGGCCTGAAAGGAGACTTTGCACCGTGGGTAGGCACACTCATTACTGATATTCAGCAGCCTATACTTTTTGTGGCTACCGCAGGTACCGAGCAAGAAGTAATTACGCGCTTGTCGAGAGTAGGTTATGATAATATTCTGGGGTATCTGGAAGGTGGCCTTGAAGCCTGGCAAGCAGCCGGTAAAGAAATCGACAGTATTACTTCTATTGCTGCCGAAACCTTTGCCAAAAAATTTCAGAACGAAAACCTAGTTGTGAAAGACGTGCGTAAAACCACCGAATTTGAGCCAGAACATCTGGCCGACGCCGAAAATATTCCACTGGCTTACATCAGCGAAAACATGGCAGATTTTTCTAAAACCGAAACCAATTATGTTCATTGTGCCGGCGGGTACAGGTCAATGATAGCCTGTTCGATATTAAAATCAAGAGGCTTCGATAACGTAGTAAATGTAGAAGGTGGCATAGGGGCCATCAAGACATTCTTACCTGTGTCAGCAATGGCATCTTCATACTAACAATCAGGGGTTTATAGCCGTTGGTGTATAAACCCCCGATTTCTTATCCTTACAAACTTCCTCTTAGCTAAAACTTATACCATTTATCAAATATTTTATACACTTTTCTGTGTATATACATATTTTTGTAAACAATAAACTATCAATAATTCCTGAAAGTGAGTATATAGCTTTTGAAAACAAAACCTTTAAGTATACTTTAGCCATTAATTTAAAATATATCTTTCATTTCAGGAACCTTACTTAACTATACCGTTATATAAATTATGTTACAATTTTTGAAATATGTTTTTGCGACAATCGTTGGGCTATTTTTGTTTTGTGTGCTGTGTTTTTTTATTCTGATAGGTATTGGCTCAATGATGTCCAGCTCTGATGAAAAAACTTTTGTATCAAAAAATTCAGTATTAAAAATAGACCTTAATCAGGTAATTCGGGAAAACGCACCGGAAGAAGACCCTTTCACCGAACTTTTGTCAGGAGGCCGCGGGCCGGGTCAGATAAGTTTACCCCAAATAAAAGATGCAATTGCTAACGCTAAACTCGACCCAAACATCAAGGGTATTTATTTAAAAGCTGAATATCCGATTGCGGGCTTTGCCACATTGGAAGAAATCAGAAACTATCTGGTAGATTTCAAGAAATCAAAGAAATTTATTTACACCTACGGCGAAGTGATGTCAGAAGGAGCCATTTATCTGGCATCTGTGGCAGACAAAAGCTACCTGACCCCAAGTGGTGGGCTAGAATTTAATGGGTTGAATGCCAAGTATACATTCATGAAAGGTCTTTTCGAGAAAATTGGTGTAAAACCTGAGATTTTCAGAGTAGGCGAATATAAAAGTGCCGTTGAGCCGTTTTTCAGAACCAACATGAGTGATGCTAACCGCGAACAAACACAATCGTTTATCAACGATATTGCCAACCGTTTTTATGGAGACATCGCTCAGTCAAGAAATATTCCGGTGGCTGAACTGAACAATATTCTGAACAATGCACTCATACAAGAACCGAGCGACGCTGTTAAATACAAACTGGTTACGAATCTTGGCTACTGGGATGAATTTGAAAAGGCTCTTCGCCATGAAATTGGTCTGAACGACGACAAAAAAATCGAATACGTAACACTTAATAAATACCTGAAAGCCGACAAATACGTAAAAGAAGGTAGCCTTTCTAATAAAATTGCTGTAATTGTAGGCGAAGGGGATATCGTAACTGGCGACGGCGAAGATGGCAATATTGGCTCTGACAGAATCGTAAAAGAACTTCAGAAAGCACGTAAAGACCCTAAAATAAAAGCCGTAGTATTAAGAATTAATTCGGGTGGTGGTAGTTCTTTGGCATCAGATGTAATGTGGAGAGAGGTAGAACTTACCAAAAAAGTAAAACCTGTGATTGCCTCTATGGGCGACTACGCCGCTTCGGGCGGGTACTACATGGCTATGGCTTGCGATACCATTGTAGCACGCCCTACTACCATTACAGGCTCAATTGGTATTTTCGGAATGCTATTTAATGTAGAAAACCTGATGAACCAGAAACTAGGTATCACATTCGATGCCGTTGGTTCACATAAATATGCCGACTTCCCGTCAACCACTCGTACCATGAGCGATGCTGAAAAAATGATGATTCAGAACAGCGTAAATAAAGGGTACGAGGCGTTTACATCGAAAGCAGCACAAGGCCGCCACATGAGCATCGAAAAATTGAAATCATTGGCAGGCGGAAGAGTATGGACAGGCACACAGGCTAAAGCTAATGGTTTGGTTGACGTACTCGGAGGCCTAGAAGATGCCATTAAAATTGCTGCACAAAAAGCTGAATTAAAAGAAGGAGAATACAGAGTAAAATACCTACCTCTCAAGAAAAGCGGGCTTGATGCCTTCCTTGAGAAGTTTAGCAAAGACCGCGAAGAAGAAAAAATGAGAGCGTATTTAGGTAGCCTTGCCCCGTTTGCCAAACAGATCAAGACGCTTCAAAGCATGGATAAATTACAAGCCAGAATGCCGTTTGAACTGGAAATAAAATAAGGCTGAACAAAAGCCATCTAACAGGGAAACCTGATAAAAACAGAAGAAGAAAGAAAAAAATGCTACCTTTGCATTTAATTCTTTCTTCTTTTTGTATAGATACTCTAGTCAGAAAGGCGAAAGAATTACTTGTTTAATACGATAGTTCAATCAGAAAATAATATGAAAGTTACCGAAGCAAAGTTTATTCAAAGTGCTTCTGATTACAGAAAAAGTCCTAAGCCTTTGATACCCGAATATGCCTTTATCGGTAGGTCAAATGTTGGCAAATCGTCTCTGATTAATATGCTGGTGGCTAATAAAAATCTGGCCAAAACCTCGCAAGTACCCGGTAAAACCCAGTTAATTAATCATTTTCAGGTAAATAATCAATGGTTTTTGGTCGATTTACCCGGTTATGGTTTTGCAAAAGCCCCTAAAGCAGAACGCGACAAATGGGATAAAATGATTTGGGATTACCTCGTAAACCGCGAGAACCTGATGTGCGTGTTTGTGCTGATTGATATACGCCTGGAACCTCAAACCGTTGACCTCAATTTTATTGATGCGCTGGGCGAAAGAGGCATTCCGTTTTACCTGATATTTACGAAATCCGATAAAGTAGGCAAAGTTACGGCCGAAGAAAACATTGATTTATTCAAAAAAACCATGTTACAAACATGGAGCAAAATTCCGCCGTATTTCATAACCTCGTCAGAAAAGAAAATAGGGCGCGAAGAATTATTAAAAGCAATAGACGAGTTAAATCAGTCTTTTAAAAAATAATTTATAATTTTGCACCCTCGTCAGGCGTTTTTGTAGCATAATATATTGCTAGCAACCTGCTTGAAACCGATGAAAAGCCTTCGGTTGAAGCATTCATCAAATTAATTTAAAACTAACTCAGAGGGTCATCAGGCCCGAATAAAGCTTACCTTATTTATCAAATGGAATTATTAAGAGACATCGCCCATATTTCGGGAAAAAGTGGATTGTATAAGATTTTAAAACCTGGCCGTGGCGGGGTTATTGTAGAAACGCTCGATGATAAAAAACAACGCGAAATGGTAAGTGCCAACGCCCGCGTTTCTGTATTGAAAGATATTTCGATTTATACCGAAGACCAAAACAAATCTGAACCACTTTCAGATATTCTTTTAAAAATCCGTGAATTACATGGAGAATTTGTTGCAGATGACTACAAAAACTTCTCGAACAACCAATTATTTGACTTTTTCTCGAGCATTATTCCTGATTTTGACCGCGACAAAGTTTATGCGTCGGATGTAAAGAAAATCATTACTTGGTATAATATTCTTTCGAAATATTTACCTGAAATTTTTGTAGCTCCGGCCACTGAAGAAGTAACCGAAACAAGCGAGGAAACAACTAAAGCATAAGCTGTTGTACATAAAAATTTTCAGAAGAATCCCTGACTGGATGTATAAAATCTGGTCAGGGATTTTTATTCACAAAGGCTAGCCACTGTATTCATTTTTGCTATTACCTTTGTACGGAATCAGACAGATGATAATCTGCCATGTCAAACATCGTATGAAACGAATTCTTATTACAGGAGCCAATGGTCTGGTAGGAAGTGCTACTGCCCGACGATTTGTTGAGGCAGGCTTTGAAGTATCGGCCCTATGCCGTACTGATAGCGACTTATCGGCACTTAACGAACTAACAAAAAAAATCAAAATTATTGAAGGCGATATTCTGGATATTCCGTCTCTTGAAAAAGCCTTCGAAGCAATTGATTTCGTAGTGCATACCGCAGCGGTGGTATCATACGCGCCAAAAGACCAGCAACGAATGTACAAAACCAACGTAGAAGGAACCGCCAATGTGGTAAATGTATGTATGGAAAAAAACATTCAGAAGCTATGCCATGTGAGTTCTATTGCAGCACTAGGCAAGCCTAATGTTCCTTTGAAATTATCGGCCGAAAATACGCTCATTGATGAAAACCAGAAGTGGGAAAACTCCCCCATTAATTCTCATTATGCCAAAACCAAATATCTGGCAGAGTTAGAAGTATGGCGTGGCAAAGCCGAGGGCCTGAATATAATAATAGTGAATCCGTCGGTTATTCTGGGTGAAAGCGACTGGACCAAAAGCAGCACCCAGCTATTTAAATATGCCTACGACGAGCATACGTTTTACAGCGAAGGAAACCTTAATTATGTTGATGTAAAAGATGTAGTTGAGGCTATATACCAGTTAATAGTTTCTGACATTGACGGCGAACGTTTTATTCTGAATGGCGGCACTGTAAGCTACAAGGATTTTTTTACCAGTGTGGCGAATCTGTTCCAGAAAAAACCACCTGCCAGAAAAGTTTCACCAGTATTAACCGAAATTATCTGGCGTATTGAAGCCATCAGGTCTTTTCTTACAGGCAAAGCTCCGCTCATTACAAAGGAAACCGCCAAAAATTCGTTAATGAAATTTGTTTATAAGAATAACAAAATCCGAGAAACACTTGGCTTTAAGTTTACTGACTTCGACGAAACCATTAGGCGTGTTAGTATGTTCTTATTAAAAAGCCGTAAAGAGTAAAATATAAGGTTTCGGAGAGCATTTTTTAAAGAAATTTTTATTTACCAAAACGCTTGACATCTGATAAAATATATTTATATTGAAACGTATTTTATTCAGTCATTGGTAAAAAGAAGCATGCCTTGAAACGAAATACTTTAAAATTTTAATTAAAGCCTATTTTATTTAATTCAAGGCTTGGCTCAATAAATAAAATAGAATTACCGTCCTATGGTTGGGCCGTAAAAACTTTTGGGTAATCTTACATGCAACACGAATTCAGCGACAGATTCGAAAACTTCGATGACGCAACTGTAAAGGCTAATGTCGAACGTTTTGAAGGAATGCTCAAAAACAAAGAAACGGTCTTCTTCGATGAAGAAACGTATGAACAGTTATCGGAGTACTATCTTCTGAAAGGAAAATGGGAGATGGCCATGAAAGCCTGTCGGCTTGGCCTGCAACAGTATCCCTATTCCCTCGAATTACTTCTCGACCAGGCGCAGGTTCATGCCAATTATGAACAGTTTGATGATGCTATGGAAGTACTCGACAAAGCAGCTACTTTCAACCCCTCTGACAACGAAATCACTTATATGCGAGGTGTTATTTGTAACCTCATGGGTAACTATGAAGAAGCCATTGAGCATTTAAAAGAAGCATTGTTGTTATCGGACGAAAAAGAGAATGTTTACTTTCAATTAGCACAAACTTTTCAGAACTGGCATAAATTTGAAGAGGCTGCTCATTTTTATAAAAAGGCTATACAGCATCAGTTTCATGAAGAAATAGCCTTTTATGAATTAGTTTTTTGTTTAGAGCAATTAGATAAATTAGACGAAAACCTATCCTATTTTCAGGATTTAGTCGATACCAATCCTTACTCGCATCTGGCATGGTTTGCATTGGGTATGGTGCATAGCCGCCTGAATAACCACAAAGACGCAGCTTTTGCTTATGACTACGCCGTAGTTGTAAACGAAAAATTTGCTTCGGGGTGGTTTAATCTGGCGCATGCCTATATGAACCTCGAAAATCATCTGGATGCCAAGGAATGTTATCTTAAGGTATTAAAAAACGAAATTCCAACGGCTGAGGTTTATACGCATCTGGGAGCGGCTTGCGAAAAGCTTTCTCAATACGAAGAAGCCTACAAATACTACCGCGAAGCCACTAATCTTGACGATACATGGGATGAAGCGTGGTTCGGGATGGGTTCGGCTTTGTATGAACAAGACCGCTGGATGGAGGGAATTCATTTTACGCAAAAAGCTATTCGGCTAAACGAAAACAATGCCGACTACTGGCTTTTACTTGCCGATACAGAATCAAAAATGGGGAACTTCTTGTCGAGCAACGAGGCTTACAGCCACGCTGTAAGTCTGGATGCCAAAAACCCCGATATATGGCTAAATTGGTCTTTGCTTTATTTTGAACAAAATGAATATAACAAAGCCTTTGAGATTATCTATGATGCCATTGCTGAAATACCCGACGATGCCGACCTTTATTACAGGGCAGCGGCGTATCTGATTTTTGATGGCAGTTATAACGAAGCGTATCAGTATCTGGAAACAGGCTTAACCATAAATTATGATGCGCATACACAGGTTTATGATTTTTTTCCGAATATAGATACACAAAAAGCTCTCTTCCGAATTATTGAGCAATACAAATAAAAAAACAAGGCTTTGAGGAATCTCAAAGCCTTGTTTTTTATCAGCACATTTTCTGTTTTTCCATAGACTTTACTGCTTTATATGATAAAGCCTTTACACCAAGAATTAAATTAGCAAAACGTTCGTCTTGTGTAAGACCTTTTTTGTAGCGGCTGTAAATCTGCTGAATTACAACCGAATTTTTAAAAAGGCCAAACACATAGAAATACAGAATATTTGATACATCTCTGCCGCTTTTTTCGGCATATCTGAGCGCAAATTCTTCACGCGTAAGGTTTCCTGCCAGCCACGATAAATTAAAACCTTTTTCAAAGGCTCCGTCGGTAGCTTCTGCCCAGTAAGACAAACACGTGCCAACATCCATAAGCGGGTCTCCTACGGTTGTCATTTCCCAATCGAGTACTGCCAGTATTTCTGTATAGTCGGTTTGCTTCAAAACTACGTTGTCATACTTATAATCGTTATGAATCAACGTTGGTTTGCCTTCAGCAGGTAAGTGTTTTTTTAACCAGTCGGCTAGTAAGTCCATTGCCTGAATTTCGTCTGTCTGTGAAGCCAGATACCGCTTATGCCATCCTTCTACCTGCCGCTGAATATAGCCCTCAGGCTTGCCAATAGTAATCAATGCCGGGTTTCCACCCTGAGTAACATTTATATCGATGGCATGTAAATCTACCAGATTATCACACAAAGCCTCTGACATCCTACGCATGGTGTCGGAGCTAACCGTATTCATTAATTTGGGGGCATCTTTTGCGCGCAAGATTACGCCCTCTACCCTTTCCATCATATAAAAAGGGCAACCCATTACGGCTTCGTCTTCGGTGAATATAACAGGCTTGGGGGCTTTAGTATAACCGCTGGCCTGTAAGGCACTCAGAATCCTGTATTCGCGGCCCATATCGTGGCCTCCTTTAATATCTTTAGCCCCAAACGGTGGCCTCCGAAGCACATACGCCTGCGTTGCCGTTTTAAGCAGATAAGTAAGGTTAGAATACCCACCCGGAAACTGTGCAATTGCTATAATAGGCTCAAAATCTGGTAAAACCGACTGTACAAATTCATTCAGGCTTACCAGATTTATTTCTTCACCCTGCCTGACCTGTGTCGGAGAGTCTATTTCGATAGATGCCATTAGTTTTATGCAGGTTGATGCTCTTTCCGCAATAAATCGTTCACTGTTTTTACAGGATTGAACGTAATCAGAGGTACTTCCACAAAAAGCGTATTCCAGTCCGACATGGCCCCATTCCATAAACCCGGCAACTCTTGTGCTTTAAGGTCTTTTCCACTTTGCGATTTCTGGGTAATAAATCCTGTTTGTGGGTCACGGAAGTGCAACAGGTTAAATTTATTTCCTTTATAATCTTTTACCGAACAAATCAGGTCTACGGGGTTAAAATGCGTGGCTTTATCAAAGATTTCTTTTTGTTGCGCATTTTGCAAATCAATCTGTGCCGACTCAACTACCTGCAACGAAACCGAATTATCTGGGTCTTTTGCCCAGAAAGGCCCACCACCCGGTTCGCCTACATTCTTAACCATGCCACACAAACGAATCGGGCGATTCAATTTGCGTTTGCAATAGTCGGCTTTTGCGTCGAACGAATAGGCTCCAAAACCTTCGGGCGGAAGTGTGCATAATTTAACCTCAATATAATCCAGTATTTCGGCTAATAATTTTTCGTCCACCTTGTCATTATATAGCTTTTCCAGATACGCAAAAATCTTTTCCTGATACTCAAGCAGCAAGCCCGCCAAAGCCTTTTTGTATAAAATAGTTTTGCTTTTCAGGCGGTCAGGCACTACGTTATCAACATTTTTGATAAAGATAATATCAGCCTCCTGCTCGTTCAGGTTTTCGAGCAAAGCCCCATGGCCAGCCGGACGGAACAATAATTCTTCGCTACTAGTCCGAAATGGTGTATTGTCCATATTTACGGCAATAGTATCAGTCGAAGGCTTTTGTTCTGAAAAGCTAATACTATATTTTACGCTATATTTTTCTTCATACTTAGGCAACACCGAATCAATCAAGGCTTTGAATTTTTTCTTATGCTCGGGCGAAACCGTAAAATGTAACCTTACCTTGCCATTACTATTGGCGTATCTGGCTCCTTCAACCAGATGTTCTTCAATGGGTGTGCGCGAGCTTTTGCCATAACGGTGGAAATCAAGCAAGCCTTTAGGCAAACTGCCGTAGTCAAGCCCTTTTTCAGTAAGCAGGTACTCAAGCACGGTTTTATAATCGCCGGTTTGCTCGCCTATTGCTTTAATAAGTTTATGATAAAAAGCAAAGTCTGGCAAACGCTCCAGAAATTCGTTAACCGATTTATCGAGTTTGCCTTCGTCTTTGGCCGAAAACAACGATTTAAACATACGGGTAGCGGCTCCTGAGGCCGGCACAAACTTCAATAGTTTTAGTTTCGTTGCTCTTTCATCAAAATACTTGGCATATTTCCCTGCTTTTGAGTCAGACAGCGAAATAATGCCATCTCCGATAGTTGCAGCTTTAATAACATTTAAATAAGGAAACCCCTTTTTAAAATTTTCTATCTGCTGTTGAATTATTTCGAGGCTCGCTCCACGAAGCTTTATTTTGTCAAGGTCTTTTTCGATGAACATATCACTAGTTTATATTTATGCTTTTGAATGTGATTATTGCGATGTAATTTTACGAAAAATTAAAATCAAGGCAATACTTTGGGTTGATTTATTAAAAATTTATGAGCGTTATTCTTCCTCTTCTTCAAGCCACGCAACAGGCATCGGCAGGTATCAGAAATTTATCAAGCGAGCAAAAAAGTGCATTACTTAATCATCTGGCAGGTATTATTGAACAGTCTGTGGCTTTAATCATGACTGAAAATAAAAAAGACCTCGACCTGATGGATAAAACTGACCCCAAATATGACCGCCTGTTACTGAATGAAAGCCGTATTCAGGCATTGGCCGATTCGCTGAGAGAGGTGGCACTTCTGCCTGACCCAACAGGAAACGTATTGCTTGAAAACAGCCTGACTAATGGCCTCACTATCAAGAAAATAGCAGTACCTATGGGCGTAGTGGGTGTTATTTATGAATCTCGACCAAATGTAACCGTCGATGTTGCCTCTTTATGCCTGCGTTCGGGCAATGCTTGTGTATTAAAAGGCGGAAAAGAAGCCAATTTCTCGAATCAGTGTCTGGTAGGGCTTATTCATGAGGCACTAGCGGCATTCGGTCTTGCCAAAGAAATAGTATTATTATTACCTACCGACCGGAAGTTTACCGAAGAGTTACTAAAAGCTACGCGTTTCGTTGATATTATTATTCCGAGGGGGTCAGATTCCCTCATTCAGTTTGTTCGCCAGAACTCACTCATTCCTACCATCGAAACAGGTGCGGGTGTAGTACATACCTATATCGAAAAAACCGCTGATTTAGCTCAGGCAAAGAACATTGTTGTGAATGCAAGGGTATCACGGCCATCGGTCTGTAATTCGCTCGACTGTGCCATTGTCGATGAAGCCATCATTGATGATTTTCTTCCGATGCTCATTGATGATTTCAGAAAATGGAATGTTGAAATATATGCCGATGCCCCCGCCTATGCTGTACTTCAAAAAGCAGGTTATGAGAAACTGCATCCGGCACAAACAGCCGATTTTGGCAAAGAGTGGCTCGATTATAAGATTTCTATCAAGACAGTCAAACACATAGACGAAGCACTGGCCCATATTCAGGCGTATTCATCCAGACATTCAGAAGCCATTCTTACCCAGACTCAGGCTTTGGCTGATTTGTTTCTATCGGAGGTCGATGCAGCTGCGGTCTATCATAATGCTTCTACGCGCTTTACCGATGGCGGCCAGTTTGGCTTAGGTGCCGAAATTGGTATTTCTACCCAAAAACTTCATGCGAGAGGCCCATTTGCGCTAGAAAAACTTGTTACAGAAAAATGGGTTATTACCGGAAACGGGCAGGTAAGATGGTAGTCTTATAAAGAAAATACCAGATTAAAAAGACAAAAAGAGGCTATAAATTGTTATAGCCTTATAAATCCGTAGATTGTTTTTATTTTTGTTCCACACAAACCTATGATATCGCATGAAGAACTTGCCTGAGCAGTTTGCTCATCCTTATTCTTTCAATCCCAAATTCAAGAAATCTGTTGTTTATTTTTCGATGGAGTTTGCCATTGACCAAGCCCTGAAAACCTATTCGGGTGGGCTGGGCTTTCTGGCAGGCTCGCACATGAGAAGTGCCTTTCAGCTAAAGCAAAACCTGATTGGTATTGGTATGCTATGGAAATACGGTTATTATGACCAAGTACGCAACACCGATAACAGTATGGCTGTACAGTTTCGTGAAAAAATGTATAGCTTCGTTAAAGATACGGGCATTCGGTTTCAGATAACCATCCAGAACCGGCCGGTATGGGTAGCTGCCTATTTTTTACCGCCACAAACCTTTGGCAGCGTACCTATGTTTTTTCTGACGACCGACACCGACGGTAACGATAGCTGGGCGCGTTCCATTTCTTATCATTTATATGATGCCGATGCCTCAACCAAAGTAGCGCAGTGCATGGTTCTGGGGCTAGGCGGTATGAAACTACTCGACGAGCTAAACTACCAGCCGGATATTTATCATTTCAATGAGGCTCATGCCGTGTCGGGTGTTTTTCATCTGTACAAAAAACTAGGAAACGTAGAGGAAATCAAAAAGCGTCTGGTGTTTACAACCCATACACCTGAAGAAGCTGGTAACGAAAAGCACGACATAAATATGCTGGCAAGCATGAGTTTCTTTTGTGATATTCCGATGCCCGAAGTACGCAAAATTACAGGTATTAAAGACAATATCTTTAATCATTCGCTGGTAGCCCTCCGATTCAGCAAAAAAGCCAATGCAGTGTCGAAACTTCATGGCGAGGTATCACGCACGATGTGGAGTAGCTACAATGATATTTGTCAGATTACCCACGTAACCAATGCACAAAACCGCCTTTACTGGGCAGATGAAGAACTCGAAAAAGCCCGTAACAAGGCCGATATAAAAAAAATAACGGGCCGAAAAAAGGCATTGAAAGAAGTTTTATTCAAAGAAGTGGCTAATCAGGCCGGAAAACTATTTGACCCCAACGTACTAACCATTGTTTGGGCCAGAAGATTTGCCGCCTATAAACGCCCCGACTTACTTACACGCGACCGCGAACGTTTTGAAAGAATCATGAAAAATACCCGATATCCTATTCAGTTTATCTGGGCAGGTAAACCTTATCCTTTCGATGGCGGGGCTATTAATACGTTTAACCAATTATATTTCCTGAGCCATTTGTATCCGAACATGGCGGTGCTGACAGGCTATGAACTGGCTTTATCGAAAACCCTGAAAGATGGTGCAGATGTGTGGCTCAACACCCCCATTGTTACCCGCGAAGCCTCAGGCACCAGCGGGATGACGGCCGCAATGAATGCCGCACTTAATTTTTCGACTTATGATGGCTGGATTTGTGAATTTGCTAATGAGCAAAATTCTTTTATTGTGCCAGTAGCACAGGCTTTTCCTGAATGGGATAGAGATAACACTGATGTAAACAATTTTCTGGACACACTCGAACACCACATTTTACCTATGTATTATGACCGCCCAGCCGATTGGCAAAAGATGGTACTTCAAAGCATGAACGATGTAAATGCTTATTTTGATTCGGACCGTATGGCAACAGAATACTACGAAAAAGTATATTAAATATAGGCGGAGCAGACCATAATTTTAAAAGGCTTTATGAATTGAATTTTCATAAAGCCTTTTTTGTTACCCAAATACGGGCATATAACACGCAACTTATGCCTGTGTATTATGATAAATAATTTGGTCGATTAAATGGGCTTACTGATAGAGACAAACAAGTAGTTAGTTGAATCAATAACCCAGTTTTACATATTTATGTTATCTTTGTAACCAATATCCTTTTTATAAACACAACATGCCATTAGCGTGGAAAAAAAACATACTCACTAAAGTACGCTTTTTGCTAATACTGGTATTCTCTTTTTTTTGTGGGCATTTCATTAATGAAAGCATCAGAGCTTATGAAGGGCTTACAAATAAAACAGAATCTCATTGGGCTGGTAATATAGAGGATACTTGTTCTTTGGAAACCAAAATGCTTAGTCTTGATGAAGCGGAGGAATCTCTGCTTAAAAATCTTTTCAAGCCTGTCATTATTGAATTTACCATCTGTAAAGGAGCTATTTTTTCTACCACCTTTATACCTGAAGTGTATTTAGGGCTGAACACTCCCCCACCCGAACAAAGCAATTTGTTCTTTTCATAGCTTCTCCGGTAAAATGTTACTTTTTTAAGCAGCAATAACCTTGCATGGCTACTGCATTGTATTCGATTGTATGATTCTAATAAAAGAATTTGACTTTCGAAGAAATGCTTGGAGAAACTGTTGCTATACAATAAATTTATTGTAACACACTGATTATCTATAATTTACGAATCACCAAAGCTATTTTTATGAAAAAACTTATGTTTTCACTTTCGATGCTTTTGTTAGCATCTTCCTGTACCTCCGATGGCGATGAGGCAAAGGAACAAAGCACAGAAAAATTTCCGGTAACATCTCCCATTGCTATCGACACCACCCTGCCTATTGATTATGTGGCCGAAATTAACGCCGTTCAAAATGTTGAAATCAGGGCAAGGGTTAAGGGTTATCTGGACAACATCTATATCGATGAGGGTAAATATGTAAAACAGGGGCAACTACTGTTTACAATTAATAATCCTGAATTGAACGAAAATATAATAAAGGCTAATGCTGTATTGAAAAGTGCCACTACCGAACTGAAAGCGGCTGAGTTAGAGCTGAAAAACGTAAAACAACTGGTTGATAAAAACGTTGTTTCAAACACAGAACTGGAAATGGCAAAAAACAAAGTCGAACTTGCTAAAGCTAAAGTTGAAGAAGCACAAGCTAACGAAACCTTTGCTAAAATACAGCTTACTTACACTCAGATTAAAGCTCCTTTCAGCGGTATTGTCAACCGGATTCCGAACAAAACCGGAAGTTTGATAGAAGACGGTACTCTACTGACCAGCATCTCAAAGAACGACGAGGTGTTTGCCTATTTTGATGTTTCAGAAAAAGAATATCTTAACTACGCTAATAACCTGAAGGCTGATGCCGAACAGTCGAAAAATGTTACGCTGATTTTAGCCAATGGCGAAGAACATCCTTTTAAGGGGCGTATCGAAACCACCGAAGGCGAAATTGAACAAAGTACCGGAAATATCGCTTTCAGAGCCAGATTCAATAATCCTGAAAAGATACTCAAACACGGCGCAAGTGGCAAGGTTCGCCTGCAACGTAAATACAAAAATGCCCTGATTATTCCGCAAAAAGCCACTTTCGAGATTCAGGATAAAATGTATGTCTATGTCATCGACAAAAGCAATAAGGTTAAACTGAAACCTATTACGACCAATAGCCGTATGCCTCATTTCTACATTGTTGACTCAGGACTAACCCCTAACGACAAAATCATTTATGAGGGTATTCAGAACATCAAAGACGGCATGACAGTTGACCCACAATTTATTGAAATGAACGAAATATCTAAAGAATTTGCGGCTAATAGCACTCCACAATAAACCAGAATAGCATGTTTACCAATTTTATCAACCGACCGGTACTATCGTTGGTTATATCCATCTTTATAGTACTATTAGGGGTATTGGCTATGATTGGTTTGCCTATTACCCAATATCCAGACATTGCCCCTCCGGCCGTTTCAGTAACTACAAAATATACAGGTGCCAATGCCGAAGTTTGTGCCAAAGCCGTTGTAACGCCACTAGAAAGAGCTATTAACGGCGTGCCCGGCATGACCTACATGACCTCGGTTTCGGGTAACGACGGAACCAGTATTATACAGGTATACTTTGAAGTAGGAACCGACCCCGACGTGGC
This sequence comes from Emticicia sp. 17c, assembly GCF_037153985.1. Classification (NCBI taxonomy): domain Bacteria; kingdom Pseudomonadati; phylum Bacteroidota; class Cytophagia; order Cytophagales; family Leadbetterellaceae; genus Emticicia; species Emticicia sp. 17c. The sequence goes on from NZ_JBBAYI010000002.1 coordinate 102,522, forward strand.
CGCTGTAAACGTTCAGAACAGGGTTACTACCGTGCTCGATGAACTACCCGAAGAAGTAATTAAAGCGGGGGTTTCGACCGAAAAGGAAGTAAATAGTATGTTGATGTACATCAACCTTATTAGCGATGATACTTCTCTTGACGAAAAATTCATCTACAATTTTGCAGATATTAACGTACTGGCCGAACTTAAAAGAATTGATGGCGTAGGTTTTGTTGATATTATGGGCTCACGCGAGTACGCCATGCGCGTATGGCTAAAACCTACTCGCCTTGATGCCTATGAAATATCAGCCGATGACATTGTTCAGGCATTACGCGCACAAAATGTAGAAGCTGCACCCGGTAAAATAGGCGAAAGTTCGGGTCGTCAGTCTCAATCGCTTCAATACGTATTGCGCTACACTGGTAAAATGACTACCAAAGAGCAGTACGAGAACATTGTAATTAAGGTGTCCGACAACGGAGAGATGCTGCGGCTGAAAGACGTAGCCGACCTTGAGTTTGGCTCTCTTGATTACGACGTACTTTCAAAAGAGAATGGTAAGCCTTCGGCTGCCATCGTATTAAAACAAAGACCCGGCTCTAACGCCAGCGAAGTAATCGAGAACATTAAATCACGCCTAGAGTTTCTTAAATCGACTACTTTTCCGCCCGGCATGACTTACACCATCAGTTATGACGTTTCCCGTTTCCTCGATGCCTCCATTCATGAGGTTATTAAAACACTTATCGAAGCCTTCATACTGGTTGCCATAGTGGTTTTCCTATTCTTGCAAGATTTCCGCTCAACGCTTATTCCCGTGCTGGCAGTTCCGGTTTCGTTGGTGGGTACTTTTGCATTCATGCAATTGTTTGGCTTCTCGATTAACCTCCTGACCCTTTTTGCACTTGTACTAGCCATAGGTATTGTGGTCGATAACGCCATTGTTGTAGTAGAAGGTGTCCATGCCAAAATGGAAGAAAAACACCTCGGCCCTAAAGAGGCCACCATCGAGTCAATAGGCGAAATAAGTAGTGCTATTATTGCCATTACGTCGGTAATGTCGGCCGTGTTTGTTCCGGTAGCGTTCTTATCGGGCCCTGTGGGTGTATTTTACAGGCAGTTCTCTGTAACAATGGCTATTTCCATTGTTATTTCTGGTATAAATGCCCTTACACTTACCCCTGCCCTTTGCGCCCTTATGCTAAAGAATCCGCATCTGGAGCCAAAGAAAACTAACCTGCTCACACGCTTCTTCGATAAATTCAATAATGCTTATGACAGGTTATCAGACCGCTATAAAAAGCTTTTAGGGCTAATTGCCAATCGTCGTTTGGTTACAATAGTAGTGCTGATTGCTTTTTGTGTGGCTACATGGGGCGTAGGAAGTGTGCTTCCTACTAGTTTCATCCCGACCGAAGATCAGGGTACTGTTTATGTAAACGTAACTACCCCTGCTGGTGCTACGCTTGAACGAACAGAAGAGGTAATGAACGAAATTGATAAAATTGCACAGAAATTACCTGAAGTAGAATCAATTTCCAGCCTTTCGGGCTTTAGTATGATGACCGACGGCGTAGGTGCGTCTTTCGGAATGAGTACTATTAACCTGAAAGCATGGAAAGACCGTAAAGCTACGGCTAACGATATTATTGAGCAGCTAATAGCTAAAACCAAGCATATCAAAGATGCCGAAATTCAGTTCTTCCCTCCGCCTGCCGTACCAGGTTTCGGAAATGCCAGCGGTTTCGAGGTTCGTCTGCTCGACAAAACAGGTTCGGGCAACTTGCAAAGAACAGCCAACGTTGCACAGGAATTTATTGATGAACTAAAAAAACGTCCTGAAATAAAAGATGCGTTTTCGAGCTTTAACCCGAATTTCCCGCAGTATCTGATTCATGTTGACCAAGATATGGCCGCTAAAAAAGGCATTTCGGTCGATAACGCCATGAGTAACCTGCAATCGTTGATTGGTAGTTATTACGCAACCAATTTTATTTTATTCGGGCAAATGTATAAGGTTATGGTACAAGCCGACCCTAAATATAGAGCGCAGCCAGAAGACATCATGAAGCTACGTATCAAGAATAAGCACGGTGAAATGGTTCCTTATGCTATTTTCAGCCGTATAGAGAGGGTATATGGCCCCGAGCAGCTAACGCGTTATAATATGTATGTATCGGCCATGCTGAACGGAGAAGCCGCCGAAGGTTATAGTAGCGGCGATGCCATCAAAGCTATTGAAGAAGTAGCCAAAGCAAAACTCCCTCGCGGATACACCTATGAGTGGTCGGGTATGACCCGTGAAGAAGTACTTTCAGGAAATCAGGTAGTATACATTTTTATCATCTGTTTACTATTTGTTTATCTGTTACTGGCTGCCCAGTACGAAAGTTTCCTTTTACCATTGCCTGTTATTTTGTCGTTGCCTGTGGGCATCTTTGGCTCGTTATTCTTTTTGTATCTTTTTGGGCTCGAAAACAACATTTACGCTCAGGTAGCCATGGTTATGCTCATTGGTTTGTTAGGCAAGAATGCTATCCTGATTGTTGAGTTTGCCGTACTTCAACAGAAAGAGGGTAAAACTTTACTAAAAGCCGCCGTAGGCGGAGCCGTAGCGCGTTTCAGACCAATTTTAATGACATCCTTCGCGTTTGTTGCCGGCTTAATTCCATTAATGTTTGCCTCAGGTGCCGGAGCCATCGGTAACAGAACCATCGGAACCGCCGCGGCCGGAGGTATGCTCTTCGGAACCATATTCGGAGTTATTATTATTCCGGGCCTGTACATCATTTTTGCAGGACTTACAAAGCGAAAGAAAAAAACCAAAAAAATTACTCAAGAATCGTATGTTGAAGCCTAAATATATTTATATAGTTGTCTTCTGCCTTTTTTTAGGTGGCTGTAAGATTAAACAAAACTTGCCTCAGAATAAGCCTGTTGTTACACCACAAAAATTTAGTGCTAAAACCGACACCACCGCTAACAAACTGGCTACGCTGCAGGAGTTTTTCTCAGACCCTACTTTAATAGCCTTAATAGATACTGCGCTGAAAAACAATTTTGATTTGCAGCTAGCCATGCAAAATATTGAGTTGGCACGCGCTGGTATGCGTTTTACACAAGGAATTGATATGCCCGACTTATCGGCCAGTGTAACTGCCGGACAACGAAAGTTCGGGAATTATACCATTGATGGCGTTGGGAACTACGACACGCAGTTTTCGACTAACCTAGACAATAAACAAAAACTACCTGCGCCCAATGTACCCGATTATTTCATTGGCTTGCAATCATCGTGGGAAATTGATTTGTGGGGAAAACTAAAAAGCAAGAAAAAAGCCGCTGCCGCCCGATTCATTGCCAGCGAACATGGCCGGAATCTGATTGTAACTTCATTGGTAGCCGAAATTGCCGATGCTTACTTTGCGCTTTTAATTCTGGACAACGAACAGAAAATTCTGGAAGATAACATTCGCCTGCAAAAAGAAGCTCTTGAAATTGTAACGGTATTGAAACAAGCCGGACAAGCCAATCAGCTTGGAGTTGAGCTGATGAGTGCCCAATTGCTTAGCTCTCAATCGTTGAAGGTAGAAGTAAAACAGAAAATTATTGAGAACGAAAACAGAATTAACTTTTTACTGGGCAGATACCCGCAGGCTGTCGAACGGAAATCGGTCGCTTGGGAGCAAATTATTCCACCCAGATTATCGGTTGGCGTGCCTTCTCAATTACTAGAAAACAGGCCAGACATTAAACAGGCCGAGTTTGATTTAATTGCAGCCGATGCCGACATCTACTCGGCCAAAGCGGCTTTTTATCCATCGTTTACCATCAATGGCAGTATGGGTTTACAGGCATTCAGGGCTGCCTTACTTTTTAACCCTGGCTCGTTTGCGTATAATCTTGCAGGAGGGCTATTTGCACCTTTACTAAACCGTCGCCAGCTTATTGCCGACCTGATGGCTACCGAAGCTCAACAAAAAATGGCTTATACCAATTATAAGAAAGCCATTGTAAATAGTTTTACAGAGGTATATAACTATATGAATCTGATTGAAAACACCAACGAAATGCACGAACTTAAATCGAAAGAGGTAGATGTGCTGAAAGTTTCCATAAGCACTTCGGTAGACTTATTCAAGTTTGGCAGAGCTACGTATCTGGAAGTGGTAACAGCCCAGAAGAATGCCTTGCAGGCCCAAATAGAGTTAATCAATTTAAGAAAAAGCCAGTACAATGCCGTTATCGGGCTTTACAGGGCCTTAGGTGGTGGCTGGCGTTCTATCATTTAAAGAATAATTACCCCTTACCCGTCTCTTAATAATGTAGAAAACTCTCTCCGGTTGGAGAGAGTTTTTTCATAAGCAATTGAATACTGGCTTTACAAATTATTATGATACTTTTACGCGTTTCTGTTCGCTTTCTGAGCCTCCGTTCTGGCGTACTCTCAGGTTTTGTCCTTTACTGAATCTGTATGAAAAAGAAACCGTTATGACACGGGTGTCCAGATAACTAAACCAACTGGCCGCAGCATTTTTAATATTCCGAATATCGCCCCCTACCTGATTAGTGTAGAAAACATCATTGACATTCAGTTTTAAAGTACCTTTATCTTTCATGATTTTGGTTGATACTCCGGCTCTTACCGAGCCAATAGGAATCACAAGAAACTGCCCCGATAATAATTTGGTCTGGTAAGAACCCGCCAATTCGGCACTCCATTTTTTATTAATCATAAACTGATTGGTAGGTACTGCTACCCAGTACCAGCGCGAGTCGTCCAGCATTTCGGTATAAATAGGGCTTTTGAAACGGTTGTTCATGAAAGCCGTATAAAGCTGGATTGTCCACCATTTTTGTACCTGAAAAGTTCCGCTTACTTCAATCCCATACGAAACCTGTTTAGCAAAATTACCCGGGCGGCTATAATATATATTCCCGCGTTGCTCGTTGGTCTCCGAAATTACGTTATCGGCTCTGCTATACTGCAAAGTAGTTGTCAGAAAATTATTATAGGTATATGACAACTCTACGTTATAAGAAAAAGTAGGTTGTAGAAACGGATTACCACCGTAATAAGTAAACCTGTCCATCGGATAGGTAAACGGGTTCATATCTTTATAATTAGGTCGGTCTATACGGCGGCCTACTGATAACCCAACCACATGTTTCGATGCTGAATCGATTCTGTATTGTGTGTAAAAAGTAGGAAAAAGACTGGTGTAGTTTCTTTTGAAAGAGGAATCTTTCACGACTACGTTCCCTAGTTGATTTCCCACAATATTGGTGTTTTCTATACGCAAGCCTAGTTGAAGCGATATTTTCCTGAAATCTCTCGAGTAATTAGCATAAGCAGCATTAATGTTTTCTTTATACTGAAAATTATTAGAGAACGTATAATTAGGCATACGGCTTCCATCAATTACGTCATAGAAATCGGCAATGTTACTTGTTTTTACAAAACTTGTTTTCACACCCGCTTCTATACGCCCACCCTTTTTAAGCGGGTTAATGAAGTCTGCTTTTAATGCCTTAATACTAATATCTGAGGGGAGTTCCGATGCCAGCACACTTTTGTTAATCAGGCTACCATCCGGGTACAGATTACTGTTTTCAAGAAATTGGTCAATACTCGACTTATAGACAAGGTTATCCAGATTCATCGATATTTCTTTGCCTTTATCGTTCAGCTTGTGGGTTACATTCAGGTTTATACTACCATTTTTAAACAGAATATCCGTAGGGTTGTAGGCATCAACCAAGCCTGTTATTTCGCCTTGTCCGTCTCTGATAGTAGCTTTATTTTTTACGTTACGGCTCGATGGATTAATAAACCCGCTTAGAGCTACGCCTAAGGTTGTTTTTTTAGTAACATAGTAATCAAGCCCTAGTTTCAGGTTCTGACTTCTGTTCGATGGCCTGATGTAAGAATTCTGAATAAATGTCGAACTCAACTGCCCCTCTGGAGTAAAATATTTACGGGTAATGGTTAAATCCTGATAGCTATTGTTCTGGTTCACACTCAGGTTAGAAAAGAAATTCAGTTTATTGATTCGGTAATTGAAATTAAAACTGTTATTTGTCCGCATATAACGCCCCTGCCCATAAGCCAGATTCAAGCCGCCATTCATGCCCTTAGCCACGTTTTTCTTTAGCCGAATATTAATTACGCCAGAGTTTCCGGCGGCATCGTACTTGGCAGGTGGATTGGTCATGATTTCGATTGACTCGATAGTTGAAGAAGGAATTGTGCGTAAATAATTGGCTAAGTCGGCTGCCGACAAATAGGTAGGTTTGTCGTCAACAAATACTACTACCCCGCCCTTCCCTCTTAACGAAATATTCCCGTTTATATCGACCGATACCCCCGGAGCTTTTTCCAGTACTTCTAAAGAGGTTACTCCGGCGTTACTTATCAACGCATCAGGATTAACCACCGTACGGTCAATTTTTTGCACCACAAAAGCCTTTTGTGCTTTTACTGCTACTTCCTGCAAGGCATTTTCGCTACTTTGAAGTGTAATGGTTCCTAAATCGAGAATAGTATTTTGTGCGCTTAAAACGATTTTACCTGACGAATACTTACTCATACCCACATAACTGACTGTAAGTTCAAGCGAATCATATTTCAGTTTTTCAAATTCAAATTTTCCGTCAACATCCGTGAATGAAGATTTAACTATATTGCCTTGCTGCCATTTTGAAAGAATAACTGTAGCCCCGACTATGGCTTCGTTTTTATCAGATTTTACTATGCCCTTAATGTTTCCGTTTTGTGCTTTTACTGAAATTGAAATAAATAGTAATAAGAATAGTTTTTTGTACATAATTTCGGATGTGTGTTTAATTCAAGTATGAAGACTTACAAAAGTTGAGGTTGTTCAGTTTTGCATTAATGCAGGATGGCAAACAACCATTGGCCAGTTGCATAGCCTGCTCTGAAAATTGAGATGATACTCACTATAATACTTAAGGTCAGAAGAAATTTGAAAAATTTCGACTCGAAGAATTCTTGCTTTTTCATAAATTTTATTGATTTTTATTAAATAATGAACCTTTACAGTTTCTTACTGCATTCAAAGCTATAAAATACCGCAAAACCTGATTTGTCAAATTCTGCTAATTTTAATTACTACCTGTTTTTAGTAAACTACTTTGTTGTAGTTATCCTGACGTGGCTGTTTAGTAAAATAAGAAGGTGCAACACCAAAGTGTTTCTTAAAAGCCTTGCTGAAGGTATGAATATCTGAAAACCCAGACTCCATGGCGGCAGCCGATACCGAGTACCTATCTTGTTTCAGCATAGACTGCCCATACTCGAGGCGTTTCTGGATAAGATACTGATTAGGCGAAATACCAAATACGGTTTTGAAAAGCCTGAAAAAATGGTATTCCGACATACAGGCTTCTTGTGCAATATTTATGATAGACAAGGGTAATGTAAAATAGTTATCCATAAATTCGCGGCCTTTTTGGAGCCGCTTAAATAACTCTCTTTTAGTAACTGGCTTAATACTCGGAATAGCTTGTAGCTGCCTAAAAACCGGAATCTGGTCTTCAACAATTTTTTCTGAAATTGTATAAAATAACTCGTCTGTTATATCCTCCTGCTTTAACTGGCTGTGATATACCTGCGCCGTTAATTGCCTGAGCAATTGCCCCAGATGCGTTTGGGTATCGGCATACTGGTTTTCCAGAAAGTGGCTTGATACGAAAAATTGCCCTAGTGCATTGTCTGTAAAAGAAGTGTCGGGGCGTTGTATGCTTGCCACTACTTCGGCCAGTAAAATAGCAGAAACATTTATACATATACCCTTTACATTCTTGCCTTCATCTATTTCAACGCTACCCTCGTAGGTATCATTCGTTAATAAATACCTTCCTGTTTCGATGGGGTACTTATTTCCGTTGAGCGTGTATTTTTCAAGACCTTCTACTACATATTTAATAGCAAAACCTTGAGACGTTACGGGTTGGTAATATGCCTGAAGCGAAGAAAAAACCAATGAGTTCTGCTTTATTCTGACAACATCCAGCGTGTTTTTATGTTCGTTGAATAAATGAATCATTAGTGGGGCGAAGTTTTTCATAATTTTTTCAAAGAAAAAACGATTTTGGCTTTTTGGCTGGTAGTTTTTGATAAAAGGTTATTTTCTGTGAAGAACGAAAGCTGTTCTGCCCAATAAGAGCCAATATAAAAAAATAAAGCTGCCTGCCAAACAGCAAACAGCCTTATTGCACGGAAAAACCTATTAGTTTTTATCTTTTACTCCTGTACTTAAATCTAACTGAGTATTTATGATTTCTACTTCTATGTTATCGAAAGTAGCATTTTCAAATCTATTAATCTTCTTGGCAACACCCAGCACTTTTACTTCTCGAAGGTCACCATAAAGTTTTCCTGAAATAATTGCCTTAGTGTTAGAAACTGCCTGCCATTTGGTAATTTCAACAATAAAATCAGTATCAGCTTTGCCATTTACAAAACCATATATGGTTGTGTTTTCCTTTTTGCCATCGGTAGTACCCGAAAAATTAACTTCCATATCTTTGGGGCCGTATCTGGCTATGGTTTCTTTCGGGTTAAATAGCTGAATGGTTAATATCCGGTCGTCCGGCGAAACTATCGACCCAAATTGTAATAACAAATAAGGTTTATTGGAAGCAAAGTTCTTTACACCCTTGCGCCAGAGTGTAGCCCCTTTGTAAGCAACGGCAGCTTTAAAGGGTTGCCCGTCAAGCGTAGCCATAAAATCTGCTTTTTTTGTATTAGCTGCCAGCGAAGCACCATCGGGTTTAAAACCTTTAGGATACACCTTCATTCCTTTTCTAAGAGCATCGTCATAACTTTTAGGCTCGTCGGCAGTAACAAACTCAATGTAAGCCTCTTGGCCTGCACTCAATTGTTTGAGTTCTTTTTTGGTATCGTTGATGTCTTTCATTTTTACGATACGCACCAGATACTTAAAGCCTTTAGACGAGTATATCTCGATGGGGTCAGTTACTTTCAATAATCCTGACCTCACAATCAACAGCCCCGAATAATCGCCTTTGGCATCGCCCAGATAAATATCTCCTGTTTCGGCAGTGAATGCCTGCCCCAAAACCGAAGAACTGAAAAGTAAAAAAATAAAGAGTGTTTTCATCATTAAAAAACTTTATAACCTGCAACAGTAATTGTAGACCAATATCCTGATAAAACCTGACTTACGCCAGAAGACTGAAGTATCCTGAAATTTAAAACATCCCCCTCATTGCACTTAAGTATAAACGTTGAACTAGTGCCTGTACCTTCGGTATTTTTAAAATTAATAGTGTACTCATATTGCATATGAAAGCTATCATTTCGGTATAACCTGATTTTAATAGGCACGTTGGTATAATCACTTGACGCATTAAACATGGTATTCACAATAAAATTATACAGGCCGTCAGATGGCACCGTAAAATCGCCGGTTACAGGATTAAAATTGTTACCGTAATCAAAACGCTCCGACAAATTATCAAATGGATACTCTAAACTGGTTCCTATTGTTTTATTAGTTGGCAAGTATGCCGAAAAAGCAATTCTACGCTCTTCCCAAGCTGGCGTATTATTTCCTTTTGAAACCAGTATCATGCCTTCGGCTCCTACGCTTTCACCTTCAGCTTGCAAAGGGCCTGTAAGTTTTATACCATTTTGTGCAATTAGCTTCTGACTAAAAGTAACCATTCCGGTTGTACCATTAATGCTCATGCGCAAGGCATCGCCAGTAAAAAAGTTAAGGTTATAACTGTTTTTTGACCCTAGCTCGAATGTATTGTTAATTGCCTGAATGTATCCGTTAATAAGGCTGTTATTATAGAAACTTACATAAGGCGACACCCCCTGAAAACGGGCTATTTCGCCAGTAGCATTAATATGTAACGGAATACTGGAAAGCGTATTGGCACCAATACCAATCGAACTAGGTAGTGTTGTTACCTGCGCTAAAACGGTTTGTGAAGCAAACAGGAAAAGGATAAGTCTTTTCATAAGACGGATTCAAGTTTTTTTGATAGTCAAAAATCTTGAAATTGGTGTAAAACAACAACATACAATGAGTAACTAGACGTGCCGAGTTAATAACTTGCAGGAAATAACAGAAAACTGGTAAAGCCTTACTTTGGTAAGGTGAGTATAATTGTAGTACCTAGTGGCTTATTTTCGGCATCGAATTTATCTACAATATGGCATCGGATGTGCCAGTTATGAATTTTATTGAGCAAAATCAGTCTTTCTTCATTAATAGCCAGCCCCATCGACCTATGCCCTTCAGAATTGTATTTTAGTTCAGCCGCTTGTTTACGGCCAATGCCATCATCATCAATTTTTATCTCTATTTCTTCGCCTGAATCTATCACAAGCAAACTGAGGGTTCCTTTTGTGGGTTTGTTAGCCAACCCATGTTTAATGGCATTTTCGATGTAAGGTTGCAGAATAAGTGCCGGAACCATAACGGCTTGAGTATCGATCGACGGCGAAAGCTCAACCACTATATCAAACTTTTTTTGAAAACGTACTTGCTCAAGTTTAGTATATAGCAAAGCGGTATCAAGTTCTTCCTGTAAAGTAACAACCTGTTCTTTCGATTTCTGGAGAATAGAACGAATCAACATCGAAAAATCGGTCAGATATTCGGCCGCTTCTTCTGTTTTGTTCTTGACAATATAACTTTTAATAGAATTAAGGCTATTAAATAAAAAATGTGGATTAATCTGTAAACGAAGCATATTAAGTTCTGAAAGCGACACAGCCTGCTCCAGATTATTTTTCTGATTGATAATCTCGACAGACTTATAGGCCAAACCCATAGAAAAAAACAGGATTTCGAGCAAAATGCAGGTATTAAAAAAGGCATTGGGGTAGTGTTCGAGTAAAGCCGAACTCTGCGGAACCCAATGCAACCAACTGGACAAAAAACCGAAAATCCCCCCTAACAACAGAAAGCTACTGCCTATTTTAATGTAAAACGCCAAGCGCGTTTTGATTTGATACAAAAAAAACAATACTACACACCCAAACACAGATAAGTATACCTGTGTAAAAATGCTTAAATATACTTCCCAGTCATAACGACCCAGCGCAAGGGTAATACCTAGCTCTATCATGATAAGCACCACAATGCTTCGGAGTAAAAACCGGATTGTCTGTGTAATTAAGGGGTGCGAATGTGTATAAAGCAAAAAATTGCCGATAAACAGAAAATAACAATATTGCGTAAGTAAAACATAAAAATTCTGCCTGAGCGAAATCAGCAGAAATGGGCAGTATTTCATGAAATAACTCACATACGGCGAATACTCAAAACCCCATATACCAAAGGCTGCCATCGAAAAAAGGTATAACGAATAATACAGAATATAAGGCTGCCGGTTGAGCCAGTACTGAACAAACGTAAACACCCCCAGAAACAACAAAATAGCAATAAACGAATAATTAAATACTAGTGCGAAACGGTCGTTATAAAGCAGTTGTTCTTTTGTTTGAGCCTCTTGCTCATACGAAACAATGGCAGGAGAAATTATAATGTTTTTCAGTGAAAAACGATTGATTCTGGCATAATAAGTGTAAATCTTTTGCGGCGGAATACTAACGGGAATATAGGCCCCGTCGAAACGGAAAGGCCGTTGGTTGTCGGGCAGTAGCTTACTGGCTTCTGCAACGCTAAGCATTTTTTGCCCATCAAAAACATACAATGTAGTAAAGTAGCTACCCCCAGCCGTAAAAAGTGCAGAAAGGGTATCGCGGAAAGATGTATTTTTTAATTGAAACTTTAGCCATACATCAGTGGCGTATCTCGAAAAACGGTCGAACGTTGGTAATTCATGGAAAGGTCTGAAACCACTATTGCTAATCTGCTCAATAGGCAGAGCATGGGTGGAGTCAAGTCTGAACAGGGTTTGGTGTTGCAGGTTAAGCTGGTGTTGCCGATAAAAGGAACTGTCAATGTCTATAATGGTCTGGGCAGATAAAGGCAAACAAAAGCTCAATAATATTATTATAATTATAGCTTTTTTCATGCCTGAAAGGTTTTGTTAATTGCCGAATCGGACCAGACTTAATAATTTGGTTTTATTAGCCCGAGATACCTGTAAAACTGTTCCATCGTTCAGTACTACTGAGCCTGAATCGCCTTTAATATATTTTCGGATATGCTCAAGGTTTACTACATAAGAGTTATGAATACGCGCAAAGGTAGGGTCGTTGAGTATACCCTCAAACTCTTTCAAGGTTTTTGAAATCAAGATTTTCTCTTGATTCTGCAAAACAATAATGGTGTAGTTACCATCAGCCTTTGCGTAGGAAATCTGCTGAATATTAATAAACTCTAGCCCTTCAAGCGTCGGGATAGCCACCTGCTTTCTTTTTAAGCCGTCTTTTTGCATATTAGCCAGCAATAAAGCTATGTTTTCTTTTATGTTAAGGCTTTTTTGCTTGGCTCTTATCCTATCGGCAGCCCTGATAATACTTTCTTTATTGGTAGGTTTCAGCAGGTAATCTACGGCACAAAACTCAAAAGCCTTCAAAGCAAAATTATCGTAGGCTGTTACAAAAACCACATCGAAGTTAATCTGGGGTATTTGCTTTAATAAATCGAAGCCATTCAGTACAGGCATTGAAATATCCAGAAAAAGCACATCGAATGGCGTTTGATTAATGTATCTGACAGCCTCGGTGGGGTTATCAAATTTTTGTAGAATCTGAAAATCGGGACAAAATTTAGTAAGCTCTGCTTCTAAAACATCAAGGCATTCTGCTTCATCGTCTACTAAAATCACCGAAATCATTATTGTAACAATAGGTTTTCCAAATTTATTCTTTTTTCATAATCCCGACAAGCCCAATATTGATAAAAAAAGAATCTTTACAAAAATTCCGGTTCTGTACTTTTGTAAGTTGTATGCTTTTGTGGTAAAGCAATAACCTTTGGTTTATTTAAGTAGATATACACCCTGCCCACAAATATTTTACTGTTTACTATTGCAAATATTATGCAAGCATACTATTTTTGCTTTGCATCATGATTCAGTAATCATGTATTAACCAACAAAACTATGGCAGATACTATTGAATATAAAGTACCAACAATGGCAGAAATGGCCATGAACGGACAAGAGCCTGAGGTTCTTTTCTGGGTTGGCTGTGCGGGTTCTTTCGATGACAGATATAAAAAAGTAACCATTGCTTTCGTTAAAATCCTGAATAAAATCGGGGTTAAATTTGCTGTTTTAGGTACAGAAGAAAGCTGCACGGGCGACCCCGCCCGCAGAGCAGGCAATGAGTTTACGTTCCAGATGCTGGCGCAACAGAACATACAGGTGCTTAATGGTTATGGCGTAAAAAAAATAGTAACAGCCTGCCCTCATTGTTTTAATACATTAAAAAACGAATACCCCGAACTTGGTGGTAATTATGAAGTTATTCACCACTCGCAGTATTTACAGCAACTGATTAACGAAGGTCGTGTAAAAATTGAAGGAGGTGGCTCATTTAAGGGACAAAAAATAACCTTCCATGACTCATGCTATTTAGGCAGGGCTAATGATATTTATGAAGCTCCGCGCCAGTTACTCGAAAAACTTGATGCCGATTTGGTTGAAATGAAACGCTGCCGTACCAATGGTTTATGCTGTGGAGCCGGAGGCGGACAAATGTTTAAAGAACCCGAAAAAGGGAATAAGGATATAAATATTGAACGCATAGAAGAAGCCCTAGCCACTGGTGCAAAAACCATTGCCGTGGCGTGTCCTTTCTGCATGGTAATGATGTCGGACGGGGTAAAGAATAAAGAAAAGGAAAACGAAGTAAAAGTATATGACCTAGCCGAGTTGCTGGTTCAGACACTTTAAGGTTTCATATTTGTTGGTTTCATCAAAGAACTTTTACAGGTTCATTCAATGTTAAGTTACAAGAATAAAACCTGTATTATGTATATTGCTTTTGAACAACTTCCTTCGAGTGCGCGTATCTGGATTTATCAGGCTAACCGCGCCCTTACCGATAACGAAATTAGTATTATCGAAACTACTTTGCAACCCGCTGTGAGCCAATGGGCTGCGCATGGGGCTGCATTACTGGCATCAGTAAAGGTATTACATAATCGTTTTGTAGTTATTGCCCTCGACGAAAACCAACACGAAGCCAGTGGTTGTTCGATAGATGCGTCAACCCGCTGGTTTAAAGAATTGGGTAATCAACTCAATATCGATTTCTTCGACCGCTCTCAGGCTTATCTTGATGGCAATGAAATTAAAACGTTTTCTATTTTTCAGCCTAAAAAAGCTATTGAAAACGGCCTAATCAACGCCGATACAATCATTTTTGTTAACAACAATAACATTCATACACTAGCCGATTTATCAACCAAGTGGCAAATAAAAGCCTCTGAAAGCTACCTGAAAAGGTTTTTCAGTAACATAGGCACTTTGGCTTAATTTATCTTCTCTTAACAGATTTAGCATGGAATTAGGTATCAGTACATTCGGAGAAGTGCATCCCGATGGTGTAGCAGGCAAGGCAATCAATGCACATGAGCGTATGCAGGAACTCATAGCCGAAGGCAAACTGGCCGATGAAGTGGGTTTGGATGTATTTGCCGTAGGTGAACACCACCGACCAGATTTTATTATTTCGGCACCCGAAGTAGCGTTGGCCGCTATTGCTGCGGTTACCAAAAACATACGTCTGTCGAGCTCGGTAACAGTATTAAGCTCGGCCGACCCCGTACGTGTATTCCAGAATTTTGCCACACTCGACCTTCTCTCGAATGGTAGGGCTGAAATTCTGGCAGGTAGAGGTTCATTCATAGAATCGTTTCCCTTGTTTGGCTACGATTTACAAGATTACAACGAGCTTTTTATTGAAAAGCTCGACCTGTTAGTAAAAATTAACCAATCAGAAGTGGTTTCATGGAAAGGCAAATTCAGGGCCCCTATTCATAATCTCGGCGTTTATCCACGCCCTTATCAGGAGTCTTTGCCAATATGGTTAGCTGTTGGCGGCACACCGGGTTCTGCTATCAGAGCCGGAAAAATGAACCTCCCCATGACGCTGGCTATTCTGGGTGGGCGGCCTAGCCAATATGTGTCTTTTGTTAATTTATACAAACAATCATACAAAGAAGCCGGCCATGACCCTGCTAAATTTCAGTTAGGTATTAATTCTCAGTTTTATATTGCCGAAACCTCGCAGCAAGCCCAGAATGAATTCTGGCCCTCATACGAAAAACTGATGAATCGTGTCGGCAAAGAACGCGGTTGGTCGCCAATCACACGTGAACAGTTCGAATATTCATGTTTGCCAGACGGACCTCTTTTTGTAGGAAGCCCGCAACAGGTTATTGACAAAATACTTTACCAATCAGAATTATTTAATCATACCCGTTTTTTAGCTCAAATGGTTAAGGGCAGTATTCCGCACGAAAAAATCCTGAAAACCATTGAGTTATTTGGCACAAAAGTAGCTCCTGAGGTAAAAAAAGCATTAGCCCTGAGTAAATAACAAGTACGCAGGACTCCCAAACTATTTATTACTATGGCTGAAACCCTATATATACCACAAACGGCCTCGCGCAAAGAAGTTTATAACACCCTGTTACCGCAGGTAGAAGCACTTATTGGCTCAGAAACAGATACCATTGCTAATCTGGCCAACATAGCTGCTGTGCTAAAAGAAGCCTTTGGTTTTTTCTGGGTTGGTTTTTATTTAAAGAAAGACAACCAACTGGTTTTAGGCCCCTTTCAAGGCCCCATTGCCTGCACACGTATTAATTTTGATAAAGGCGTTTGTGGCTACTGTTACCGTACCAAAGCAACCATAATTGTACCTAACGTTGACGAATTTCCGGGGCATATTGCTTGTAGTTCGGCATCGAAATCAGAAATTGTAGTTCCTGTTTTTGATAGTAAAGGCAATGTTGCGATGGTGCTTGATGTAGACAGCGATAAACTAGATGATTTTTCAGAGACAGATAAAGAAGGGCTTGAAAGCCTGATACGTTTATTAGAAAAAACTTTTAAGGCATAAATATGAATACGTTGTTTCCGATATTTTTAAAGCTCGAAGAACTCCATACCTTAATTGTAGGGGGGGGTAACGTAGGTTTAGAAAAACTGGAGGCCGTACTCAGAAACTCACCACAGGCCCGTGTTACACTTGTAGCTCCTGAAATCAGAGACGAAATAAAAGCACTGGCACAAAAACATCGCGTAACGCTGATTTATGCCGCGTATGCAAATACTCATCTTGAAAATGCGGATATAGTTATTGCCGGCACAAACGACAAAGCCGTGAACAAACAGGTGCAGGAAGATTGTAAAGCCAGAAAAATTCTGGTAAACATTGCCGACACACCCGATTTATGTGATTTTTATCTGAGTTCGGTAGTACAGAAAGACGATTTAAAAATAGCAATTTCGACCAACGGTAAGTCGCCTACATTTGCCAAGCGTTTTAGGGAAATACTGGAAGAAATACTGCCCGACAATTTACAGGAAACCCTCGATAACCTGCAAACAATCAGAAACAAACTGAAAGGCGATTTTCAGGAAAAAGTCCAGAAACTGAATGAAATTACCCGAGTAATGCGAGGCCAATAAAAAAGCACCTGTGAAGGTCTCATAGGTGCTTTTTTAACCAAAATCTATGCTACGGCAAGGGTGTTTTTTCTTTCACCGATTTGCTGTCTCCACATGGCATAATACAGTCCTTTTTCTGCCAATAGCTCTTCGTGCCTGCCTACTTCAACAATTTGTCCACGTTCCAGAACGAAGATTTTATCAGCGTGCATAACCGTACTTAACCGATGGGCAATCATGACGGTTATGTAGTCGCCTTGTGCTGTTACACTCTTTACTGTATTGGTGATTTCTTCCTCAGTAAGAGAGTCAAGTGCAGAAGTAGCTTCATCAAAAACAAAAATTTTCGGATTCCGCAACAATGCTCTGGCAATCGATAAGCGTTGTTTTTCACCACCCGAAATCTTGATTCCTCCTTCGCCTATCACTGTATCAACGCCATTATCTGCACGAGCCAGAAGTGTCTGGCAGGCAGATTTTTCCAGCACATCGGCTATTTCCTCGTCGGTTGCATTCGGATGCGCAAATAATAAATTCTCTTTGATAGTACCCGAAAACAACTGTGTATCCTGTGTAACAAAACCAATTTGTGAGCGCAACTCTTCGATATTAATTTCGTTAGAAGGCAGGTTATTATAATAAATTGTTCCGCTAGACGGATTATACAATCCAACGAGTAGCTTTACTAAAGTAGTTTTTCCAGAACCTGATGGCCCCACAAAAGCAACTGTTTCGCCTTCTTTTACTTCAAAATTTACATTATCAAGTGCATAAGTATGAGCCGACAAATGCTTGAAACTCACATTCTCGAATTGCAGATGATGCACTGTACCCAAAGTAGACGGAGATTCGGGGGTTACTTCAACGGGTTTGCTAAGTAGTTTGTCAAAATTATTTAAAGAGGCTTCGGCTTCACGATAAGCAATAATCACATTACCGATTTCCTGCATAGGGCCAAACACAAAGAACGAATAAAACTGTAAACTTAATAACTGCCCCACACTCATCTGATTTCTGAAAATCAGGAACAACAAAACAAACAGAATACATTGCCGCAGGAAGTTCACGAATGTACCCTGAATAAAGCTGATACTCCGCACGCCTCTTACTTTTTTAAGCTCTAACTGAAGAATTTTAAAGGTATTCTGGTTAAGGCGTTTGATTTCCTGCGCTGTTAAGCCCAAACTCTTGATTAACTCGATATTACGCAGCGATTCGGTCGTAGTACCTGCCAGTGCCGTGGTTTCTTTTACAATTACGCGCTGAATTTCTTTAATTTTCCGGCTTAGTACTCTTGTCAAAGAAGCTAAAGCAAACGCTCCTACAAAGTAAATAGCTATGAGCCACGAGTTTACACTTAACGAATATACTGTTAAAAAAACAATGCCTACCACCGAGGTAAAAGCTACGTTAATAAACGAAGTTATAAACTTTTCGGTATCTGTGCGTACTTTCTGCAATACAGAAAGTGTTTCACCGCTGCGTTGGTCTTCAAATTGCTGATACGGCAGCTTAAGTGTGTGCCTGAGGCCATCGGTAAAAACATTGGCTCCCAGTTTCTGGATAATCATGTTTACCATGTAATCCTGCAATGTTTTAGCTATGCGGCTTATCATAGCAACACCTACAATTGCCAGTAACATCAATAAAACACCTGATAAAAATTCTGATTCGGTAAAGTCTTTGGCACGATTGGCGTATTTATCAATGAGCTTTCCGAAAATATAAGGGTCAAGCAGCGAAAATGTTTGATTAATTGCCGCTAAAATCAATGCCAGAACAACCTGCCAACGATAACGGCTGAGATAGTGTAAAAGAAGTTTCATCTAAAATCCTTTGGAAATAATGTATAGGTACATCTAAACAAACAAACTGATTTCGTAAATAATTCCATGCTTTTGAGGAGTTCTGGCTGGGTTTCATATAAGTTTTTTTCCAAAACTTTCTATTAAATTACCTTTCCTACAAAGATTCTTTTTTTATCTTTATTTTTAAAAAAACTTTGCCCTACAAAACTAAACCGATATGACACCCGTTAGCTCCCGTTCTTTTATCAGACAAGTAAAAGATATTACTATCAGTAGTACACTGGCTCTGGCCATTCTGGGCAGTAGTTTTACTTTACAAAGTTGTGGTAGTTCAGACGACGAAAGTGATTATGCCTACGAAGAAGTAGACGTTTATACGAAAGGAGTAAGAACTTATATTACAGAAACATCAAAAGATGTATTTAAAATTACCGACGAAACAGAAGTTCCTGCCGATAGCTCTATTGCCATTGTCACTTACCTTGATGGCAAAAAAGATACGCTTTCGCCGCAAGCAGTAAAGACTCT
This sequence comes from Emticicia sp. 17c, assembly GCF_037153985.1. Classification (NCBI taxonomy): domain Bacteria; kingdom Pseudomonadati; phylum Bacteroidota; class Cytophagia; order Cytophagales; family Leadbetterellaceae; genus Emticicia; species Emticicia sp. 17c. The sequence goes on from NZ_JBBAYI010000002.1 coordinate 121,442, forward strand.
GATTGACAAAGAGGTGGCTTTGCACCCTACTAACATAGGCCATAGCGATAACCTATCGAATGCACTCTTGTTTGGAGGTATGGGTTATCTGTTAGCTAAAACGCTCAGCCCAAATTATGCCAATTACCGCCCTGATGTAACAACAGGTTTGCAAGCCAATAAGGCTACACCCAAAGATAGCTCTTACCACAGACGCCACGGTTATTATGGCGGTATGATGCGTTATTATGCCACCACGGCTGCATTTAATAAATCGAGCCAGATTCATGAAAATATCGGGCATTCGCGTACTACTATGGCAAGGCCCGCCGGTGGCAAAAGTGGTTTCTTCCATAGTTCGGGGCATAGTAGCCACCATTCTTAATCATGACGCGATTATTGACACGGTTAATCGCTTTTAACTGAAATCCATCAAAGATGAAACTCAAACAATTAATAACACCTCCGCAGCAATCGCTAAGAAATGCTGGCTGGGACTGGATGTTAGGCGAAGATACTTTGCCTTATATTACTAACGACATGGTTGTGGTGTCGGAAAAAGAAGCAGAAGCCTATTACGAAGCAGCCAACACACTTTATGAAATGTTTATTGAAGCAGCGCAATATGTAATCGATAATAACCTGTTCAATGAATTAGGCATACCCGAAAACCTGGTTAATCTTGTTAAGTTTTCGTGGGACAACGACAAACAGTGGCATCTTTATGGCCGCTTTGATTTAAGTGGGGGTTTAGATGGCAAACCTATCAAACTCATTGAGTTTAATGCCGATACTGCCACCTGTATACCCGAAACAGCCATTGTACAGTGGGCTTCGCTTAAAGCCAATAATTTAGATGAAAGCAGCCAGTTCAATACCTTGTATGAAAGCCTTGCAGAGAATTTCAGGGAAATACAAAGACAAAACCCGGGGTTTGAGCCATCGTTGCTTATTACAACTATGAAAGATTACCCCGAAGATGACACCAATATGCAAGTTTTGGGAGAAGCTGCCAGAGAAGCTGGTTTTGAAGTAGCTTTTGAATATATCGAAGAAGTGGAGTTTTCGCCTGTTGAAGGTATTTACAAGCAGAATGCTAAAGATGGCAGTTTTACCAGATATGATTACTGGTTTAAGTTAATTCCGTGGGAATACATTGGCTGGGACGAACCCGAACTGGCCGATATACTTACCCAGATAGTTGTTAATCAGAAAGCAATTGTGCTGAATCCGGCATATACGCTATTGTTTCAGTCGAAAGGCATTCTCAAAATATTGTGGGATTTATTCCCGAATCACCCTTTGCTACTCGAAACTTCTACTCAAACGCTTGCAGGCAAACCAAGTGTAGAAAAAGTATTGTTCGGGCGTGAAGGTGCAAACGTAAGAATTATTTCGGCGTCGGGGTATCCGTTAGAAGAAAACGATGGAGAGTATTTTGAGCAAAATACAGTTTTTCAGGAATACACCGAGTTTTTGCAAGATAAAACAGGAAATTACTATCAGGCAGGCGTATTTTTTGCAGGCGAAGCTTGTGGATTAGGTTTTCGTAAAGGTGGCAAAATAATTGATAACAAAGCTCAGTTTTGCGGGCATATTATTGAATAAACAAAAAGGGTCTCTCAAAAGCTACACGACTTTTGAGAGACCTCTGCCTGTTATTTCAATGCTCTTAAGTACCGTAAAGTAACAGGCAAATGCTGTTTTACTTCGGCGTTTTCATCTTCTATGTAATAATATTTTACCCCAGACTGAATAGCTGCCCGCAAAATTACAGGAAAATCTAATTGCCCTGTGCCTACTGCTACATCGGAGGTAAGGGGTGTACCGCCTGATAACTCACCCGTTGCCTGCCCCATCTTCATGTCTTTAATATGAATGGCAATAAACCGACCCTTATATTTCTTTAACAACAAGGCGGGGTCTTGCCCTCCATGAAAAGCCCAATATACATCACACTCAAAACTGACTTCGGCGGGGTTAGTTTTCTGCACTATATAATCAAAGAGGGTTCCGTCTTCGGTTGGTTTAAATTCGTAGCCGTGGCAATGATAAAAGAAATGCAAACCTGCCTTTGCCAGTGTGGCTCCGGCTTTGTTAAAAATAGCAATGGCTTTGTCGGCATCTTCTTTACTGAACTGGTTAGGTTTGTGCGGAATCCATGCCGAACCAACGTATTTTACACCTAATGCCTTTGCCGTAGCTATTACTTTATCAAGGCTATCTCTGAACAATCCGAAGTCTAAAAGAGTACTGTATGGGGTTATTCCAAATTTATCGAGTTCTTTTCTGAAATCATCAGGTTTCATATTATAAGTACCTGCCACCTCTACTTCTTTTATGCCAAGGCTCTTTACATAAGCCAGTGTTGTGGTAACATCTGTTTTAAAGTAGTCTCTGAGGCTGTAAAGTTCCAAGCCAATGCGGTTTTCGAGTACTTTACTGATACTAGCCTGCTTTTGCCCTGTACCGTTCTGGAGCCACATATCTAGCCGCGGAGTATTCCAGTTATAGGGTTTCGACACAATATCAATGTCTCCGTCGCCATCTACATCAAAGACTTTTCCTTCATGAAAACCGAAGCCTTTCTGAAATACTGTTTTTCTGAAGCCTCCCTTACCATCACCATACAGAATAAAGGCTTCTGCATTCGGGTTATCAGGAGTAGGTTGCTTTTCAGACCATTTTGCCATTTCTGCGCAGAAAATATCCAGATTCCCATCATCATTAATATCGGCAACTTCCAGCGTATGGCCATGAATAATTTCCCGACCTATTAAATCTCTGGATTTCCAGTTTTCTGGTACTTCGGCACTGCCTGTACATTCATAATAAAGCAGCCGACCTGTGCCATCACCCGGCGAAACCACTATCTGCATCTTTTTACCTACCTTAAATTTGGCTGCTACTACTCTACCCCCTTCCTCACCAAATTTAATGGCTTTAAAACCACCATCTACATACTTAAACCAGTAATTACCCGCTATTAAATCGGTAAAGCCGTCGCCGTCTATATCAGCTGCTTTGCAGCCTTCGGCATACCATGATTTTTTTTCTTTTTCTCCGGCCACAAAAACAGGCTCGTATTGCCATTGTCTGGCAGTCTTTGCTTCTGCCGGAATATCAGCAATAAACAAAGTTTTAGCTCCTTGATTCCAGAAAGCTAGCTGAGCTTTACCCGTTTGTTTGAAATCGCCGAATGCCTGGTCGTGGTGTTGGGTTTGCCCGTCGTTTTTAATTTCATAGCGTTGCCAACCTACATTAGGATTATAAAACGGATAGGGGTTTTCCCACCACCATATTTTATTGCTTTGCCAGTCGCCACCAAACACCAAATCTTTATCGCCGTCGTTGTCAATGTCATAAAAAGTGCCACCTGCTTCAATGGGCAACAATTCCTTTTCGATAACAAACTGCCGCCAGCCAATGGCATAATCATATTTAAAATAGATAAGTACGGGGGCTTTTTCACGGCAGCCCATTACTAACTCCTGTATGCCATCGTTGTCAATATCTACTGCCATTGAGGCTGTTTGCTGCGTTGTTTTCCAGTTAAGCGGAATACTGCCCGAAGCCGACGAGATATACTCCCAGTTCTGAGCCTTAGCAAGCCTGATGACCCCCAAAAAGATAATAGCAAAAAAAACAGGTATTAGCCGGTATTTCATAGACATAATTTTGTTGACAATTATGGCAAATATAGAAGATAAAAATAGCAACACAGAAATGTGTTGCCACTTAATTTATGGCTTGTAACAGTAATACTGCCTAAGCAATTATTTCTTTAATTACCTTACCACCAATATCGGTTAACCTGAACGGACGCCCCTGAAAATCGTAGGTGAGTTTTTCGTGGTCAAGCCCTAACTGGTTAAGAATTGTTGCCTGTAAATCGTGTACATGGGTCTTTCCTTTTACGCCGTAATAGCCAAGCTCGTCGGTTTCGCCATGTGTGAAACCCTTTTTAATACCTCCGCCGGCCATCCAGATGGTATAGGCTTCAATATGGTGGTCGCGTCCTAAGAATGGCGCAGGTTTGTTGTCGCGGTTTTCCTGCATGGGTGTTCTGCCAAACTCGCCGCCCCATACTACCAATGTTTCTTCAAGCAGCCCTCTTTGTTTTAAATCGAGCAAAAGAGCCGACATAGCTTGGTCGGTCTGGCGGCATTTCTCCCACAAAGCACTTTCTATTGACTCTGATTTGCTCGAGCCGTGCATATCCCATCCCCAATCGTACAACTGCACGAAACGCACGCCGTTTTCTACCAGTTTTCGGGCTAAAAGACAATTATTTGCGAAAGAGGTCTGGCCCGGGCTTGTGCCATATAATTCATGGATTTTGGCTGGTTCTTTTGTAATATCCATGGTTTCCGGCACAGTCATTTGCATTTTAAAGGCCAGTTCGTACTGCGAAATACGTGTTAAAATTTCGGGGTCTTTAAATTCTTCGTATTGGCGTTGATTAATTTCATTAATGGTATTGATGGCTTCTCTACGTAAATCGCGGCTGATACCCTCAGGATTATTCACATATAAAACAGGCTCGCCATTAGAGCGGCATTGCACCCCCTGATATACCGACGGCAGAAACCCACTTCCCCAAATGCTTTTCCCCCCTTCAGGGTATTTTCCGCCAGAGGTAAGCACAATGTACCCGGGCAGATTCTGGTTTTCGGAACCAAGCCCGTAAGTGGCCCATGCTCCCATACCCGGCCTACCTAAACGTGGGCTACCGGTTTGCATAAATAGCTGTGCCGGAGCATGGTTAAATTGGTCTGTGTGCATGGCTTTCAGGAACGTAACGTCGTCGGCCATGTGCTGAAAAAAAGGCAGGTAGTCCGAAATCCATGCACCTGACTGCCCGTGCTGTGTAAATTGCCCTTGCGGGCCCAGCATTTTAGGAACACCTCTGATAAATGCAAACGTTTTACCTTTTAAAAACTCTTCGGGGCATTCTTTGCCATGCCATTTCTGGAGCATCGGCTTAAAGTCGAACATTTCCAGTTGCGAGGGCGCACCAGCCATGTGCAGATAAATAACACTTTTGGCTTTAGGGGCAAAATGTGGTAGTTTAGGGGCAAGCGGATTGGCCGTCAATAAATTATCTTTACTATTGAAACAGCCCGTTAGCGACCCCAGGGCCATCATGCCAAGCCCCGCAGTGCATTGTTTCAGAAAATGCCTGCGCTTAATAGCCTGCAAATTGGTCTCACTTATTTCCTCAAAGAGGTTCATTTTCTTAGACATCTGCTTACTGTTTAGTGACGAATTCATCCAGATTCATGATGGCATTAGCTACAACAGTTAATGCGGCTATTTCTGGTTTCGATTTATTTTCTTTTAAAAAGGCATTGCTCTTTTTGGGTTCTGCCCTGAATTGCTTCAACGATACTTCGTAGAGCCGTTTGAGAGCTTCTTTGTCGTCTTCGGGGGCTGTATGTGTAAAAACCCGCTGATACACCCAATCGATTTGTTCATCAATTATGCGGGCATTTTTTTGCATCAGTATAGCCAGCCCTTTCGATGCCTCTATAAAAACGGGGTCGTTCAGCAATTGCAGGGCTTGCAAAGGCGTGTTGGTACGGATACGCCTTTGAGTGCATATTTCACGGCTTGGCGCATCAAAAGTAATTTGCTGCGGATAAGGCCCCGTTCGGCGGGCAAAAGTATATATTGCGCGTCGGTACTGGTCTTCGCCCTCGCTTTGCTTGTAATTAAGATTACTATTTACAGCCTGCCACACGCCATCGGGCTGATAAGGCATTACAGGCTTACCATACATTTTGTTACTCAGTAAGCCGCTCACAGCCATAGCTTGGTCTCTTACCATTTCGGCCGTTAGCCTGATACGCGGCCCATGTGCCAACAAACGATTCTGAGGGTCTTTCTGGGTTAATGAATTACTACTGAAAGACGACTGTCTGTAAGTAGCCGACATAACCACGTATTTGAGTAGAGGTTTCATTTTCCAGCGATATTCATCTCTGAATTTAAGTGCCAGAAAATCGAGCAATTCTGCATGAGAAGGTCTAGCTCCTTGTGTCCCAAAATCTTCCAGTGTTTCTACCAGACCAATACCAAATAGTTGTTCCCAGAAACGATTTACCATTGTGCGGGCCGTAAGGGGGTTCTCTTTACTTAATAGCCATTCGGCCAGTCCTAGCCTGTTACGAGGTGCATTGGCAGGAAAAGCATTCATTGAATGTGGCACATCGGGTTCTACTGCCTGCCCATGCACCAACCAGTTACCTCTGACAAAAACATGTGTTTTGCGTTCATAGTCAGGGTCAGATTTAAGCATGATGGGCGTATTTTGGGTTTTGGCTGTAATCAGATACTGGAAATCCGAGAATTTTTTGGGGTCTCCCTTCGGAAACTCTTCCATAAACGTAAACCAGTTTATCGAAAACACATCCTGCTCAGGTTTTGTACGGGTATTGCTGCCTGTCAGGTACAAATCATGCCTGCCTTCGGCAGGCTTTATGGCAATAAACAATAATTTATTTTTACTGGTAGTATCCAGTTTTAATCTGGCTAGTATTTCTCCATCGGGTTTATCCTTCCTAAGTTCTAGGTAGCCCCCTACGTTTTTACTTACGTAGCTAATCAGAAATGTATTTTTATTGGTTAACTGTATATCGGGTAAGCGGCAGGTTCCTTTATGCCTGAGGCCAATGTTTCGGTCGCCTAGTAAAGCACCATTTACGTAGTTATCGGCATAATGTGCATGGTGGCGTGGTTCCAGACTTCTGAGAAACTGACGGTATTGCTGGCTTCCAGAGTCGCCTAGCTTAGTTTTAATCCAATGAGTAAGGCTATCGAGCTTTTGCTCGTCTTGGTCTGAAAACTTCCGGTAATTAGGTGCTTCATCCTGCGTGTCTTCGTCTCGTGTATTGTTGAAGAATGCCATCATTTTGTAATACTCCTCATTACGGAAAGGGTCGTACGGATGGCTATGGCATTGCACACAGGCAAAGGTAGTTCCCTGCCACACATCAAAGGTGGTATTTACTCTATCAATTACGGCTGCTACCCTGAACTCCTCATCTAATGTTCCGGTTTCATCATTATTCATGGTATTCCGGTGGAACGCTGTTGCAATCAGTTGATTTTCGGTTGGTGATGGCAGTAAATCACCTGCAAGTTGTTCTTTCGTAAACTGGTCGAAAGACATATCGGCATTAAACGCATCAATTACCCAATCCCGATAACGCCAGATAGTACGCCCGTTATCTTTCTGATACCCACGGCTATCCGAATAGCGGGCTAAGTCAAGCCACATAGAGGCCCAACGTTCCCCAAAGCGTTTTGAGGCCAGCAATTCATCTACCAGTTTTTCATAGGGTTCTTCATTAATTACATATTTACTGACTTGCTCTGGCGTTGGTGGGAGGCCTGTTAAATCGAAACACACACGGCGCACCAATATATTACGATTAGCTTCTTTAGCTGGGCTTAAGCCTTCTTCTTCCAGTTTTGCTTTAACAAAGTAATCAATATCATTCTGTTCCCATTGCCCTAAGCCAAACAAGCCTGACCAGATTCCTTTATTGGGAACCTTCGTTTCACGCGGTGGAACATAAGCCCAGTGGTCGCCCCATTTAGCCCCTTCTTTTACCCATTGTGTCAGAATATCAATATCATGCTGGCTCAACTGTGCAGCCTTATAAGGCATTCGTTCATCGGGGTCGGGGTGTGTGAGTCGTTTGATAAAATCACTTTGTTCGGGATGAAAAGGCACAATAGCTGCTTTTCCTGACTTGGTTTTGGCTAATGCTTCATTACGAAACAAAAGGCTGAAATCGCCCTGACGTTTTACACCTCCATGGCACGAAATACAATGTTTATTAAGTATAGGCTTAACTTGTGTACTATAATCGATGGCATCGGAGGAGGAATTATGAAAGTGATTCCACCCGATAGAAAATATAGTAATGATAATGGCTGATATAAAGATTAGGCGAATCTGCATAGATTAAGTAATAAACCCGATAAGTGAACAAAGTTAACAGATAACGAAAGGACTAGCCAGTAGATTTCTGTTATTTTTTTGTACTTTTTTGATATTATTTTTAAATATAAAATTATCTAAAAGCAGTACATCCCGAAGATTATGTTTAACCCGATAGCAGGATTCTACACAGTTTTTGAGTACTTTTGAAGTATCTTTTACTATAATACCCCTTCCTATGAAACGATATTTTTTACTTAACAGAGCCGTTTTATCAACCTTGTTTTTGTTTTTTGTGGGTTCTGTTGCTTTAGCACAAGTTACAAACCGCGTTATGCCCTTTTTTCCGGCTGGTACAAAACTCTATGCCAATATTCCGTACGCGAACGATACCCTCAAAAAGCATCTGCTAGATATTTATATGCCAGCCGATGCCAAAGGAGATATTCCGCTGGTTATATGGGTGCATGGTGGTGCATGGATGCTCAACGACAAATATGCCGACATGAGTTATATGAAAAAGACTATTTCGGCTATACTTAACAACGGCTTTGCGCTGGCTTCTATCGATTACAGGTATAGCACACAGGCTATTTTTCCGGCACAAATACAGGATTGCAATCAGGCCGTTGAGTATCTTTACCAACATGCTTCAAAGTACGGCTATAACCGTAATAAAATTGCATTGATAGGTTTTTCGGCTGGTGGACATCTGGCCTCTTTGCTGGCGTTGTCACATAACAATAAAGTAGGAGCTTTTCTTAGCCCGTCGGGTAAAACCTCGTTTCATATCACAAGCGTTGTTGATTTTTATGGCCCTGCCGATTTTCTGGCTACTTTAAAACCTGAAGATGAAAATGCCCCTAAAAGCTCGGTTAGTATTTTATTGGGAGCGTCGCCACTTGAACGCCCAGACCTTGCCAAATTTGCCAGCCCTGCTACTTACATAGATAAAAACGACCCACCCTTTTTAATTATTCAGGGAGAAAAAGATGAGTCTGTACCTGCGGCGCAATCGAAACTGCTTAGTTCATGGCTTACGCTGGCTAAAGTTCAGAACGAGTTAATTATTGTAAAAAATGCCCCACATTACGGCGAAATGTTTGATGAAACCGCCATCAGGGAAAAGGTTATTACGTTTCTGAAAACCACACTCACAAAGCCCTGATTTACCTGAAAAATCTCACTTATTTACCATTTAGTAAAAAATACGCCACATTTTCATAGAGAAAATTGTATCCGCAAAGTGCAGTTTATAATTTTCATAAAAAAACGTTTGCTTTATGAAAATGTACAAACATCTATTAATTTGTTTTATAGCTATCAGCTCAAAACTTTATGCACAGGTTATTGAAGCTAAAAATCCAAGCACAGACGCAAGCATTTACAGTGTTTTAGGTGTTATTATACCAACATCACCCGGTGGGTTCTCAGCCGGAATCAGAGGAATTAACAACGGCACAGGTGGGCTAGGCATCGGGGTCTGGGGTAGTCAGAATGGTAGCGGGTGGGGCGTTTATGGTGTTACACCTAGTGGCATTGGTGTTTATGGTAACTCTTCGAGCAATGGGTACGGCCTTTATGGCAACAGCAACACAGGTGTCGGCCTGACTGCAACTTCTACAAATGGGGTTGCAGCCAATTTTTCTATCTACAACAATGCTAACAATAATAATGTAATTGAGGCAAATACTGTGGGTAATGGTACTGTTATTAATGTTTCAACCTCAGGCTCTGGTACAGGTATCCGAAGCTCAACTAGTAGCGGGTTTAGTATTCAGGGGATAACCACCGCCATTACCTCGGCAGGTATTGTGGGTGACAACAATGGCGGCGGCGAAGCTGTGGTAGGAAGAACCACCAGCGACATTGCCGGATCGGTAGTAGGCCGTAACGATGGTGGTGGATATGGAGTAAGAGGCTTTGTGGCTACCAGTACTTCTGGTGAAGGTATTGGAGTATACGGGCAAATTGGGATATCCGGTAGTAAAGGGCGTGCAGGCAGGTTTGAAAACTTTAACTCTAGCAACGATTACAATACATTTGAGGTGGTTACAAATAGCCTTGGTAATAATTCTTATAATACTTTAGGGAATGCAGCCTCTTTTACGGTAAATAATAGCAATAGTGTTTCAGCCGCAGTAAGGGGCGAAGTAAATACCATTTTCGGAAATTTTGGAGCAGCCGGTGTATTCGGAACCGCCATAGGTACAGGCGGAGTAGCGGGGCTTTTCTATGCTTCTAATGCCTCAGGTAGTGGCAAAGGCTTAGTTGCCATAACTGAAGGCCAAGGAAATGCCATTACCGCCAATGTAGCTAAAGATGGCAATGGTGTAGAAAGCTATATTGATGGGGCAGGTAACGCTGTTTACGGCTGGGTACCTACTTACAGTAATGGCAAGGCCGGTAGATTTGAAATTTTTAATCAATCTAATACAAACGATGTTGTTTCAGTTAAAACAGTAGGAAATGGCACCGCTCTTCGTGCAACAGTAAACAGAACAACAGGCACTTCTGCGGCTTTAAAAGGCGAAATCAACTCACAGTTTGCCAACTTTGGTACTGCCGCGGTATATGGGGAATCGTCGGGGACTGGTGGCGTAGCTGGTTTATTTTATTCATCAAACTCAAGTGGCTCAGGTAATGCTATTTCTTCCTACACAGATGGTTCAGGAAATGCCATTTATAGCCTTGCCAGTGGTAGTGGATACTCATTTTATGGGTTAGCGGGGTCAAGTTCTACAAAGGTAGCACGCTTCGAAAATACTTATACATCTAATGCCAATATAACTGTTCAGGTATTGAATGCGGGTACAGGTACAGCCTTTTTTGTAAACCATACTGGTTCAAGTGGTAATATTGGCGTTTTTCAAAGCAATAGTTCAAACGTTGCCCGTATTAATAAATCAGGTACGGGCTACTTTAATGGCGGAACTGTTAGTAGTGGTGCCGACGTAGCCGAAGCATTTGATGTAGACACCAACATTAAAAATTTTGAACCGGGCGACGTGCTGGTAATTGCTGTTGATAAAGACCGCACCGTAGCCAAATCAGCCGAGCCATATTCTAACCTTGTAGCTGGTGTTTATGCCACAAAACCGGGCGTATTACTAACCGAAGAAAACATCGATACAGAACTTACAGGAAAAGTACCGATGGGCGTGGTAGGCGTAATACCAACAAAGGTTTGTCTGGAAGGGGGCGCAATCAAAAGAGGCGATATGCTGGTAACTTCTTCTATACCCGGAGTAGCCATGAAGGCCGACCGCAAAAAAGTTGAGGTCGGTCAGGTAATTGGTAAAGCTCTGCAAGAGTTTAACTCTGAAAATATCTCAACAATTAAAGTCTTAGTAAGTATAAAATAACCAGTAACCCATGAAAAAGATAATATACCTCCTTTGCTCATTTAGTATTTTAGTTTGTACAAAATTAAAAGCACAAGATAATTTCGAGCTAATAAAGAATAACAAAGTTCCGGGCTTATTGTATGCCCCCACTACTACAACCAATGTTGTAAAAGACAAAGGCTTTGAAGGCTCTAGCTTAGCAAAAGCCATGAAAGAAGGAAAACTTGAAGGTGACAAATATAGTTTTTCAACCAATGCCCCTGCTACCTCTAATCAGGTAGGCGGAGTATCTCCCAAAAAGGGATTGAGTAGTGAAATGAGCGAAAGTGAAGCAAAGGCAATTCGTGATAAAGAAGCTAAACAAACACAAGCCAGTCAACCTGTTCTGCCAACGCAAGAAGTTAAAAAAGAATAAGTTGTTTTTGTTCTAATCATAGGGCTATCCATTCGGGTAGCCTTTTTTATTTCGCCTCCGCCCCACTTATCAGATATAGTTTTATTTAATAAAAATGTCTTTATTTGTTACTTAAGTAAACAACCAAGATGAAAAAAAAGCTTACTGCAATTATTGCAATATTAGTAATAATATTAGCCGGCTATGGCTGCTGGTATTATTTTAAAAAAGCACCTAAACATAAAAAAAATCATGGAGTAGCCGAGTATGATACCCTTATACAGCCTGACCATTATAAAAAAATTCCTGTACATGATTTCAGCTATGTTGTCATTAAATGTGATTTAGGACCTGTAAAAGTATACATTAAACCAGATACAACTACTTCTCTTGAGTTCCACCGTTCGTTCATGAAATACACCGATATAAGTTATCAGGGAGATACCCTGATAATTCATACTTATAAAACTCCTGAATCAACAAAAGAAAACCCCATTTACCGACAGATTTACATCAATACATCCGATATGAAGTATTATCAGGCAGAGGCAACTCAGACCTTTTTTTCGGACATGAAACTTCCTCAATTAAAGGTTGATAACAGAAGTAGCTATATCAGATTTTATGAATGCGAAATTGGTCAGCTTGACCTAGCAACTAATAAATCGTGCAATTATGTACTTGACGATAATTGCTTTATAAATAAGGTCAGGGCTAACATTAACACTAATAGCTCTATGACTATGCTGGCTTACGTAGAAACCGAAATAGCTTTAAAGAACAAACAGCTTTACAATATTACTCTTAGCGACGAAAATATCAGGAAACTGAAACTCATTAAATAGCTGATGCAATTATTTCAATAAAATGATTGTCCAATCTGGGCAAGCTCACTTGTCATGTTATTGTAAAAACATTTTTAAACATTAACTTTTAAAAAGATGGACGAATACATTTTGATTTTCAGACATGAAAACGCAAGCGGAGTAGTTTCACCGGAACAAATACAAAGCTGGATGAAACAAACCATGGATTGGATTGGTGGCATTGCCGCCCAAAATAAATATGTAGGCGGGAATGGCCTACCCTTCGAAAACAGCAAAGTAGTAGGCTACAACAATGTGGTAACGAATGGGCCATTCGGAGATATTAAAGAAACCATAGGAGGCTATGTTATTGTAAGGGCGGAATCGATTGATGAAGCCGTTGAGTTTGCCAAAGGGGCACCTGTTTTGCAGGGCGAAGGCAACACAGTTGAAGTAAGAAAAATTGCCAAAGCCGATAGTGTTTAATAACAGCTTTGTTTTTTCGGAGAGCCTCTTGTATGAGAGGCTCATAACGCTAACCAATGAAACAGCAAGACCTAATACCGCACCTATTCCGAACAGAATTCAGGAAGATAGTTGCAGTCTTATCGAAGTTTCTGGGTATTGAATACATCGAAACTGCCGAAGACATCGCCAGCGATACTTTCCTGCTAGCTGCCGAAACATGGCCTTATCAGGGTTTACCTCCAAATCCAACAGCGTGGCTCTATACTGTGGCTAAGAACAAAGCCAAAAATCATACTATCCGAAAGCAGATTTTCAATGAAAAAATCGAGCTACAACTTAGTTATCAGGCAACACTAATCCATACCGCCGAAATTGACCTTTCTGATAAAAATATAAACGATAGCCAGTTGCAAATGCTATTTGCTGTTTGCCATCCGCTTATTCCTGTTGAAGCGCAAATAGGGCTGGCTCTGCGCGTTCTATGTGGTTTTGGTATTGACGAAATCGCCAACGCTTTCCTGACTAACAAAGAAACCATCAACAAGCGGCTTTTCAGAGCAAAAGAGAAACTACGCACCGAAAAAATAGCTATCGAATTACCTCCTGAAAAAGAAATACCGAAACGATTAGAAGCTGTTTTACGAACCTTGTATCTGCTTTTTAATGAAGGCTACTATTCTGAAACACAAGATACGGTATTGCGCAATGATTTCTGTCTGGAAGCTATGCGGCTCACTTACCTGCTTACTGAAAACGATTCGACCAGCAAGCCTGAGGTAAAAGCATTATTATCGTTAATGTGCTTTCATGCTTCCAGATTTGAGGCCAGAAAAAACATAAATGGCGAAATAATTCTTTATCATGACCAGAACGAAAACCTTTGGAACAAAGAATTAATCGAGCGAGGTGCTTACTTTTTGCATCAGGCTTCACAGGGTAGTCAAATATCCAGATACCATCTTGAAGCTAGTATTGCCTATTGGCATACTTTGAAGGCCGATACTCAGGAAAAATGGGACAATATCTTACAGCTTTACAATCAGTTATTAATACTTGAGTACTCGCCTATTGCGGCATTAAACAGAACATTTGCCCTTGCGAAAGTATACGGAAAAGCCACCGCTATTATAGAAGCTGAAAAACTGGCGCTACATGATAACCAGTACTATTTTACTTTACTGGGTGAACTATACAGAGAAATAAGCCCGCCCCAAGCCATAGCACATTTTCAGATGGCGTATCAATTAGCCAGAACAAAAGCAGATAAACACCTTATCAAACAACAGCTAGAGAGCCTACTGGCAACATAACTCAAAGCCTTATAAACAAAAATCCCTTCCGCAGAAGCAGAAGGGATTTTGTTCGAATAATATTTTGAATTACATTTTCTCTACCTGAATGTATCCTAGTTCAACTGGTGTGCTACGCCCAAATATTTTTACGCTCACACTTAGTTTTTTCTTATCTTCATTAATTTCCTCTACGGTTCCGTCAAAACCACTGAAAGGCCCGTCGATTACTTTCACGTTTTCGCCTTTTGTAAAGCTTAACGTCGGAGAAATTATTTCGCCGATTACTTCCTCTTGCACACCTAAAATACGGTTAATTTCAGATTGACGAAGTGGCTCAGGCGTTAAGGATGTACCATTGTTACGGCCCAGAAAGCCAATAACACCTGGCATACTTTTAATCATGTGCAGCACTTCACCATTGTTAAGGTCTGCATTGATAAGAATATAGCCCGGGAAGAAACTCTTCTCACGAACACGTTTTTTTCCGTTACGAACTTCTGTTATTTTTTCAGATGGAATTAAGATCGTAGGAACTAAATCACTTAATTTGCGACGAATAGCTTCATTTTCGATGTAGGATTTTATTTTTTTCTCCTGACCCGAAACTGCTCTGACAACATACCAATTTATTTCGCTCATCGTTAGCAAAAATTTAAGGTTTTAGATTGACCGGTAAAATAAATTAAGACCACTATCAATCAAAAAATCAATTACACCTACAACCAAGGCAAAAATAATTGAAGCTATCAGTACAAGTGTTGCACTTGATTGAAGTTCGCTCCATTTTGGCCATGTTACCTCTTTGGTTACTTCTTCCCAAGAGTTTTTGAAAAATTGTTGCATAAAATTTTATGTTCTAGAATACTTGCACGGGCACCAGGATTCGAACCCAGACCAAAGGTTTTGGAGACCCTCGTACTACCCTTATACTATGCCCGTGTATGTTACCAAAATAGCTTTGGGGTTGCAAAGATAGATACTTTTTTTATTCTTCACAAATACCCGCAATAAAATTATGGCAAATATTATTTATAAAATTCTGTTTTAGTACGCCGAAACTCCTGCTTGAGAAATACTGCTACTATTACAGATGTTTATTTAATAAAGTCAGCAGAAGTTTTGAGCTGCCGCTGACTTCAGATATTTTCCAGACAACTTAACCTACTTTAATAATATGGTTCTTTTTACCCTTGCCTACCAGTAAGTATTTTCCTTGCAGCAGTTGCAAGTCCGATACGCTGAGTTTTTCGTCTGTAATTTTTACTTTGTTAATGCTTACGCCATTACCCTGAATAGCCCTGCGTGCTTCGCCTTTTGACGGATACACTTCATTACGGGTTACTACCGAAATCAAATCTAGCACACTTGGGCAGTTTTGCCACTCTTCTTCTGTAATTTCAGTTTGTGGCACTCCTTCAAAAATACTTGTAAATGTATTTTCATCAAGGCTCTGTAAGGTTTCCAGCGTGGCTTTACCAAACAACACCTCCGATGCCTTTAAAGCCAATTCGTATTGGTCTTCGCCATGTACACGAATAGTTACATCTTTGCCAAGTGCTTTCTGGGCAATTCTTAAATGTGGTGCTTCGGCGTGTTGTTTTTCAATTTCTTCGATTTCTGCTTTTGAGTAAAGTGTAAATACTCTTAACAAACGAGGAGTGTCGGCATCTGACTGGTTTAGCCAGAACTGATAAAAAGTATACGGAGAAGTCATGCTTGGGTCGAGCCATACATTACCCCCTTCTGACTTCCCGAATTTGGTTCCGTCGGCTTTGGTTACAAGTGGGGTTGTCAGTGCAAATGCCTGATACGTATGGGCATCGTCTGTATTTTCTTCATCTGTAATTGACGACTCTTTACGTCGGATAAGTTCGGTTCCGGTAGTGATATTCCCCCATTGGTCGGAGCCTCCCATCTGAATCCGAACGTTTTTATTTTTATATAGCCAATAAAAATCGTATCCCTGTAATAACTGATACGAAAACTCGGTAAATGAAATACCTGTTTGCAAGCGATTTTTAACAGAGTCTTTCGACATCATGTAGTTAACCGTCAGGTATTTTCCTACTTCTCGCAAAAACTGTAAAAATCCGATTTCTTTAAACCAGTCATAATTGTTTACAATTTCTGCCGAGTTTTCTCCGCAATCAAAATCCAGAAATCTGGATAACTGCTTACGAATAGCCTCTTGGTTGTCTCTCAGGGTTTCTTCTGATAAAAACTGGCGTTCGGCCGATTTACCTGAGGGGTCTCCTACCATTCCGGTGGCTCCACCTACCAGCGCGATAGGCTTATGGCCCGACAATTGAAAATGCTTTAAAAGCATAATAGTTGCCAGATTTCCGATATGGAGCGATTTTGCCGTAGGGTCGAACCCGATATAAGCGGCGGTCAGTTCTTTACTCAGTTGTTCTTCTGTACCAGGCATGGCGTCGTGCAGCATACCACGCCAACGGAGTTCTTCAATAAAATTCATACTCAACCGATTCGTCGGCACGCCCACTTCGGTGGGAAATATTGAAACTATAATTAATAAGTGTGCCACGCTTTTATGGGCGTGGCACTAATCTTTTGCAAATTTACGAACGATTTAACAAATCATCATGAATTACTTCTTTTTTTTGCTCACACCGTGTTTTCTCCACCAGTTGTAATAATCGCTGAAATTATAAGTAGCCGAAATCTGTAAAGTTCTGTTCTGAAAGTTTAACGGAATAACCGATTTATCAGCCAATGTATAGGTCTTGTTAGTTGTATTTGACAAGCCGTGCACATAACGGATATTAATACTAAACAAATGAGCAATGTCAAGCATATCAATTCTTACCCCCGCAACCACATTAAAGTCTGTATTATTATAAGGCCCGTGTGAAGTGCCTGCGTTTAAAGCTACGCCATATTCGGGGCCGGCTACTACTGATATATTTCTGGCTACTTCGTAGCCGAACAATAAAGGTACACTTACATAACGGTAGTAGTTACGCAGAATAAGGTTACCTGTTTCGGCAAAATTAGTGCTTGCTTTGAAACTCCCACCTCTTACCTGATAGTATAACTCTGGTTGAACACTGAATTTATTGATGTTCCGACGATAGAACAGCCCGACATTAAAATCATTTCTGAACTTAGGTATAATGTTGGTCTGGTTATCAATAATAGAAGTTTTTGAAATGCCTGTGCCTACTTTGAAACCGTATTGGCTAAGGGGGCGTATCTGAGCAGATGACAATACACTAACGAAAACTAAAACAGAGGTAAAACCCCAGAAAAAAGTATTTTTTGTATGGCCTTGACTAAATAATTGTTTCATCAGCGAATATTAAAAGAGATTTTAGAATAGTGGTTTTTAACCATAACGAATTTTGATTGGCAAAATTACGGAATCAGTAGCGAAGAATCACCATAACTCAGGAAACGAAAGTTATTTTTCAGGGCAAAATCGTAAATTTTTCGCCAATCATCGCCTACAAATGCCGCTACAAGCAGAATTAAGGTAGAATCGGGCTGGTGAAAATTAGTAATTATTCCTTTACAAACCCGAAACTGATACCCGGGAAATATAAAAATCTCGGTTTCGCCAACAAGTTGTTCAATATTTTTGCTGTTCATATACTGCAATGTAGCTTGCAAGGAAGCCTCAATGCTCACAGCCTGTTTATCCTGATAAGGAAATAGTTTTTCTATAAAAAATGTCTCGTCTCCCTGCAATAGTTTCACCCCAAACCAGTACAGGCTCTCTAGCGAACGCATAGAGGTTGTACCCACAGGAATAACAAAAGTATGGTACTTCAATAACCTTTCAACAAAAGCTTTTTCAAACACAATCTGCTCAGAGTGCATCTGGTGTTCGACTACATTTTGCACCTTAATTGGCTGAAAAGTACCCGCGCCTACGTGCAGCGTAATGAAATCATAGTTGATGTCATGCTCCTCAAAGTCGAACAAAACTTTTTCGGTAAAATGTAAACCTGCGGTTGGGGCAGCTACTGCGCCATTGTTTTTTGAGTAAACAGTCTGGTAAGTTTCGTAGTCCTTTTCTTCTGTCTGGCGTTTCAGGTAAGGTGGTAACGGAATCTGCCCAAAATACTTTACAATTTCAGCAAAGGTTAGTGTGGCGTTATTCCATGAAAACCGCACATGATTTTTTTCACTATCGATGAGTTCGGCTTCCAGCACCAAATCGTCTGTTTCATGAATTGTATGTTTGCCTTGCAGTTTTCCTTTTAGCCGTTTTTTGTTGCCAATCATGCAAACCCATGTGCAGCTTTGTGTTGTTTCCATTACCTGCGAAATAACACTCGAAGGCTCAACCGGATTCAACAGGAATATTTCAATTAAAGCACCGCTGTCTTTCTGAAAGAACAAACGGGCCGGTATTACTTTTGTATTATTAAATACCAGAAAAGCATCTTTCGGCAGATACCCCACCAACCGATAAAACTTATCTTCCTTTATTTCTGACTGCTTGTATACCAACAGTTTAGAAACATCTCTTGGCTCGACGGGAAATCGGGCTATCCGCTCATCGGGCAAATGATACGTATATTTTTCTAAATCTATTTCTGTCATACACTTAGCCGGAAAAATGTACTAGGCTTCTTTACTTGAGGGATTAGTGTAAAGCAACCTGATAGGTAAATAAAAAATAATAATTAACAGAAGCGCAGCCCCTGCCATAACAAACCAGTCATAGTTAATATCAAGTTTCTGGTCTTCTGTGCGGTTAATGCGGCTCAGGGCTATCAAGGCAAAAACCATATAAGTATTTACCAGAGCTATGAAGGCATCGAACCAACTGTTTAATAGTTTTTTAAGTGCGTCTGAATCCTTCGCCCAAATGCTATTAGGATTTATCTGAGCAAAATTCAGTTTTTCGACCTGATTTTTCAAAAGGTTCAACAACAAATTAAAGACTATAATAACCCCAAACGAAATATAAAAGAAATCCTGTCGGTCGATATACCCATCTGGCCGCCCCGACGAGGTATGATGCACCGCCACATTATCAGGAAAAGTAAAATAGCATATAATTAACGTAACAGCCAGTAATGGCATAGAAACTTTACGCCAGAAATTAAAAAATATGTGTGATATTGACATTAGTGGGTAATTTTAGGTTATAAGCTACTTTATTAAACAACTACTTAAACAGAACATATCGTGTAGCGCGATTAGTTTTATGCCACAAAGTTAAAGCAGAGAATTAGATTTTTATTAAAAAAACTCATTTCATTCAAGAGATTAGTATCTTTGTTAAACTTTTTCGGTAAGCTATCTACATGCGTTTGTATTTGTTTTTGTTTTTATTGCTTTGTTTGGCTTGTGAGTCGGACACTCCTCCTAAAGATGTTACAAGAGCTTTTTATTACTGGAAATCTTCTTTTCAACTAAGCGAAAGCGAAAAACAAATGCTTACTGCCTGCAAGGTTAACAAGCTATATATAAAAGCATTTGATGTAGACTGGGATTTAACCCGAAACAAAGCCACCATAAAAGCTCCCGTACGTTTTGATGAGCCTATTCCGAAAAACATGGTGGTGGTTCCGGCTGTATTTATTACTAACCAGACACTTCAACGTACACCTGAAAAATATCTCGACTCGCTGGCAAGCCTTATCGATTCCCAACTGAGAAATAACTGGAAAGCACCGTCTTTTTCAGAAATTCAGTTTGATTGTGACTGGACTCTGAGCACAAAACTGAAATACTTTAAATTACTGGAACTCTTCAGGAAATACAGCGCAGAAAAAACTCTATCGGCTACCATCAGGCTACACCAGATTAAGTTTGCCCATAAAACGGGGATTCCGCCCGTTGACCGAGGAATGCTCATGTTTTATAATATGTCGGACTGGAAAAAAACACAGATTAAAAACTCTATTTATGACCTCGATGCGGCCTCACAGTATACGGCCACACTAAGCCAGTATCCGCTGGCACTTGACCTTGTTTTTCCCTTGTTTAACTGGGCAATTTTCTACCGTAATAATCGTTTCATGACAGTAGTAAACAAGCTAGGTAGCAAAGTGCTTGCCCAGCAGAATTTCCTACAAAAAGATGGCAACAGATATACTGTCTTGTATGATACGCAGGCCTTCGGGATTTCCTTGCGTAAAGGCGATATAATTCGGGCAGAAGAAGTTGAATACGAAGAACTTTTAAAAGGTTCTAAAGCATTAAGTAAACAAATTTCAACACAAAAACTTACATTTGCATTCTATTATTTAGACCCCAATACCGTATCTAATTACAGTCATGCCCAGCTTCAACAAATCTTTCTTTCGTTTGAGTTACCGAACTAAATCTATTATTATTTTATTCCTGATGGCCTGCGGCCCTATGCCCTTTGACTACGACGAGTTCAAGAGCTTTTTTTCGCCCGAGAGTGCCAGTAACGAAGCGCAGTTTCACCCTTATAATTTTACGTCTCAGTTTTTGTATGATACCACTGAATACTGGGACGACGAAGCAACTTCTCCGCCTGACCAGACAGAAAACACAAAAGCTTGGGCAAAATATGCAGGTGTGTCTGAAAAAATAGTTACTGACGAACTTTATCCGAACGAAGAGAACAAAAATACACTTGGCCTGAGTAGTGCTTTACAACAAAAAGGAAAAACCGAAGCCAGCGAGTATCTGATTCTGGCAAAAAAGATTGAAGCGGCCGACGGTGATTATGAGAACACCCCAAAAGCCAACTCCTCAGAATATGCAGACTGGCTAACCGACGTTGAGGGCAGGTACAGCCAGAGTAAAGATATTTTCGTGAAAGAAAGACTGGGGTATCAGGCTGTAAAACTGGCTGATATGATGGGCAATCCGCAGAAGAGTATCGAACTGTATCAGAAAATGGTAGAGCCACTTCAGGCTAAAACCTTTATAAGCGACTGGGCTCATTCGCGCGTGGCTGGGGCTTATATGCACGCCAAAGATTCAACTCAGGCTTATTATCATTTTTCACAGGTTTTTGTAACAGCTCCTACCCGACGCAAAGAAGCGCATTTGAGCCTGCGTATTTTTTTACCGAGGCTGAAAGACGAAGCCCTGAAACTTTGTAAAACCAATGCTGAAAAAGCTAATGTATATGCTGCTACGGCAGTACTTCCTTTTCAGGATGCTTTGCCAATGCTAGAAGAAATACGCGAGTTAGATGCCAAGCACCCAATGCTTGAATTTGTAATGGCTCGCGAAATTAACAAAAACGAATATTTCTTCTTTAATAACCCTGAAAGCCTGCAATATGACTTCTGGGGTTTAGATTCGCTGAAAAAGGTGAATATGAAAACTGATGCCCCAGGTTATTTTAATAAACTATTGGCTTTTTCGCTCGAATCAGCCGAAAAACCTGAGTTAAAACAGTCGCCGTTTTGGTATACTGCTGCGGCATATCTGACTTTCATAGCCAAAGACTACAAAAAAAGCCATGAATTAATTGCGAAAGCAAAGGCTATTCCGACTGCCGACAAGGGAATACAAGACCAGATTGGTATGCAGGAGCTGATTCTGGCAGTAACTGAATCGCCAACGGTAACGCCAGAAATGGAGCAAAACGTAATTCCTTTTCTGGAACGCTTTGCTCGTTCGGACAAGTTCAGAACAGCTAATAATTTCAATGCGGCCTGTAAAATTATGGCGGCCAAATACTTAGGGCTGAATGCTCCCGACGAGTTTTCGGAAGGCCAAAACGGGGTAGCATCTACTACAACAGCATCACCGAAAGAAAACGAATCGTTAGGCTGGCTTTCGGGTTGTTTTGGCAAAAAAGAAAAAGCTAAAGAAGGAACCAGTCAAACCAAAACACTTGTGACAACTGCCAGCCCCGAAAACAGAGCAAAGGCATTTATTCTGTCGATTCTGGCTTCTTCACAACTGGGGTACACTGCACAACGAGATGGCTGGGTAGATGTAGCCTCTTTTATGAGCAGTACAAACATGTATGCCATTGAAGATTCTACTTCTTCGGCTACTATTAATTATACACTCGATTTCTTTAATAAAAGTAAGCCTAGCGATTTTGACAAAAGGCTTGTAAAAATTACGAAACTAGATAATAACTATCTGTACACTGTATTGGGTCGAAGAGCCTTGTCTGAACATAATTATGCCAAAGCTGCCGACTCGTGGAAACATGTTTCAACATCAATCTGGCAAGATGAGCCTTATAAAACCTATTTAGATGTAAATCCTTTTCATTTAAATGGCTTGGGCGATGCCAACCCCAAACAGAGGGTAACGCCGCTGTCGTTTGCTCTCCGAATGGCCGAATTACAGGAAAAAGTAAACAAAAATCCAAACGATTATGAAAGTTGGTTGTTATTAGGCTGTGGCTCTTATAATATGAGCTACTTTGGCAATAGCTGGGTTCTGCTTCGCAGAGGCTGGAGTAGTGTAGAAGAAACCAACGAAAACGACGACTATTATACCTCTGAAAAGGCTTTACACTATTTCGATAAAGCCATGAAGACCGCACCTAACGCCGAATATGCAGCTAAAGCGTGTTATCTGGCAGCCACCTGCCAACAAATAAGATATGCCCTAGCTTCTCATGCGTTATATGACGATGACCTGTATTTACTTCCTGAGGCAGAACGAGAGAAAAAAGAAGCAGAAATAAAACAGACTTTATCAACTTTAAAAAAAGAAAAATATTCAACTTATCTGAATTTGCTCAAAACCAAGTATCAACAAACCAATTACGAAAATCAGCTAATTCAGGAGTGCAGTACTTATAAAGATTTTCTGGCAGGCAAATGAAAATTTACACTAAAACCGGAGACAAAGGAACTACATCGCTCGTAGGCGGCAGAAGAGTAAGTAAAGGAGATTTAAAAATTGAGTGCTATGGCACCGTTGACGAACTCAACGCATGGATAGGGTTGGTAAGAGACCAGCCCGTTAATGAAATGCGCCGCGATTTATTGAAAGAAATTCAGGACAGGCTATTTACTATTGGTGCAGATTTGGCCTCGGAACCTGAGCAGGTCAGAAAACGACCTATTCCGACTTTAACAGAAGCAGATATTGCTCTACTCGAAAATGAAATGGATAAAATGGATACCGAACTCCCTCCGCTCAGAGCTTTTATTTTACCGGGTGGGCATCAGTCTGTTTCATTTGCACACCTTGCACGAACGGTATGCCGTAGAGCCGAACGGCTCACGATTCGGCTAGGGGGCGAAGAAGAAGTAAATGCAACGATTATTAAATACCTTAATCGTTTATCTGATTATCTCTTTGTACTTTCACGTATGATGACGCAGGAACTACAAAGCGAAGAAATTACTTGGAAACCCCGTATGTAAACATAATTTTTTTAGGGCAAAAAAAATGCAAGTCTCCTTCCGAAAACTTGCATGAGTATAGAAACGCTCAGTAGCGAGGATATTTCGTTCCTCCACTACTTTACACCTGAAGAAATCTTTTTATCGAATTTGTATTTTTTCGGGATATTGCTTTTTTGAGCAAACTTATAACTCCCTCAATAAAGCCCTCAAAAGTCTATTTTTGGCAGCAATAAACACTATTTTTTAATGTTTATCGAAAAATGCTGTCGTATTGCGAAAAAGCACTAATTTTGCACTTTCGTTTTTTTTGCCAGACTTTCAAAAGATTGGCACAAGACCTTTACATTATTATCATAATACATTGCAAAAATCATTCCAAAATGACTAAGAAGATACAATCGGCTCTTATTTCGGTTTATTACAAAGATGGTTTAGATAAAATAGTTAAACTTCTTCATGAACACGATGTACAGATTTTCTCGACAGGAGGCACACAAAGTTTCATCGAAAATCTGGGTATTCCGGTTACAGCCGTAGAAGACTTAACCAGCTATCCGTCAATCTTTGGTGGGCGTGTTAAAACACTTCACCCTAAAGTTTTCGGTGGCATTCTTTACCGCCGCGATAATGAAGGAGATATACAAACGGCCGCTCAGTTTGAAATTCCGTCTATTGATTTAGTAATTGTAGATTTATATCCTTTTCAGGAAACAGTTGCTTCAGGCGCAAATGAGGAAGATATTATTGAAAAAATTGATATTGGTGGAATATCTCTGATTCGTGGAGCAGCTAAAAACTTTAACGATGTATTAATTGTATCGTCGCGTAATCAGTATGATGATGTGTATAATATTCTGCACCAAAAAGGTTGTGCTACTGACTTAGCCGACCGCCGCCGCTATGCCATGGAAGGCTTTGCCATGAGTTCGCAGTATGATACGGCCATTCATGCTTATTTCAGCAACGATGTATACACCACTGTTCAGAACTTTGCTGCCCTTCCGAAAAAAGAATTACGCTATGGCGAAAACCCGCATCAGGCCGCTACTTTCTACGGCGATTTAGACCAGATGTTTGAGCAGATTCATGGCAAAGAGTTATCGTATAATAACCTGATGGATGTTGAAGCCTGTGTGCGTTTAATTGATGAATTTAGCGAAACCTCGTTTGTAATTATCAAACATAACAATGCTTGTGGTGTTGCTTCGGCTCCGACAGCTAAAGAAGCCTATGTAAATGCCCTTGCCTGTGACCCCGTTTCGGCGTTCGGGGGGGTAATTATCACCAACACACATGTTGATGTTGCAACTGCCGAAGAGCTTCACAAACTTTTCTTTGAGATACTAATTGCCCCATCGTTCGATGAAGAAGCCTTAAGCATTCTGAAAAAGAAAAAAGACCGCCGTTTGCTTATCAGAAAACCTGTTGAGCTGAGCAAGAAGCAATTCCGTACGCTTCTGAATGGGGTATTGGAGCAAGATAAAGACAACGCAATTGAAACAGGCAAAGATTTTAAAGTAGCTACCGAAAAAGCACCAACCGAGGATGAAGTAAAAGCACTCGAATTTGCCCTGAAAATATGCAAACACCTGAAATCGAATAACGTAGTGTTAGCCAAAGATGGGCAGCTTTTAGCTTGTGGTGTAGGGCAAACCTCACGCGTGGATGCTTTAAAACAGGCCATTGATAAAGCAAAAACATTTGGCTTTGACCTGAAAGGAGCTGCAATGGCATCTGAAGCATTTTTTCCGTTCCCTGACTGCGTAGAAATTGCACACGAAGCCGGCATTACGGCTGTGGTTCAGCCCGGAGGCTCAATCCGTGACCAAGATTCAATTGATTTCTGTAACAAGAATGGCGTAGCAATGGTGCTAACAGGTGTAAGACACTTCCTGCATTAATAAAATAACTGTGGCACGGTTTTAGGCCGTGCCACTATTTAACTAAATCTCTAGAGGTTTTTTTTCAATTTTCAACTCGTTCCTTACAAAACTTTCGTAGAGGTCTTCGGCTTTTTTCCAAGAGGTTTCTATGTCATCATTTAGCAGAATCACATCAAATCTATTCTGGAACTCCATTTCAAATTTCATTTTATAGAGCCTTCTTGAAATACTATCTTCGCTGTCGGTTCCGCGGTTTCTGAGGCGTTTTTCCAATTCTTCCATCGACGGTACTTTTACGTAAATAGCCAAGGCGTTATCGCCAAAATACTTTTTCAGGTTTAACCCACCTTTTACGTCCACATCGAAAATCACATTCTTGCCTTCATCCCAAAGTCTTTCAATTTCCGACTTCAAAGTACCATAATAAGCACCCGGATACACTTCTTCCCATTCAATAAACTCTTCGTTATCAATTCTTTCCTTGAAGTCATGAATACTCAGAAAATAGTAATCTTTACCATTTTCTTCGTTACGCCCGCGTTTATCACGCGTGCAGGCTGAAATTGAAAAACCCAGATTCGAGTATTTATCAATCAGATGTTTCACAATGGTTGTTTTGCCCGAACCTGAGGGAGCGCAAAATATAATGGCTTTGCCTTTCATTGAAAATCATTTATGCCCTGCTTTGGCAGGGTGAGTAGCTAGAAAATTATCAAAAAAGCCATCAGATTTTAAAATCTGATGGCTGAATATCCTGCAAAGATAGTGAAATCAACAACTAAATAATAAATGATACAGTTTTACTTCTACAAACAAAAATCCTAATATCAACAAACCTAGCCCAATTTTCGATCTTATATCTATTACTGTTGATTGTGGGCAACATTTCTTTTCCATTTTTACCTGAAGAGCATCTTTAATACTTTTTTCAAGTTTGTAACCCTCTATACAAGGCAAGCAGTCGTCCATGTGTAATTTAAAATGTTCCATTTCGGCAGGGCTTGCCGACCCATCAAGTACAGCCTGTATCATCTGCATACACTTCTGATGATTTTCACACCTTTCTTTCATTGGTATAATGTTTAGGGGACAACATATTTTCCCTCAATAAAATGTTTTAAATATGCTTTCAGCACTTAGGGCTGTTGGCACGTTATTATAGAATTAATATCTCAATTTAATAGTCTTTTCCAGACCCGCCGCATCAGCTCTGCTCTGCCAGTTCGTCGGTTTTATAACCCATCGAAGAAGCATAGCTTTTCAGTTTTTCTTTCAATAAATTTCTCGCCCTATGTAATCTGGACCTTACCGTTCCGATAGGTATATCCAGAATTTTTGCCATTTCTTCGTAAGTAAAACCTTCGATGTCACAAAGGATAATTACTGTCCGAAAATCAACTGGCAAGCTATTCAATGCATTGGCTACTTCGTCGCCAATCATATCCTGCACAGTTTCAGTACGCAAGTCGGTGGTTGCCTCCATCTCGGCATCTTCAACCGAGTTGTAGGTAGTTTCAACGTCCTGATAATCAACTTTAGAAGGCTCTTTGCTCTTCTTACGATAGTCGTTAATGAAACTGTTTTTCAGAATTCTAAACAACCATGCTTTTGCATTAGTTCCACGTTCAAACGAATTGATAAACCGGAATGCTTTCAGGTACGTATCCTGTACAAGGTCATTGGCATCATCTTCATCATTTGTCAGGCGAAAAGCAAAGTTATACATTGAGTCAATGTGGGGCATGAACTCTTTATCAAAAACGGCGTATTTTTCTTTTTCAGAATATCTTTCTATTTCAATTATTTCTTCTTCCATAAGCCTAGTTGCTTTTTTATAAGACCTATAAATATTCATTTACAGGCGTTGTAGTAGCTTTATTATATACTCCCCCATAATTTCGGTAAAGTTACGAATTTTAGCAAGAAAAATAGAATAAAATTCACGGAAAAGTAAATTTACCTGAAACGGCCTTTTATCGGGATAAATGGAATATTTTCCTCATTTGTTGAGGTATAATATCCGAATATCTTCTCAAAAGGCATTTTATGTATATTCTGGCTTATCCGGCTACTTCTAGTTTGTATCCTTTTCCGTGTACATTTGAAATTTTAACGGCTTCGTCGCCTTGAAGTTTTTTTCTCAGTTTCGATACAAATACGTCTAAACTTCGCCCTACTACAAAAACCCCTTCATCTTCCCATACTTCCTTGAGCAGCCTGTCTCTTTCCACAACCTGATTCTGGTTAGTGGCAAATATGCTCAATATTTTTGTTTCTTTGTCCGACAACTCCACTTGTTCTTTTTCGTTCACCAATAAACTCCTTTCAGGGTAAAAAGCATACTTCCCGATGGTGATAGAAGGCGTTTCTTCAACAGGTTCAGGCTGTTTTTGCTGCTGAATATTTTTTTTATTAAATAATGAAAAAAGTATACCACCTATAAGTATTCCTCCTAGTATCCACCAGAAGTTTACAAATTTTGGTAAGCCGTAAGTTCCTGTAAAAGCTATCTGTATTTTATAGCAACCAACAGGTTGGCCCCTGCCCAAGCATGGCATAATGCTATTGTTTTGTGTGCGTACTTCATAACCAAATATTATATCACCACTCGAGCAGTTAAAAACGTTCACCATGTAGTCGAGGGGTAATTGGGCATTGCCCAGCCGCTGATGTATAATTTTCACAAGTGTGTCGGGAAAAAACGAAAACTGGCTTTGAAATTCGAGCTGAAAAGTATGCGCGTCTAATTTTTTAACAGGCAAAACCCTCGACGTAGAATCGCCCGCGTGCAACAATAACTGATGCCCGATTTCACGTACAACCAGTATGGCACGCTTCTCTAAAAACTCCTCCGAATTGCTTACAACGAGCGTTCCTGCTGATAAGGCAATAGCCGCAAAAACAGCTAGTGCAGTGATATAAATTTTTGCTTTCATAATCTGACAAAAATAAAGTAAAGATGAGTCAGTTTTATTAGAATTACATACGTTTTACACTTTTTTACATTCGTTTTACCTCTGCTGGCTTTATCTACCATACATTTGGCTCATTATTCAATCAAACAGAAAACAATCATGAAGAAACTTATTGCAACCGCATTTTTTTGTTCTGCCCTAGCTACCGGTGCTTTTAGCCAACAGGTTTGCTCGGCTGCCTTTCTGGGCAATAAAATGATTGTAGACCAATATACAAAAACGGGCTACAAAAATGAAATTTCTTTAAAGGCAACTGGCCCTCTGACAGTTAATACAGTAGAGCTCAACGAAAAAGAAAGCAAGGCTATTGATAAAATTCCGTTCAAGGTTGCTATCCGTGAAAAAGAAACCAATACCATTAAGTTATTTTCAAAAGAAGATTTCATGACCGTAGAAGTGCAAAATATTTTATCGCATTGTAAAAAAGGCGACCAGATAGTATTGCTTACTGTTGATGACAAACACGCTTTGCCACATAATGAAATTGCAGTGAAATAAAGTTTTACACGCTTCGGCCTCATGCCGAAGTGTGTATTTGTTTATAATTTGTTACTTAGTTTTTATGAAGAAGCTATCACTTTTTTTATTATTTCTTGCTACACAAGCCTTTACACAAACAAAAACTGCTGACCTTACCTTTAAATTACTACCCGATAAAAGCCAGATTATCTGGCAAGGCTCGCCAGTAGTTGGCGGCGGGCATCAGGGAACAATGATTGTAAGCGCGGGCAATTTAATTACTTTTCCTGACGGCAAGGTTAAAGGAGGAAATTTCATTATCGACATGAATAGTATTGTAAATACTGACATAAAAGATGAGAAAGGCCGGAAAAATCTGGCAGACCACCTCAAATCAGAAGATTTTTTTGATACAAAGCGGTTTCCTGTGGCAAACTTTGCCATTACTAAAGTTATAGCAAGTGCCAAACCTAATGAATATACCGTAACGGGTAATCTTACATTAAGGGGTAGTACGAACGCCATCGTGTTTCCGGCCACTATTTATCAGGATAAAACACAAATAAAGGCACAAGGGCGAATAAGTATTGACCGCACCAGATGGGGCGTTACTTATAAGGCATATAATTTTCTGTCGCAGATGAAAGAAAACATGATTTCGAACGAAATTAAAATAGCCGTTGATTTGGTCTTTGCCAAGCAATAGACAACCGAAAGCCCGTATACTCCCAAACCTCATAAACCTCATATTGGTTTTATGAGGTTTGGGTATTTTTATTACTTTATAAGTGGTGTTGTTATTTTTTATGAGGGTACAAAGCACTACCTTTGAGAAAAAACGCATCGCATGAATCTTGATTTAACTGGCAAAACTGCATGGGTATGTGGCAGCACACAAGGCATTGGTAAAGCCGCCGCCATAGAACTGGCTCTGCTAGGGGCTAATATTACTTTAATAGCCCGCAACGAAGAAAAATTAAAAGATGTGGTAAAGACGCTTCCACGTAAGAAAAACCAGAAGCACCGTTACTTAACTATTGATTTTTCTAAAACGAGCCAGATAAAACCTCGTATAGATAAACATTTAGCCAAATACCCCGAAGTACATATTTTAGTGAATAATACGGGTGGCCCTGCGGCTGGTGCTATTATCGAGGCAGACCTTGAGCAGTTCAATGCGGCTTTTCAGGCGCATGTTCTTGCTGCGCAGCTACTAGCCCAAGCCGTAGTTCCTTTTATGAGAAGTGCGGGTTTCGGCCGTATTGTAAATATAACTTCGGTAGGTATGAAACAACCTATTGTTGGGTTGGGGGTGTCGAACACCATTCGTGGGGCAATGGGCAACTGGGCCAAATCAATGGCAAATGAATTGGGCAAGTATGGCATTACAACCAATAATGTATTGCCCGGGTATACCACTACTACACGTCTGGAAAAAATAAACGAAACAAGAGCCAAAACCACTAACAAAAGTATCAAGGAAGTTGAGCAAGACCTTATAAAAGATATTCCTATCGGGCGTTTTACAACTCCCGAAGAAACAGGTGCCGTTATTGCTTTTTTATGTTCGCCAGCGGCTGCGTCAATCAATGGAGCCAGTATTCCTGTGGATGGCGGCAGGCTGAATGGTGTTTAAATAGGCCCTTTGGCATATTCTTTCTGGTACATAAAAGGTGTTTTGCCTGTGATTTCTTTAAACTGACGGTTAAAGTTAGAAATAGTATTATAGCCGCTTTCATAAGCCACTTGTGTAACGCTCAGGTGGCCCTCGTGCAATAGCTTACAGGCATGACCAATACGTATTTCGGCTATAAAATCAAAGAAAGTCTTATTAGTTCGGCTCTTGAAGTATCGGCAAAAAGCAGAATCGCTCATGCTTACTAGTGAGGCCAGTTCGCTCAGCCGGACTTCTTCTTTAAAATGTTTCATTACATATTCGTGTACTTTCTGCATACGTTCTGTTTCTGAAACTTTATGTGTGTTTACATAACCAAAACTGGCTATATACTCATATTCGGTTGATTGTGATAACTCATGAAGCATCGCCAAAAACTTCATTATTCGTTCAAAACCTTCCGAATGACTAAGTTGCTGCAATTCATGCCTGATATATTCTCTGGTAGAGCCGAGTATATCCAGCCCCCTTTCTCCGCTTTCGAGTAGCTGCTTCAGCCCATACATTTCGCTTTTTTCAAAGAATCCATTTCCCAGAAAATCCTCAGTAAAATAAATAACAATGCCATGCGTTCGTAAACCGGAATTATGCTCAAAATAAACTCGGTCACTTTGCCAGAGATGTGGCACGTTTGGCCCAAGAAACACGGTATCGCCTGCTTCAAAATGTTTGATATTATCTCCGATAAATCGTGTACCGCTTCCCTCCAGAACCGTAAACAACTGGTAATGCGGGTGAAAGTGCCAGTTCGGGTCGAAATGTGGCTCTATAAGCTCTTTGAGTGTAAAAGAATAAACAGCACTTTCGACCGATTTTTTGAGCAGTGGTTTCATAAGCTTGCATTCTGAATTTTAACACTAAATTACGTTATAAAAACAAATAAAGTCAAAATACAGTCAGTATTAGTAAAATTAGGCTTATTTTTTTGTACTTTTTTAAGATAGTTTTGTAATATGAAACTTGTAAACATATCAGCATGAAGTTTGGGATGAACCTCCTTTTATGGGGGACAGAGATTAACGAAGACCTTTTTCCGGTACTGGAACAAATAAAAGAGATGGGTTTTGATGGCGTAGAAGTACCTATTTTTGATACAGAACCACAGCACTGGTATAACTGGCGGCAGAAACTGGATGAACTGGAACTCGATAGAATTGCCGTAACCATCTGCGGGCCGGACTTTAACCAGATAAGCCCTGACCCCGCCGTCAGAAAAGCTACACTGGAGCGTAACAAAAGAGCCGTTGATTGTGCTTTGGTTTTGGGGGCTAATTTACTTAACGGGCCTTATCACTCAGCTTTGGGGCAGTTTACAGGGCAGCCACCTACCGAACAAGAATGGAGATGGGCCGTAGAAAATCTCAGAGAACTGGCCGATTATGCCGATAGCTTCGGAATTACGTTAGGGCTAGAGTACCTGAATCGTTTTGAGAGTTATCTGGTATCGTCAAGCGATGAATTAATCAAACTCGTAGAAGACATTGACCACCCTGCCTGTAAAATAATGTTTGATACTTTTCATGCCAATATTGAAGAAAAAAATCTTGGCGATGCTATCAGGAAACTATCAAAACATCTGATACATGTGCAGGTTTCTGAAAATGACCGCAGTACAGTAGGCCAAGGAAACATAAACTGGGAAGAGGTTTTTAAAGCCTTGCAGGAAATTAACTATGATGGCTGGTTATCGGTAGAGGCATTCAGCCAGAAACTGGCAGTAGCCAATATATGGCGTAAAATGTTCGATTCGGAAACGCAATTAATGACCGACAGCCTTGCATTTTTAAAAAACAGCCTAGCCTGATTTTCAGGTTATTAGGCTGTAAATAATACACCCAAGCAAAATACATTGCTTTGAAAAGATTTGAAGTTCAATTAAAATAATTCAACCCATGTCAAAAAAAATTAATATAGCTATTATCGGGCTTGGTTTTGGTGCCGAGTTCATCCCCATCTACCAACGCCACCCACATACAAATATGTATGCCATTTGCCAACGTAATGTGGAAAAGCTAAATCAGATTGGTGATGCTTTTGGTATTGAAAAACGCTACTCTGACTATGACGAACTACTAAAAGACCCCGATATTGACGCTGTACATATTAACTCTCCGATTCCGAATCATGCTGAGCAAAGCCTGAAAGCCCTTTATGCAGGCAAACACGTGGCCTGCACTGTACCTATGGCTACCAGTGTTGAAGACTGCATGGCCATTGTAAAAGCCTGCAAAGAAACGGGTAAAAAATACATGATGATGGAAACGGTTGTGTATGCCCGTGAGTTTTTATTTGTAAAAGAACTTTATGAAAAAGGCGAGCTTGGCAAAGTACAGTTTCTGAAAGCAAGCCACCAGCAAGATATGGACGGCTGGCCTGACTACTGGCCTGGTTTACCACCTATGCACTATGCTACCCACTGTGTAGGGCCTGTGGCCGGTTTATTAAAACTCGAAGCCGAGTATGTATCTTGCTTTGGCTCAGGAACTATCCGCGAAGAACTGGCTCAGATACATAATTCACCATTTGCCGTTGAATCGGCTCATATCAAATTTAAAGATAGCGATTTAAGTGCTTATGTATACCGTTCATTATTCGATGTAGCACGCCAGTACAGAGAAAGTTTTGAGGTATACGGTTCTAAGAAATCGTTTGAATGGGCATTAATTGAGCATGAAGAGCATATCATTCATACAGCTAAAAAGCCTGAACATGAAATTCCGGAAAAAGTAACCGTACCAGATTACGCCCATCTGTTACCAGAGGGTATTCAGCCATTTACGACCAAAGGTGTTTATGACTTAGGCGAGAACAATCACTTGTCATTCACGCAGGGTTCAGGGCATGGTGGGTCACACCCGCATCTGGCACATGAGTTTGTTATGGCCCTTATCGAAGACCGTGACCCTTTCCCGAATGCAGTTCAATCAGCAAACTGGACTAGCGTGGGTATTCTGGCTCACGAATCTGCTCTGCAAGGTGGCAAAATCATGTATTTGCCTGACTTCCAAAACGCATAAATATAACAGGGGCGAAACGTTATTTCGCCCCTTCTGCTGCCTATCACTACAAGTATTAAAACGCTGACATTTAAACATCTCATGAAAAAAACGTTAATACTCTTGATTGTTTTGCTTTGGCAAGGCGTTCAAGCGCAAAAAGCTCGCCGTTTGGAGGTTTTATTCTTAGGCGACAACGGCCATCACCGCCCTATCGAAAGGCTTCCTACATTAATGGCGGCTTTGGGTTCTAAAGGAGTAAACTTCACTTATACCGACCATCTGGAAGATATAAACCCAAAAAATCTGGCAAAATATGATGCCCTGATGATTTATGCCAACTGGGACGAAATCACGCCAGCAGCTGAAAAAGCCCTACTCGACTATGTTGCCTCTGGCAAAGGTATTTTACCTATTCACTGCGCCTCTTTTTGTTTTCGCAATTCGCCCGAATATGTAAAAATGGTAGGCGGGCAATTCTGGCGGCATAAAATGGACACCATTCAGGCTAAAACAGTATTGCCAACACACCTCATAGTAAAAGACTTGGGGCCAATCAGGACGTATGACGAAACTTATCTGCATAGCCACTTGCAGCCCGACAACAACGTGCTGATGGTACGTGAAATAAAAGCAGACCAAACCAGCGACCGCCCTGAAACAAATATTGAGCCTTATACCTGGACCCGTACTTATGGCAAAGGACGTGTATTTTATACCGCCTACGGCCACGACGACAACACATGGAGCAACGGTAATTTTCAACAATTACTTTATAATGCCATTGTTTGGGCCGTAGACGAAAACGCAAGAGCAGCACATGCAGCCCTTAATCCTCAACCTTTTGCATACAGAGAAGCCAAACTTCCTAACTACGAAAAACGTCCGGGTGTGCAAATGCAGCAATTGCCGCTCTCGCCTGAAGAATCGATAAAGCATATACAGGTGCCAGCCGATTTTACGCTCGACCTGTTTGCGGCCGAACCAAACGTGCAGCACCCGATTGCTATGTCGTGGGATGAAAAAGGCCGACTATATGTGCTTATTACGAAAGATTACCCTAACGAAAGAAAAGATACAGGCGGAAGTGACTACATTCTGATTTGTGAAGATACAAACAAAGATGGCAAGGCTGATAAATTTACCCGTTTTGCCGACGGCCTGAGTATACCCACAGGAATGGTATTTGCCAATGGTGGCCTGATAGTATCACAGGCTCCGCACATGATTTTCCTGAGAGACACTGACGGAGACGACAAAGCCGATGAAAAGAAAATTCTGTTTACAGGTTTTGGCACAGGCGATACCCACGCGGGGCCATCAAACCTGCACTACGGCTTCGATAACTGGGTTTGGGGTTGTGTAGGGTATTCGGGCTTTAAAGGAAAAGTAGGCTCAGCCGATAGCCTGAAATTCGGGCAGGCTTTGTTCCGCTTCAAACCCGATGGCTCACAACTCGAATGGGTAACCAGTACATCGAACAATACTTGGGGTATGGGCTTTAACGAAGCCGGCGATGTATTTGGGTCTACGGCCAATAATGCACATGGCTGGTATATGGCTATTCCGCATAAAAACTTTCTGAACCCTGGTTTTAATACCGACAACGGCAGCCGCTCAACCGACACACACAAAGACATGAAACCTATTACTACCAAAGTAAGACAGGTAGATGTTTTCGGAGGCTTTACGGCAGCATCGGGGCATAATTTTTATACAGCAAGAGCGTTCCCAAAAAACTACTGGAATCAGATTGCCTTCGTAACTGAACCAACAGGGCATATTGTTCACCAAAATTTTATGGAGAAAAAAGGAACTAACTACGAAGATAAAGAGGCGTTCAACCTGATGGCAGGCGCCGACGAGTGGTTTGCTCCTGTATTTGCAGAAGTTGGCCCTGACGGGGCTGTTTGGGTAGCCGACTGGTATAGCTTTATTATTCAGCATAACCCCGTACCTAAAGGTTTTGAAAACGGGTTAGGCAATGCTTACCAAACCGATTTGCGCGATTATACCCACGGCCGTATTTATAGAGTAGGCTGGAAAGAAGCCCCCGCTTATACGCCGTTGTCGCTCAGTAAAGACCGCCCCGAAGAACTTATCAGTGCTTTACGCAATAGCAATATGTTCTGGCGTACCCACGCACAAAGATTATTGGTTGAACGTGGCAAAACAGACGTAGTTCCGGCTTTGATAGATTTA
This sequence comes from Emticicia sp. 17c, assembly GCF_037153985.1. Classification (NCBI taxonomy): domain Bacteria; kingdom Pseudomonadati; phylum Bacteroidota; class Cytophagia; order Cytophagales; family Leadbetterellaceae; genus Emticicia; species Emticicia sp. 17c. The sequence continues at coordinate 157,153 of NZ_JBBAYI010000002.1, forward strand.
ATAAAAGACCCTTCAGTTGATGAACTAGGGCTGAATACGGCAGCTATTCATGCACTTTGGGCATTAAAAGGGCTTGGAGCTATTGAAAATGATAAAGAAGCACTAAACGCCGTAATTGGAGCCTTGAAACACCCTTCATGGGCCGTACAGAAAAACGCGATACAAGTGCTACCTGCTGATACACGCTCAGTAGATATTATTCTGCAAAACGATTTACTGAATAACAAAGAACCTTTAGTAGTACTGAACGCCGTATTAGCGTTAAGCGAACTACCTCTCACAACGGCCTCAGAGCAAGCTCTTCTGACACGCATGGAGCAAGCAACCGAAAGTAACGACCGCTGGCTACCTGATGCCTTTGCCGCTGCCCTAACCAGCCATAAATCGGTTTTATTGAAAAAATACCTGAGCAAACTAGCAAATGCACAGCCCATGCCTATGAACCATGACCACTCAGCCATGAATCATGGTACTTCTGCTACGGCAAGCAGCAAAGAAGCTACCAAGCCTTTACCAGCCCCTGCCAATGGTGTTGATTTAGTAATTACTAATTTACGTGCAGAGCCGGCATCGCCTTATGTGCGTGAAGGAATGCGATATTTTGTTGATGTAAAGAATAATGGCAAGGATTCAGTAAAAAAAGGCAATGTGGTGTCTTTAAAAATTGATATTACCGGACAAAACCAGAAGTCAACCATCTGGAGTATGGTACATAACACAGGTATAGCTCCGGGCGAAACCGTCACTATTTCAAAAAACACTAATGGCCCTTGGTCTGGCGACTTCTTCTTTTCAACCGATATAGCAGGAGATTACACTTTTAGCATTATGGTTGATTACGAAAACAAAATTGAAGAAAATAACGAGAAAAATAACTTTTATAGCAAGAAGATTACATTCCAGCAGGCGCAAAAACTTTCAACTTTTGCCCTTGAAAGAGCCGTTAAAAGTTATGCTTCTGTTATGCCTGCCGATACACTGGCAGCCATGCTTAAGTATTGGGATAAACTTCCGGTTACTGAAAATACAGCCTTGCTAAAAGGAATGTCGAATGGCTGGAATCCTCGTAAAAAAGGAACTGTTACAGCCGATAATCAGAAGTTTTTAACCTCGCTGAGTAACAGGCTTACAGAAACTAATGCCGAACGCTTAAATAAACTACTGGTTGCATGGGGTTTAAAAAGCAGTAATGCCGACGACGACAAAGATGCTATCGTTATCACTATCAAATCGATTAAAGAAGAGATGAAGTTTGATAAAAAGGAGTTTACCGTAAAAGCCGGAAAACCAGTAGTGTTGGTTTTTGAAAACCCCGATGCCATGCAACACAATATTGTTATTGGTAAGCCTAAAAGCATGGAAATTATCGGAAAAGCGGCAGATAAAATGATTACCCAAAAAGACGCAGCCGAAAAGAATTATGTGCCGAATGTTCCGCAAGTGGTAGCGGCTACGCCATTGGTGAATCCGAACGAAACGTATCGGCTTAAATTCACGGCACCGACAGTGGTAGGAGACTACCCTTTTGTGTGTACTTTCCCCGGGCACTGGCGACTCATGTTTGGTACCATGAAAGTAGTGAAATAAAAAATTTAAAGATAAAGGAATACGTTACAATAGATTGTAATTTTTATAACAAACAGCCCTTCGATTGAGGGGCTGTTTTGTTTGGGGTACTACTGTAATATTTTTTAGTTCATTAATCAGAAGAAGCATATATGTGGCCAACTCATTTTAATTAAGAAGAGCCTTGATTACTATCAAAGCTCTTTTGTATTATTATCAGGCAATACTCATTTCCAGAATCTCGCCTACCACGTCAGGAGTAATATCGCCTCTTTCGCCTAGCTTTACGTTATTATCTTTGAAACGCTGTACTATTTTTTCGATGGTTTCATGGCCTACACCATAAGCACTGGCTTTAGTTGGCACACCAAGCGATTCATAAAAATCAATTGTTTTCTGAATTGCTCCTTCTACTAGCTCATCGTCTGTTCCGTGCAGGTTCCATACCCTTTGAGCATACTGAATCAGTTTACCACGCTTTTCATCTTTCTTTATTCTCATTAAATGGGGTAATACTGTTGCCAGCGTACGGCCGTGGTCTATTCCATGAAAAGCCGTTAACTCATGGCCAATTTCATGAGTAGCCCAGTCTTGTGGCACACCTACTCCCATAAAACCATTCAAGGCAACTGTTGCTGCCCACATAAAGTTGGCACGAGCTTCATAATCAGTTGGGTTCTCTAAGGTTTTAGGTGCTACGGCTATTAATGTTTGCAAGGTCGATTCAGCCATGCGGTCCTGAATCTCGGCATTAACAGGGTAGGTCATGTACTGTTCCATTACATGCGTAAAGGCATCGGCAATACCGTTAGCCACCTGATGCTGCGGCAGAGAGTAAGTTGTTTCAGGGTCAAGAACAGAAAAAACCGGATACAATAACGGATTCCCCATACCTTTCTTCTGATGGGTTTCTTTACGGCTTATTACAGCAAAAAAGTTCATCTCAGAGCCAGTTGCGGGTAACGTAAGCACCGCACCCAGCGGAATAGCGGTCTTGATTCTGGCCTTGCCTGTTACTAATTGCCATGCGTCGTCTCCCTCATACGGAATGGCTGCGGCAATAAACTTTGTACCGTCTAGCACTGACCCACCTCCCACAGCCAGCAGAAAATCAATGTTTTCTTTTTTCCCTATTTCTACGGCTTTCATTAATGTTTCATAAGTGGGATTGGCTTCAATTCCACCAAATTCTATTACCTGTCTGCCTTTCAGGGCTTGTTTTACTTGCTCATATACACCATTTTTAAAAATACTGCCCCCGCCATAGGTAAGCAGAATTTTAGCTTCTTTAGGTAGTTGTTTGTCTAACTGAGCAATTTGTCCTTTTCCGAAAATAACTTTTACGGGGTTCTGATAAACAAAATTATTGAACATTGCTTTTTTGGTTTAAAATAGTAATGCCATGCTAAACAACATGGCATTACTATAACAAAATATAAAGTAAATATGTTAAGCCAAAAGCGTTTTTACAGTAGCTGAAATAGCTTTACCTTCGGCCAGGCCTGCCAGTTCTTTTGAAGCTACTCCCATTACCTTACCCATATCGGCAGGGCTTGAGGCTCCTACACGAGCAATAATTTCCTGTAATTTTACTTTCAACTCGTCTTCCGATAATTGTTTTGGCAAAAACTCTTCAATTACTGCCAGTTCGGCCAGTTCTTTTTCCAATAAATCAGGGCGATTCTGTTGACGATAAATATCGGCTGATTCTCTTCTTTGTTTGGCAGCTTTGGTTAATAATTTCAACTCCTCGTCAGGTGTCAAATCGCCTGATTTTCCCTCTTTGGTTTCTTCCAATAAAATTAGTTTTTTAATGTCGCGCAAAGCTGTTTTCCGTACCTCGTCACGAGCAAGCATTGCTGCTTTAATTTGTGCGTCAATTTCTGTTTTTAGTGCCATTTTGCTGGTAGTTTATTGTACATTCGATTAGGATTCCCTAATTTTCTTTCAACAACCGAAAATCTGGAATCGTTTCGGTGGACAGAATGAATTTAGAGAAATATTATTTTAGTTCTATATCGGGAACTCATTATTGCCACGATTCAGTTATTAACTCAAAGAGAAATAGCAGCAATTTCTTCTTTTCTGCTTTGCTTTTACCTTTCTCCTATATAAATCAAAAACCATGACAAAATTATCAGTAAATATTAATAAAATAGCAACTTTAAGAAATTCTCGTGGTGGAAATATGCCTAATGTGGTTAAAACAGCCATTGACTGCGAGAAATTCGGTGCGCAAGGCATTACGGTTCATCCCCGCCCTGACGAACGCCACATTCGTTATCAGGATGTTTATGACTTGAAGCAGATTGTTACTACTGAATTTAATATTGAGGGGAATCCGACCGAGGCAAAATTTGTTGAACTGGTGCTTGCCAACAAACCAACACAGGTTACATTGGTACCTGATGCCCTTAATGCCATTACTTCAAATGCCGGATGGGACACCATTACTCACCGCGAACGACTAAAAGATTTAGTGGCTACTTTTAAAAGTGTTGGTTGTAGGGTTTCTATCTTTGTTGACCCTATTGAACGGATGGTTGAAGGTGCTGCCGAAACAGGTACCGACCGCATTGAGTTATATACTGAAAGCTACGCACACGTTTATCCGGCTAATAAAGAAGCGGCTATCAGAGACTATGCAAAAGCTGCCAAAATAGCCGAGCAAGTGGGCCTTGGCGTAAATGCCGGCCACGATTTAAGTCTCGAAAATCTGGCTTATTTTAAACAGAATATCCCGAATTTGTTAGAGGTTTCAATTGGTCATGCGCTTATCTGTGATGCGCTCTACTATGGGCTAGAGAATACTATTCAGCTGTATCTGAGACAGTTAGCATAGTTTATTAACAATTTTTAAGAAACTTTAACAGCCAATACTGCTACCTGTTTGCTATGTTTGTGCAACATTATTCAAGCAAAGGTTGTCTATTACTTTAAAGTTCTAAAAAAAGCATTAAAATTATGAAAGCTACATTCAGCAAATCTCTACAAGCAGGCTTATTGGCTCTATTTACTATTGCCTCTCTAGCTTCATTTGCCCAAACCAAGAAAGATAAAAAAAGTACTGTACGTATCAGGATTGAACAGGACATTGACGGTAAAACCAAAGTGCACGAAAAAAGTTTTGATGCCACAGGTTTGACCGACAAACAGAAAGAAAACCTGATTCAGGAATATCAAGATTCTGTAATGGCAAAAAATAAAGATAACGTGCGTGGTACAAAAGTAGAAGTCGAAAGTTTTTCTGACAATGAAGACAGAGATTATACGCGCGAAGAAGATGACCACTTCAGTTTTGACACAGAAAGACCTCGTACCAGAAATTTCAAGCATAATGATGACGAAATAACTATCAGAGACAAACCACGTGTACGGGTATATCGTCGGGATGGAGGCAGAAATAACGATGTTATGGAAGATTTGAATCTTGACCTGAACATGGAAGGGCTGGAGAATGACCTCAATCAGATGGGTCGTGACCTGAAGTTTGAATTCCGTGCCTTGCCTGATGTTTTTGCTTTTGATGGCAGTGCCGCAAGCAAAACTATCCGTGGTTTGGATGTGTATCCTAATAACCCTAAAACAGAGGTATTGAATATTCGTTTTAGTAGCCAACAGAAAGGCGATGTAAGCATAAAAGTGCTAGACCTGAAAGGAAACGTGGTAGCAAAAGAAGAAATAAAAGATTTTACGGGCGAATATGTAGGTCAGGTAAACATTGGTAAACAAAAAGGTGTTGTTTTTGTGATGGTTACCCAAGGAGAAGATGGAACTGTAAAGAGAGTAAGTTTACCAGAAAACAAAGAATAGTGATAAATAAAGGTTAGAACGTAAAGGAGTCGCATAAGTTTATGTGACTCCTTTTTTTATGTATATCTCAGCTATATCTATCATTTCGCCACGGATAAGCAGTATTTGAGTAACCTCGTTCCTCCCAGAAGCCTAATTTATTTTTAGGCAAAAACTGAATTCGCTTTATCCATTTTGAGCCCTTCCAGGCATATAACTGGGGGGTTATCATACGTGCTGGGCCACCGTGTTCTTTGGCGAGTGGCTCGCCATAAACGGTATGTGCCAGAAGTACATCAGGTTTCAAGGCTTCTTCCATCGACACATTAGTTGTGTAAGTATCATAACCATAACACATAATATGGGTGGCGGTTTCTTTAGGCTGTACCAAAGCCGCTATATCTATGAGCCTTACTCCTTTCCATACCATATCCATTTTTGACCACGTAGTTACACAATGAAAATCGCTGGTATCCTCTACCTGTGGTAAGTCCATAAAATCCTGCCATGTGAGTACAACAGGGTTTTCAACCTCTCCGTCAATTGTCAGCCGCCAGCGTTCTAACGTAATATTCGGATGATACCCCAAGTCAAGCACAGGCCATTTTTGGGTAATAGTCTGCCCTACTGGTAATTGTGGCATTCCGTGGCGGTTTACAGGTCCTTTTCCCATCGGTCGGTCATCTGCTACCGATGGCGTATTTTTCATTTTTTCTTCAAAGCGAGCTTTCAGTTTCATTCTCGCTTCAATAATTTTATCAAGTTTAGTAGTCTCTTCCATGAGTAAGCATAATTATTCGGAAGTAAAATAGTATAACACGTTTCAAGCAGATTTAGTTACTATTTTTTCAACTTGTTATCAGCGTGGTTATTAAATATGTGTCAGAAAATATATGAAGCAAACCACTAGTAAACTTGTAATACCCTGTAAACCCGAAAGCACGGTGTGCGTTCGGTAGGCATCACGCTGGGTTAGCCCTGTAAATTGCGAAACCACCCAGAACCACGCATCATTGGCATGAGAGACAGTCATGGCGCCACTTCCTATGGCCATCACAAGTAGTGTCAAATCTAAAGGCTCTGAAAAGCCCATCGAAGCAAGCAGCGGAGCCAGAATGCTCGATGTCAGCAACATTGAAGTAGTGGTTGACCCTTGTGCTGTTTTAAAAAACGCTGCCACCACAAATGCAATAAGCAGGAACATAACGCCAGAGGTCTGATTGGCAACAAGCCAATCTTTTACCATATTGTTTAAAGCTGTTTCTTTCAGAATTGCCCCAAAAGCTCCACCTGCGCCTACCAACACCAGCGTTGTACCACAATGCTCTATACCGCTTTTAAAACAGGCAAATATTTTCTCGAATGGTTTTTCAGGAAACAACGAGAAAGAGAAAAAAATAGCTATCAGGAACGAAACTAACGGACTACCCAAAAAACTCAGCCATTTGATAAATGTTTTGTTCAGCACAAAGGTGCTGGTATTGGCCCCTGTTCCATTTGAATCCAGAATTTTGGCAAACGATGCAATAGTAATTAACAAAATAGGCAACAATATGGGCATGAAGGCCTTCCAGCCTGATGGTAGTGTTTTATGGTCGGTATCGTTCCAGTTTTCCTCAGGGTCTTTAATAATAGCCAGATTTCGGGCATATTTCTGAGCAAACCATGTAGATAAGAACAAGCTCGGAATTGATACTACCAAGCCTATCAGAATTACCAGACCTATGCCATGTGTCAAATTAAGATTTCCCGCTGCCGATAATGGCCCGGGTGTTGGAGGCACCAATGTATGTGTTGCAAAAAGCCCTCCTGAAAGCGCAATAGCAATTGTACCAAGGGGTTTGTTTGTCTTTTTGGCTACGATTTTGTTGAGTTTCGCCAGAATGATAAAGCCTGAATCGCAAAAAACAGGTATGCCTACAATGGCCCCGATAACCGACATGGCAAATGCCGGATATTTTTCACCAAACAGTTTCAGAATAATATCTGCTACTTTAATGGCTGCTCCTGACTTATCGAGTATTGCCCCAATCACACAGCCCAGAATAACCATTAAGCCAATTTTTGACATCAACTCGCCAAAACCTTTACCAATGGTTTCAGCCAGTTTATCGATAGGTATTCCTGCAAAAATACCTACACCCAAAGCCGCTACTAAAAGCCCAACCAAAGGGTGTAGTTTAAGAACTGTTGAAGACAGAATAATGAAAACAATAGCCAGAAAAACAACGAATATAATCATGTAGCGAGCTAATTAAACAATCTCGAAATACCTTTTTAGTTCCCAGTCTGTTACCACTTTGGCATATTGCCGCCATTCCCAGTCGCGGGTTTGGGTAAAATGCGTAACAAATTTTTCACCAAACAACTCCTTGGCAATTGCCGAGTTTCTCATGGTATTTGTGGCTTCATCAAGGTTTTTAGGTAGTACGCCATTGCTTACATCTTTATAACCATTACCTATGGTGGCTGGCTGGTTTAGCTTTAAGTTATTACGGATTCCATACAACCCCGCAGCCAGACAAGCAGCCAAAGCCAGATACGGATTGGTGTCTGAGCCTACTACACGGGTTTCAATCCGGCAGGATTTCTTACTGATAGGTAATGCACGCAAAGCTACCGTGCGGTTATCAACAGCCCATGTAAGGGTTGTAGGTGCCCATGCGCCTTCTACCAGCCGCTTGTAGCTGTTAATGGTAGGCGCTACCATTGGCAAAATATGGGGCAAACAATGTAACTGCCCTGCCATATAACTCTGCATGAGTTCGCTTATGTGGTTAGGGGCATTCTGGTCATAAAAAAGGTTTGTTTTAGCGTCGGTATCCCAAAGGCTCTGGTGTACGTGTCCGCTACAACCGGGCAGGTTTTCATTGATTTTTGCCATGAATGTGGCCATAATACCCTGCTGATAGGCTATTTCCTTCACCGAAGTTTTGAAGAGCAAAGCCCTGTCGGCGGCTGTTAGTACATCAGAGTAGGTAATGGCCGCTTCATAAACACCGGGGCCTGTTTCGGTATGCAGCCCTTCGAGCGGCACATCAAATTCAGACAGATGCTCAAACAAAGCCGTCATGTAGTCGTTTTTCAATGTACTTCTCAGAATCGAGTAACCAAACATACCCGGAGTCATTGGAGTAAGATTCTGAAAACCTTTGGCATTGGCCGAAACGGGGGTTTCTTCAAAATTGAACCATTCAAACTCCTGCGAGAAAAAAGGTTTAAACCCTGCCTGTTCGGTTTGCTGTATTACACGTTTTAATACATTTCTTGGGCATATTTCGGCAGCTTCTTCAATAAATTCGCCCAGAAAGAACGGAATATTGTTTTCCCACGGAATTTTACGGAAGGTCGATAAATCGAGTTTAACTTTTGCATCAGGGTAACCCGAATGCCATCCGGTAAAGTCGGTATTATCATAACAAACATCGGCCATGTCCCAGCCCATAACCACATCACAAAAGCCTAAATCTCCCTCAATTACAGAAAGAAACTTTTGTTTGCTAATATATTTACCTCTTAAAATACCATCAATATCGGCAACAGCCAGTTTCACTTTTCCAGATGGGTGTGAATTTACGTAATCAAGAATTTCTTGTGTAGTCATAGTTTAATGTACGGGTTTATCAGGTGCAGGCGCAGAGGCATGATAGCCTAAATCGCGAATCATTATGGCATATTTTTCCATTAATTCCAATACTCTTTCGCGGCTTTTGGCGCGCACAATTAACCCTACGTGGTATTCATCATCCATTTTCCACACTATTTCAGGGTCATTAAACGGGGTGTAGTCGGGCCATTGATGCGCCGAAAGCGATATTACAATTCCTGAGTAATAATCATCCACAGGTGGCAGCTCATAGCTTCCGCCTGTGGCTACGGCTGTTTCTATTTTTGCCCATTCACGCCATAAATTAATACCTGACGAAAACTCGACCATTTCGGCCAGATTAGCCCCTCCTACCCTTGAGGCTGTTTCCAGAAAATAGAATTTCCCATCTTCGTGGCATTTAATAACCTCCGTGTGCGAAGCACTGAACTTCATGCCAAAGGCTTTCATTACCTGCTCGTTCATTTTCCTGAGGGCTTTCTCGTCTTTAGAGCCATGCTCAACCGTCACCGAACGGAAAATGCCGCCCCCATGTGCAACCTCAAATGGGGTGTTCAGGTACTGGCTACATCTGGCAAAAATCACTTTGCCTTCTACTGTTAGCGCGTCAACGTGATACACATCGCCGGGCTTGAATTGCTCAATTAAAAAATTATGTCTTTCTTCGCCGAGGCTATGAATGGTATCCCATGCTTCCTGAAAATTATGTACTTTTTTGATACCAGCGGCTGAGGCTTCTGAACGGGGCTTAATTACCCACGGAGCCGCTGTTGCTTGCAGGTATTCGGTAATGTCTACATCATGAAAAAGTGGGCTGAAAGCAGGCACATTAATACCCGAATTTTTTGCCTGAATACGCATAGCCAGTTTGTCGCGGAAATATCGGGCCGTGGTTTGCCCCATACCGGGTATCCTGAAATGTTCACGTACTAATGCCCCTTTTTCTACGTCAAAATCATCAAGAGCTACAATCCGGTCTATTTTTTTACTACGCATCAGGTGTGCCAATCCTTGCAGAATAGTATGATAGGTTTCAAAAGTATTGTCGATATTTTCGAGGTAGAATATTTCATCTATCGATTCTCTCGGCCAGGGCTTATGTTCCAGTTTTTTATTAGTCAACAAATAAACGTTGTTCCCTTCGGCTTTACAAGATTTCAGAAACTCGGCTCCTTTGAAGTAGGTACAGATACAAAGAAAATTCATAATCTAAGATTTAGATATTAAGGGCAATCGAATTTTATTCGATATTCGATATTTTTTTTTACTTAGGCAAGCCCTGAGAAACGAAAAGTAAAAATTTGTTTATCGCATAAACCCACAGGGTATAAAAACAAATCGGCCACCTGCTCATGAGCAAGTGGCCGATTCTGAAAATATATAATATCGAAAATTATACTTTTTTCTTTCCGTTTGGTGCTGAAGCCGGAGCCGCGGCAGGTGCTGCTGATGGGGCAACTACTTCACCTTTAATTGTTAAAACTATTGTTGCGTTTTCGGCGTTGCTTGACACTGTAATAGTTTTTGTAAACGAACCAGGGCGGCCTGAAGTATTATACCCTACTTTGATAGTACTTTTAGCACCCGGCATGATTGGGTCTTTTGACCACTCAGGAGTAGTACAACCGCATGAAGCCGCTGCATTTGAAATAACAACCGGAGCTGTTCCTGTGTTTGTTACTTCAAAGCTATAAGTAGCCAATGGGCCTTCGCTTACTTTACCGAAGTCGTGTACTTCTTTGTTGAATTTTAAAACTCCTTGTGCTTGAACTGAGGCTACAAATGCAAAAACCACCGCAATTGTTGAAAATAATTTTTTCATTAGATTTAAACGATTTAAAGTTAAAAATAAATTCCGTTTTATTAGTAAAGCTTATTTCTAACGCAAATAAATACTAAATACCATATATATAACAAATTTTTAACAAGTCATTAACAAAAACGCTTTAGTGGGGGCATTTTTTGAAAAATGAAATATTTTCCCTTAACTTTACAACACAATTAGTTAGTATGACAACTAATTTTCATTTTTTTGGAAGTTGAGTAAGGTATATTTATTGTTTTTGCATGGATGCGCCTTGCTATATTAACCATTCAAAATAGAGAGCATGACTGGAACATCAGACCTAATTACCTCAACAGATGTTTTTTTAACAAAAGACGAAGTTTTAAACGACTACCGAATTGCTTGTGAAAGCCGGGAAGTTAGTATAACAGGCCGTAAAGATGTTTTTATGGGCAGGGCTAATTTCGGAGTATTTGGCGACGGTAAAGAACTGGCTCAGATAGCCATGTCGAAGGTTTTTAGGAAAGGTGATTTTAGGTCAGGGTATTACCGTGACCAGACGTTTCTGGCAGCGGTTGGCGGGCTTACATGGCAACAATTCTTTGCACAGCTTTATGCCCACCCCGATATTGCACACGACCCGTTTTCGGCGGGTAGGTCGATGAATGCCCACTACGGAAACCGCTGGATAAACGATAAAGGAGAATGGCTCAACCAGACCGAACTTTACAATACTGTCAGCGATGTTTCTTCAACCGCAGGCCAAATGCCCCGCTCGATTGGCTTAGCGTATGCCTCCAAATTATACAGACAAAACCCCGACTTAGCATTTCTTAGCAATTTTTCTGTTAACGGCAATGAAGTTTGTTTCGCCACAATCGGCGATGCTTCTACGTCGCAGGGAATGTTTTTTGAGTCAATTAACGCCGCTGGCGTTTTACAAATACCTGTTATCTTCTCGGTGTGGGACGATGGTTATGGCATTTCGGTGCCGATTGAATACCAGACTACCAAATCGAGTATTTCGGAGGCACTGGCCGGATTTCAGAAAAAAGACGATACCAATGGTATAGAAATTATTGTAGCCAGAGCTTGGAATTACCCCGAACTGATTGAGGCGTATCAGCGGGCTGCTCTTTATGCCCGCGACCACCATATTCCTGTTCTGGTTCATGTAATAGAAGTAACACAACAACTAGGGCATTCTACTTCAGGCTCACATGAGCGTTATAAATCAAGAGAGCGACTCACCTTTGAGCGTGAATTTGACTGTAACCTTCATTTCAGAGAATGGATTTTATCGAACGACTACGCGAACGAGGAAGAACTAAAGGAAATTGAAAACAAAGCCAAAGAAACAGCCAAGAAATCGCGCAATGCCGCGTGGTCTGCTTATCGGGATTCAATAAAGCCTGATATTGAGTCGGCCATGCAGTTACTGAAAAAAGCTGTTGCTGAAAGTAAACAAACCACAGAACTGACAAAACTCACAGAAGAACTGGAACACACCGAAAATCCGGTTCGCAGAGAAATTATCAGTACGGTTAAAAAAGCATTGGTTGCCATGCGTTTTGAAGAGCATCAGGCAAAAAAAGCCATTATTACTTGGCTTGAGAAAGTTACTATCGAAAACAAAGAGCGTTTTAATACGCATCTTTTAAGCGAATACCCTACCTCTCCGATGCACGTAAAAGGCGTTGCTCCTGAATATGACGAGCGCAGCACCAGTGTAGACGGCCGAGAGATTATTAATACCTATTTTGACCAATTGCTGGCACATGAACCTCGTGTGTTTGCCATTGGCGAAGATGTTGGTAAAATTGGCGACGTAAATCAGGGCTTTGCAGGCTTACAGGATAAATACGGCGAATTAAGAGTTACTGATACGGGTATTCGTGAAACTACCATTATCGGGCAAGGTATTGGGGCAGCTATGCGTGGTTTGCGCCCGATTGTAGAAATACAGTATTTCGATTATATTTATTATGCACTTGCAACGCTTACTGACGATTTAGCCTCGCTCAGATACAGAACAGCCGGAGGGCAGCTAGCTCCTTTGATTATACGCACACGTGGCCACCGACTAGAAGGAATCTGGCATTCGGGTTCTCCTATGTCGGCAATGTTAGGTTGTATGCGCGGTATACATGTACTGGTGCCACGTAATTTTGTACAGGCTGCTGGTTTTTACAACACCATTTTAAAAGGTGATGACCCCGCTCTGATTATTGAATGCCTGAACGGATACCGAATCAAAGAAAAACTACCTGCAAACCTGCTTGATGTTTGTGTGCCGCTCGGCGTACCCGAAGTGCTGAAAACCGGAACCGACCTTACCATTGTTACGTACGGTTCTATGTGTCGTATTGTGATGGAAGCCGCTAATCAGCTAGAACAAGTGGGAATTCATGTTGAAGTGATAGACGTACAATCGTTATTGCCGTTCGATATTCATCACAGAATTGTAGAATCGATTAAAAAGACCAATCGGGTGATTTTTGCCGATGAAGATGTTCCGGGGGGTGCTTCGGCGTTTATGATGCAACAGGTACTTGACGAACAACAGGCTTACCGTTGGCTTGATTCTGCCCCTAAAGCTGTTTCGGCTCAGGCTCATCGCCCTGCTTATGCTTCTGATGGCGATTATTTTTCAAAACCGAATGCGGAAACTATTTTTGAAGCTGCTTATGAAATTATGCGCGAAGTGCGCCCTACTGATTTTCCTGAATTGTACTGATACTACTGAGAAGAAAATAGAGATTTTAATAAACTAACGCGAGCCTTAGGGCTTGCGTTTTTTTGTTGAGACCCCTATAAAAAGGCAAAGGGGGCAAAATCTGTCCCCCGATGAACCCAAAACAACTTTTGCTGTGACTAAAAAAGTGAGTTTTTTAGTTAAGTGTGCGATTTCTTAATAATTTAGAAATATAACAATAGTCAGTTTGACTACTCTAGAATTTTAAAATTACAAATCGCTTATTATCAATCACTTACTAAAATATAAAATATCTTAAAATTTGAAATATTTTTAAATAATGCCCATCATTTTACATAAATGAATCAAAGCTGTGGTATCGCGGGTGCCTGTTCTGGCCAGCATATTGCGGCGATGATTATCTACTGTGTTATGGCTGATGTGTAAAATACTGGCAATTTGCTTCGTATTCAGGCCTTGTATTATATATTTCAAAACTTCTTGTTCGCGTTCTGATACAATCTCTTGCTCACTACTTTTGTTTTCATTAGAATGATAAACAAAAATCTTCTTTTCTTCTTTTCCGAATACCCCTCTTATCCAGTAATCGTCGCCTTTCATCAGATGAGTAATATCTTGTACTGATACAAACACTAATAAAGGCTTTCCGGTTCCGTCGAGTTCGAGAGGAAAAGCACTTAAGTACCATTTCATAACTTCCCCCGACTTATGGAGTACATTTATTCCCCAACAATTAAGAAAATATTCTGCCATATACGGCTTCGAAAGGTTTCTTAAGGTGGTTATTATCCATGCAGCAAAAACATTAATAAATGAAATATGCTCAGGAGCTATTAACGAAATAAAGTTTTCTCCAAACTCTTTTTTGTTATGCCCCGTAAAGTTAATAATATTTTTACTAATATTTACTATTTTAAAATGTTTAATATCGAAAATTATTGTTAAACACCCCTGATTTTGATTAAATAAATTGAAAACGCCTGTTTGGCTCAGGTATTTTTCATAGTTTATATCAATTGGTTCAGGATAATACTTATTAATTGTTTCTTTTAGTTTTTGTAAATTTTTTTCTGTTTCCCTTGACAAATTCATATAGCAGTTTTGATTTTACGATTAAAATAAATTCGATTTCCTCTGGCTCTTTATAGTTCCTTACCATTTATTTGTGTGTGGTTATGGCACTGAGGTCTTTTTATTCCTACATTTGGGAAAAATTTAACCTCTTTGAATGAGTATCCAAATTCATCAGAAATATTACCCGTTTCTTATTATAGCATTGGGAATTATTTTCTTTTTTCCCTTTTTAGGAAACGTACATTTATTTGACTGGGACGAAATTAATTTCGCCGAGTCAGCCAGAGAAATGATTCTAACGGGGAATTACAGCAAAGTACAGATTGATTATAAACCTTTTTGGGAAAAACCTCCGCTTTTCTTCTGGATGCAGGCAGGGGCAATGCAAATATTCGGCATTAATGAGTTTTCTGCACGGTTCTCAAATGCCCTTGTTGGATGTCTTACTCTTTGGGTTTTATATTATATAGGCAAAAGTATTAAAAATGCAAACTTTGGGTTAATCTGGGCTTTAATTTATTTAGGCGCGTTTACTCCGCATCTTTATTTTAAGTCGGGTATTATAGACCCAACTTTCAATTTATTTATTTTTCTGGGAATATATTTTACCTTTAAGGCGCAAACACAAGCCAGATATATGCTTGTATCCGGTATATTTATCGGCCTGTCAATCCTTACTAAAGGCCCGGTAGGTGGGCTTATATGGGGCTTAGCAGTTGTATCATACTGGATATTCTATAACAAATTTACCAAAATTTTCACATTTAAACAATTATTTATTTTTTCTGTTGCCTGCATAGCAATTGCCTCGCTATGGTTTGCTAACGAATTGATACATAATGGCTTCTGGTTTTTTAAAGAATTTCTTCAATATCAGGTCAGGTTATTCAGCACACCAGATGCAGGCCATGGGCAACCGTTCTACTATCATTTTGTGGTAGTGCTTCTGGGGTGTTTTCCGATGTCGGTATTCGCAATTCCGGCTTTGATTGCCAAACAGGATAAATTCGGCAACTGGATGAAAGTTACCTTCTGGGTAGTTATGATTTTGTTCAGTATTGTTACCACAAAAATTGTCCATTATTCATCAATGGCTTATTTTCCTGTTTCTTTTCTGGCAGCAAGTTTTCTGTATGATTGGCTAACCCAGAAAAGAAAATGGAACAAATGGCTGAGCATTGGGCTGTTAAGCATCGGTATTGCTTTATCGATTATACTCATTGCCGTGCCTTATGTAGGTATGCACGCCGATACACTTATTCCGCTCATTAAAGACCCTTTCGCCGTAAAAAACCTGAGTGCTAAAGTAAACTGGAATGGTTTTGAAATACTCATAGGTATTACTTATTTGCTGGTGCTGCTAATACTCGTTTTTACCTTAGCCAGAAGCGAATCAACACAAAAAAAATGGCTTTTTATTACAGGTTTAACCCTATCTACGGCCCTTTGTCTGTTTTCTTTTGGAGCAGTGGTAGTTCCTAAAATTGAACGTTATACGCAAGGCGCAGCCATTGATTTTTACCAGTCAAAAAGTGGGCAGGATGTCTACGTTGGTGTATTGGGCTTTAAAAGCTATGCTCATTTGTTTTATTTTCAGAAAAAACCCAACAGCGCGCCCGCCTCTACTTCAAACATGACGCAGGATGAGTTCGGGCAATGGTTGCTGAATGGGAAAGTAGATAAACCCGTTTTTTTTGTAACCCGTATTGACCGTTATGACGAGTACCGGAATCATCCGAATCTGGAATTTATCGAAGAAAAAAACGGCTTTGTGTTTTTAAAAAGGCGTAACCTCTGATTGATTGCTTTAATCGATGTCAAATATGAATCTGAATCAGTTAACAGTACCCGTAACCAATATTGCTAAGTCTATTGAATTTTATGAACAACTTGGACTTCGGCTTATTGTAAAAGACACGCACTATGCCCGCTTTGAATGCCCTGAAGGAGAGGCAACTTTTTCGATTCATTATGCCGAAAAACCGCTTAATAACGAAGGCATCTGGGTCTATTTTGAAGTAGCAGACGTAGACGACAAAATAAGCGAACTGATTCGGAAAGATTTTATTATTGAAGAACTCCCCAACGATAAGCCCTGGCTATGGCGCGAAGCACGACTGAAAGACCTAGATAATACACAGATAATTGTTTATCATGCCGGGCATAACCGTAAAAATCCACCGTGGCGGGTCTCCTAAAGCCTCATTCTATTCTTTATATTCCTTGCTATACAAAATCAGCAATCTGATTGCCTGTAAGTTTCTCTTTATTATTATCAGGATTAATTCTTTCTAAAAAGTTTTGAGAGATTGACAAGATTTTGCAAACTTTGAGCTTCTAACTTTAAAATTTAACTCTTGAGCAATTTATTAGTGATAGATGTCGGCAATACCGACGCCGTTTTTGGAATTTTTGAAGGCACTGAGTTGCTTCATAACTTCAGAATAAAATCGCTAAAAGACGAAAACTATGTCTTTTTTGAGTATCGTTTTCGGCAATATTTTTTAGAAAACAGACTACGCTACGCCGACATCACCAAAGTTGTACTAAGTAGCGTTGTGCCGCCGCTCACTCCTATTTTCAAATCGTTAATTAAAAATATTTTTGGCATAGAGCCAATTGTGGTCAATGCCTATATTTTTCCTTCTATTGAGGTTTCGATAGATAACCCGAACGAAATTGGCAGCGACCTCGTAGCCAATGCCGTAGCTGCCTTTACCAAGTACAAACGCAATTGTGTGGTAGTAGACTTCGGCACCGCCCTTACTTTTACAGTAGTTTCAGAAACCGGCAAGGTACTGGGGGTTTCGATAGCTCCGGGGCTGCGCACAGCCGTAAAGGCTTTGTTTTCGAACACAGCACAGTTACCCGATGTGCCGCTCGAGCTTCCTGAGTCGGTGTTGGGCAAAAATACGGTGCATGCCATTCAGGCGGGTATCTTGTGGGGGTATGAAGGGCTGGTAAAAAACATGATTCAGAAAATAAGGATAGAACTAGGCGGCGATTGCATAGCCATAGCTACGGGAGGGCTTTCGTCTATTATTTCAACACTACATGGCGAATTTGTTGAGATAAACCGTGAGTTAACCCTCGAAGGGCTACGCATTATTGGCGAATCACAACCATAAACATTATAATTCAGGTAAAATGCCCTCGGGGCTTGTGCGATATGGAACTAGATAAAAGAGCAATTAAAAAATTTATTAAAAGTGCCTTGGCCGAAGATATAGGTGACGGAGACCACACGTCTCTTTCGACGATTCCGGCCGATGCTATGGGCAAAGCCCGACTTTTAGTAAAAGATAACGGAATTCTGGCTGGTGTTGCTTTAGCCAAAATGATTTTCCAAACGGTTGACAAAGACCTGAAAATGCAGGTATTAATCAAGGATGGTAAACCTGTAAAGTATGGCGATGTTGCTTTTTATGTAGAAGGCCGCGACCGCTCAATTCTGACCGCCGAGCGTTTGGTATTAAACTGTATGCAGCGCATGAGTGGCATTGCTACCACCACGCGCCAAGTAGTAGATTTGCTAAAAGGAACCAAAACACAAGTACTGGATACACGCAAAACTACGCCGGGTTTCAGAATGATGGAAAAATGGGGCGTAATGATTGGCGGCGGTGTAAACCATCGTTTCGGGCTTTTTGATATGATTCTTATCAAGGATAACCATATTGATTACGCGGGTGGTATCAAAAATGCACTAGAGGCTGCTCAGCATTATCTGAAAACTACACAAAAAAATCTTCCGATTGAAATTGAAGTAAGAAATCTGAAAGAATTACAGGAAGTGCTCGATATAGGTGGTGTTGTCAGAATTATGGTTGATAATTTCAGTTATGACAATATTCGGGAAGCCGTTAAGCTAGTTGACGGACGCTACCCGATAGAAGCCTCTGGCGGCATTTCTCCAACCAATGTCAGAAACTACGCCGACTGCGGAGTTGATTATGTTTCATTGGGGTATCTTACTCATTCAGCTAAAAGCCTCGACTTAAGCCTGAAAGCCGTTAAATAATCTTAGTTATGTTACTATTTAAGCAGTTATACCGTTCGGAGTAGTATAACTGCTTTTTTATTGGTATCTCTACCAAACGAATACAGAATTTCTTAAGAACTCAGCTTTTTATTTAATAAATTACCTGCTTATTCAATATATATCAATTCAACCCCTCTATGAAAAAAATCTCACTCCTTCTATGGCTCTTTGTAGTTCTGATTATTTCTCCGAGCCATACCTCCCGCAAAGCACAAGTCCGTAAAGCCGATGTTATTATCTACGGAGGCACGTCTGCCGCTGTTATAGCGGCTGTGCAGGTCAAAAAAATGGGCAAGTCTGTTATCATTGTATCTCCCGACAAACATCTGGGAGGTTTGTCGTCGGGTGGTTTAGGGTTTACTGACACTGGCAACAAAGAAGTAATAGGCGGTTTGTCACGCGAGTTTTATCAACGTTTGTATACACATTACCAGAAACCTGCGTCTTGGCAATGGCAAAAACGCGAAGAATACGGAAACAAAGGGCAGGGTACTCCTGCCATTGACGGCAACAACCGTACCATGTGGATATTTGAACCACACGCTGCCGAACAGGTATTTGAAGACTTTGCCAAAGAATACGACCTAACAATTTATAGAGATGAATGGCTCGACCGCTCAAAAAAAGGCATCAGCAAACAAGCGCAAACCATTCGTTCGTTCCGTACATTAAGCGGAAATACTTACGAAGGGCAAATGTTTATAGATGCTACTTATGAAGGCGACCTCATGGCAGCAGCGGGGGTGTCTTATCATGTAGGCAGAGAAGCCAACAGCGTTTATAATGAAAAATGGAATGGCGTACAAACAGAGGTTTTTCAACACGGCCATCATTTTAAAAGTAAAATAAGCCCTTACAAGATTCCTGACAACCCTAAAAGTGGCTTGCTATCTGAGGTATCAGCCGCCCCTCCGGGCGAATACGGCACAGGCGATAACAAAATACAAGCCTATTGTTTCAGGATGTGCCTGAGCAGTAACCCCGACAACAGAATTCCATTCCCGAAACCAGAAGGCTACAACCCCGACCGTTATGAGTTATTGGCAAGGGTATTTGCTTCGGGCTGGCGCGAAACCTTTGATAAATATGACCCGATTCCGAATCGAAAAACCGATACCAATAACCACGGTCCTTTCAGCACGGATTATATAGGCAAAAACTACGACTACCCCGAAGCCAGTTACGAACGCCGTAAACAGATTATAAAAGACCATGAGTTATATCAGAAGGGCTTGATGTACTTCTTACAGAACGACCCCCGCGTGCCAGCCGATGTGCATGAAAAAATGCAGCAATGGGGGCTACCTAAAGACGAATTTAAAGATAATGGAGGTTGGCCACACCAACTATATATTCGGGAAGCAAGGCGTATGGTAGGCGAATTTGTGATGACCGAAGCCGATGCACTAGGCAAAACTAAAGTACCTAATTCGGTAGGAATGGGGTCTTATTCGCTGGATTCTCATAATATTCAACGCTATGTAAAAGCCGATGGATTCGTACAAAACGAAGGAGATATTGGCGTACACCCTGACAAACCCTATTCAATAGCTTATGGGGCTATTTTGCCTAAAGCCAGCGAATGTACTAATTTACTGGTACCTGTGTGTGTATCAAGTTCTCATATTGCTTTTGGCTCTATCCGTATGGAACCAGTATTCATGATTCTGGGGCAATCGGCTGCTACGGCTGCCGTACTTGCCATTAATAATAAAGTTACGCCACAAGCCTTACCTTATAGCACATTGCAAGCCGAACTTCTGAAAGATAAACAAAGATTAGAGTATTGAGTTTTGTTGTTGGACGACAAACAATTTTCATGTATTTTTGCAACATTCTCATCAATACTTACCGAGAATGTTTCGGGATGTAGCACAGCCTGGTAGTGTGCACGTCTGGGGGGCGTGAGGTCGCAGGTTCAAATCCTGTCATCCCGACAAAACCTCTTAGGGCTTTCCTAAGAGGTTTTTTGTTTGGCATCAAACCTACATAAAGGCTTGTGTTAAACTAAAACATACAATTCTTGCCTAAACAAAGCCCATTAACAGAAAAATAACTATTTTTATGAACCTGTTCTTTTCAACCTTATATTAATCGGGCAAGTATTTTTTGCCTTTTCTATCATGAAATATATCCTTTCTGTTGTTTTGCTATGCGCTGGTGTCAGCTTAACATTCGGGCAACTCAATATCCAGAATCTTACTTGTGAGTATCTGGAAAACCCTTCAGTTGTTGATGAACTCCACCCCAGATTATCATGGATAAACGTATCGCCTAATAACGAACGGAATCAGGCACAGACGGCGTATCAGATACGAGTGGCATCAAGCGTTGCCCAATTACAAAAACCCGATTTATGGGATACAGGCAAAATTCTGAACGATGCCAACACCAATATAAAATATGCAGGCAGAAATCTGCAATCAAGAATGAATTGTTACTGGCAGGTAAGAGTTTGGGACAAACACGGAAAACCTTCGGCGTGGAGTAATATCAATCAATGGCATATAGGCTTACTTAACCCACGAGACTGGCAAGCTGAGTGGATTGGTGCGCCGTGGCAAAACGAAGAGGCTATTCCTAAACCCAAAGGCGGCCCCGACCAACGCACCGAAATATTACCTCCTCCTGCCCCACTTTTACGCAAGAGTTTTAGAGTTTCAAAAAAAATCAAAAGTGCCGTAGTGTATACCACTGGCTTAGGCTACTTTGAGTTTTATGTGAATGGCCAAAAAGCCTCTGACGATTGTCTGGTTCCTAATCAGACCAATTATGGTAAAAGACCACAACTAGCTGACGCTTATATTTCGTTACCCGACAACTTCCGTGACTATCGGGTTATGTATCTGGCTTATGACCTTACTAAGCAAATACATCAGGGTGCTAATGCTATCGGGGCAATACTGGGCAATGGCTTTTATAATGCCCCAAAGTTCTGGACGGCCTCTTATGGGTCGCCTCGTTTTATTGCCCAACTGCATATTATTTATGACGATGGCTCCGAAGAACTGATTGTGTCAGACAAAAGCTGGAAGGTGGCTAAATCGGCTATTATTTCAGACCTCGTTTATGATGGTGAAATATACGATGCTCGCCAAGAACAACCCAACTGGTGTAAAGCTGATTTCGACGACACCCAATGGCAAAATGCCATTAACAGACAAGCTCCTTTCGGCAAGCTGGTAGCACACACAGCCCCAACTGATAAAATTACAAAAGTATACCAACCCTTGAAAATTGAAAAACTGCCAAATGGCAATTATAAGGTTTCATTTGCCGAAGAAATTTCGGGTTGGGTACGCCTGAAAAACGTATCAGCTCCGGCAGGCCATACCATCAAAATGACTTTCAATGCAAACCTGTACTCCGGTGAAAACACGTATACGTTCAGCGGCAAACCCAATGCAACTTATGCACCACGTTTTAACTGGTTTGTATTCAGCGCAGTAGAAATAAGCAACTGGAAAGGCGAACTAAAAGCCGAAAATATACAGGCCGAAGCCATCAATACGAGTGTGCGCGAGTCGGCTAGTTTTGAAACATCTAATATGCTTTTTAATCAGATAAATCATATCTGGAAACGTTCACAACTCGATAATATGCACGGCGGTATTGCTTCTGACTGCCCACATCGGGAGCGTTCGGGGTATACTGGCGATGCACAGGTAGCCTGCCACACTGTAATGAACAACTTTGAAGTAAAAGCCTTTTATAAAAAATGGATTCGCGATATGCTGGATGCGCAAACTCCGGCAACAGGCTATATTCCCAATGGCGCACCGTGGCAACCGGGCTGTGGCGGTGGGGTAGCATGGGGGGCTGCCATACATATTATTCCGTGGGAATTTTACAGGCATTATCATGACAAAGATATACTGGCCGAAAACTATGAAGGAATGACGGGCTACATCCGTTACATGCAAACATGGGTTAACAATAAAGGCATTATGCACTCGCAGCGAGTAGGGAATGACAACAAACCTTTACAGTGGTGGAATCTGGGCGAATGGGCTGGTGTAGGCACTCTCCCGCCCGATGAACTGGTGCATACGTTCTATTTCTGGCTTTGTGCCGACATCACCGCCAAAGTAGCCAATATTCTGAATAAACCGCAAGATGCCGAGTTTTATCAGGCACTTGCCCACAAAACCCGAAATTCATTTTTAAATACTTTCTATAACGAAAAACAAGGTTCTTTTGGCAAATACGGAGCTAACATATTCGCCTTGAAAATGGGTGTAGAGCCATCGCAATACCAATCAGTTATAGCGGCGTTGAAAAAAGATATTACCGAAGCAAATGGGCATCTGGACACAGGTATTTTCGGCACGCGCTATTTCTTTGAAGTATTGGCCGATAATGGTCTGAATGAACTGGCTTATGCGGCCATGAACAAAACTACCCAACCCAGTTTTGGTAGCTGGATAGCGTTAGGCAGCACCACCACCCGTGAACAATGGAACAACGAAGGTTCGCATAACCACCCGATGTTTGGCGGTGGCATAAGCTGGTTTTATACGCATCTGGCTGGTATGCAGATTTCTGACGCACATGTGGGCTACAAAGAAATCATATTCAAGCCTATGCCAGTGGCTGACCTGACATCGGCCAGCTACTTCACAGAAACCATTAATGGGCAAGCAGGTATCAGTTGGAAAAACCAGCAAAAGCAATTTGAAATGACAATAAAAGTGCCTGTTGGCAGTACTGCACTTGTATACATTCCGGCAAAGCCAAATCAGGAAATTACAGAAAGTAATCAGGAAATTGCTCACAGAAAAGACCTCCAAAATAGCAGTTATGAAACAGGTTATCAGTTAGTAAAAGTAGGTAGTGGCCATTATACATTCAGGGTAAAGAAATAGATAATTTGTTTTTTGCCAAAATCTTTATAAAATCTGACTTAGCTGCATTCATTTATCCAGACGGGTCAGATTTTATTTTCTCCGTTTTTTTTCCGGTTATGTCTATCTTTTCTGGTTTTCTTTCTCATACAATATTTTACTACTTGCCTTATAAAATAGCAATACCTAATTTTGTTTTATGCGTTATATCGTTTGCCTTCTAACTCTTTTTTTTAGCTTCTTTGTGTCAGGTTCCTTGTTTTCACAATCAGGAATACAGGACTCTATCAAATACTATCAGGCACTGGTAGTTACTCAGAGTAACCCTGAGGAAAGAGCCATTAGCCTTGCCAAATTAGCTTGGTTTTACGGAGAAGGCGGAGAATCTGAAAAAGCTATCAAAGCTGCAACTGAGGCGATTCCGGTCTTTGAAAAAAACAAAAACTATGAAAAACTAGCCCGTATTTATAATGCACTGGCACAGGTTTTCCAGTTTCAGCATAACCCCGCCAAAACAACCTATTATACAAAAAAAGCCCTTGACTACATACTTCTTACCAAAGACCAAGCACATATAACTACGGCTACCATGAACTATGGGGTAAGCCTGAGTGATGATAAAAAGTTTGAGGCATCGTTAAAGGTGTTTGATGATGCCCTAAAAATGGCCATAACCTCAAAAGATACTGTTAATCTGAAAGATATTTACCTGAACATGGCAAGCACTTATTACGATAAGGGCGATTATAACAAAATTTTACAACCTGTCATGCTTGGGCTGGCTCTGGCCCAAAAATCAGACGATGTAGGGGCGATTTTAAGAGGTGAGGCTATTTTAGGCGCAGCTTTAATCAGGCAGAAAAAATTTGAAGAAGCCGACGAGCATTTTAAAAAAGCAGAGGCTTTGTCTGCCAAAGTAGGCTCTCCGTATTTTGACCGTCAGATAGCTTTCATCCGTACTGAATGGGCTTCGTTGCAGGGTAACTACAAAGAAGCATTCCGGTATCAACAGAAGTTTTACGAGATAGATACCCTTCTGGCTAATATTGAAAACAAACAACGGGTATCCGAACTGGAAACCCGACTCCGAATGAACGAAAAAGAGCTTGAGAACATTAACTTGCAAAACAGGCTTGCTCAACAAAAATGGCTTTTTATTGGGGGTACGCTGTTACTAGGGTTTATTATTGTTATTTTCTACCTGCAACGCAAGAGCCTTTCGCAAAAAAACGCCCTGCTAAAAGCACAACACAAACTGGCCGAAACCGAACTGTCGCTGGTACAAACACAATTAGAATCTTTTGCCGACACCGTAGCTGAGAAAAACCAACTTATCAGCCAGATTGAGAATGAGCTTAAAGATTTAAAAATAAAAGACGAGGCTTCTACCAATAATCTACTTGAACAAATTAATCAGGCAAGAATATTAACCGACGACCAATGGAAAGATTTCAGGCTGAAATTTGAAAGGCTACACCCACAATTTATTACCCGTTTACGCCAGCAAGTGCCTAACCTGACAGATACCGAAACGCAAATGGCTTGCATGATACGCCTGAATTTTTCTACTAATCAGGTAGCTGGTATGTTGGGTATTTCTAACGAAAGCGTAACAAAAAACAAATATCGCTTACGAAAGAAAATAGAACACAGCGACCTCAACACCTATCTATCAAGCATTTAAATCGTTGCCTGTATTTGCTTGTTTGTTATGCTGTTTTTTGTCCTTTTAGCACAATTTCTTTATCACCCGCCCATTGTGTTAAATCCTGTTTTGATATAGCAGCAGCCATTAACTCAGGGAAGAGGTCGGGGGTACAGGCAAACACAGGAATACCTAAGCTACTTAAAAATCTGGCATTTTGCATATCGAACGAAGGAGCTCCCGAATCGTCAAGAGCTAATAAGCAAATCACCTGAACACCAGAAGCAACCAGTTCTTCTGCTCTTTTTCGCATTTGCTGTTCGTTTCCTCCTTCATACAGGTCTGTAATTAGTACCAGAATAGTATCGTCAGGCTTGGAAATAACCTGCTGGCAGTAGTTTAATGCTTTATTTATATCTGTTCCCCCTCCTAGTTGCACGCCAAATAGTAGTTCAACAGGGTCTCGGAGGTCTTCTGTTAAATCGACCACTTCTGTATCAAAAACCACCATTTGGGTTTTAATCATGGGCAACGACGCCATTACCGCACCAAAAATACCCGAATACACTACCGACTGGCCCATAGAGCCACTCTGGTCGAGGCAAAGCACCATATCTTTTAACGAGCGGCGGGTTTTTCGGCCGTATCCGATACGTTCCTCAGGAATAATAGTTTTATAGGCTGCCTGATAATGCTTAAGGTTTTTACGGATAGTCGTATTCCAGTCAATTTCATTATAGCGGGGCCGGCGGTTACGCACGCTGCGGTTCAATGCCCCTGTAATTGATTGAATTGTTTTCTGGTGTAGTTTATCAATCAATTCGTCTACTACTTTTTGTACTACCCTTCGGGCAGTATCTTTAGTTTTTGCCGGAATCAACTTCCCTAATTCCATTAAAGTGGCTACCAGCCTTACGTCAGGGGTAGCCTGCTCCAGAATTTCGGGTTCAAGCATGAGCTTTTGCCGAAGCTCGGGTTGTTTCAACGCATCATTTTGCATCACCTGCACTACGGTATCCGAAAAATAATTTCTGATGTCTCCTAACCAGCGGGCTATTGATGGGTTCGATGATTCACTTCCCCCTTTTCTGTTTTTGGGGTCTTGCTCATAACTGAATTTTCTTTTTCGCTCAAATTCATATAAAGCGGCCAAAGCGGCATCAATCTGCGCTTCTTGGCCTGAAAGCACGCATCCGGTTCCATCGGCCTCTTCTCCTCCTAATATAAGTCTCCAACGAGTCAGTATCTCCTGATTTTGCATAATAATTACGCTGTTTTTAGGTCGTTTTCAGTTCAAGTGTGTGTTCTATACTTCTTTTTGTTCTGGCGCAGCAATGCCTAATAATTGAGCAATAGTTAGCAGCACTGCGTTTGCCCGTTCGGCATTGAAACCCGCGGGTTCACTACTTTCTTCGGCCACACTAGCAAGCAAACTTGTTCCTTTTTTTGCTTTTTCGCCTAATTGTTTGCGTTCGGTTACTTCAAATTTTGAAAATGTTCTGCGTAATATGGGCAGCAGTTCAAGAAAAGCATCACCCTGTAATTCAGCCACCCATTTATAGAGCAAATTCCACAAGATATTATCGAGCAAAAGAATCATACTACTCCCTTTCAGGAAGCCTTCGAGCCACCCAGCCGAATATATGGTTTCTTGCCCTTTTGATAAAGCCAGACCAAAATATCTGGCCGTTTGTTGCTCATCTATACGTTTGGCATCGAATAACAAACGGCAGGTACAGCCAATAATAATCGGATGCACCCCTTGTTTTTCTGATAGTTCAAACAAGGCTTTTTCCCACGTTGCAGCAAGGGTTTCGTTATTCAGAAGCCGAACGGCATCATTCACCTGTTTTATTTGCTCAAACATTCGTTCAGAGCTAGCGTCGTCCAGCCCATAACAGGCATTAGCCAGACCAATAGCAATACGGGTAATGAAGCCTTCTATGAGCGTATTAATTGCCGACAGGTCGGTATTTCTGACATTGCCGTAGCGGCTGATACTTACCAGCGGAACAACCGTTTTCATGAGTTCGGCAATATCGGCGGCAATACTGGCAATTTCGTTCAGCTTGAATAAAAGACTTTCTATACAGACAAACAATTCGGCAGGAATAGCCTGTTGAATGAGCGCGGCCAAATCGGCAATAGAGGCCGACTGCTGAGCTTTATTGAGTAAATAAGTCGATGCTGCTATTTCAATAGTATTGCCCCATATACTTTTTTCAATAAGGGCAATCATCATTTCAGGTTCCCATTTTAAACGCCATGCTTCCTTGAAGGTTCCCTTTGAGCGGGCAAAAGTTTGTTGGCCATAAGGAATATCTAAAGCCAAGAGGCGATACAGGAAGATACTCCGGTTAAGGTCGGTTTCTTTACGCAAATCAAACTCATATTCCTTGTAGTCGAGGCTTTGTTGAAGGCGTAGCTTTCGGGTATTTTCTTCAAAGTCATTTTGAAGCGGGTGCTTGGGAAGCTCGTCAGGAACTTTTCCTATTATATCGGCTACGATTAACTCTTTTCTAACTAACTCCAGCAGGATGGCATCGCCCATACACATCACAGAAAGGGTAGCCTCGATCAGTTCACTCAAACCTGCCCGAGGCAGACTTCTTAATGCTGCCAGAGCTTCGGCCAAGCGAAAAGTTTCAATCACATGGGCCGTTGAAATATCCATCTGTTTTTTACGAAACAAACGGGCTACTTTAGTAAGCCAGTGAATACCGGTATCTTCGGGGTATTTCCAGAGATGTCTGTACCAGCCCGGTGAAGTAATACCAGCCCCATAGCCACTAAACATAGAAAGGCGGGCGTTTGTCCACGGTATCCATGTTGCACCTATTTTTATTTTGGTTTTAGGCAAACCTTTCAGAATTTTTGTGTCTGCTTTGGCTGTATTTTCTAAATCTCTTAAAACCGGAGCATGCCATGCGCCACAAACTACTACTATTCGGGAATAAAATTCATTTTGAGCTTTTCGGATGATTTCTCTCATATAGGCCTCCCGAAAAACATTTTCGGTTTCCATAGAAGAAGGTATTCCGGCTTGGCGGAGGTTCTCCATCATGAGCATGATTGCCTCAAAATGCTGCTCGGCATTTTCGGTCAGGTATTTTTGCTCAAAGTTATGTTCCCACCATAGTTCTCTATCTGTGTAGCCTGCTATTTCTGAGAAATAGGCAATAGGCTCTTTGCGGGGCAAGCGTGCCAGTTGCTCAAGTATATCATTATCGGGGTTTTCATTATTTTCAATCTGGCTCTGTTTTTTTTCTTCTTCTGCTTTTTGTAGTGCCTGCTCCTTGTCTAAGTCAAGTTGATAACTGATAGCCAGAGGTAAATCGAGCATCCGAACAGGAATTTGCTTGGCGTTGGCATAGGATATAGCCTGCCATTCTGGTGAAAACTCAGAAAAAGGGTAAAAAGAGGCTTGCTTGGGGGTATCGATGTTATACCCTAAAATAGATACCGGAGGTTTAAGCAGTTTGTTATTTACCCATGAAAGCACAGGCTCTAGTTCAGGTGGGCCTTCAACTAAAATAATATCGGGTTCCAGCTTTTTAAGCATAGCCAATACATTTTTTGCCGAACCAACCCCATGATGTCGGATTCCTAATATATTAACCATGTGTATTAAAGTGTTATTTCCTTACATGCCCGATAAACATCTTTCCAGTCTTCACGAGGTTTCACAACTGTTTCAAGGTATTCATTCCAGACTACTTTGTCTTGTACGGGGTCTTTTACTACGGCTCCTACCAAACCTGCGGCAAGGTCCTGTGCATTTAATATACCATCGCCAAAATGAGCAGCCAATGCCAAGCCGTTATTTACTACCGAAATAGCCTCGGCAGTGCTCATGGTTCCTGTTGGTGTTTTAATTTTTACTTTGCCGTCTTCGGTTACGCCTGCGCGTAACTCTCTGAAAATGGTAACAATACGCTGGATTTCCTTTAGGGCTGGAGCTTCGGCTGGTAGCTCTAATGCTTTTGATAAACTACTCACGCGCCGTTGTACAATGTCTATTTCTTCGCTGAGAGATTCAGGCACAGGCAGAATAACTGTATTAAAACGACGTTTCAATGCCCCCGACAACTCGTTTACGCCTTTGTCGCGGTTGTTAGCGGTGGCAATTACATTAAACCCCTTAACGGCCTGTACTTCTGTATTTAACTCAGGTATAGGCATCATTTTTTCTGAGAGAATAGTAATGAGCGTATCCTGTACATCGGCAGTTATACGGGTAAGCTCTTCAATACGGGCAATTTTACCGTCTTTCATGGCCCGCATCATAGGAGTAACTACCAAAGCATTTTCACTAGGGCCTTCGGCCAGCAGGCGGGCGTAGTTCCAGCCGTAGCGAATGGCCTCTTCGCCTGTACCGGCTGTGCCTTGCACCAATAAAGTAGAATTACCCGAAATAGCGGCTGCAAGTTGCTCGGCCACCCACGATTTGGCCGTACCCGGTAAACCGTATAAAAGTAAGGCTCTGTCGGTTGTAAGCGTAGCTACTGCGATTTCCATTAATCGACGGCTACCAATATATTTAGGCGTTATTTCAAAACCATTATCGAGTTTTCCACCCATCAGGTAAGTAACTACCGACTGCGGCGATAAAAGCCAGTTAGGCGGATATTTGGTGGTTGCAGAAGCTCTTTTTTCTTGTTGTTTTAACTCTTCTAGTTCTTCAGCAAACTGAATCTCGGCATATTGACGTAAGGCGTTCATTCTGTTTTATGTTATAAAGTTTATAGACTTGAGTATGGTTATATTATTTGAATACATTTTCAATTTCGCTGATGCTCTCCAATGCTTGCCATAACGGAAGCGTTACTTTTTCGTTATAATATTTTGAATGCCACCCTGACGGCTCGTCAACAAGGAGTTTCTCAAGATATACAACCGTCTGAGGGTGGAAACAACGGCAAAGTTCTAAAATAACAGGGCCACAAGTCTGAATCTGATAATGATTCGTGCGCTCGCTGGCTATTCCTTCCAGAACTTTCTGGCTAAACTCGGCCGACCACGATAAATGGCTCATGAGTTCCAGTCTTTTATTTGTTTCCTCATACTTCTGCCATTGTACTTCTGCCAAAAATTCTTTTTCTTCTTCAAGCATGGTATCGGTAATGATTTTTTTCAGCAGACTTCCCAACAAACCTACTTTCTGACTAACAGGTTTACCTTTTAGTTTTTCTATTTTTTGCAACAGGTTGTTTGTTACTACCAGTAATTCTTTGTTAATGGCTTTATCAGTTTTTTTCTCTGCCACCAGCGTTGCCTTAAAATCTTCCAAAAAAGGCTCTTCAGCTACACTAAGGTTTTTTTCGAGCATCAGTAAAAACTCTTTTTTATCTTTTGCAGTTTCCTGCGTCCATGAAGCCTTTAACCACTCAAAGGCTTTTACAGGATTATTGTTTCTGGTTATTTCAAAGGCTTCTTTACGCTCGGCTATTCTGCCTTCTTGCCAGCGTGTTTCTTCGTATTGAGGTAAAACGTATTGCCAGTTATTTGTAATTTTCACTAGCCACTCGCCTCGTTTACCAATTATTTTTCTGATATCTTCTCTTAAAAATCTGGCTTTTTTTTCTGCTCCTAACTCTAGTATTGATACCAGCATATCGGGCGGGATAATCTGGCTTTGTGTAGCGCATTTTTCCATCCAGAGA
This sequence comes from Emticicia sp. 17c, assembly GCF_037153985.1. NCBI lineage: Bacteria > Pseudomonadati > Bacteroidota > Cytophagia > Cytophagales > Leadbetterellaceae > Emticicia > Emticicia sp. 17c. Next base: position 187,888 of record NZ_JBBAYI010000002.1, read on the forward strand.
GCCAGTAAAGACATATTCCGTGGACTTGTGCCAAGCAGTTTTTTTAGAATCAGTATGGCCTTTTGGCTACAATAGGGCTGTAATTCTGCCTCAGCGGGCATAATGGCAGGCATTGTAGCTTTGTCAATCTGTTCGCCAGCCCTTTTGTAAGCAAGTGTTAAAGCCGCAGCTTTCATGAAATAGCTCTCTCTTTCGAGTTGATTAACAGGTAAGAGTTTATCCTGAATTTTGGGGGGCAATAGCTCTGTCGATAATGGCAGTTTGTCGGTTCCTAATAAGGCAATATTGATGAGTTGTTTCCAGATTTCCATCCTGAGATTTATTTCAAAAGTTGATAGGTGTGGTCAGGCTGCTTAAAAATGCCCAAAGGCAACACCGTATTATCTGATTTTATCAGAAACAAATCAACAGCGTTACCTCCAGTTAATGCCAGCAATTGCCATATTTGTTTGTCTGTAAAACTACGGTGAAGGGGCATTAAACCACCTTCGGTATCTTGCAACAGCCATTGACTATTATTGGTTACCAGCGTTAGTTTTTCGACCATATACGGCACATTGTTCAGCCACGGGTTAGCCGCAAGCTGTTGAGCAAAGGCCTCTTGCATTTGCTCCCAATAAGTATATATACCTTTGCGATTAACAGTATCGACAACCGCACTGCTATTGGTCTGTTCTTTTATGATGGCCCGTAAGGGTGCATTTGACTGATAAAAAACCAATGTAGCTTCTATGAAACCGCCTTCTATTAATAAATTGGGCATGGGGGTATTTTTGTAGGCAAAATTCAGGATTAAAGCATATTGCCCTGAAGTAAACCCATACAGCCAGTTGCGTTGTATGGTTATGTCTTCTTCTGTTTCTGTTTGGCGGCCTATTACCAGCCATGTATCAGTTATAATACTGGAATCATTACTTTCAGCTAGCAGGTCTTTTTGTGAGGTATTCCAGCCTATTCTGTTTTTTATATCTTCTTGCCAAAGCGGGGGCAGCTTATCCAGATTTTTGAAAGATTCGAGTAAAAGGTAGATGTCGGCCGATAAAGCCAGTGCTTCGGTATGCCAGTTAGCCCCTTGATAAAAATTGATTTTATTAAACCCTCTCACCAGATTTGCCAGTCCGGTTGCCTGAGCATCCACCATGCGTGCGGCTGTTTTTTCAAAAAAGGCATTTCCCTTTTCGGGCAAGCTCAAGAAACCCGTTCTTACGAGGTCACGCAGCCAGAGTTCCAGTTCTGCCACGCCTGCTTCTACTTTTAGTTGCCGTTCGTTCTGTCTTTTCTCTTTGTCTTTTAGCTGCTTTTCCAGCTTTTTAGGAGCATCTTCTTGGCTTATTTCTTTCTCGACTTTAGCTTCGGCTTTGGTTTCGCGCTTGTTCATCCAATCAGCTACCCAGGCGGGTTCGTCAGCCTGATGCTTGATGGTGTCGGGGTTACGGGCAAAAATAAAAAGTAGCCCTAAACCATGTTTACAAGGAAACTTACGACTGGGGCAAGAGCATTTGAAGGCAATATGCTGGAGGTCAATCTGGGTACGGTAAGGGTCTTTGCCACTTCCCTGAACCTCTCCCCACAAAACGCGCTCGTTACGGGCGAAAGACACCCATTTTCGTTCATTAGCTAATTCTTTTCCAGATTTCAGAGAAGAGGCATCTGGTGCCAATTGGGTTACTTGGTCTTCTGTAAAATGACTCATGAATTATCGCAGCAATAGACTAGCAGGATTAAAATAATCAGGACGTTGTGTGTAAAATAACGGTAGTTATTACCTTTATATTCTATGTATTTTTATAAAAAAGTACACTTTTATGAGAGGTCATGCTTTTTAGTTTTAACAAAATTCTGATTTCAAATATACTATTTTTTTATGATATTTCCAGCTTAAACCTCTACTATTTCAACCTTGCGTGGCCAGTTTTCAGACCACTGCAAGGCATTGATACCAGTTTTTTTGTGCTTATTGTTTCAGTTCGCCTACGGGTCTTACGTTTCTGCCTTGTTTTTTCTGTAAGGCATCGCCTAAATCTTCGCGGGCCATCTCGGCTACTTGCTGAAGTTCTGCCACAATATCAGGGTTTTGTTCTTTTACGTCATACTCTTCGCCCGGGTCTCGTCTCAAATCATACAACGCCAGTGAAAGCTCTATATTACCATATTTGCCCGAAAACCCGTTATTACCGGGTAAAACATTTTCGTAGGTACGCTCAATTTTGTGTGGCAACATCAGTTTCCAGTTATCACGACGAACGGCCCTCAGTTCGTTATTGGCATAATAATAATAAAAATATTTTCGTGGGGTTTCGTTCACATTACCTTTCATTAAAGACAGAATCTCTACTCCATCAATTTTGTGGTTGGGTAGCGTGGTGCCACAAATACGTGCCAGTGTAGGAAAAATATCAATGGTAGATGTAAGCTGGTTACAGATTAGCCCTGCTGGTATTGTACCTTTCCAACGCATTAAACAAGGTACACGTTGCCCGCCTTCAAATACGGTTCCTTTTCCCTCTCTGAAACCTCCGGCCGACCCCGCATGGTTTCCAAAGTTAAGCCACGGGCCGTTATCGCTTGTAAAAATTACGAGTGTGTTTTTGTCAAGACCATTTTCTTTCAATGCTTTCATGATTTCGCCTACCGACCAGTCTACCTCCATCATAACATCGCCGAACATACCCTGTTTACTTTTGCCTTTAAATTTGTTTGATACCCCAAGCGGCACGTGTACCATTGAATGAGGCAGGTATAAAAAGAAGGGTTTGTTACGGTTTTTTCTGATAAACCCAACGGCTTTTTCTGTATATAAAGTAGTTAGTTTATCTTGCCCTGCTAAGTCATTGATGGTTTCTTTTTGCTCATTTCCTTCAATAAGTGGCAGGGGCGGATACGTTTTCTTACGGTAATCGTTCTCGTCGGTAATGGGTTTGCCGTCATAGTCTACGGGCCACATATCGTTTGAATAAGGAATACCGACGTATTCATCGAATCCTTGCTGCAAGGGTAGAAACTCCTTGTAATGCCCTAAATGCCATTTACCGAAAATGCCCGTTGCATAGCCCTTTTGTTTAAGCATTTCGGCAATGGTTACTTCGTTGGTATGAAGGCCGATTTTTTGAGAAGGATTTAAAGCTCCGGCAATACCTACACGGTTAGGGTAACAGCCCGTCATCAGGGCTGCTCTTGAAGCACTACACACTGCCTGAGCCGCCAGAAAATTGGTAAACCGAATACCTTCAAAGCCTAATTTATCGATATTAGGTGTCTGGTAATCAAGGGCTCCGGTAGAATTCAAATCACCATAGCCCATATCGTCCATAAAAATCAGGACAATGTTAGGAGTAGCTGTTGCCAGAGGTTTTTTCCATGAACTTGCGCCAATAAGCAAGGCAACGGCTAATAGAAGTATACTGTTAATTTTCATTTCTGGATGGTTGAATAGTAACTATATACGCAAATAAAAAAATAACAGCCAATTTTTCAAATGGCTGTTAACAAACATCTATAAAAGAGGAAGGTTACTGTTGTTGCAAATCAAAGATTTTATTCATGAATATCCATTTTTCACCGGGTTTTGCCATAGGCAGGGCTTGCTGATACTTCCACATAAGTGTTTCCCATTCCTGCACTTTAGGATTACTGGCATCCATTTCTGCTTTTCGTTCAAACGAGAAATTATCTTCGGTTTCCATAATCATAAACAACCTGTTACCAATACGATAAATTTGCATATTTGAAATACCTGCCGACGTAATGCTTTCGGCTATTTCAGGCCATATTTTCTCGTGGTATTTTTCGTATTCTGCTATTAGTGTAGCATCATCTTTTAAATCAAGTGCCAGACAATATTTTTTCATAGTTATATTAAGGCTCTGTCTAAATGTACATACCCGCCATCTACATGAATCAACTGGCCTGTGGTGTGGCTCGAACGCTCCGAAAGCAAGAAAGCAACCATATTGGCAATTTCTTCGGCGGTTGTCATGCGGTTACCTAAAGGTATTTTTTCGGTAATTTTCTGCAAAGTTTCTTCAGGATTCGGCAAAGTTTTAATCCATTTATCATATAGCGGTGTGTAACATTCGGCCACTATTACCGAGTTTACACGAATACCATATTTTAAGAGTTCAACAGCCCATTCACGCGTTAAGGCATTACGACCACCGTTGGCCGCAGCATAAGCCGATGTACCCCCTTGCCCTGTCTCTGCTGTTTTTGAACCAATATTTACAATGCTTCCCTTTGTTTTCTTTAATTCGGGCAAGGCATAATGGGCTATCAGATAGTAATGCACCAGATTTTTGTGTAATGAAGCCATAAATGCTTCATAACTGCCGTTTTCAAGATTTACGCCATCGTTTACTCCGGCATTATTTACCAAACCATCTATTCTACCATATTTTTCTATTACTTGTGCTACTGCTTTACGGCATTCTTCGGGGTCGCTCAACTCTGCTGCTACCTGAAAACCATTACTACTACCGCCAATGGCTTCCAATGTGTTCAGGTTATCGGCTTCGTTTCTGCCTATAATTACAGGTATAGCCCCTTCGGTTGCCAATACTCTTACAATGCCTTCGCCTATACCTTTGGCACCGCCTGTTACAATAATTATCTTATCGCTTAAATTTAGGTTCATTTGCTTTAATTTTTAGAATAGTCAACTGCTATTTGTTTTTGTGTACCCAGCCCGTCAATACCCAGTTCAACTACATCACCTGCTTTCAGGTACCGTGGAGGTTTGAAACCAAGCCCTACTCCAAAAGGCGTACCTGTCGAAATTACATCGCCGGGTAACAAGGTCATGAAATGGCTCAGGTAATGAATCAGGAACGGAATTTTAAAAATCATGTCGTCGGTACTGGAATTCTGCAATTTTTCTCCATTTACCGTTAACCACAAAGGCAAATCGTGTGGATTCTCGATTTCGTCTTTAGTAGCAAGGAAAGGCCCCAATGGTGCAAACGTATCGGCACTTTTGCCTTTTACCCATTGCCCCCCACGTTCAATCTGAAATTCTCTTTCCGAATAATCGTTATGCAAGGCATAGCCTGCCACGTAGTCCATAGCTTCTTCTTCTGTTACATACGAAGCCTTTTTGCTAATTACCACTGCCAGTTCGACCTCCCAATCTGTTTTCACAGAGTTTTTAGGAATAATCACGTTGTCATAAGGGCCGCAAAGAGCAGTAGTTGATTTAAAGAAAATAATAGGTTCTTTCGGAATAGGGGCATTGGTTTCTTCGGCGTGTTTTGCATAGTTTAAGCCTATACAAACAATTTTTGAAGGACGCGCAATGCAAGAGCCTAGTCTGGCTGTTTCAGGTACTTTAGGGCAAGTTTCTGCGTTGGTTTCTACCCATGCAGCCAAACGTACCAACCCATCGGTTGCAAAGAATTTTTCTGTATAATCTTCGCCAAAAGCCGAAACATCGATGCGGGTTCCATCAATTAATTCAACGGCTGGCTGCTCTTGTTCAAACTCTCCAAAACGTAATAATCTCATGGTCAATATTTTTATCTGAATGTCCTAATAATTCATTTTACAAGTTTACTCCTCTTTTCCAAGGCATGAAGTCATCTTGCCCCAATTGTTGTGCTTTAGTGATGGTTTGGCCACTAGCCAGCTTGATACAGTATTCCAGCAATTCTTCTGCGGTTTGCTCAATGGTTTTTTCTCCGGTAATAATCTCTCCGCAATCGAAGTCAATAATATCAGGCATTTTCTTGGCCAGTTGCGTATTGGTTGAAACCTTTACTACCGGACACACAGGATTACCTGTGGGTGTACCCAACCCTGTGGTAAAAAGAATAATAGTTGCTCCTGATGCAGCTTTACCCGTGGTAGCCAGTACATCGTTACCGGGTGTACATACCAGATGCAGACCCGGCTCTTTGGCTAATTCGGTATAATTCAAGACATCAACAATGGGTGCTGTTCCGCCTTTTTTGGCCGCCCCTGCCGACTTGATAGCATCTGTTATAAGACCGTCTTTTATGTTTCCGGCCGATGGGTTCATGTCAAAGCCTGCTCCTACTGCTTCTGCTTTCGATGCGTAGTCACGCATCAGATACTCAAACTTTTCGGCTTTTTCTTTAGTAACACAACGGTTAATTAATTCCTGCTCAACACCACATAGTTCAGGAAATTCGGCCAGATATGTATTTCCGCCTAGAGCCACCACTATATCGGATAAATGCCCTAATACAGGATTAGCCGAGATACCCGAGAACCCATCAGACCCACCGCATTTAAGCCCGATATTCAGTTTTGATAAGGGTGCGGGCTGCCGAGTGAGTTTATTGGCTTCAATCAAGCCTTTGAAGGTTTCTTTAATAGCAGCCGACATCATGTCGAACTCAGTTCCATAGGCTTGTTGCTCGAACAATAAAATAGGTTTGTCAAATTCAGGATTACGTTTTTTGATTTCGTTCATCAAATCAGTAAACTGGGTTTTCTGGCAACCCAAACTTAAGACGGTTATTCCTGCCACGTTGGCATTGTTTGCATAAGCGGCAAACAGGGCAGCCAGTAATTCAGAATCCTGATTGTTTTCACCACAACCCGACTCATGTGTAAGAAACTTAATGCCATCAAGGTTAGGAAATAAACGATTACCTGCTGCATTACCTGTGGTTTCCTGATTGTAAGAATCAATGCCTGTGGTTTGGCCTTTTTGGTGTAATTGCACCAAGTCTTCTACCTGACGTAGATAAATATCAGGAAAGGCATATCCCAGAGCTTTATCGAAGGCTTCTTTTAATTTAAGAATATTACGGTTTTCGCAAAATACTAAAGGCACTACCAGCCAGTAATTGGCTGTGCCTACCTGACCATCAGAACGATGATACCCCATAAAAGTTCTGTTTTCCCATTTCACCACGTCAGGTGCTTGCCAGTTGGTTTGCGGTACGCGTTTGTTTACCGAGTACTCTTCAGATTCATGTTTGAGGTTAAAAGTTGTGACTTGCTCACCACGTTTAATCGGTTGTGTAGCTTTTCCAACCAAAACGCCATACATGGTTACGTGGTCGCCTGTTTGCAGGTCTTGGGTAACAAATTTATGTTTGGCTGCTATTGAACGCGGTAAGGTATAAGTTTCTCCTTCAAACTCAATATTTTCTCCGGCCTCCAAGTTACGAAGTGCCACTATTACATTGTCAGAAGGATTTACTTTTAGAACTTTATGTTGCATATATAATAAGTGGAATTAAAAAATATCTTACAAAAATACAATTCATTCCTCTAGTTTTTTTATGAAATATTATACACTTTTGATGAAATATTATCAATTTTATAAAAGTAAGCTATTTAAGATAACATTATATCAATAAATTGTGCAGGCAGTACTTCGTAAAGTTAATATTTCAGCCAACTACTCATTTGTTGCTCGTAAAGATACCTTGCCTTTTCTTTATGATAAATGGCATTTCCATCCCGAATTAGAGCTTACCCATATTGTTGAAAGTAAAGGTACCCGCTTTGTAGGCGATAGTATAGAAGAATTTTCGGAAGGTGAATTGATATTATTAGGGGCCTATTTGCCTCATGTCTGGAAAAATGATGCTATTTATTTTTCAGAGAACTCTGGTTTAAAAGCTGAAGCACAGGTGATTCAGTTTTTACCTGATTGTTTCGGAAAAGATTTTCTTGACCTGAAAGAAATGGAAAATATCAGACGGCTTTTTGAAAGAGCCAAAAGAGGCTTACGGGTTTCAGGCAATACTAAGGCCACTATATTACCTTTATTTGACAAGCTATTGCATAACAGCAACGGTGTACAGCGCATTAGCCTCTTATTGCAAATGCTGGAAATCATAGCCACGTCTGATGAGCTTAGTTTGCTAAGTAGCGAAGGGTTTGTGGAATCTTATCATCGGTTTGATGCCGACACCATTAACCGCATTTACGAATTTACGCTTTCGCACTTTAACCGAAAAATTCTTATTGAGGAGGCAGCTACTATTGCTAATATGTCGGTGCCAAATTTTTGTAGATATTTTAAAAATCGTACACAAAAAACATACATCCAGTTTCTGACAGAGGTACGCATCGGATATGCCTGCCGTATGCTGATTGAAAACCACAAGAGTATTCAGCAAATTGCTTTCGACTGTGGTTTTTATAACCTTTCTAATTTTAACCGTTCTTTCAGGCTACTGAAAAAACAAAAACCTACCGAGTATCGGCAGGTTTTTGGAGGATTAAAACCCTAGTGGGTTTTATTTCAATGAGTTTATCCAAGCGGCAATCTTCAAGGCATCTTCTCTAGGCACTTGTGGCATAGGAGCCATTTCAGTTGCGTAGTCAGGCCAGTTTTTAGGATTTGGCTTATAAATAAGACCCACAATTTTTTCGTCTGAATATTTACGTTTAGCTACATCTTTAAATGCAGGGCCAACCTGACGTTTATCTGCCTGATGACAAGCTACACAAGTATGTTTTTGTAACAAAGGCTTGATTTCGTCATAAGTCGGAACGGCTTTTTTAGCAGGTGCTTTGGCCGCAGTTTTATCGTCAGGAGTTACGAGTTTTTCTGCTTTTACACTTGTACCAGTTACAGGCAAATTGGCCGGACGAGGCACAAAACCAGTTAGTTTTTCGCCTGCCGGAATATTATTCAGGGTATAAAAAGCAGTGCTGTGCAATAAACCTTTTCCGTCGCCGTCTTTTACGCCATCGGCTTTAATTTCATGAATAAAATGGTCTCTTAAGCCTTCTACTAGCAAACGTACTTTCATGCCATCTTCAGAAACTTTTAACCCCTTTACATTCAGGAATTTTTCGCCTACGGTAGGGCTACCATACACCGGATGATATTTATAGATAAAGCTGCGTACCTGATAATTTTTGAAATCGGCAGCGGTTGCTTTGCTTACAGGTTTTGTAAATTCAATTTCAAATCCGTCAGGCATTGCTCTTACGGCTTTCATTTCGAAAGGCATTTTACCTGTCCATACCAGACGTTCGATTCCTGCGGTGGTATTACCTGCCGAACCCCAACCGCGATTGGTTTCGCCTACAAACAACGAACCATCTTGCCCCCATGTCATACGAAGAATACCCGATTGGAAACCTTCACGGAACATAAATGATGCCCCCTGATACTCGCCATTGATTTTTTCGATAAATACGCGGGAAATATTGCTTTTACCTTGGTCACCTACAAATATTTGTCCTGCAAATGGGCCAAAACCACCGTTGGTTTCATCTTTCAGGATTTCAGAAGTAGAGATACCCAAAATACCATGTGGAAGCCAAACAGCCGGAGTTTTTAGTTCGGGAATATCCTTTTTCAGTTCAAACAAGTATACTCCTCTTTCATTTTCGATGTTTTCGGGTTTAATATAGTATCCGTTGGCATCTTTATCTTTTCTAGGGTTTACTTTGGCATATAGCTGTTCGGTAGTTAGTTTCACCGGCGAGTTAGGGTCGCTTGTCCAGCGTAAGCCAGCAGGATGCCCCATAAAGTCACCTTTGTTTACTTGAGCAATAAAGCCTGAACCCATCCAGTCACCCTGATTATCACCATACCAGAATTCCCCGTCTATCATGCCTATTCCGCAAGGCGAGCGCATACCAGTTGCATACGGCTCAATTTTACCTTCTTCTGTAATTCTCACGGCCCAGCCTCTCCACGGCACTCTACTTTCACCTCTCCACCATTCTTCGTCACCAAAGGCCACGTTGCCTGTTACAATCATAGAACCATCTGGCAAAAACTTAGGGCCATAGCTATATTCGTGGTAATGCCCCGAAATAGGCAAAGTGGCTATTGTTTCATATACGTCGGCCTTACCGTCACCGTTTTTATCAATAAGTTTGGTAAGCTCGCCACGTTGTGCGCAGTAAAAAGCCCCGTTACGATAGGTTAAGCCTAGAATTTCGTGCAATCCGCTAGCAAATTTCTTGAAATACGGCTGTGCTGTACCAGCCATATAAGGGTTATTTACTACCCAGATGTCTCCCCTACGGGTAGCCAATGCTACATCGCCATTAGGCAATGTAGTAATACCCCCTACCTCAAGCAGCATATTTTCGGGTACGGGTAGCGTAATAATGCGATAATAATCATTTTCAGCCGTATTCTGCGCCCAAGCGGCAGAAACAATCGCTACTGAAAAAAGGAGTGTTTTAAATATTTTTTTCATTCTGCTCAAATTTTAAAGCCTCTGTTTTACCAAATAATCGAATAGCTGATTTTTCCGTTAAGCGGTGCCACTAATTCCTGTTTGCCACTTACAGTTCTGATACTTGCGTTACCCTCATTCAGTTTTATGAGGTAAGTACCATCACCCACGTTGTAGGTTCCATCAGCATTTTTACTGATAGCATCTGCCGAAGCTAGTCTGGCGTAAAGATTATTTACGGTTCCATTCACAGCAATTTCACGTTTCAGCATTTTACCTTCTTCAACTGGTGTTATTTTATCTGAAACTTTTGCGCCGTAAACATCGTATTTGAAAGTTGGCTGGCCGTTTTCGTCCAACTCATACCCACGTGTACGGAAAGTAGCATCTACGGTTCCCCACGATTTATCAGGTGAATCAAGCACCATTACCAATGGGCTATCGCCTAGGGGCATAAGACTACCCATTGGTCGTGAGCTACCATCGCCTCTATCTTGCCACATAGGTGTTGTATTCAAGAAACTTCCTTTCCAGACCTGAAACAAAGCACCGTTGTCAAGATTATAAGTAAAATGTATATTTTCTTTGTTTCCAACCGAAATGGCATGTACAATTCGCTTGTTTTTGTCGCCTTCTTTAATATCCATAAACGAGCGCAATAGCACCGGCTCAACGTCAGTACCCAATAAAATAGGTGACGATGGGTTATTAACCATTGTAGAATTGGCCGAGTGTAACGGATGTTTACGCACCGTTGCCGATTCGGCATATAAGCCTAACGATGGTTGTAACCAGCCATCGGCTTTCCAGTAGTATAATTCAAATGGTACTTCTCCGGCTGGTAAATCAAGTGTTACTTTTCTACCTTCAGGGTCTGACATCATCCAGCCATTTTTAAATGCCTGCTGACCGTTGATTTTCACTTCTGTGTTTCCACCATGTGTGGTCGTAAAGGTGTAGGTTCCGGCCTCAGGCACTACAATTTTGCCTACATATTTTACGGCAAATTCGTTTTCGGCGTTGGTTACCGCCCAGTTCAGGCTGTTCAGGTTACCGCTATACTCTGGTTTGATTTTTTCTATATCGCCAATCGTTCTGAAATTTCCTTTATAAACACCATATTTCAGGTCTTTGAATGATAATACCTTCTGGTTGTAACTTTTATATTTGATATTACGGATAGCTACATTGCCGTGGTCTCCTTGAAAACGAAGAGGCCCCATAGCAACTTCATTGTTTTCCCAAGCTCCTCTGGTTTGCCCTGTAAGCTCTACATTTTCATGAATTAACACTCCGTTGAGGTAAATAGACAAGATACGGGCATTGGCTATTTTCTTGCCACTGGCATCGAATCTTGGTGCCTGAAAAGAAATTTTAATATTTTGCCATAAACCCGGTGCTTTAGCCACATTAATACGAGGCGCAACACCCTGATACCCTTTTGAACCTTCTGGTTTTGAGTCGTCCCAGCGTTCATAGATACCGCCAACGTCATTATACTTAGGAAGTTTTTTACCCCAGCTATCAAACAACTGGATTTCGTAACGTCCTTGTAAATAAATACCTGAGTTTGAGCCTTTGGCCATCATGAAATCAAGGTCGAGGTCAAGGTCTCCATGCTCCATTTTGGTGAGCAGGTCCATTTCTATACCATATTTTCCGGGAGGATGCTCACATAATAAAATACCACCAGTGATACCTGTTGAAATGTCTTTTTTGTGTAGGTCGTTGGGCTTTGTAAAATCTGCTTCTACCGCATTGACAACGCTCCATTGTCCTTGTGTGGGTCGAAAAGCATCCATGTTATTCAGCGGAATTATCTGTTGTGCGTAGGCCGCATTCACCAATAATCCACAGAATAGGATTTTTTTGAGGAATCTTGTGTTCATAGGTAATTTTTTGTTTGAAACGACAAATGTAATAGCAATTGTCAGGAATTGAAAGGGGTTTTGCACAGAAATAGGCTAATTAATACAAAGAATCCTTATGAATTTAAGTGTATTTTTTACAATTCTTACCTAAAATCAGAAATATTGCTTCGTAAATACTTTTCAAGAAAAGCTATCAGAAATGCTTATACTTCTTCGTTTTGTTGTAAACTTGCAACAAATATTTAACACCTTAGCACAGTAAAATTCCTTTCATGAAATCCAACCGCATTATTCTTATTCTGATATTTTTTGGTATTGGCTATTTTCTTTATTATAAAGACAAACCCGGCCCCATTGGTAAGCTCTGGGAGACAGTATCGGGTGTTTTTAAAACCAAAGGCTCAGCTAAAGATGAGCCAAACCCTTACAAAGCTCCTGAGCCTGATAATGAAGCCACTGCCACAAAAAACAATAATGAAGCCACTGCCACCAATAAAAAAACTGATAACTCAAAATCTGATGAAAGTTCGGACGACCATAAATCTCTTTTTGATAAAATCAAAGACAAGGTTCTGGATAAGGAGGATTCACCCCCGCCCGTAGCCGACGACGTAATACCTGATTTTGCCTTGCCTGCTATTAGCAAAAGTGATGAAATTATCAGACATAAAAATTATATTCTGCGTTATGAAGAAAAATATGAAGTACCTGCATGGGTGGTTCATAAATTAAGAGGAGAATATACCAAAGGCCGCGCCAACAGAGGCGACAACCAGTTTATACCTGATAAAAAGGTGGAGAATAATTCGGCCCTCTCGACCGATTACAGTAACTCTGGCTATGACCGTGGCCACATGGTTCCTGCGGCCGACTTCAAGTGTTGCCAAGAGCTTATGAATGAAACTTTTTATATGAGCAATATATGCCCGCAAGTACCTGACTTTAACCGTGGTATCTGGGAGAATATCGAAAGCCGTGTAAGAGGTTGGGCCTTGCGTGACAAAGAGTTATACATTGTTACAGGCCCTGTGCTAACTAAGGGTATGAAAACCATCGGACGGTATAATGAGGTGGCTGTACCTACTTTTTTTTATAAAATTGTGTTGTATTATCCTGCTGGTTCTGCTAAAAATGCTCGTGCTATTGCGTTTTTATTACCCAACGAAGCCCTTCACGGTAAAAGAATGAGTAGCTATGTGGTACCGATTGACCAGATAGAAAAAGTAACAGGACTTGATTTTTTTGCTAAACTACCTGACGATATCGAGAATAAAATAGAAGCTGTAAGCGACTGGGACTTATGGACTGATGATTGAATAAAAAAAGAGTGGGTACTCCCCACTCTACTGTTATATTACTCGCTGAATGATATTCCCCGTGGTTTTTTCTTTCAGAATGACTTTCTTGCGGCCATCGGGTAAAAACTCATCCTTGATATGCCAATGATCGGCATCATACTCTACAAATGGCGATGGCTCGGTTACATCAGTTCGGCCTCTCCAGTCTTTTATCATGACGGGTTCCCACTTTTTGGTCTTAGCCGATTTATAACAGGCATCTATTACGGCATTTACGATATACCCATCATAAAAAGTTTCCATAGGTTCGGTACCGTTATCCATGTTATCGAACATATCGGTAAACATGTGTGTATAGCCCAGCGAGTTTACCTCATCTCCTACCGGAAACAACCATCCTGAGGCACTTTCAGCTTTTTCAGCTACATAACTGGCTTCGGTAGCTGCTGTAAACATCTCGAAACCTGTTCTCATAAAATGGTCAGTTCTGATTACCCCCTCTGTACCTGCTACTTCATCTCTTAAATCCATTCCACCTCTGAACGACCAGCTCACTTCAAACTGTGCAATGGCTCCATTCGCGTATTTTACCAATGCAATGGCGTTATCTTCGGCTTCAATGGGTTTTACCTGCGTAGCAGCCCAGCACATTACCTCTACGGGTTTTATGTCTTTTCCTATGTAGTTACGGGCAATTTCTATACAATGGCAGCCCAAATCAACAATTGCTCCACCACCGGCTTTCTTTAAATCCCAGAACCAGCTTGAGTGCGGGCCAGGGTGTGCCTCGCGTGACCTCGCCCAAGTTACACGGCCAATTACACCATTTTTAACCGATTGCAAGGCATGCAAGGTTTTGGGCGTATACGCTAGGTCTTCCAGATACCCATGAAATATTCCGGCTTTCTCTACCATGTCGAGCATCTTCTTGGCTTCGGCACCCGTACGTGCCAGAGGCTTAGTGCATAGCACATTTTTTTTGTATTTACAGCATAGTTTAATGGCCTCAAAATGTAAGTCATTTGGCAAGCCTATTACTACGGTATTAATGCTTTTATCTTTAATAGCCTCTTCCATGCTTGTGGTATATTTCGGAATATTCCACTCTTCAGCAAAGGCTTTTCCACGTTCTTCGCTTCTCGAATAAACAACTTGCACACGGTCAGGGCGACGATGCTCATGCAGAGATTTGGTATAAAACCAGCCAATAAGGCCAGTACCCAACATGGCAATTCTATGGGGTTTGTTACTCATGGTTAAAATATTATTAAGGTTGATAGATTGTAAGAGGCTTGTCTATACAAGCACGATGCAAGATAATAAAGAAATAGAAAACGTACGGTATGGAAATAAAAAAGAATCTGCCACAATAAGTAGCAGATTCCTGATTGTCTTATTCAATAATATTTCAGAACAGGCTAGTTACGGCCTAATTTCAATAACATTTCTTTTTTTGCACTACGATACCAGATAAATATAAGCGTTGGTATTGACAAATAGGTAATAGCCAGCAGGTACAAAATTCCATCATTAATGCCTGTTCCTATTACTCCACGGCCTTCGCTCAGGTTGCTTCCTACTGTTGCTCGGCACATGGCACATTGTGCCATCGTGAATGTGCAACTTACCAGCAAAAACACCATAGTAGTTATGATAACTCTGAATGCTTTCATTTTCTTAAACATAATAAGGTCTTATCATTAAATACGCAATTACACCTGTAATTGATACATATAACCAAATCGGGAAAGCAATTTTTGCAATTTTACGGTGCCTTGCAATCTGGTTAGTCCATGAAAAATAATATGCTCTTAGCACCAACGGCAAAACAACAAAAGAAAGCCCAATGTGGCTAATCAAAACGAAGAAATAAAGATAACGAACAAAACCTTCACCACCAAATGCTGTGCTCTGATTTGTGATATGGTACGCCACATAGCAAACTAAAAATAAACCTCCTAAAAGGAAAGCTCCTGTCATTACATTTTTATGTTGTTCTATTTTTCCTTGTTTAATTAAATAGAACCCATACAATAATAAAACACTGGTAAGGGAGTTAATGATTCCGATAACATGTGGTAAGGTTTTGGTCCAGGCACCGAAATCAAATTTCTGACGAATCCCCAACAACAAGGCTACTACCACCGGTATAGCTACCGATAGTACGTTTATCCATAACATGGATTTTTTCTCTAAACGTGCTTCCATTTTTTTGGTCTCTTAACGAGATGTTTTTTGGTCTTTATATATTTCTTGTAATACTTTTACTTCTGCAATTAGCCTTTCTACATCTGCATTGAAGGTGCCATCATAAATGCCTCTGATATACCCCTCTTTATCGATAAGCAGAATTTTCTCTGAATGGATAAACATCTCATCAACGTTTTTGATGTTTTTATCATATTCTGAGGCATCTGCCACCGGCAATTTGTAGCCTTTAATGGCTAAATCATATATACTTTTTTTATCTCCTGTCAGAAAGAACCACTTACCCTCATGGGCCTCATATTTTTTGGCATATTCTTTCATTACAGCAGGGGTGTCGTGGGTAGGGTCAACCGAATGCGAAACCATAAGCACGTCTGCATCATTGGCAAATATATCCTGTACCCTAAGCATTGAAGAACTTAATTTAGGGCAGATAGTGCCACAACGAGTGAAGAAGAAGTCGGCTACGTAGATTTTACCTTTTGTTTGAGCAGAAGAAAATTTTTGCCCGTTTTGGTCAATCAGTTCAAAATCAGGTATCCGATGATAAACTGTGTCAGCACCTTTCATCATCACTTGCCCTTCTTCGGTCAGTTCGGGCATCAGGTACGGAAGTTTGTAATAGTTATTTCCGAACAGTTTCAGAAATATAAAGATAAAAGCCGGAATTACTAATATTACTATTAGTATTCCGGCTTTAACAGTATTTTTACTCATTTTGTAAATAAATTACGGATAAGCCCG
Organism: Emticicia sp. 17c; assembly: GCF_037153985.1. NCBI lineage: Bacteria > Pseudomonadati > Bacteroidota > Cytophagia > Cytophagales > Leadbetterellaceae > Emticicia > Emticicia sp. 17c. The sequence goes on from NZ_JBBAYI010000002.1 coordinate 204,130, forward strand.
ATGTATCCACCTTCGATAATTAATGCAACAATCAACCACACAACAAAGATACACGGCAGGATTATAGTCCAGATTAAGGATTTAACCTCATGTTTTAAGTGCATGAAGATACCCACAATATAATAAGCCTTTACAATTGTCAGAATCACGAAGATTCCGATTTTTGTCCATTTATAATGGTCTGCATCTACTGTAAATGCAATTACGAACTCAAATGAAGTAATAATTAATAGTATCCAAAACGTTTTCCAGATTTCTTTGGTTTGTGCTGGAAGTTTCTCTTCGTGGTGTTCTGTATGATGCGCCATTTTAGTTCAATATTTTAAGTTTAACCAAATCCGGCGATTGTACCGCCAGAAATCATTATGCTATAATCTGTCTATACAAGATAAAAGAAGGTAAATACGAATACCCAAACTAAATCTACAAAGTGCCAGTATAGACCAACTTTTTCAACCATTTCGTAGTGTCCTCTTTGTTCATAAACACCGTTAGCAGCATTATAGAAAACCAAGACGTTAAGCACTACTCCTGATAACACGTGGGTTCCGTGGAAACCAGTAATAAAGAAGAAGAAATCGGCAAAAGCTGGCGGGCCATATTGATTTTGCACAAGATTAGCACCGAACACTTTAGTACCGTTGGCTAGCGTTAAGCCTTCTTCTGTTCCGTGGATAAAGTGTGTCCACTCCCAAGCCTGTGAGCTTAAGAACGCAATACCACCCAGAATAGTCCAAAGCATGTATTTCTCAACATCAGCTTTATCACGACGGTGGCCGGCTTCAACCGCTAGCACCATTGTAACAGAGCTCATAATCAAGATAAACGTCATAATTCCTACGAATACCAGCGGAGCCTGCACACCATGCAAAAATGGAACTGCCTCAAATACGCGCTCGGGGATAGGCCACCATGCGTTTGAAAATTCAAAGTTTTTTCTTAATCCTTCGAAGGTTGGGAAACTGAATCGCACCAAACCATAAGAAACAAGTAAGGCTGAAAAAGTAAAAGTATCGGAAAGAAGGAAAATCCACATCATTAGTTTTCCGTAACCAACTTTCATCGGTTGGATTCCACCTTTCCACATCAAATGTTCAGCGGTTGTTGAGGTATTTGCACTTGCCATAGCTGATAGTTTCTACGTTTCAAACAGGTGATAAATGTTGCCTGCTTAAAGCTTGAAATTGTAAAAAGTTTATCTAAAATACAATAAAAATACGAATAAATATACCCAAAGTAAATCAAGGAAATGCCATGCTGTTGCGCACACTTCTACGAGTAAGGTATTTTTTGAATCAATCTTCATTCTGAAAGCCATGATAAATGTACCTATCAGAATACCTAACCCTATCAGAAGGTGTGCCATGTGCAACCCCGTAAATACATAAAAGAACGAGCCTGAGGGATTCCCCTTTAAAAATACTCCTTGTTTTTGCAGGTCTTGCCAACCAAGGTATTGCATTGCTAAAAATGCAAGCCCGAAAATAAAAGTAATGGCTACTGCCATTTTCAACATCGACTGGTTGTTTTTTCTAGCTGAAATAAGTGAAACGTGCATAAAACCACTACTTATTATCAATACAAGCGTACTAAACCAGAAAATTGTTGGAATATTAAACTCAACCCAGTTACCTTCTGCTCTTCTTACCAGATATGCACTTGTTTGTGAAGCAAAAAGCATAATAATGGTAATAATGAAGAGCCAAACCATGAATTTCCACTTATTAACCGATAAAACAGGCTTAGGTTCTTCGCCTAATTTGCTTAAAGGTAATTTTATTTCTTTCTCTCTCATCTTGTCAAAAATCTAGGTGGGTCTTACATTTTATCAAATAAATAGGCAATCTGAACGACTGGCAAATAGATAAACGACCCAAACATTAATTGTAAAGCGGCTTTTCTGTCAACTTTTCGCATTAAATGAAAAGTCTGAATCACAAAAAGCACTCCGAAAACCATGGCCACTACGGCCGAATTTATACCTGTCATGCCCATGTAGTAGGGTACCCAACACAGAGGTAGCAAAAACAATGTATAAATCATTATCTGAATGGCAGAATTAAGATTCTGGCCACCACTAGATGGCAACAACTTAAATCCTGCTTTGCTGTAATCTTCATCCAATACCCAAGCAATAGCCCAGAAATGAGGAAACTGCCAGAAAAACTGAATAGCGAATAAAATGCCCGGCTCTAATCCGAAATGATTAGTTGCAGCTAACCAGCCTATCATGGGCGGGAAAGCCCCGGGTAAAGCACCTACTGCCACAGCTATTGGGCCTACTCTTTTTAATGGAGTATACACAAACCCGTACAGTATCATTGATAACAATGCCAGTAAGCCTGCTCTGAAATTAAATTCATAAAACAGAATATACATAGCTATTACGGCCAGCCCCCAACCGAAAAAGGCAGCTTCTCTTACTGATAATCTACCACTCGGAATTGGCCGGTCTTCTGTACGTTTCATTAATTTATCCAGATCTTTTTCAATAATCTGGTTAATGATATTAGCTGCTGCCGTAGTTGAAAACGCTGCAATACAGAAAAGAACTAATTTTGACCAATCTACTTCATCAGAACCTAGTATGTACCCAAAGGCACTTGAAAAAACCACAGTCGCTGATAGCCTGAACTTGGTTATATCGTATAAAGCCCTGAGCTTGACACTAATTATATTTTGACTCACTGATTGACTCATTACCTCGATGAAAATGCCGTTACTCCTCTGAAAACCCGCTCTTTGTTTAATAACAAATACAACACAAACTGAACTCCTAAAATAAGAATAGCAATGGTTAGATGTACTGGCTGAGCATACGCCGGAAGACCCAAATAAGCTAAAATCAAGCCTGAAGCCATCTCGATTGCTATGAGAGTTATCAAACTAATCGAAAAACGATAGATAATACCTCTATGAGCGTTGTTTTTGAGTATTCTATATATAAACGCAATATGCAAGCCTAAAACCACTAAAGAGAACCATTTATGGAGTTCAAATTTTCCTCCAAGCTGGGCCACCCAATCATTTCTCAGGTGTTCTCCCATTATAGCTGCCACTTGGTCAACCACTTCTCTTACCTGCGTACCTAATAATACCTGACCAAGCGTAAGTAATATCAGTAATGAGAGCAAAAAACTTATTGAAAATGATTCTTTAATATCTTCAACTTCCAGTACTGAATTATATGACCTCGCTACTGCATATAATAACACAAACACAATTATTACTGATAATAACATGTGCAAGGTAATCATAACCGGATGAAGTTCTGTTGATACTACTTTTGAACCCAACCATCCTTCAAATCCTACTAGAATAAATGCAATGAAACTTAGCCAGACTATGGTTCTGTCTTTTCTCCAGAAGGAACGAACAGAAGCGATAAATGTTGCAAAGATAAGAATACCTATCGACACTCCCACGAGTCGATTTATATATTCAACCCATGTTTTAACAGCGTTGAACTCGACTTCGCCTTTTAACTTTGCTCCAAAGATTTCTTTATAATTAGCAGGTAACTGAGATATGTCAGTTGGAGGAACCCATGTACCAAAGCATTTTGGCCAGTCAGGACATCCCATTCCTGAACCCGTTGCTCGAACAATACCTCCCACCAAAATCAGTAAATAAACCGCTCCGATTGTCCAGACACCAAGTTTTCTGAAAGTTACCATGATTTTATTATTTAGTGAATAGCTTTATTGCTAAAGCTATTCACTCGTAAAATCTTTATCAATCAGGAATAGCATGATTGAATTTAATTCCTTCAATTTCTTTTTCCTCTTGTATCAATTCGTTTTCATGCTCCAGATTTGACTCAAGAGTAGCCGAAAACGGGATATTCTGTGGAATAAAATCTTCTGCTGCACCTGGTTTGCTGTAATCGTAAGGCCAACGGTAAACTACCGGAATTTCGCCTTCCCAGTTACCATGCCCTGGATTTACAGGTGTTGTCCACTCCAATGTATTCGATCTCCAAGGGTTAGCTGTTGCTTTTTTACCCCAGAACATTGAATAGAAGAAGTTAAACAAGAAGATTATATTTGCTGCAAATACTACGATTGCCGCAATTGTACTAAGTTCTGCTAAATCCTGATATTTATTGGTAAAATCAAAACCTGTGTAAGAGTAGTATCTTCTTGGGAAACCTGCAATACCCAGATAGTGTTGTGGGAAGAATACCACATATACCCCTGCGAATGTAATCCAGAAGTGAATATACCCTAAAGTAGAGTTCATCATTCTGCCGAACATTTTAGGGAACCAATGATAAACACCAGCAACCATACCAAAGAAAGCAGCAGAACCCATTACTAAGTGGAAGTGAGCTACCACAAAGTAAGTATCGTGTAATTGAATATCAAGCGCACTGTTTCCTAGAATAATACCCGTTACACCACCTGATACGAAGAACGATACCAGCCCAATTGAGAACATCATGGCAGGAGTAAATACGATATTACCTCTCCACATGGTTGTGATATAGTTGAAGGCTTTAACGGCCGACGGTACCGCGATAATCAGGGTTAAGAGCATGAATACTGAACCAAGGAATGGGTTCATACCTGTCATGAACATGTGGTGAGCCCATACAATGAACGCAAGGAACATGATACCTAGCATTGAGAAAATCATGGCTCTGTAACCGAAAATTGGTTTTCTAGAGTTAGTAGCAATGATTTCAGATGTCATACCTAATGCCGGAAGGATTACGATATATACCTCAGGGTGGCCCAAGAACCAGAATAAGTGCTGGAATAAGATAGGGCTACCACCTTGGTTAGGCAATGCTTGTCCGTTAATATAAATATCTGACAGATAGAAACTAGTTCCGAAACTACGGTCAAAAATCAATAATAGGGCCGCAGAAAATAGTACAGGGAATGATAAAATACCCAGAATAGCAGTGAAAGTAAATGCCCAGATTGTAAGAGGCATTTTATCGAAAGTCATCCCTCTTGTACGTAAATTAATAACGGTAGTTACGTAGTTCACACTACCTAATAAACTTGATACAATAAAGATAGCCATACTAACCAACCAGAGAGTCATACCCGTTCCTGAACCCGGAGCAGCATCTTTCAATGCACTCAATGGCGGATAAATTACCCAACCACCACCGGCAGGACCATCATGAACAAATAATGACGCAAACATAATAACGCTTGACAAGAAGAAGAACCAGTATGATAACATATTGATAAATCCTGATGCCATATCTCTTGCACCAATTTGTAACGGTATAAGGAAGTTTGAGAAAGTACCACTCAAACCAGCTGTTAATACAAAGAATACCATGATGGTTCCGTGCATTGTTACAAGTGCAATGTAATAGTTAGGGTCTAGCTTACCCGCTTCATCAAACCATCTTTCTCCAAGAATAGGTTTTAACCAACCTAAGTCAATTCCCGGAAAACCTAATTGTAGACGAAACACTAACGACAAGAAACCGCCAATCAAAGCCCACACAATACCAGTAATCAAGTATTGCTTAGCAATTACTTTATGGTCTTCAGAAAAAATATACTTTCTGATGAAACTCTGCTCATGGTGCTCGTGAGCGTGCTCATGTTCGTTGGCATGTACGTCTGCGTGTGCTACTGCTGCCATATATTACTATTTTTTAAATTTTTTTCTAGTTACGTATTAATTATCTCAACGATGCTGAGGTTGTTGCTCCTCCTGTTGAAGCAGTCGTGCTGTCAGAGCTTGCTTCAGGCGTAATATACTTCATTGCTTTTGCTTTCAGGTTCGCTGGCACTTTTTCAATGAACTCAGGCTTGGTAGCTAATAAAGATTTTTGCTCTTTTTTCCATTTTGCATAGTCAGCTGGCTCATCAACTACTAATAAGAGTTTCATGGCAAAGTGGCTACGTCCACAAACTTCTGTACAAGCGATTTCATATTTAAAATCTGGATTACCTAATTCAGCACGCATATCGGCTGTACTTTTTTCAGCAACGAACCAGAACTTAGTTGGCATACCTGGCACTGCATCCATTTTCACACGCATATGTGGTATAAATACGCTGTGCAATACATCTCTTGCTCTGATTTTCAACAACACAGGTTTTCCTTTCGGAATATGTATTTCGGTGTTACTTGTAAAGTCATCAAATGAGTGTTCATCTGTGAAATCTATTCCAAATTCGTTACCTTCGGCGTCGTTAATTAATTTATAATTATAGTTTCCTAGTTTTTCATCATCTACACCACCATAACGCACTTGCCATCCGAATTGTTTACCCATAATTTCAATTACTTCTGCATCTTTCGGTGCATCTGACATTACGCGGTTCCAAACTGTCAAGCCTGTAAATACTAAGCCTGCCATTACAATTGCCGGAATAAGCGTCCACACTATTTCGAGCGTATTGTTATGAGGGTAGAAATATGCTTTACGGTTTTTGTTATAGCGGTATTTTAATGGAAAATAAAATAATACAGTATTAACAACGAAGAAAGCTATTGTAATAACAGTCATACCAAACCAGAACCAGTAGTCGGTATCTTTTCCATGCGCAGAAGAAGCCGTTGGCAGGTCTCCAAAAGATATTAAGAAGTCTTTCTTTGCATAGTTAAATGACCAAACTACACCAACAACACTTACAACCCAGAACACAAATAATCCAATAGCATTCATGTTGTTTGCTCCATCAGTGATTGTGTCTTCTACTTCTGACTCTTTCTTTACACCTTTCAATAGAGTTTGGGTTTTAGAAATAACCATAATGGTTAATATCAAAAACACAACAGCTAAAATAACAATTAATAAGGTCATGTTACTAAAAATTTACAAGTTATAAGTACTTAATCCTTGTATTCTATAAAAAATTATTCGATAATATTCATTTAAATTACCTGACATTCTGTTAGATGTCGTGGTGCAAACTTTCCTCAAGGAATGGGTGTTTTTTCGGATAAAGATTTGCTTTTGCCAATTCTCTTCCAACGAAGAAGATAAACAATGAGGCAAAAGTAAGTGTTGTTCCCCATTCAATAATTCCGATACCTCCCTGGTCTTTTGCAATACCAGGCATGTGCATTTGGTAGAAGTCAAACCAGTGACCAACCAGAATAGCACCACAAGCCAATTTCAAGAAAGTTGGTCTTCTTTTTGAATCTCTTGCCATCAGGACAAGAATCGGGAAGAAGAAATTAAGCACAAAGTTTATATGGAATGGCCACCAGTAACGCCCGCCATAACCTGTGAAACGCTCACGGAAGTAGATAGTTTCTTCTGGTAAGTTAGCGTAGAAAATTAATAGATACTGCGAGAACCAAACGTATGTCCAGAAAATTGAGAAACCGAAAATGAATTTACCTAAGTCATGTAGGTGGCTGTCATTTACTGCTTTCAAATAGCCTTTATCTTTCAAGATTAATACTGCCAACATAATAGCTGCCAAGCCTGCTACGTGCCAGCTTGCTAGATGATACCAACCGAACATGGTTGAGAACCAGTGTGTATCGATTGACATCGACAAGTCCCAAGCTGAGGTTGAAGAGGTAACAGCGAAGAATAACAAGAATATTTTAGAAATATTGCGGCTTTTATAGTAGTTATCCAAGCCACCTTCTTGTTCTTCCAACAAAGAGTATTTACGAACTAAAGTCCATAAGAAATACCATACACCTACATAAGCAACCAAACGGATTGCGTAGAATGGAAGGTTAAGGTACCATGATTTCGTTGCAATTACTTTATCGTAGTTTTCACTTCCTTTTTCCATGATTCCGTGGTGTGTCCAGTGAAGAATCATGTGACGTGTAGAAGGGATAGCAAATAAAATAATCAGGATAAGACCTGGAACAATGATAAACGAAGGGAATGCTTCAGCTACACGTTTGATAGATACTGACCATCCGGCCTTTGCTACATAGTTGTAGGCCATGAAGAACATACCAACCACCGAAATTCCAAGAAAATATACACTGTTCATCCACAGGTTGGCAATCAGGCGGTTTATCAAGGTTGCTCCGTGTTCGCCACCACCATGTGCAGCGTGGCCGCCTTCATGTCCGGCAGCTGCTCCGTGTTCAGCACCATGTGATTCCCAAACACCTATTGACCAGCCTTTATGTAAAAGAAACATTCCGAGTGCAACCAAAACCACACCTAAGGCTGCAGCAATTAATAATTTGCTTTTAGATTCGGATGTAAACTCAAATCTTTCTTCTGTTGAAGGAATTTCGTGAGTATTATGAGCCATTATTCTTGAAATTTGAACCCCGCCCCTAAAGAGGGGTAATCATGATAATATTTCCTAACACGCCCCTTTAGGGGATGGGGGTGCGTTATTAATTTCCTAATTGTAATCTGTGTACGTAATGAACTATTTTCCAGCGTTCTTCAGGGTTTACCTGTGAGGCATGTGGCCACATACGACCTTTTCCGTAAGTAATTACGTGGAAGATGTGTCCATCGTTCATGTTTTTATAAGCGTCGGTAGCATAGTTAGGCACACCTTTGTAGACTTTACCTACGGGGCCATCGCCTGCACCTTTCTCGCCATGGCAATGTTGGCAGTTTCTTTCATAAAGCACCTTTCCTTCTTCTTCTACTGCATCAGACCACGGAATAGGGTTCTTTAAAGTTACTTCTGCAACTGCAATACTATCCTTTGGCAGGTTGTAAATCATCAGGTCATTAACCACGGTACTGTCATCTTGTAAAAATGAAGTATGGTAGTTTGAACGAGGAATAGTACCCGCTACTGGCGTACGCATATTCTTGCCATCAGGATTCACTTTATTTTCACGCCATTGTGTTAATGGTTCATAGGCACGAGAATTGTACATATTAGGAGCGAACTCCCAGCCTGTACTGTTGTTATCATGGCATGATGACAAAACAACCGCTGAGAAAGTTGTTACTGCTACCGCAAGCGTGATATTTCTGACTGAAAATTTCATTTGAAAACAAATTAATGTATAATTGTATGAGTCAGTTTTCTGATACTCATCAATGTTCTGTTTGTATATTGATTCGAATAGCCGTTGGCCTACTCCTTGTTTTCTTTAATTAGGCTTCTTTCACGTTTACCTCTGACGCACCTGATTTTTTCAAGATAGTGGTAATTTCGCCTTCTGACAATTTGTTTTTAGATAAATCAATCGCCATTACAAATTTATCATCGGAACTTCTTTCGTCAAAGATGATTGGCTTTGCAGTTGGCCCCATACCTTCCATGATAAAGAAAGTAAATGCCATACCAAAAGAAGCTAAAAGCACTGTCAGCTCGAACATAATAGGTACGTTAGTTGGGAATGGGAAGAAATTCTTACCCCCTACGTTAATAGGCCAGTCAATACCCATAGTCCAGAAAGTCAGCAATAAAGCGCAGCAAGTTCCGGTAATACCGAACAAGAAAGCTGCGATACCCATTCTTGGGCGGCTATACCCTAACGCACGGTCAAGACCGTGAATAGCGAAAGGGCTATATACTTCATGGATTTTAATACCACTGTGTCTTACTTCTCCGACTGCGTGTAAAACTTCATCTTCGTCGTCAAAAACACCAACTAAATATTTGTTATCTGCCATTGTCTGATAATGGTTTCTTGATTCTTATTGATTATGCTGTTTTCTTTTCTTTTCCAGGATACTTTTCTGATGATGATTTCAATACAGATTTTACCTCGGCCATGTTAATAACTGGTAAGAACTTGGCAAATAATAAGAATGCTGTAAAGAAGAAACCAAAAGAGAAAATATAGTCTGAAATATCCCCCAAACGTGGCGTAAAGTACGTCCAGCTTGATGGTAGATAATCTCTGTGAAGCGAAGTTACAATGATTACGAAACGCTCAAACCACATACCGATGTTTACAACTACTGCCATAAAGAACGACACTACGATGTTTCTACGGATTTTCTCGAACCAGAACAACTGAGGAGAAACCACGTTACAGAACATCATGGCTGCATAAGACCACCAAAGCGGACCCGTAGCACGGTTAATGAACGCATATTTTTCGTATTCAACACCCGAATAAGCTGCAATAAAAAACTCTGTAATATAAGCAATACCTACAACTGAACCTGTTAGGGTAATGATTTTATTCATTAATGAGATATGCTCTAAAGTTACGTAATCTTCTAGTTTATATACTACGCGTGTTATGAGCATCAGGTTTTGCACCATGGCAAAGCCAGAGAAAATAGCACCAGCTACGAAGTATGGAGGGAAGATAGTAGTGTGCCATCCTGGAATTACGGAAGTTGCAAAGTCGAAAGATACGATGGTGTGTACCGAAAGTACGAGTGGTGTTGAAAGACCAGCAAGAATCAATGACACATCTTCATATCTGGCCCAGCCTCTTGCACCACCTGTCCAGCCTAGCGCTAAAGCACCATAAACTTTTTTACGAATGCCTGTTGCACGGTCGCGGATGGTAGCAAGGTCAGGAATAAGACCGATATACCAGAACAAACAAGATACTGAGAAATAAGTCGAAATGGCGAATACGTCCCAAACAAGAGGTGAGTTAAAGTTTACCCACAAAGAACCAAAGGTATTAGGCAATGGTAATGCGAAGTAAGCTAACCACGGACGCCCCATGTGCATTACGATGAATGACGCCGCACAAATTACGGCAAAGATTGTCATCGCTTCAGCAGCACGGTTAATTGATGTTCTCCATTTCTGACGGAATAACAATAGTACGGCTGAAATAAGTGTTCCGGCGTGACCGATACCTACCCACCATACGAAGTTGGTGATGTCCCACGCCCAACCTACGGTTTTATTCAATCCCCATACGCCGAGACCTTCCCACCAAGTCCAACATACCCATGCAGTACCATACAGTAATACTAACACTGAGATTCCGAATACAATTTTCCACTCTTTGGTAGGTTTTCCTTCAACCTGTTTACAAATGTCTTCAGTTACATCGTGGTAGGTTTTACCACTCAATACTAAAGTTTCTCTTATAGGTGAAACTACGTGCATAGTTTTTTTTATTTATTGAATATGCTATTTTCTTAACTAAAGTGACTGGTTTCAGTCAAAATTACGAATGATGTTCTTCGTGTTTAACTTCTGATTTTGCAACACCTTCTTTGTTACGAATCTTAGTCAGATAGCTCAATTGTGGCTGAACGTTAATCTCTTCTAATACGTGGAACGCTCTTCCTTCTTTTTCTACTGACAAGATTTTAGAGATTTGTGACTCTGGGTCTAACATATCACCAAACACGATTGCATTAGTAGGACAAGACTGCGAACAAGCTGTCTGGATTTCTCCGTCAACTGGGCGGCGGTGTTCTTTTTTAGCTACTAATTTACCTGCCTGAATACGTTGCACACACATTGAACATTTTTCAATTACCCCTCTTGAACGAACTGTTACGTCTGGGTTAAGTACCATACGGCCCAAGTCGTTATTCATGTGGTAATCAAAATTATCGTTTTCAAAGTATTTGAACCAGTTGAAACGACGTACTTTATAAGGGCAGTTGTTGGCACAATAACGTGTACCGATACAACGGTTATAAGTCATTTGGTTAAGGCCTTCTGAGCTATGAGTGGTTGCCAGAACCGGACAAACTGTTTCACAAGGAGCGTTTGAACAGTGTTGGCACATCATAGGTTGGAAAACAACCTCAGGGTTTTCAGAAGCTATTTCCATAGCTTTGAAGCCGCTTGGGCTGTAACCTTCTTCATGTGGAGCATCAGAGCTATAATAACGATCCAGACGAATCCAGTGCATTTCTCTGGCGCGGGCTACCTCTGCTTTACCTACAACTGGTACGTTGTTTTCAGCTTGGCAGCTTACTAAACAAGCACCGCAACCGTGGCAAAGGTTCAGGTCAATTACCATTCCCCAGCTATGGTTTTTCTTCTCGTGTCCATTCCAGAGGGTAATCTGGTTAGCACGTTTGATACCTTCTGAAGTTTGTATTGTTGGTTCAAAACGACCAGCTTTTACATTCTTCACGTATTCGCTCAACACCGACTCCTGAATTACTGCCTCACGGCCCATTACAGTATTGTGTGTTTGTGTTTGAGCTAATGTATAATTACTTTTTGTTTTTGCTAGCTTAACATCATTTGCCCAGAATTGTCCGTTTGATAATAATGTTAATACATTAGCACCAACGTTTCCGGCTTTACCTGCGGCTGTACGGCCATAACCAATAGCGACAGAAACTGTGTTATGTGTCTGACCCGGCTGAATTAACACAGGTAATTCGATAGACTTGCCTCCTACTGTTAGTGTAGCCCAGTCACCTTGAGCAATACCTGCTTCTTTTGCTGTTTTTTCAGAGATAGCAATGGTGTTTTCCCAAGTTACTTTTGAAATTGGGTCTGGCATTTCCTGCAACCAAGGGTTGTTTGCCTGTGCACCCGTTCCGATAGCGATAGACTCAAACGCTGAAAGTTCAATACCTGAACCTTTAATAGCTGCAATAGCTGACGCTGCTGCGGCTAGATTTCCGCCGAATGAAGCACCCGAGGCTGTTGCACTTGCACCTGGCTCATATACGCCATCATGCAAGGCTTGTACCCACGATTTACCACCAGAAAGAATATTTTTTGACCAGTTTGATTTCAGATAAGCCTGATAATCATTTGAAACACCAATCCATGTTAATAAACTTGATTCAGCCTGACGTGTATTGTAAATAAGAGAAATTGTAGGCTGCATTAATGAGTAGAAACCTTTTTTAGGTTCTGCGTCACCCCAAGACTCCAGATAATGAGGAGCAGGAGCAATATATTTACATTTAGAGGCTGTTTCGTCAGCTTTTGCAGCAAACGATACCGAAGTAGCTACTTTACCAAGTGCTTCGCCTAGTTCGGCACCTCTGATGTGGTCATATACAGGGTTTGAAAGGAACAATACAGTGCTTACTTGTCCGCCTTTTACTTCATTAATGAAGGCATTCATTTCGGCATCGTTTCCTTGACGGAAATTTACAGGATTTCCGAGGTCAATGGTAGTTCCGTAGTTTTGTAGCAAGCTATTCAGTGCATTAACTACTGTTTGAATAGCCGGATTGTTCGATCCAGAAACTACAATTGAAGCACCTTTAGCTGCTACTAATTCTTTAGCACATTTGTCAAGGTTTTGTACCTCAACAGCAGGGCCTGAAATTGGTGCGCTTCCTAAAGCGGCAGCAACTTTATTATATAAAGCAACAACTACTGCTCCTTCTTGCGAAGGTTTAATCATTGAACGATAGTCAGCAGATGCGCCTGTAATTGTCATTCCGGTTTCAAACTGGAAATGACGAGACATTTCTCTTTTACCACCTTTAGCACTACTCAAACGGCGTGTGTCAGCCCATTGTGCTGCATAAACATCTGGCGAAATCCAAGTACCTAAGAAATCGGCGTTGATACCCACCATTACTTTAGCTTTGCTAAAATCGTAGCTTGGTACAACTGCCTGATTGAATGATTCGCTATTGGCTTGAATTAATCCTGAAACAGAGTTAGCATCATAAGTAACGTGTTTCGCAGATGGGTATTTTGCAATAAAATCAGCAATAACTTTCTTAAACGTAGGAGAAAGAATAGTATTTGAAACAATACGGATGTTACCTCCTTTCGATAAACCTGCTACAACTTCTTTGTCAAGGTCTTCCCAAGAAATATCGCTGGTTCCTTTTTTAGGATTTTTCAGTTTCTCGTTATCGTACAGGCTCAAAACAGATGCATGCACTCTTGCACTCACTCCACCTCTTGTAAGGCTTGACATCTTGTTACCTTCGATTTTAACAGGACGCCCCTCACGGGTTTTTACCAGAATGCTTGAGTAGTCGCCACCTTCTGCATAAGTCGAGGCATACCAGTTCGGGATACCCGGCTCTACGTCTTCAGGTTTGTTAAGATAAGGAATAGCTTTACGAACGGGTGCGTCGCAAGCGGCCAATGAAACGGCTGCTACCCCAAAGCCTAACACTTTCAAGAAATCACGGCGGTGCGTAGGTTCGACTGTGTCAATATCGTCTAAATTAAACTCACGATTTGCATTTTTTACAAACTCAATATCGTTTTTTAATTCTTCAACCCCTTTCCAATACCTTTTATTAGTATTCTCCATGAGCATAACTGCTGATTTAAGTATTTATATTTTTAAATCCTGTTAAACGGACTTAATATCTATGTTAATTAATTTATTCTGCTTTGTGTAATGATACAAGATTAATAGTGGCATCTTGCACACTCTAATCCACCGATATCTTCTACTTTCATTGTGTTTTTGCTTGCCATGCTGTGTGCTTCCATCAGCTTGTCGTAGTAAGCATTGTTTTTGCCGTTTACTTCCGTTTTACGGTGGCAATCAACACACCATCCCATTGTTAAAGTAGAACGTTGTTGTACAACTTCCATTTTGTCGATTTCGCCATGACAGTTTTTACAATCAAGACCACCTACATTAGTATGTTGAGCGTGGTTGAAATAAGCTAGGTCAGGCAGGTTGTGTACACGTACCCATTCAATAGGCTTATCGTTCTGGATAGCTGTATATATTTTCTGAATTTCTGGCGACTCACGTTTGATAGTGTTGTGGCAGTTCATACAGATATTTGCCGAAGGAATACCTGATTGTTTTCCTTTGTACACGCCTGTATGGCAGTAAGCACAATTGATTTTCATTTCGCCGGCGTGCAGCTTGTGAGAGAAAGCAATAGGTTGTTTAGGAGCGTATCCTTGATGAATACCTATGCCGTAAAGACCATCGAAAGTAGCTTTGGTTGCTAAAAGAACGAATACCCAGATAACAGCTGTACGAACAGTTTTATTGGCTACCACATTTTTAATACCATTCTGAAGTCTTTCACCAAATGAAGTACTTGGAACGCCTTCAGTAGTGCTACCACCAGTAAGTTTGTTAAGTAATTGTAGAATACCTAGCAAGGCAACTAGTACCAAGCCCATAATTACTAACAAAGAAACCAAGATAACATTAATGAACTTACCGCTACCTGTATCAGTTGCTTTGGCATCGCCGCCGCCATTAGGGCCTTTCGTTTCGGTAGTAGTTGGCGTTGAAGCACTTTTTACATACGCCAGAATTGCTTTCACGTCATCATCAGTGAAGTTCGGGAAAGCTGTCATCTGGGTTTTGTTAAACTTGTTGAAGAGCTCAACAGCGTATTTGTCGCCGCTGGCTACAACACCCATCGGATTGTTAATCCATTTTTTAAGCCAAGCGAAGTCTCTGCGAGACTCGATTCCGGCTAAGCCAGGGCCTACTACTTGTTCGTTGGTAGGAGCATGACATTGAGCACAGTTATTTTTGAATAACGTTTCTCCTTTGGCTGTATCTCCTCCTCCAGCTGGTGCTGCCGCGGTGGCGGTTGAATCTTGTGCAAATGCGCTGCTGAATGAAACCATGACAACAACAGCAAGTGCTAAAATTGATTTATAAAAATTACGAATCATATTATATGTAAGTAGTATAACCTAATTTTCAGACTGCAAAACTACGCTACGATTGTATTCAATCAAATAGGTTTTTTAACTTTTTTTATTTTTTACAGTAATTTAGAATAATTTTAAATAAAAACATAAACCCTTGACTATAAGCGTCTTAACAAAAAATACCATTCCGTAATCCACATATAGCGATATTACTGGAATGGTATTTTAGCAAGATTATACGCAGAAATGAAACGTATATTCATCAGTATTTGTTAATTTTTTTCTGTTTAGGTAAGGGTTCATTATGGGTACAAATATACGGTCAAGGTATTTTTATTACAACTGTTTTACAATAATTTTCCGCCCTGATACTACGTGCTTCTATATACCAAGCTTGTTTTTTGGGCTATTATAGCTATTTAAATCATTCAATATCAGTAATTTATATTTAAATACAAGTGTATTAGTATTTTATTATTAACCCCAAATTTTAATATTATCTTAAACATGGAGATTCATTTCAGTACTGATGTAAGGCCAACGGCTGAACAAATAATTGAATTATATGAAAATGCCGGACTGCCCCGCCCTACTCATGACATAGAAAGAATTACCAAAATGTATGCCAATTCAAATCTGGTTGTATCGGCTTGGGATGGAAACACTCTTGTAGGTATTGCCCGCTCGATTACTGACTGGGCATGGAGTTGTTATCTGGCCGACCTCGCTGTACGACATGACTACAAACAATCGGGTATTGGCAAGAAACTGGTGTGGTTAACAAAAGAGCAGGCAGGCGAGCAGTCGATGGTATTGTTGTTATCGGTGCCTACGGCTATGGAGTACTACCCCAAAATAGGTATGAATACCGTTGAGAATGGGTTTATTATTTTCCGTGAACAATAACCCTCTACAATGAAGCAATAATGCCGCAAATGGCTTTAAAAAGCATGAGGCCATCAATAATAACAAGGTAAAAAAAGATATTTCGCCTTTTATGCAGTGCATAAGATACAATTATCAGGGCAATAAAAGGAAATATATTCAGGATAAGGCGTTTGTTTGAAAAATGATTCAGGCTTCCGAAAATCAGAAAACTGACTAACCCTGCAACACTTAGGGGCAGAATAATACTAAAGATAGTATAACGAAGCCCCTTAGTTACTACAAAGGTTTTTACGTTATAGTTTGAGTCACTGGCGTAGTCTTTAATATCAAACATAATACAAAGTACCGATACGAACATAAAGTTTTTCAGAAACAACCACCAACCAATAGGGCTGATACCTTGTGGCAAATGATGCGTGAGGTTATAAAAAATTATGGGTGCTATGGTAATTAACCCAGCCCACGTAAACCCTATAACAAAGGGTTTCAGCCAACCTACTTTTCGTAAGTTATATTTAGGCAAGAAACTAAGCCCGTAATAGAAAACCGCCGCCAAAGGTGTGAGAAGAATAGGGAATAATTGTTTAAATGACATATAAAGCATACTATGCCAATAAACAACAGCTACGTATACACCCACCAGTAAGCTAATGAAAAGGCATATTATCTGGCTGGAATTAACAAATTTTCGGTGCTTGATGTACCAGTTTACTCTGGGGTTAGCCGACGAACTCAACGACGGGTCGGTTATATATGCCAATGTATAAAACCAGACCGTTATGGCAAAAACCAGAAGATAATAATAAGACTGGCTAAGGGTATACCCTTGTTGTAAAGTAGCCTCTATGGAAAGAGCTACGGCACACAGTCCATAAAAATAGTTTCCGAAGAAGAAGGCTTTTACTATTGCTCTTACCATTGCAAAACATATAAACTGATTATTGGCTAACAGATATTTAGCGTTTTTTGTTTTTCAGCACAACGAAAATTCTCAGTGTGGCAGGCTGATATCAATATTCTGTTTTTTGTTGATTTATCAGGGCTTTGGGCTCAAACAAATCATCTGTTTCTATCTCTTCTGGCTAATTAATTCTATGTTATTTTTATTTCGGATGCAAAACTACATTAACTGCTGTAATTGAAAGGATGAGGAATGTTTACGTGCAACCATAAAAAAAATAACCTGATATTTTTATCGATTCATTTTTCATCTTGGCAAGTTGTTTGCTAGTATTTTAAGGTAAAAACAAATGTGAAAAGTACTTATCTGCTCAACTCAACATAGGCTGATTGGGTCGAAAGTAATTTTCCTTAGCTAAATTATTAAAATCATAAAAGCTCGTCAGAGCTCTGTTTTGTTGCGTATTAAAAAATTTAATCAACCACTATCTAAAAGTCCTCTTTCTGTCCTCGAGAAAGAGAATATAACCACTTCACTTCCAGATGGAAACACAAAGAATAACTTACCTTGAAAAAGCACTTACTACTCTTCAAAAGACTGAATCTGTTAATATCAAAAATACAGATGCTTTAGCTAAGTCGTATGCCAATAAAATGAATGTAATCAGGTTTGTAGCTATTTGCTCAATCGTCTGGTGTCATTCTCTGCTTGGGCTTGAAGACAAAAACTATCCTCACGTAGCAGACAAACTGTTTCAGGCTTTTATTGTACAGTTTGGCCGTATCGGAACCATTTCATTTTTTATTATCTCAGGTTTTTTTCTAAATAGCAAGCTGGCAAACTATACCATATTTGCCTACCTGAAAAAACGCTTTCGGAAAACAATAATGCCGTGGCTGATAGTACTAATGGTTTGTGTGTCGTTAGAAATGCTACCTAAAATATCAATTGGCCAGTTGCTCGACCCTCAGTACCTTAAAAGCCTGATAATTCTAAGCTTTTCTACTATAAAAAATATTCTGCTTTATACTTCATTCTGGTTTGTACCGGCTTCTTTATTTTCGGCATGTATTATTATTGCCTTCAGAAAAGTAGTAAATCAATATTGGTTTGGGTTAGTTTTACTATTAATCAGTATATTTTATGGTGCTAATCTTTACTTAGGGTGGGTTCCTCAAACACATACCAAAGCTTGGCTAGGCTATGTATTTTTTATGTGGGCGGGTATTCAGTTAAAGCGTAAGTTAGCGGTAGTACACCAGTTTATCGAAAAAATACAGACCAATAAAATATGGCTTATCATTTTATTGCTGTTTATGGTAGCCTGCACCGAAAGTATATACCTGAAAGTACAAGGCTGCACCGATGCCTTCGGGTCTATCAGAATGAGTAATGCGCTGTTGTTTGCATTTGTTTTTTTACTTTTACTGAAAACCGATAGCCTGCTATGGCTTAATAGACTTCATCCGCAATACCATGTTTATGGCGTGTACCTTATACATAGTATACTTATAACCCAATTGGTGAATTTGTTTCCGGCATGGGTCAAGTATTGTGTTTCTCTTTCGGCAAGCAGGTTTGTATTGTTTCAGATTGCATTGTTTGCTATTGCTTTATCGCTGAGTTATTTGCTGGTATTTATCTTTTTGAAGTTAAAAAAACGAGTGAAAGCGCATTTAAAACTAGCCTGATTTTTAAATATATTCAATAAGCAGAAAAACACCTCTTTCGGAGGTGTTTTTCTGCTTATTGGCTCCTGCCTGCCCAAAGCTAACTAGACAGGGTATCTTTTCATGATTTTACTTACACCTTTCTCAATCTGTTTATCAATTCTGCGCGAATTGACTGCCGCAGAGATACTTCCCTGCCACACTAACCTATTGGTTTTGGTATCGATGGCATCAATTACCAGCGTTCCTTTGGTATAGCTATAAGGTGCCGAGTATCCACCACCCCAATAGCCCATATTGTAAGGCATTATATACCGACCCACACGTGCGTACCCAATCATCGGATACATTGGCCCGAAGCTACCGCCACGAGTCATTTCTTTCTCGGTATCGGTATGGAATCTCAGCAATATATCGGGTTGTTTGGTATCAATACTCATACCCTTTGCCAACAAAGCATTATCTACGTTTGTCTGAATATTTTTTGTAATCAGTTCATTGTTGTAGAGTGGGTTCTTTGTTTGAACATCAGGCTTAAGCCATGCAAATGTATGATAATCTTTAAAGTCAGCAGTTGGGTCTTTATGAGTACTTACCTGTGCTTTTACGCTTGAAATGCCCAGCCCTATCATCCCGATGAGCAAGGCCTTTTTAAATAGACCATTCATCTTTCTTCTACGCTTATGGTTTAAGTTTTATTACACTATATTAACGTTTCTGGGCCTTATTCCGTTTACAACAGGGCAATATAATATGTTAAATAGTGTTAAAAACCACAACGAGAAGAACATAAAATATTAACTAACATCAAACCGGAGGTTTTTACTCGGCAGGTTTGATAAACTCATCGGTAAAGTGTTGTTTCTGCTTAGGTTGTGCAAATTTATCGGCATTATAAACACCTGAATTTCCTTTGGGTATTGACAACGACTTCCAGTTTTCGCCGCAAAGCATTTTACCAATAAATAGTATCTGGCCCACGTGGCAAGGGTAATGCGCCAATTGCCTGTTAATAGCTTCTACTACCGAATGCCCCTGATTGCGGATATATATTTCTTTTGTTAAATCTTCGGTTGTAAGGCCATCTAATGCTTGAAAGAGGCACTCCCACCCCTGCTGCCATTTTTGCAATAACTCCTCTTTGTTGGCAATATCATTTTCAAATTCTGCGTCTCGCTCACGCCATTCTTTTTCACCGTCAGTCGTCAGGAAGTCCGTCCAGCGAGAAAGCATATTACCCCACAAGTGTTTTACAATTACAGCAATACTGTTACTTTGCTCGTTGTATTGCCAGAACAACTGCTCGTCCGACAACTGAGCAAATGTTTTGTCGCCTAACATTTTGTAATATTCGAACTGTTTTCGGGCACTATCAAGATAATCTGTCATAGACAATTAAATGGTTTAACTCTCGTACTCAAACAAGATATAAATTCCTTCATAAGATATTCCCTGACTTTTAGCCTGAAAACCATTTTTCTCATAAAAAGCTACGGCGTTTTTATTTTCTTTCAAGCATTTTAAACGCACAGGCAATGGTGCCATTTGTATGATGGCAGCTTTAAGCAGGGCTGTTCCGACACCCTGATTCTGGTAGTCGGTATGAACATACAAATTATGAATAAAATTATCGGGAGAATAAAGAGAAACAAAGCCAACTACTACCTGATTAAGATAGGCTACCATGATATATTCTCCGTCGGTTTCTTTATCAAAAGAAGATAAATTATAACTACTGTTATCGAGCCAGAAAAAGGTTTTTTGCCTTACTTTTAAAAATAATTCTCGCAAAGCGGGCAAATCTTTCTCTGTCATTTCTGCAATGATTAATGCCAATATTCCTCCTTTTTAAATGTTACGGTTAGATGATATGGCTACAAAACTAATCAATTAAATCATTCTGAAACAACTATTTGTTGACTAAACCTTTTAGGTAATCGGTTGAAATATCGTTATTCACAATTTCGGACAATTCTTCATAATTCTTTAGCTTCAAAGCCATGTCTTGCATGGTTTTGAGAGCTATTTTCAGACAAGATAGGCCCAGACTTACTCTGGCTACACCTAGTTATTCTAACGTTCTGAAAGAAGGTATACCCAAAATCGGGAAGATATTAATAGGTTATCTCAGATATTTGGTAACATTAATCATTTATCTGTATTGATTGTTACATTACTATTTTGATACAATACTATTGACCTTTGATGTCAATCATGTTTTCAGGTCATTGCAGGTTCGTCAGAACTTATAACGTAATTGTAAACTAATATCCGATTTATGGTTGCCGTTAATTTCGTCGTTGCCACTACCTATACTTGTCTGGTTCTTGAGTTGCGTGCGTGCATAGCGCGCCCATAAATCAATTCGGGAATTAATGCTGTAACTCCCTGTCAGATATGCTCTTATACCTTTTCCGTAGTAAGCCGGAAAAGAAACGGCATATAATACATTGTTTTCAAAAGCATAAATACGTGAGTCGTAGTCGTCAGTTAAAAAATAAGCTATACGACCTTTGAGAGAAAGTCTTTTTATTGTTTTCTCAATATCCTGCATGATGGCAAAACCTACCGACTTCGTTTTTCCTTCATACTGAAAAGTATTCACTTGTATGCGGGTTTGTAATTTCAGGTTACGTGCAGGGGTATAGTCCATATTGGCAAGTATATTTTGCCGGATAGTATTTACCACTATGTCGGTGGGGGTAGTATTATCAGGCAGGTTTTTACCTTTTTGCTCTTCATGGTATTGGGCATAAAAAGAGACTTTCCTGTTTAATTGATAAGCCACTCTTAACAGATAATCGAAGCCCTGAGAGGGAGCATCTACCAGATATTTCAACCACGGAAACCGGAAGCGGTCATAAAAACCACTAAAAACGAGGTTTCTTTTAGGGCTGTATTTCAAACCCCAGTAAATGCCCTGTTCGTTTATAGTACGTGTACCTTCGGCCAGTGCATTGGCGTAAAAACTATGAAAGTCTTTGTCATAATGGCGCACATGTATTGCCCACTCTAGTTGCCTATTCAACGCTGCTACCCATCCGCCCGTAATACCTACTCCACCACTGGCGCTTCGGGCGGCTTCGCCAAAAAAGTTAAAGTTCTGCCATGTGTAGGTAAAATTTGCGCCTACCACTGTATTTTGTTTACCAGTAAATTCAAAAATATTATATAGCCGAGGTTTACGCATCAGCACAGCATTAAACTGGGTATGCAGCAAGGTAGCACCAATATAACCGTTATTAAACCTGAAAGTAGCATTAAGCCCCATATTTTGCTCTGTAATCTGGTTTTTTCGGGCTATTTCGGTTGTTGTACGATGATACCCCGAACTTAATATTGAACTAAAATATTGTTCCTGTTCGCCATTGCCCTCATCTACGCTGGCATCACGGCGGGTAAATGAGTAAAAAGCTGTCAGATCAACTTTTTTCAAGTCGTACGTAGCGGCGGCTCCTCTGAAATAGCCGGTTTCGAGCAATGAACCATAAGGCCGAATACCCATATTACTCCGGCGAACAGTTGTTACTGCTTCGCTCCCTTTACCCAGAAAAAAGCCAGCCCCACATATAAGCCCCTGCCCAAATTGCACCTGATAGTCGCCCAGTACAAGGTTTTTCAGCTTGCCTTTGTTTTGCAGTTGCACATGAAAGCTGTAAAAATCAAGATATTTTTTTTCTCCGGCATCTTTTTCGGCCAGTAGTCCTATCTGAAAATCCTTTGGTTTACTTAGCCTGTAACGTAAATAAAGTTGCTGCGGAGACCCCTGATATTTGTCTTGCACAAAACCCTTGCTAGGCTCTAGTGTCTGGCTAGCCCTTAATACAAGATAATGGTCAGTAGCCCCCGCCAACGACTGTGGGAATTCGCGAAGCTGAAAATCTGTTTTAATTACAATAAAAGGTAATAGTTGCTGAATAGTAGCTATATCGAATCCGTTTATAGCCTGAAGTTCATAGATACTCAACAGATTACCATATTGTGCCCGA
The DNA here is from genome assembly GCF_037153985.1 of Emticicia sp. 17c. Lineage (NCBI taxonomy): Bacteria > Pseudomonadati > Bacteroidota > Cytophagia > Cytophagales > Leadbetterellaceae > Emticicia > Emticicia sp. 17c. Next base: position 226,964 of record NZ_JBBAYI010000002.1, read on the forward strand.
TGAGCCAGCAGGTTTTTAATTTGTATCACCGAAAGAACGTATAAAGCCGAAAGTTCTTCATAAGTAGCCGTATTCAAATCTAAGGGGTTCTGATAGAGTTGAAACAACGACTCATATACATCTTCATAGTTAATACTCTCTTGCTGCATAGGGAAAACACGCTGTATGAACTCATCCAGATTGATTTCGGGGCGTGGAGGTGCCTGAGCTACTGCTATGCTTGAAAAACTAACTAGCAAGCCTGTTAATATCATTTTTAGCGACAAAAAAGCCTTTAAAAACTGGTTGGTTGCATAATTAATATCACAGTCTCTTTTTTGGTCAACGAGCATAAATTGGCAGGTAAATTAATAGCAATTGCGGGGAATCCACATCAAGCCAAAATTAGGAATTTCTCCTATAAAAACAATTTTCTATACGGTATTGTAGAGTTTTTTTCCCATCAAATAGCTACATATAGCTGGCACATATTTTTTACCTATAAAGTATATAGAAAATCCACTTATAAAATTGTAGATATTAAACCCACTTATGATATGCGTAACATAGAAAATCAAACTGAGATTTATATTAATTGCATGGGAGCTACCCCCCACCAACATGGCGTATTTTTTAGAGTATGGGCTCCCCATGCAGACTACGTATCGGTAATAGGCGATTTCAACGAATGGAATGAAGGGGCGAATCCGCTAGTTGCCGGAGAAAATGGTTGCTGGGGTGTAAACGTTGAAAATGCTAAAGAAGGAGAGCAATATAAGTTTTTTATTAAGAATGGAGAGCTAAATCTTTACAAAAATGACCCTTATGCCCGTCAAGTAACCAATTCTGTGGGCAATTCGATAGTTTATAATCCGAAAGCCTATAACTGGGAAAATGTTAAGTTCCAGATGCCATCATGGAACGAACTGGTTATCTACGAACTTCATATAGGAACTTTTAACAGACCTGACCCCGAAAAAGTAGGTACTTTTTATGATGCCATCAAAAAGCTGCCGTATCTGAAAGGGCTTGGCATTAATGCCGTTGAAATTATGCCACCTTTTGAATTTGCAGGGGGCTTATCATGGGGATATAACCCCGCACACCCTTATGCCATTGAAACCGAATATGGCGGCCCCGTGGCTTTCAAGGATTTTATTAAAGAAGCTCATAAATTAGGTATTGCTGTTATTTTAGATGTGGTATATAACCACTTTGGGCCGTCAGACCTCGACTTATGGCAGTTTGATGGCTGGCACGAAAACGGTAAGGGAGGTATTTATTTCTATAATGACTGGCGTTCGACAACGCCTTGGGGAGATACCCGCCCCGACTATGAACGCCCAGAAGTAGGTAAATATATTAAAGATAATGCCATTATGTGGCTGGAAGACTACAAAGTAGATGGCTTGCGGATGGACATGGTGCCTTATATCAGAAATGTACATGCCGATGGCAACCCAGCCCATGACTTGCAGGAAGGGTTAAACATGATTAAATGGATAAACAACGAAGTAAAAGAGCGTTTCCCTAACGCGCTTGTAGTAGCGGAAGATATGCACGGGCATGATTTCATTACTGATAATGTACAAAACGGCGGGCTAGGCTATGGCTCACAATGGGATGCCGACTTTGTACACCCGCTCCGTAATGTACTCACACAGGCATCAGACGAATATATCGACATGAACCTCATCAGCTCGGCACTATTGAACCGTTATAACGATGATGCCATGCGACGTGTAGTGTTTACAGAATCGCACGATGAAGTAGCTAACGGACGCGCCAGAGTTGCTGAAGAAGTTGAGCCAGGGAATGCCACAGGCTGGTTTGCCAGAAAAAAAGCTACACTAGGTGCCGTTATGGTTTTAACTTCGCCGGGTATACCTATGATATTTCAGGGGCAAACCATTCAGCAGGATAGCTGGTTTAAAGATACCGAACCGCTGGACTGGGACCGCCTGAAAGACCTGAAAGGAATCTCAAATATGTACCATGACATGATTCATTTACGCAGGAATCTGACAGGAACTACGGCTGGGCTGATGGGGCAACATACCGAACTACTGGCACTTGACCATGATAAAAAACTTATCGCATTTCAACGATGGCTTGAAGGAGGTAACCGCGACACCACCGTTGTAATCATGAATTTTTCTCACCAAGCAATTACCAATTATTCTGTCAGGTTTCCGGCAGAAGGCAAATGGCTGGTTCGTTTTAATGGCGACTCACAATCTTATGAGTCTGATTTTACGCATACTGAATGCACAGAAGTAAATACCCTCACAGAAAATGACACTATTATGGGCGAAATTTCTGTTGGCCCTTATAGTGCATTGGTACTCTCGCAGGATTAAACATATAGTGCTATGCACTGGCGTGCATAGCACACTCATTTTTTAAATACACAACCACTATGAAAATTAAGCATCGATGGCAAAAAATTGCGATTGGTATTACCGGCGGTATACTTGTCATCCTGATTTTGTTAACCATCGGTGGCTTTTTTTTCTTAAAGCCTCTAGTAACCAGCCGTATCAGGAAAGGTGTCGAAAAGGCCTCAAACCATCTGTATAGTATTTCGTTTTCTGACATTACCTATAATCCGTCTATGGGGCAGGTATTTATTTCTGATGTAAAGTTTACACCCGATACACTGGTTTACAGAAGATTACACGCTTTAAAAAAAGCTCCTAACGATTTGCTCACCATCTCAGTACCGGCCATACGCCTCACAGGAGTATTTCCTTTGTCGGTTATTTTTAGTAAAACCTTGAATCTGAGCAACATTGTTGTTCAGAAACCTGCTATTACACTTCGTCATAATAATTTTGACTATAACGCCGACAAGCAATCTGCCGAACGAAAAACGCCTTATCAGTTCATATCAAAGTATCTTACATCATTAAGTATAAACAAGGTTTCGCTCAACGATGTAAATCTTACTTATGAAAACTATGAGACAAAAACACCGAAAAAGAGTGTAGTTGAGCATTTGAATATTGATATTGCCGATGTACTCATTGACTCGCTGGCCCATAAATCTGGTGAAAGAATTTATTATGCACACGATTACACTTTTACACTCAAGGAAACCACTTTGCCCGATAAAAACCAGTTGGCCGATAACCTGTTGAAAGATGTGGTTTTTTCGCTGAAAAAAAGAACGCTGACCGTCAAAGAGTATCACCTTAAACCTCGTTTCGATGAAATGAGTTTTGCCAAAGCCTCAGGTGGCCGCGACCGCACCGAAGTACAATTCAAGAATATTATCATGAAAGACATTCATCCTGACAAACTCTTTCCTGAAATTAAACTTTATGCCAATAATCTGAGTCTTGATAGTGGCTATGTTAAGGTGTTTAATGATAAGCGTTACCCCCGTAAGGTTCGGAACAAGGTAGGCGAATACCCACACCAACTGCTAAAAAAACTCGGTCTTAAAATAAATATCGACACCGTTTCTATCAGTAACGTAAAGGTAACTTATTCGGAATATGACCCCGAAGCTAAACTTACCGGATTTATCAGTTTTGACCATATCAAGGGCCGAGTACTACACGCAACCAACGATAGCTTGCCACTACTGAAAAACCCTGTGTGTTATGCCGACTTCCATACCTATTTCATGAATAAGGGCAGCCTTGATGTTCATTTCATTTTTAATACTACTTCTGAAAAAGGAGACTTCATCTGTAAAGGCCAATTAGGCTATTTTGAAGGAACTTCTATTAATAACATTACCATTGCTTTAACCAAAGTCGGGGTTGAGTCTTTGCAGGTTAACAAATATGTATTTAATATGAAAGGCAACGACAATTACGTTACAGGTACGGGCATATTATATTATGAAAACCTGAAAGCCAATATTTTAAAAGTTGATAAAACACCCGACGAAGAAGCACCCAAACGCCGTTTTCGTCTGTTTAAAAAACGACCTGTTCCTACGTTTCTGGTTAATAACCTTGTTCTGAAAGACTCAAACCCAAGTAAAAAGAACAAACTCCGAACAGGAACTATTAAATATACCCGAGTTCCTACAAAATCTTTCTTCGGAACACTCTGGGGTGGCCTCTCGCAATCTTTATTTCAATGTGTTACAGGCACAGTAAAAGATTGATACGCTTAGTTTGCTGATTAAAAAACAAGTTTTTATCACAGATTCAGTACAGATTTTTTAGCTTTGAAAAGATATTTATAAATCTGTTTTCTGTGGAAAAGATAAAAGAACAAATCAGGCTACTTTTTGATATAAGCGAAGAAGAAGCCAACATCTTTCTGGCTGAGTTCAAGAAAAAAGAGCTACAAAAAAATGAATTCTTTTTAACAGAAGGTGAGGTTTGTAATCAGGTCGGATTAATAGAAAAAGGCTTAATGGTATGTGTTTATAATAAAAATGGCGATGAAATTATTGATGAGTTTGGCTTTGAACATAGTTTTATTAGTAATTATTATAGTTTTCTTACCGAAACTCCATCTTTAAAAGAAATCAGGTGCCTTGAGCCTACTACGCTTCATGTAATTAACCGGCATGGTTTAGAGACTCTCGGAAAAAAATACGCCTTCATAGAAAAAATGAGTAGGCTCATGAACGAAAAGTTGTTTCTGAGGGCACACAACAGAGTTAAATCTTTATTGCTCGATACCGCCACCGAACGTTACGAGCAACTAATTACCCAACGGCAAGACCTCGCCCAACGTATTCCTCAATATATGCTTGCTTCTTATCTACACGTGAAACCCGAAACTATCAGCCGTATCAGACGAAAAATCAGAAATCAGACTTTATTGACTTAGGTCAATGACACACCCCTACAAAATTTAATAGGTTTGTAAAAAATTAATAATATCAAACCATGAGCGAAACCGAATTATTAGTAAAACAAACCGAAGGAGCCTACGCGTGGGTTTATAAATTGGTTACCGATATACCTTATGAAAAGTGGGATTTCATTCCAGAAGGGGTCGAATCAAATGTAAGCTGGCAGGTGGGGCATTTAATTATCAGTTATTATTACCATTCGGTGATGGTAATTACGGGGCATCAGACAGATATACTACAACAAATACCCATGAAAGACTACTCGCAACTTTTTCATAATACCCTTGCGCAGGTTTGCGTTGGGCAAACTCAGCCGCAATTGCTGAAAGAACAATTGAATTTAATGGCCCAGAAATCTATCAATATTATTCGGTCATTACCTGCCGAAGAACTCGAAAAGCCTCTAGTAACTACCCCTATGCCCCACCCTGTTGCCAAAACTAAATTTGAAGCATTAGACTGGAATATTAAACATACCATGTGGCATTGCGGGCAACTGGCTATCTTGAAACGAATTGTACACGAAAGATATGACTTTGGGCTAAAGTAATAATCATTAGCCCTTATTTAGCCGAATTGTAAAGCAAGTATGTCAGCGAAAACTGAAAGTTTATTATGAATCTCAAATGTCTTGCCCTGCCGTTCCTGCAAAAATTTATGATTAATTAGCTCGGTTACTTTCTGGTTATCTTTGTAAAAGAAATGTTCTTTGTCGGTGGCATATTTTACATATAAAAGACTGTAATCGGCTTTTAGCAAAAGGCGTAATATCTAAATCGTTTTTTGCTATCAGATAACTTTCTTTACCTGTAATACCAAAAGAACTGAGGTCTTCAATAGCATACGATTTTTCAATATTAGCAGCACTCTTAAAGCTAATAATTGTTGGGTTTACGACCCACTCTTGGTCATCAATAGTACCTTTGAGGGTATCTTTCTGGTTTTTGAGAATAATAAAGCCTTGAACGAAGTTTTTTTTGTGCAAAGGCATAGAAGAAATTAAAGTCAACAACAGAAATGTAAATTTTTTCATAGAGTGTGTTCAATAGCTGAACTGCTTAGTAACAGCGTTATATTATAAAATCAGGTGTCAAGACACAAATATTATTAAAAAACCACTTGAAAGGAAAATTATTTTTCAGCCGAAAAAATACATAGTACTGATGTTATCTGCCATAACCAATAAGGCTTCATGACGGTTTATTACAAAAGACCTCTTATAAACCATGAATAAATTCAATTACAACCTAGATTTTAAAAAGACTGATTTTCGACAAAACCCTGAGCTTTATCGGATTGGCATAGGCGAGCAGGGTGTATTGTTGGTAGAGCCTTATAAATCTGAGCTTCTTCCTTTATGGCGATTTAAAACCGTAGCATTAGCGCAGGAATCAAGCCAAGCTATTTACACACAATTTGAAAACTACCTGAAAGAAAAAGACTTTGTTGGGGCCGATATGGCTCGTAAATATCTGCAAATGGGTTTTACAAGGGCCCGCCGCTACGCTAATCATGCCAGCGGACAAAAATATGCGCAGGTAAAACCCCGTGAGAATACCCCCGAATATCCTTATTCAAGTGGGAGCAAATATAAAACTAACCCAATATTACCACAAGATACTGACGCACTGACAAACGAAAAAGCACAGGCAGCGCAGGTATTTAAAGAGGCTTGGTTTAAGGCCAAAGACAATACCGACTATAAAGCCTTAAAGAAATGGTTTAGAGAAAAATATTATTAGCTGTTTATATAAAACAGCAAAACCACCTCTGGTGAGGTGGTTTCTGTGAAAGATTAAGAAAGAAAGAAGTCGGAATCCCTATGAGCCACACATTTCGCAACCTTCTGGGTCGTCGAGTGAGCACTGCATAGCAGCGTATTGATATTCATCATCACTTTTAAATGTCGAAGCGGCTGCCGCTTTTGCGGTTTGTTCTTCTGCATATTTGGCGTAATCCAATGGTTTTTCTTCTACCGTAGTAACGGCAGGTACTACTTCGGCAATGGCCTGACGGTCTACCGTGAACTTAACGGCATCCGTAGCAGCTTTGGTACGTAAATAATACATACCTGTTTTTAAACCTGCTTTCCACGCATAGAAGTGCATAGAGGTAAGTTTACCGAAATTGGCATTCTCCATAAAGATATTCAGCGATTGGCTCTGGCAGATAAATGCGCCGCGGTCTGCTGCCATATCAATAATGGTTTTTTGCTTAATTTCCCATGCTGTTTTGTAGATATCCTTTAAATTCTGAGGTATCTCAGAAATACCTTGTACCGAACCATTGGCAGCAATTAACTTGTTTTTCATGGTCTCGTTCCAAAGTCCAATTTTTACGAGGTCTTTTAACAAATGTTTATTCACTACCACAAATTCGCCCGAAAGTACCCGACGGGTATAGATATTTGAAGTATATGGTTCAAAGCATTCGTTATTACCAAGTATCTGGCTAGTTGATGCTGTTGGCATCGGAGCCACCAAAAGTGAGTTACGTACACCATGTTGTTTCACTTTTCCGCGCAGTTCTTCCCAATTCCAACGACCTGAGTCTGGGGTAACATCCCACATATCGAACTGGAAAATCCCTTGCGAAATCGGCGAACCTTCCCATGTTGCATAGGGGCCTTCTTTTATTGCCAATTCCATCGATGCTTCCATAGCGGCGAAGTAAATGGTTTCAAAAATATCCTTGTTTAGTCGGCGAGCTTCGTCTGACTCAAAAGGCATTCTCAAAACAATGAGGGCATCTGCCAGCCCTTGCACACCTAAACCAATTGGGCGGTGGCGAAGGTTACTACGTTCTGCTTCAGGAACAGGATAGTAATTGACATCAATTACTTTATTCAGGTTACGGGTAATTACCTTCGTAACTTCATATAATTTCTGATGGTCAAATTTCAAGAAGCCAGTCTTAGCATCTTTAATAATGTATTTTGGCAAAGCAATTGAGGCCAAATTACAAACAGCTACTTCGTCTGGTGAAGTGTACTCAATAATTTCGGTACACAAGTTAGATGATTTAATTGTACCTAAGTTCTTTTGGTTTGATTTCTTATTGGCCGCATCTTTGTATAGCATGTATGGTGTACCTGTTTCTACCTGCGACTCCATAATAGCAAACCAGAGGTCTTGCGCCTTAATAGTTTTACGGGCTTTCCCTTCTAATTCGTACTTCTGGTACAGTTTCTCAAATTCTTCTCCGTAACATTCTGACAACCCAGGAGCTTCGTTAGGGCAGAACAACGACCAAGTATCGTTGGCTTCCACACGCTTCATGAACAAGTCAGAAATCCAGAGTGCATAAAATAAATCTCTAGCACGTAATTCTTCCTTTCCGTGATTTTTCTTTAGTTCTAAGAAATCAAAAATATCGGCATGCCATGGTTCAAGGTAAATAGCAAATGAGCCTTTACGTTTTCCGCCACCTTGGTCAACATAACGCGCTGTGTCGTTAAACACGCGAAGCATCGGCACAATACCGTTCGATGTTCCGTTGGTTCCTTTAATATAAGAACCCGTTGCACGTACATTGTGGATAGCAAGCCCTATACCACCTGCTGACTGTGAAATTTGCGCAGTTTGGCGCAATGTATCATAAATCCCGGTAATACTATCGTCTTTCATCGTAAGCAGGAAGCACGATGAAAGTTGGGGTTTTGGTGTACCTGCATTAAATAAAGTTGGTGTAGCATGTGTAAACCAACGTTCTGAAAGTAGCTCATAGGTTTCTAATACGTGGTCGATGTCATCGCCATGAATACCCACTGCTACGCGCATAAGCATGTGCTGGGGGCGTTCAACGATTTTACCGTTCAGCTTTAGAAGATATGATTTTTCAAGTGTTTTGTAACCGAAATAATCGTACCCAAAATCGCGGTCATAGATAATGGCAGAATCAAGCGTTGCGGCGTGTTTCTGAATCACCTTCCACGTGTCTTTAGCAATCAATGAAGCATTCTGATTCGTTTTCGGGTCAACGTACTGATAAAGCATTTTCATTGTTCCCGAAAAAGACTTCAAAGTGTTTTTATGAAGGTTTGAAATAGCAATCCGAGCAGCTAGTATAGCATAGTCGGGGTGCTTGGTTGTCATCGAAGCGGCGGTTTCAGCAGCAAGATTATCTAGTTCGGAGGTACTAACTCCATCATAGATACCTGCTACAACTTTCATGGCTACTTCAACGGGTTGGACAAATGCTGGCTCAAGGCCATAGCATAGACGCTCAATCCGAGCTGTGATTTTGTCGAACTTTACCGACTCGCGGCGTCCGTCTCGTTTGATTACATACATAAGGCAGTCTCTCTAGTAAGGGGTTTGGATTCAAAAATTCATTTTCTGGACCAAGCACGTATGGTCTCGGCACGCTTTAAAAGAACAAATACAAATTTTATAGTTCTAGTGACCGCCAGTCACTTTTTGGGTTAATTGCTCTTGGGTTACAAAGCAGTCTCACTTCGTTTTTCTGATTGTTAGCAGTGTGTAATGAGTATGTAAAATTAACAAATTCTAAAGGCTTCAAAAAACCCTACTTCTATACCATTTTAGCAACAGTAAAAAAGTCTAATATTAAGAAAATGTTAAGACCTAATAATCAACCAGTTAGTTTTAGGATGAGGTAGAAAAAATCAAATTAAAAAGTTATCCACAAATTTGTGCACACTTTTTGTGACTTTACCAAAGCAATTTTATATCTGTAGTGGTTAGGAAGGTTTCATTAACAAATGTAAATATTTAATTTTCAGAAAAAAAAAATATTTCTGAAAAAGTTATCCACATTGAAAATTCCTTGCTAGTCGTGGCACTCCATCAATAATAGGTCGCCAGACTCATAAGTTATCCTCACTACGCCATCGCTGGCTGCTTCATTGCTATTTCCTGCTCTGTATCCTAGCGTAAGCTCCTCATTATCAAGACCATAAAGTAAATTTTCGGTTCGTATACCCACAGCCGAACCAACAGGTATCAACGATACCGGCGTACCCTTGCTATACCACTTCTCAAATACAGCCGGCGAGGGCAAAAGAGGGTATATTACAGAGTAATCATCGATTAATACTATATGAAGTTTACTTTTGTAACGGACAATATTAGTCATATTGGTAATGGAGTGGTCGGCCCTACGGCCTGTTGCCCATACTACATTTACCGCTGGAAACCCCCTGGTTATCAACAAATCAAACGCTTTTTCAAGGTCGGTTTTTTCTTGGTCAGGCGCATGAATTATCTCAATCGGGTACTGGTTTTGCTCGATTTCTGTTAAGTTAATGTTATGGTCAAAATCGCCCAGAAGGACATCAACTTTTATCCCTAATTCTATGACACGATGAATGGCGTTGTCTAAAACAACAATGAAAGGGCTCCACTCCAGCAATTGTCCCAACAACTCGAAACTACACGCTTCACCGTTTGCAATAATAAGCGCAGGTTCTTGTTTTTCTCTTACGATATGATGAGACGACATTCAGAAAAATAAAATATTCACACAAAGTTAACGAGTAAACGTCAACCAGCGGAAAGAAGTTTTCAAATAATGAAATAATATTTTTTGAAAGCCCATTTCAGGACAACACAAGCAGGCTTTACCTTATTTCAGGTCGGCGAGTTTCCCGAGGTCGATGGCATCAAGCGTAGATTTGACTTTATCCATCTCAACATTATTGCCTTTGACTGTTACCACAAAGCGGTTAGCCAGAATTACGGCTATTTCTCCGTCTTTGTTATTTTTATCATATTTTTCAAAGGCTTTATTGTCTTTATAGGTAGTAGTTTTTTCGTAACTATTGTCTGTTTCTTTGTCAATATCAACCATTGCCCAGGCAGCCATACCCATAATGGCTCCGGTGCCTGCCACATCTGCTATGACTACTTCAATAGAACTGTCGCCCTCACGGTAAGTACCTTGCGCAGTTGACACCTGAAAACCCATAGCACCTGCTTTTTCGCTCGAGGCCTCCTTGCGGGGCATTCCGTCTGCATCAGCCGGCAACAATTCTTTTAACAATTTGGCATCTACGGCTTCTTTGGGTGCTTCATCTGAGGATTTACCTACCTTTTCGGCCATCTCTTGTAAAGATTCAAGGTCGTTTTTAGGCTCTTCTTTCTCTTCTTTTTTACCACCGCAGTTCGACAATAACAGCGTAGCAGCCAGTAAGGCCAATAGCAATCGGGAAGTTTTCATGTTTTATGTATATTTTAGTAAAGGGTAAAATTTTAAGAAATATAGCCACTTTTTGAAAAACAAAAAATGATTTGCTATTTTTTTAATAAGGGCTGTTAACTTTGAATTTTCTTAGATGAACAGATGCTAACATTTCCTAATGCTAAAATAAATATCGGGTTAAATATCACCGAAAAACGGCCAGATAGTTTTCATAATATTGAATCTGTGTTTTACCCCGTTAACTGGTGCGATGCCCTCGAGATTATTCCTTCGACACAATTTGGTTTTCAGAGTTCGGGCTTGGCTATTCCGGGCGACCAAACCAGTAATCTGTGTGTAAAAGCATATCACTTACTCAGAAACGAGTACCCAGTGTTAAATACTGGCTCAGTGTTGTTTCATTTACACAAGGTGATTCCGATGGGTGCGGGGTTGGGAGGAGGCTCGGCAGATGGCGCATTTGCCCTAAAAATGCTGAACGAAATTTTTGAATTAAATCTTAGCACAGTAGCACTACAAAATTTTGCTCGCCGCTTAGGCTCCGACTGTGCTTTTTTTATAGAGAACCGTCCGGTTTTTTGTTTCAATAAAGGAGATGAATTTGAAGAATATCCTCTGAGCTTAAAAGGCAAGTTTATTGTATTGGTGAATCCGGCTATTCATATTTCTACGGCCGAAGCGTATGGAGGTGTAACGCCGAAAAAGCCTGAGGTTTCGATAAAAGAAGCCTTAAAATTACCACTGAATAAATGGGAGGGGCTTATTAAAAACGATTTTGAAGAAAATTTGTTATGGAAGTATCCGGCCATTGCCGAAATCAAGAAAACACTTTACGAACAAAAAGCACTCTATGCTTCCATGACAGGGTCAGGGTCAACCGTATATGGTATTTTTGAGCAAGAAACTGATTTAAAGTCTATGTTTGCTGATTTTATGGTATGGCAAGGATATTTAACTTAACCGATGTCCCGCTATTAAAGAAATGCTGAAGAATTTAACAAAACGCCGCGAACCTCTCTCTTTTATGCTGTACTTGGGCATTTTAGGCAGTAGTTTGCTGTTTTTCTTCATTATTGTTGTTTTTATTAACAAAGAAGTTAGTAATCAGGCAATTGTTATTAGTATACCAAAGGTATTCTGGGCAAGTACATGGGTAATACTTGCGAGTAGTTCTACCCTGCATTGGGCTAATAAAGCCTTTCGGGAAGAACGTTTCCGCAGTTACCGCCTCAACATAAGCCTTACACTGCTGGCTGGTATTGCTTTTATGCTATTACAAGCCTTTGGCTGGCGGCAGATGTTCATGCAAGGCATTACGATGAGCAATAATACTGGCGGTATGTTTATTTACATATTGTCGGGCTTGCATATTTTTCATGCACTGGGGGGTATCATTGCTTTAGGTGTTGCCAACCGAGATGCTTTCAAACGCATGGAATACATCGACTCTTATGTATATAGCGTTAATCCGCCCAACCAGTTAAAGCTCAAGTTAATAAGCATCTACTGGCATTTTATTGATGCCCTATGGGTAATTCTGTTTCTTTTTTTACTGTATCATGCTGCATAAAACACGAGGCATAGTCATTAATTACATTCGTTATCGTGAAACGTCTATTATCGCCAAAATTTATACCGAAAAATTTGGGATACAGTCATACATAGAAAACGGTGTAAGGAGTAGCAAAGGTAAAAACCGCATTGCGCTGTTTCAGCCGCTTACCCTACTCGACCTTGTGTTGTATCATGACGACAAGAAGGAAATTCACCGGATTTCAGAAATTAAAGCCGGATACCCCTTTAAAAGTCTGCCCTATGATATTCTGAAATCGAGCATTGCCATGTTTCTGGATGAGGTGTTAAACAAAACACTCAAAGAAAGTAATGAGAATTCTGTTCTGTTCGATTTCCTTTATCACTCACTAATATTTTTAGATGAGACAGAAGAACATTTCGAGAATTTTCACCTGATTTTTTTACTAAAATATGCTTTTTTTCTGGGATTTTCACCGCAGGATGCCAACGAAATGCTCATACAGTTCAGAGAAGCCAACATCATGATTCCGTTTGACTCCGACTATCAGCAATTAATGAATCGGCTTATTCTGGCAGACTACCAAACCCCCGTTGCTATAAACCGAGGCGCGCGAAATCATTTACTTGAAATTATTATTTTGTTTTATCAGCTACATTTTGAAGAATTCGGAGAGGTAAAATCATTGCAGGTTCTGCGCGAAGTATTAAACTAACGCAAAGTAGTAATTTTTTGAATAATGCCCTCACTTTAAGCCTTCTACCCATTATTTGCTAAATTTGTCAGATTTATCATTTATACTGCCCGTTTTATCTAAAATACGTTTAATAAATACATTTCTATCTATATTGTTTTCTAATCATTAAATCTACATTTTTGTCTTTTATAATCTGAATTTATACGCTATGAAAAAATCTTTACTGATTCTTTTTGTACCCTTATGTGCATTTTTTCAAGGCTACTCGCAACAACTTACACTTCCCGAATCATCTAACAAGCCCAAATTAAAACTAGGCCTTGCCCAAGTAGTGGCTTTAGCCAATAATAATCAGGTAATTGATGCCAATAATGTAACCAATTATCAGCTTTACAAACTGAAAGATGCCAATAAAAAAATACTGGTTGATGTTATTGCCAGTGAAGATATAAACGCATTGGAAAAAGAACTGAACAATGCCAATATCGAAATGGTAGGGAAATCATCCAGAAGGCTTACCTGTTGGGTAGAAATTCAGAAAATAAATGCGCTGGCTGATAAATCGAGCCAGATTGCTTGGATACAACCCGTTTTAAAGCCCCTAAATAATTCGGGACCTGTGTTGTCACAAGGCGACTCGGCACAACGGTCGAACATTGCCAGACAAATGACAGGGCTTAACGGAGCCGGAATAAAAGTAGGTGTTTTATCGGATAGCTATAACTTATTAAATGGAGCAGCAGCAGGGGTATCGGCAGGTGAACTACCCGGTACTGGAAACCCAAACAATTTTACTAATCCGGTAACGGTATTGAGCGAATCGCGCAATGGTGGGGCCGACGAAGGTCGGGCCATGTTAGAAATTATTCATGATGTTGCACCGGGTGCCCAGTTATATTATTATTCTGCCTTTAATGGTGAAGCCGATTTTGCCAACGGTATCAGGGCCTTGGCGCAGGCTGGTTGCAAAGTTATTGTAGATGACATTACGTATTTACTGGAGCCTTTTTTTCAGGATGGCCTAATTGCACAGGCTGTTGATGAAGTAACAGCCAACTATGGTGTTTCTTATTTTTCGTCGGCAGGTAACTCAAGTAATGGCTCTTATGAGGCCCCTTATCAGGCATCGTCTTATAAACCTTTTACGAATAGCAACGAAACTGCACACAATTTCGGCACGAGTTCTAATCCTGTTTATTTACTTCCTATTCGTGTAGAAGGTTCAATGACTATGACATTAGAATGGGACGACCCTTATTTCAGTACAGGCAATAGCTCGGCGGGTGCTACCTCCGACCTGAACATTTATTTTCTGGTTAGTAGTGGGCAGAGTCTTCAGTTAATTGCGTCCGGCACTGATAATAACATCGGGGCCGACCCTAACGAAATACTGAGTGCTACCGGAACAGGAACTCTCTACGTATTGATTACAAAAAAAGCGGGTACCGACCCTCGTAATATTAAATTTCTTGGTTTCAGGGGTTTGAGTTGGTCGCCTACTCCGACCGACATCGTAGGTATCAAGGCCTCAACCATTATAGGCCACCATAATGCAACCAATACTATTGCCGTAGGAGCCGCCAGTTATGACCAGACACCAGCTTATAGCGTAACACCGCCACAACCTGAATATTTCACCTCACGCGGAGGTACTACTATTTATCGTTCAATTTCTGGAGCTTTACTCCCTACCCCTATTACCCGACAAAAACCCGAAATAGTAGCCCCAGATAACGCCAATACTTCGTTTTTTATCAGCGGGTACGATTATGAAAATGATGGCAAACCCAACTTTAACGGAACATCGGCAGCAGCACCCCACGCAGCAGCCGTAGCAGCTTTAATGTTACAGGGCAATTTGGGCCTGACTCCTACCGGAATTAAAACCGCTCTCATTAATTCATGTGTAGACATGGACGACGCTAATACACCTGACTTTGACATAGGTTTTGACTATGCCACTGGCAACGGCCTTATCAGGGCTGATATTGCCGTCTTAAGTACTTTAAATGCGAATTGCCCGTCGGTTACTGTTACCACTACTCGCCCTACTACTTTCTGTGAGGGAGATTCAGTCATATTTGATGTAAACACCAGCCCGGGTTATACTTTCCAGTGGAAACGCAATAATACCGACTTACCCGGCAAAACACAGTCACAACTGGTTGTAAAAGAATCAGGTACGTACACAGTAGCTGTTACTAATATTGATTGTACACTTTCGTCGTCTCCTATCAAGGTTAATGCAAAGTTGGGCGTTCCGCCACCTGCTACTATCAGCCGCACCATTACACAAGGTACCACCCTTACCACAGGCAATGGGTTACAAGCTAGCAGCAATTGTCATATACAACAAACTGTTACCTATTCGGGGCCTACAATTGGTTATGACAACGGCACCAAAAGCGGGGCAGACCCCAGCCTTGTTTTTAGTGGTGTTAACGGAAATATTTCCTTTGTCAAGGTTTCTGTAACATGGCGCAAAAGAAGTGGCGGAACTATTAACGACTGCGGAACAACCGGTGGGAGCAACAACCCTTTTTATGATGAAGTATCGTTTAAAATTGTATCGCCCGATAATACTACCGTTAACTTACTTTATGCCGATACTTACTCTTATTTAGCAAGTTATGCTGGTACTCTTGTAACCAACTTTGAAGATGGCGGCAGTGCTTTTGATGTTGTGCCAGTTTCAGGCACCTTTAATCCTGCCCAAAGTCTGGCCCTTCTGAACGGAAAAAGCCCGAATGGAACATGGAAATTGCTAGCTAATGATAGTGCTACTTCGGACCCACTTTGTGTAGAGAGTTTTTCTGTAACAGTTTATACCGACGCACCTGGGGCAAGTAGTAGCATTACGTGGTGGAATAGTGCCTCAGGAGGTACGCAAGTTGGTACTGGTAGTGAATACCTCCCAACTGATACAAGCCCCGGCACTTATACTTACTATGCAGAAGCAACCTGTGCAGGAAGCGGCTTAAGTTGCCAGACCAGTATCAGAAAACCCGCTACCCTGACTATTAGCGAAGCCTGTGTTACACAGGCAGGTGCAGTAAATACGAGTACTGAGGTTTGTGCAGGTAAAAATAACGGTACTTTATTACTTACGGGTTATTCGGGTAATATTTTACGGTGGGAGTCATCAACAGATAATTTTGCTAATATTACTACTATCAGCAATACTACGGCCTCGCAAGCATATAGTAATTTAACGCAAACAACCCAGTTCAGGGCAGTAGTACAGAATGGCTCGTGCACGGTATCAAACGCTACTCCTGCTACTATTACCGTAACCACAATTAATGCCACAGCCAGTAATACAGGGCCTTACGATGCCGGACAAACAATTATACTGACGGGTTCGGGCGGTAGTACTTATAGCTGGACAGGCCCCAACGCATTTAGCAGTACGGCAAACCCTGTTACAATCAGTAACGCTACAACCAACATGACAGGTATCTACACCGTTACCGTTACTAATAATAGCTGTACGGCTACCGCCACCACTTATGTGCTGATAAATGAAGACAACGCCTGTATTAAAATAGTAGATGTTGATTATATAAGGGCGGGGAATCCGTTTGATTACAAGTTCCCGTTAGTAGATAATATGGTAATAGCACAAGTACCCGAAGAAACTTCCATTCTGGTAAACCCTATTTGTCCGTCGGTTACCATCCAGAGTTTTCGTTTATTGCTTCAGGGGCCAGCACCTTATGAATCGTATGAAACCATCGAGAGCGTTCCGGTTTATGTGCTATTTAATAACACCGGCACTAATGTTTTAGGCAGACACCTGCCGGTGGGTAGCTATACCCTTACTATTACTGCTTATAGCCAGACCAATGCACAAGGCAATATAGCTTATGGGCCCACGGTGCTGCATTTTACAATTGTAGCCAGCAACGCTACCATTAGCACTCCTACTTTTGATGTTACCTCGCTTTGTGCCGGAAGCACCAACACTTTTCAGGTGAATTTTGCAGCCAATGGCACATTTGGCATGAATAATCAGTTTCAGGTGCAATTATCAGACCTTTACAGTTCTTTTGACAACCCCGTAGTAATTGGCACTTCAAATACGGCGGGCAATGTATCTTGCACTATTCCGGCTAATGTTATTGCTGGTAGCCAATATAAACTAAGGGTTGTATCTACCGAACCCACCATTGACGGTGGTTCTAATGGCACTATGCTCAGCATTTCGTCAAGCAATATTACCCTGTTAAGTCCGGGAGACGATTACTACGGTGGAAGCATAAACAGAAAAGCAGGGCAGTTTATTAATGCCAGCAATAAGGTATTTTCGCCTTCAAATGTAATCTATCAAGCCGGAAATGCCATCGTTTTAGGAGCCGGATTCACCGCCGATAGCCAGACGGTTTTTAAAGCTGAAATTAAAACCTGTGTGAATTAGTGTAAAATATAGAAGAAAAATCCATTTTTTAAGAAATATACTTTGTTTTTTGATTATATATTTCTAATTTTGCAACCCATTTCAGAGATTCTATTAGAAGTTCAATAAAATAAAGCAATGAAAAAAGATATTCATCCAAATTATAGACCAGTTGTTTTCTGGGATTTGTCGTCAGATTACAAATTTTTAACACGCTCTTGTGTTAATACAAAAGAAAACATCGTTTGGGAAGATGGCAAAGAATACCCTGTTTACAAAGTTGAGGTAAGTTCTAACTCGCACCCATTCTATACTGGTAAAAATGTATTGCTTGATACAGCCGGTCGTGTTGATAAATTCAACAAACGTTACGGTAAAAAATAATTATCAGTTATACGTACAAAAAAGGTCTTTTAGTTCTGCTAAAAGACCTTTTTTGTTTATCCATACTTCTCAGTACTTTCTGAAAGCAAGCCTTGCAAGAGCACTTTATTATGGCTTTGCTGATTTTAACAACGGATGCAAAATTACAGATAGCAGTATCAGCACCCCTCCTATGTAAAATCCGGTGGTCATGCGCTCTTTCTCTCCGAATATAAAATATGCCAGCAAAATTCCGTAGATAGGCTCCATATTGATAGAAAGGTTAAGCGTAAAAGCAGATATTTTTTTCAATAACTTCACCATTTCGTTATAAGGGTATACTGTACATACCAAACCCAGAATAGCAATCCAGAGCCAGTCTTGTTTAGTAGGAATCAGTTGAAAATGTGTATCAGGCGAGGCATAAATAATTATAGGTATAAAAAACCAAGAAGCTACAAAAGCTCCTACCATTTCGTAAAAAGTAATGGTTTGTGCTTCATATTTATGCGTTAGCTGTGCATTCAGTACAGAAAAAACAGTGGCAAGAAAAGCTGCTATCATACCAATGATAATTCCTGTCAGGTATTTATATTCAAACTTGAAAACGAAGTACATACCTAGCACAACCAGTACACCCAACAGCACTTCAACCCAACTGATTTTTGTTTTTTTAACTAATGGCTCAAGAATACTGGTAAAAAAAGAGGTAACCGAAAATGTAACCAGACTTATGGCAATGGTAGACGCACGTGCCGAACCAAAAAAGCACATCCAGTGTAACGAAATAATAGCTCCTACGCCTAACAAGGGTAAACTTTGTTTAAACGGAATGAGTATGTTCTTTTTCTGAAATCGTGCTACCAGATACATCCCGACTGAGGCCAGAAAGGTCCGATAAAAAACAACACCTAAGGCAGATACCTCGGTAAGCCGGCCCAGAATAGCCGTAAAACCCAATATGACCACAATGAGGTGAAGTTTAAGGTAATCTTTTGGTAATGGTTTTGCCATGGTTTAGGGTATAAAAGTCAGGTTCAGGAGAACCCAAAGGTAAGCATTTATCGGTTGCAATAAAAAAACAAAATAAACAACCCGCTTATGTTATGTGTTGTATAGCTTGTAAACTAAATAATACAAAAACCGTGAATATTTTAATTACCGGAGGAACTGGAATGATTGGTCGACAGCTGACAAAAATACTGTTGCAAAATGGCCATAAGGTTTCATACCTAAGTAGAAAAAAAGAAAACATTCCTGATGTAAAAGTATATACGTGGAATCTGGAAACAGGTGTAATAGAAGCCGATGCTTTAAAAGATATTGAGGTAATTGTGCATCTGGCAGGGGCTGGTATTGCTGATAAACGCTGGACAGAGAAACAAAAACAGGAAATTATCGACTCTCGCATAAAACCCATTCAGTTACTGAACGAGCAACTACAAAAACAGCAAATAAAAATCAAAAGTTTTATTTCGGCTTCGGGTATTGGCTATTATGGCGGTGATACAGGCGAAACCAAAGTAAATGAAAACAGCCCCGCTGGTAACGATTTTCTGGCTGTATGTACGAAGATATGGGAACTTGAAACCAAAAAATTTAGTCAGGCTGACCGCAAAGTAAGCATCAGAACTGGTGTTGTGCTATCGACTACTGGCGGAGCCTTACCCAAAATACTACAACCCATTAAACTGGGGGTTGGTGCCCCGCTAGGGAGTGGTAAACAATGGATGTCGTGGATTCATATTGATGATATATGCCAGTTATACCTGAAAGCTATTGAAGATTCTACCATGCAAGGAGCCTATAATGCTGTTGCCCCTACGCCTGTCAGAAACAAAGAATTTACCCAAACAGCAGCCAAAGTCCTGAAAAAACCTTTGTGGCTACCGAATATTCCGGCATTTGTATTGAAACTTATTTTTGGTGAGTTATCTATTACCATTCTTGGCGGCAATTATGTAGCAAACAAACGACTGGCCGAAGAAACCTCATTTATCTATCGGTTCCCAACTCTTGAGGGTGCATTACAAGATTTACTAGTATAGATTTGGAGCAAGTGTGCTTGTTGGTTGCCAATTTTCAGGATTTCCACAGGTAGGAAATATAAAATTTCTTACCTTGCGCAATAATTTCAATGATAAAATTATGCCTTCAATATTTTCACGAATAGTGGCAGGAGAAATTCCGTGCCATAAAATTGCAGAAACTGACCAATATCTGGCCTTTCTTGATGTTTTTCCTTGCGCCATTGGGCATACATTGGTAATTCCGAAACAAGAAATAGATTATATTTTCGACCTAGACGATGAGCTATACATCGGGCTCATGAAGTTTGCCAAGCAAATAGAGCCAGCCATCAGAAAAGCCGTGCCTTGCAAGCGTATTGGTATAGCAGTAATAGGGTTAGAAGTGCCTCATGCACATTTGCATCTTATTCCGATGAATAGCATGAGCGACATGAATTTTAATAATAAATTGAAGGTTTCGCAGGAGCAACTGGCTGAAACCGCTGCAAAAATCAGAAGTTTTTTAGACTGATATGGAAATTATTTATGCCGCAATCATCTGTTTTTTGCCTCTGTTTTTATCAATCAGGTGCATATTTTTGTTAAGACGCAACCCGAAGATTTCCGACTTCATGAAAAGCCTTATTATTGCAATTCTTTGCGGAATTATTATTGTATCTATCAGCGTAAGTATCCACCATTTCATGAACGATGAAACTGCAAAAAAATCGAATATGAGTTTAGGAGTACTAACAAGCGTGCAAGGGATTATGTCGGGCGTGGTATTTATGGTAACCCGATTTCTAGGTAAACTCTGACATACATTAAAACAGGTATACAACATTTTACGAACTCTTTCTTGAAACCTTTGCGTTAAGTGGTTTAAGAAAGAGTTTTTTTGAAAGTATTTATCAGGCTGTGAGCCGTGCGTGTCTTGCAAAACCTATTTCAAATCTCCCTTTGCAAATGCAACATCAAGAATTTGAATCTCCAGACGAGTTACAACACCTCATTAAATGTTTCTGGTACACCCGCATGGATTTTGCAGAAGAAGAATCAAGTTTTGAAGTAATTCCTGATGGTTATGCTGAAATTACTTTTCATTTCGGTAGCTCTTGCAGTATTTTTTACAATGGTATTTTACAACCATTGCCTTCGCCTTTTCTGGTAGGTTTACTTAACCAGCCTGTGCTTTTTTATACCAAACGCCATTTAACAGTGATTGGCATCAGGTGTTTTCCGTGGACAGTATTCGACTTACTTGGGCTTCCGGCTGGTAAAGAGGGTATTCGTACGTTTGAGCATCCTGTGGCCTGCCTTCAGGATACTCTGGCCCAATACGTGCATAAAAACCAACTGTCAGAAGCAATAACACTAGTAAAACAGTATTTTCTGGATATTTGGCTAAGAACTGAAACCGACAAAATGTTGCTAAGGGCAGGAGGTGCCATGAGAAACACAAACGGCACTATGCCTGTGAGCCAGATAGCTGAGGCAGCCCATACCACCATACGTACTTTAGAAAGAAGGTTTAAACATTCTTCTGGCCATACCATTAAAGATGTGGCTGGCCTGATGCGTTTTGAGCAGGTAAGAAACCACCTATGGCAGTATCCTGAGGCTAGTCTGGCTGGTTTAGCTTATGACTTCGGGTATACCGACCAAGCCCATCTGAGCAGAGAGTTCAAGCGGTACAGCGGTACTACCCCAGCAGCCTTTGCCAGAAAAACAAAGCAAAGGAAAAAGATTATCAACAACGATTTTGTCGCATTTATACAAGCCTGACTTTTAAAGATTCCAGAATTTTGTGCTTTAATTTTTCCGTATGAAAACACTAGTTAAAAGCACATTATTCGCACAAAATCATATTATTTATGATGTAATTATTGCCGGTGCAGGGCCTGTGGGGTTATTTCTCGCCTGCGAACTAGCTCTTGCCAGATGTTCAGTTCTGATACTTGAAAAGGCAAAAAATCCTGAATCAGTATTAAAAAAACTTCCCTTTGGAGTACGCGGCCTTTCAAGCCTCAGCATTGAAACACTTTATCGCCGTGGCCTGCTTAATGAACTTGATCTACACAAACACATTAAAAGCCCGCACCAGCACGCCGGAAAAGGAACAAGCCGCCAGATAGGGCATTTTGCGGGTATCCCGTTGTATGAGGGCGATATTGACACATCACAATGGCCGTATCGGCTGCCTGATTCAACCGAAACAAGTCTTATTTCTGAGATAGATGAACTAGAAAAAATACTGACCCACCGTGCCGCTACTCTAGGCATAACCATTAAAAGAGAAATGCCTGTTACTGACTTCCAGCAGACCGAAGAAGGTGTAATTGTATGGTCGGAGAATCATATTTATGCGGGTAAATGGCTGGTAGGCTGCGACGGAAGCCGAAGTGCTATCCGTAAGAAAGGTGGTTTTGAGTTTGCCGGAACCGAACCGGAATTTACCGGATATACCACCCAACTAGATATAGCCGACCCTGAAAAACTAAAATCAGGGCGGAACATGACCTCAACAGGAATGTACGTACAGTCACAGCCCGGATATGTGCTTATGCAGGAATTTGATGGCGGGGCCTTCCATGATTCAGGTAAAGCCCTTACATCTGAATATATTCAGGCATTACTACGCCGTGTTTCAGAAACAGACGTAACCGTTAACGCATTGCATATTGCCACTACTTGGACAGACCGCGCAAGACAAGCCACAAGGTATCGTAATGGGCGGATATTGCTGGCTGGTGATGCAGCCCATATTCATTCGCCACTGGGTGGGCAAGGATTGAACTTAGGACTAGGCGATGCCATGAATTTAGGTTGGAAGCTCGCTTCAACTATTCGGAATCAAGCTCCTGAGAGTTTGCTGGACAGCTACCATACCGAACGACACCCCGTTGGTGTGCAAGTGCTTGAATGGTCGCGTGCTCAGGTGGCAGCCATGAAACCCACCCCCGAAGCCCGTGCGCTGAATGCAATTATTGCCGACCTAATACATACACCTGACGGCGCTACCTACATAGCCGGAAGAATATGGGGCCTTTATACAAAATACGATTTAGGCTACGAGCACCCTATTATAGGGCGTAGTGTTCCTGACTTTGAATTAGAAGATGGCTCCCGCATTGGCACATTAATGCACAGCGGGCAGGGCTTACTGCTTGATTTCGCTGTAAACGATTCACTAAAATCTCTGGCAGAAATATATCAGCCTCAAATAAAATATGTGGCAGGCAAAGCAAAGGAACAGATGGGTTTAAGCACTGTGCTGGTACGCCCCGATGGAATTATTGCGTGGGTTTGTGAAAATACCCCTAATAACTACGAACTAGCAAAAGTGATGGCGCGCTGGTTTGTGGCAACACATAAGTAAAGTAATATATAGGGGCAATCCGAAGGTACTTTAAAGGGCCTGTTTGTGTATCAGGCCCCTATTATTTAAGTTTTGCTTTCAGGTTTTCAAATTCTCTTTTCAAAGGAGCCTGTTCATATAATACCTCATAAGCAAAATTAGTAATAGGTATATCAACCTTGTATCCTTTCAGCATTTCGTAAATACATTTCACGGCATAGTAGCCTTCGGCCACCATATTCATTTCGAGTTGAGCGGCTTTTACGCTATATCCACGCCCAATCATGTTTCCGAAAGTACGATTACGGCTAAATTGCGAATAAGCCGTTACAAGTAAGTCGCCCAGATACGCCGAAGCACTCAAGTCTCGTTCCATTGGGGCAATTACATCAACCACACGGCGGATTTCCTGCATGGCATTAGCCACCATTACAGCCTGAAAGTTATCGCCGCCACCCAAACCATGAGTAATACCACAGGCAAGAGCTACAATATTTTTCATAACGGCGGCGTATTCTACGCCATACAAATCTCCTAAGGCCGAGGTACTCACAAACCTGCAACGTAGAAGTGCAGCAAAATCATTAGCCAATTGAAGGTTAGGCGAAGCAATAGTAAGGTAAGAATGTTTTTCGAGTGCTACTTCTTCTGCATGGCAGGGGCCTGCAATTACTCCTATCTGTTGTGCCGGAATCTGATATGTTTCTTCTATCCAGTCGGTTACGAGCTGGTTTGTTTCAGGTATCATTCCTTTAATGGCCGAAATCACTTTCTTACCTTGCAAATGAGTTTTAGTGATGGTTTTTAAGGCATCAGTAAGAAAAGCCGCCGGTACAGCCAAAACTACCCATTCGGTATCTCGGAGGGCTTCTTTCAGGTTGGTGTAGGGCTTCACTTTTGACGGATGAATCTCGACACTACTCAAGTAGTTTTTATTATGATGTAGCTTTTTTATATGCTCTACATCTTCGCTGCTTCTCATCCACCATTTGATATGTACATTTCCTTCGCTCAGAATTTTCACAATAGCTGTTGCCCAACTTCCGCCGCCTATAATTGTTATTTTCATCGACTTTTTTTAAAAGTTTATCTGTTGCTGAATCAGGTTTTATCATGCAAGTAAACCAAAAGCCCTGAATAAAAAAAGAGACCCCTTACCGGCGGTCTCTTTTTAAGGCAATAATCTAACTCTATATATTTGCAGTTTTTATTTCTTAGGTTTGTCTTTCCCTTCTACTTTTTTGGCTACCAAATCGCCTTCTTTCAGCTTTTTAGAAACGGCAATGTATGGCCCCGACACAACCTCTTCTCCTTCTTTCAAACCATCTAAGATTTCAATAGTGCCAGCCATAGTATCGGTAATACCCGTCTTAACCTGACGCATTTTTACTTTATTGTCTTTGTCAAGCACAAAAACAACCTCTTTTGGCAATTCTTTTTTGCTAGGTTTAGCAGGTTGATTCTGGCTATTATCTCCCTCCCCTTCTTTCTTTTCTTCTGTGTTACCGTCACGGGTAGTTACAGCGGCAATCGGAACACTCAGGGCTTTTGTTTTCTTATCGGTGATAATATCAACAGTTGCGGTCATACCGGGTTTGAACGGATACACTTTTTTCGATTTTCTATCAACCAAATCACGGTATGATTCCGGCAGGATTCTGATTCTCACTTCAAACTCCGTAACAGCGTCGGTCGAGGTCGATGCCGCTGCCAGTGTGCCGCCAGCACCATTGGCTGTATTGGCAATTTCAGTTACCACCCCTTTGAATTTTTTACCTGTAAGGCTGTATGAATCTACATCGATATTGGCAGTGTCGCCGAGGCTTACGCGTACAATATCGTTTTCGTTTACATTTATTCTTACCTCCATGTTATTCAGGTTAGCAATACGTAGCATTTCGGTACCCGCCATTTGTGACGTACCCACCACGCGCTCTCCGAGTTCAACACCCAATTTTGAAACTATTCCATTCATTGGCGCATATATGCTTGTTTTACGCAAGTTTTCGGAAGCATCTTTCAAGCCTGCTTCTGCACTTTTGATACTGAAATTTGAGGCTTCCAGATTAGCTTTAGCAGCGGCCACATCCTGTTTGGCAACTTTCAGGTTGGTTTCTGCAATTTCGAGGTCAGAGGCTGAAATTACTTTATCATCGAAAAGTTTTTTCTGACGTGTATACTCAGCTTGTGTTCTGATTAAACGAGCTTCTGCTTGTGAAATAGCCGATTTGGCCTGTTCTGCACTTGCTTTTGACTGGTTCACAACGGCCTCGGCGCGTTGTGTAATAGAAATATAGTTTTCAGGCTGAACTTTCAATAAAAGTTGCCCTTTTTTGACAGAGTCACCTTCTTTTATATACAGCCCGATAATTTCACCGGGTACGTCAGGTGTAATTTTCACTTCGACTTCTGGTTGTATTTTACCCGATGCCGAAACCGTTTCAATAATGTCTGTTCTGCCTACTTTTACCAGTTCAACCTCGGTAGGTTTTTCTTTACCTATCCAGCCTGCCGATTTAGCGACTAACAGAAATATAATAATCAGGGCTGCTGTACCGCCCAAAATCCACCAGATTCTATTTGATTTTTTCATTGAGAAAATATTTTGTAACAATTGGTAATATAGGTAACTATTGGGTTCTTATCCTAAGTAAGCGCAGGATTAGAAGTTAAGTGGTTTATTCTGATAATAATCTAAAATCTTGATTCTGAATATGTAGTCATATTTCGCCTGAATCTGATTAGCTCTTGCGCGGTCAAGATTCGTTTTAGAGATGCTATAATCCAGAGAGTTCAACGAGCCTACGTTAAATTTCGATTCTGCTGCTCTGAATGATTCTTCCAAAGCACGAACCTGATTACTTAACGCTGAATATTTTTTAGCCGAGTTGCTCATATTTACATAAGCCTGCTCTATGTCCTGACGTAAACGCAAACGTACGTTTTCGGCTTGCACTTCGGCCTGTTTTTGCTGAATAACTGCCCCTGTTGTACGGAATTTAGCATTATAGCCATTAAAAATCGGAACTCTCACACTTATTCCCAGCGAAGTATTTATGTTACCCCCCAACTGACGGAAATAGCCTATTTTTTCGGAAGTGGTTGAGGTACTAGGAAGCACCGCAATAACCGGATACCTTACTCCGCCCACATTTACGTAACCAGCCTCTTGTTCAATTATTTTTTGCGTTACCAGCACCTTTTCTGCTGCTGTTGTAGTAGAGGTATTGATGTTGCCAAAAGCTGTAACTACCGGAGACCGCAAGCCCTTTGCAATAGCAACACTTTTTTGTGCAGCTTTTACACGCATATCAGCAGCCTGTACATCGGCCAGAAAACTTTGTGCAATCTGGTAAACTTCTTCCGGCGAGTTCGGATAAGGCTGAATATTTGGGTTAGGCACTTCTATTCTTACTACGTCGATATTTTTATCGGCAGGAATATTCATTAATTGTCTTAAAGTCAGTTTAGCCGATAAAATAGCATTTTCGGCATTTACTACCTGAACCTCGTCATTAGCCAGTTGGGCTTGTATATCATATAAATTAACCTCTGGAACCGACCCCGCATTTACCTGTTTCTGTGTGCGCTCCAATTGGATTTTTGACACATCGACCTGCCGCTGAGAAATAGCCAGTAAATCTTCCTGCGAAAGCACATTCAGGTAAGCCACTACTACGTTTAAAGTAACCTGATTTTTCATGGCCTGCAAGTCGAGCCTTGATGCTTCCAGATTTGTCTGGTTAAAAGCAATGTTATTACGGGTTTGGTAAC
Organism: Emticicia sp. 17c; assembly: GCF_037153985.1. Taxonomy (NCBI): domain Bacteria; kingdom Pseudomonadati; phylum Bacteroidota; class Cytophagia; order Cytophagales; family Leadbetterellaceae; genus Emticicia; species Emticicia sp. 17c. The sequence continues at coordinate 254,061 of NZ_JBBAYI010000002.1, forward strand.
CGTCAAATAACGTTACTCCCGACGAAAGCCCCATGTTATTAGACCCTACCGTATTGGTAATGATACCGTTGGTATAGGGGTTAATATTACGACCCGAAAAAAGGTTAAGATTAAAAGACCCATTAAGGTTGGGGTATCTTGCCCATTTGGACTGGTCGAGGGTGTTCAGACTGTTTTCGACTGTTAGCCCGCTCTGTCTGATAGAAAGATTGTTTCTTAGTGCTACGTCGATAGCTTCCTGTAATCCGACTTTTTCTGACGGACTATCATTGCTACTGGTACTGACAGCCGTGGTTTGCTGTGCCTGCACAAAGACATTAACTAGTAATAGCGTAGGTAATAAGATTTTAACAAATTTCATGAGGGAAAAATTTTTTCATTTACTATGAATCAGTTCGATGAAACTTATAAGGCTTTATACGAGTTTTGATAAGACAATCTTACGAAACAATTTTATATGCCTGCTACAAGAAATGGATAAACGGTTTTATTAAAGTTTAGACTTACCTCTTTAGGGTTTGAACTTCTTGAAAAATAGCCTTAAGTTTGAAGTAAAATTGGTTCCTGCAAAATTAAGCCGCTGAAAATGAGCAGCCAGACATCAGAAAATATGTTGAAAATTCTGAAGAATCCTGACTTCATAGACGGGATTTACAACTATTGTGATAGTTGGTGCGAACGCTGTGCATTTACTTCCAAGTGCATGAATTTTGCCATGCGCAAGTACAAAGAAAACATTGAAACTGACCCGCAAACCGGAGATAGTTTATCAGAGGTATTCAGGCAAACTACCGATATAATCAAGCAGATTATTGAAGCCAAAGGCATAAGCTGGGAAGAAGTTGTAAACCAGACAGAACCCGAAACCCCTCAGGTTGACCCTCATAAAGAAGCCGATAAACACCAAAATGTAAGAACCGCTCAGGAATATACTCATCTGTATGGGTCTTTCTTAAAAAACGAACAGGGCTTCATGAAAGGTAAAGGAGTTGAGTTTCAGAACGATTTAAACAAAGGTATTATTTCGGTTGACGAAGCCGAAGAGGCATTGGCACAGATTGAAGATGCCTTCGAGGTCATTAACTGGTATCAGAGCCTGATTTATATCAAAATACGTAACGCTTGCCAGCTGTTTTTTGAAGAAAACCTGAGCGACTTCATGGTAGAGTATTACACCGGAAAAGCCAAGCTAACACTCATTAGCATTGACCGTAGCATAGCGGCATGGCTGGTATTGCAGGTGCATTTTCCTGAAAAAGTTAATAAAATAACCGAAATCTTGTTTCAACTTGAAAAACTACGCAGACAAATTGAGAAAGATTTCCCTAATGCTCGTAAATTTGTAAGACCGGGCTTAGACGAATAAAGCCTTCATATTTTAACCTTAGTTCATGCAATACGAAATCGTTATAGGATTAGAAGTGCATTGCCAGCTTTCGACCGAAAGCAAAATATTTGCCTCAGATTCAAACCAGTTTGGCAGCGAGCCAAATACCAATATTAGTGTAATTACATTGGGGCACCCTGGTGTTTTGCCTAAACTAAATAAAAAAGCCGTTGAATATGCCATAAAAATGGGCTTGGCTTGCGGTTGCGAAATAAACCGCAATAATTATTTCGACCGAAAAAACTATTTTTATCCTGACCTGCCAAAAGGGTATCAGGTTTCACAAGATAAGTACCCCATTTGCAAAGGGGGCGGTGTAAATGTGCGTATCAAAGACGGCAAAAGTTTTAAAGAAAGGTTTCTTGAATTACACCATATTCATTTAGAAGAAGATGCAGGGAAATCGGTGCATGAAGGCGAAAGCGCATATACTCGTCTGGACTATAACCGTGCCGGTACGCCATTGATTGAAATTGTGTCGGAACCTTGCATGAGAAGTGCCGAAGAAGCAGGTGCTTACCTGACAGAAATCAGAAAAATAGTGCGGTATTTGGATATTTGCGACGGAAACATGGAAGAAGGCTCAATGCGTGCTGACCTCAATATTTCGATTCGCCCTGTTGGCTCTGAAAAACTAGGTACCAAAGTAGAAGTCAAAAACATGAACTCGATTCGGAACCTGCAAAGAGCCGTAGAGTTTGAGTTTAAAAGACAGGTAAAAATGCTTGAAGCTGGCGAAACCATTATTCAGGAAACACGTATGTTTGATGCTGATACCGGCGAAACTTATGGAATGCGTGTAAAAGAAACAATGAACGACTATCGTTATTTCCCTGAACCAGACCTTGCTCCTTTACGCATATCAGAAGCATGGATGCAGGAAATTAAAAATCAGATGCCTGCCTTGCCAAATGAGTTATATCAGCAGTTTACAAAAGAATATGGTATACTGGAAGAACATGCAGCTGTGCTTACCGACACACGAGACTTAGCGGGATATTTCTTGAAAACAACCCAGTTTATTAAAAACCATAAAGCTATTGCTAATTGGTTGACCTCAACTATTAAGGGATACCTCAACGAAAAAAGTATCGAAATAAGCGAGTTACCGCTAAAACCAAATAAACTAGCCGAAATTATTTCGTTGGTTGATGCCAATAAAGTGAGTAGCTCGGCAGCAGCACAAAAGTTATTTCCGTTATTAGTTGAACAACCTGCCGTAAGTGCTTTGGCACTCGCAGAAGCAAACAATTTAATTCAGCAAAGCAATACTGATACCTTACAAACGTTAATCAACGAGGTTCTGTCTGCCTACCCTGATAAAGTAAAAGAATTTAAGAACGGAAAAAAAGGCTTACTTGGCATGTTTGTTGGAGAGGTAATGAAAAAATCGAAAGGCTCTGCCGACCCTAAACTTACCAACCAGTTATTACTGGAAGCATTGAAATAAGCCAGTATTTAATAAAGAACAATACAATAAACACAATATATGAAACAGTCAATTATTGCTATATGCTTTTTGGTGTTCGGCCTTGCCTGCCAATCGCAGCCACAAGGTGCAGCCAAAGCAACAGCAAGCACTTCAACTGAAAAAACTTTTACTATTAAAGGGAAGCTGAATAATCAGGTTTCGGGAAAAGTTTATCTGGAAAGGATGAACGACAGAAACATTCCTATGAAAATAGATTCGGTTACTATTGCTGCTGACCAGACATTCTCATTTAAAGGCGATATTCCAGAACCGGGTATCTATCAGGTAAATATTGCCAATCAACAATTAATAGGTCTTATTTTAGATGGCGGTGAAAACCTCAGTATCGTAGCCGACGGCGTAAGTACTCCTGATAAGGCTGCTTCTTTCAGCGTTGATGGTTCGGCAAAAATGTCTAAATTTAACCAGATTGTTGCCGAAGCACAGAAGTTTCGCCAAGTACAGGTAAACCTTGAGGAGCAATTCAGTGCAGTTGTAAAGAAAAAAGACGAAAAAAGGAAGAAAGAGCTACAACAACAATACGTAACCGCAGAAGAAAGCTACTATAACACCATTAAACCCATGATAGCCGAATTGGGTACATCATTGGCGGGTTTAATAGCTATCAATAATTTTCTGAATCCTGAGAAAGACTTCGAAGTTTTTGCCAACGCTGCCGCGCAATTAGAAAAAGATGGCCAAAACCATTTCTTTGCCAAGTTATTTATACAAGATGTAAAACGCAGAAGTGCGGGCTCGGTAGGTTCAATAGCTCCTGATTTTTCGTTAGTAGACATGAACGGCAAAAACGTAAAGCTATCAGACCTGAAAGGGAAAGTAGTAATTCTGGATTTCTGGGCTACTTGGTGTGGGCCTTGTATTATGTCTTTTCCGGGCATGAAACAAGCAATGGACAAATATAAAAACAACCCTAATGTGCAGTTTTTATTCGTAAATACTTACGAAAGAGTTGAGCAGGGTCAATGGAAAGAAACCGTTAATTCGTTTGTTAATCAACGCGGGTTTAATACCTTCCCTATTATTTTAGATATTGGCGGCACAGTGGCTGGCAGTTATGGGGTAAATGGAATTCCGGCTAAATTCTGCATTGACAAAGAAGGGAAAATCAAATTTAAAAGTACTGGATTTCTTGGCTCAAGCGAGCTGATAGTTCAGGAAATGACGAAGTGGATAGACGAAGCAGGGAAGTAAAACAAAAGAGGGAAGATTTTTAAAAATCTTCCCTCTTTTGTTTATCAGAGCCGGCTAATGCCTTTACGTTTCAGAGCCAAGTCATGGGCGGTATCGTAGTAAGAACGTAGGTTTGTCCAGTCGAAAATCTCAGAGATATTTTCAACCCTATTACGTTGCATGATACGGTCGCGGCGATTCATGGTTACGAAATTGAACAATATATCAGCCAGTTGGTCGGCGGCTTCGTCATAAGTTTTGGTTTTCCGATTAACCACATATACCCCTACGCTGTCGTAATCTTTCATGAGTTGAATCATAAAATCACCAAAGCCCGACAAGTCACTCGTAACAGTCGGAATTCCCCTTACAACGCATTCTAGCGGCGTATACCCCCACGGTTCGTAGTAGCTTGGGAAAATACCCAGATGGCAACCTCTTACAAACTGGCTGTATTCCATTCCAAACAATGGGTTGGTAGGCGAAATAAAGTCAGGATGATACACAAACTTCACACGGTCCTGTTGGTGGTTCTGAAGGTTTGTAAATTTCAGGTAACGGGTAATTTCGTCTTCCTGTTTTAGTAAGTGAGTAACTGTATGAGGGAGTTTCTTGGTTCGCCAGGTCTGAATAGTACGGCGTAATCTTAAACGCCAGTATTCGTCTACAAACTCATTCAAATCAGGCAGATTAGGATTTTCATTTGCAGCAGAAGCATGAAAGAGGTGTTCTCCTACCTGTTTTTCTATCGACTCACAGGTTTCTCTTATCTCTTCCATTACAGCCCTTGACTGCAACACTTCGGGGTCAATAGAATAAACCGGATTCTTCGTAATAATAAACATTACAATTGTGGTATCGAGCCCAGCCTGCACAATTTTAAAATTCAAACGTTTTAGTGCCTCCAGTGTCAGGTCATAGCCTTTGTTTCTGAACTCATAACGCCCCGAAGTAAAGAAGTACAACGTATTGTCTAAATCCCATGAGTAACTCTGAAAAAAATGCCCCATTACAAACTGGTGTATTTTTTCTTTATACTTCAAATGCAGGTTCTGAAACTCATGCGTAGCAGCAAAGCGGGTTACATTCAGGCCGTTAGGTAAAATCAGGTCACAGTTACGCCCAAAAAACACCTCACATTCTTTAGCCGTAACATCGCTTACGGTAGTAAGTACATGGCTTTTCTGAGCAGCCAGACGTTCAATTTTTGCTTGTGCTTCAATACCATAATGCTGCGCTTCTTGCTCCCAGTTATAATGTGGCAGTTTTTCGTAGAAGTCACCCTCATTTCCAGCAATGTACCTGCCAAGCATGGTAGCGTGTGTAGTAAAAACGGTTGAAACCGGCACGTTATCTGTACGAATATCAATCAGGGCTGTTGCCACCATCCATTCATGAAAATGTGCTATTATATCATTTTTATGCCCGTAGGTTTCACCAAATTCTGTCAGAAAAACCCTTATCATTTCGCCCAGTACTATTACTTGGTCTACCAGTGTTTCAGCATTCAGGGTCGAAATCTGATGCCTGTTCCAAAGGTTATGTTTCAGGTCGTTGCTTTTATATAATAAGTTTTTGAAGTCTAATAAAACAATTTTAGGTTTTCCTGTTACCAACCAGCGTCCGTAATGTGCATCATAACCCATTTCACGCATTCGTTTCACAATCCGGCCAAAGTATGATTCTTCTAGGTCTTCTATCGGCTCAAATTCAACCACAGCGGTATTATGAAAATAAGGGCCTATCAAACAATAATTTTCACCCCATTCTTCTACCATTGATGGCACCTTTGAACGGATAACAGTATAAATTCCTCCAACCTGATTACATACTTCCCATGCTATTTCCATTAATAAAGGTTTTTTTTGCTCACGAGGCTGAATACTAACAGTTTCTTCTGATTCTTTTTTAAGTTTTTTGGACGTTACCATGTGGGTTATTTATTTAATCTGTTCCGAAAGAGTGAATTAGTGTATAATTTTTAATAATAGCAATAAAAAGTTTAACTTTTCAAATATCCCTGAACTAAACCTTTGTATCAGGTGTAAAAAATAAAAACAAAACTATCATTTTTACCTTTTGGCTAACAAGAAGGTACGTTATTTTTTATGACAGACCGCACAAAATATTTAATCGGGGCTTTTTTGGTTTTTGGTGCGGCTTTTGGATTTGCCTTAAAGGGTATTTTTATTAAGTCGGCATACCAATATGGCATAGATTCCATTTCCTTACTTGCCCTGAGATTTTTGTTTTCAGCTCCTTTTTACATTATTATTATATTACGCACACGTGCCAAAGAAGCAACACACCCTTATATTCCGAAAAAAATCTGGTGGCAGGTAATCTTTGTAGGTTTTATTGGCTATTATATTTCGGCTTATGTTAATTTTCTGGGTTTAGAGTACGTCTCAGCCAGTTTGGAGCGTATCCTGCTTTTCATTTATCCGACCTTTGTATTACTGATTAATGCTTTTCTGGTTAAAAGAAAAGTAACACGTCTGCAATGGTTGGCTTTGCTGATTACCTATGCAGGTATTATGGTTGCCTTTATGAAACACTTTGAGGCACACCAGCAAAAAAACATTGCTTTAGGGTCTTTTTTTGTTATTCTGAGTGGGCTTACTTATTCGTTTTATCTGGTCGGGAGCGATAAACTCATCAGTAAATTAGGCACAACACGCTTTACTTCATGGGCAATGTTATCGGCTTTAGTGCCTACACTTATCCATAGTTTTTTCTATAACCGATTAAATATTTTCCAATTTCCTGCTGAGGTCTACGTTATTTCTTTATCGATGGCCATTTTTTCTACGGTACTGCCAACTTATATATTTTCGGAAGGTATTAAGCGTGTAGGTTCTGGCAATGCCTCCATTATTGCCAGTATAGGCCCTATTTTTACCATTATTCTGGCAACTCTATTTTTGGGAGAACCCATCTGGCTCGAACAGATTATTGGTACCATTCTGGTACTGGCAGGCGTATTTATGGTAAGCTGGAAAGGGAAAAAATAATGTAAACGAAACATCTAAAAGAGATTTAATTCATAAATTTGAGGAATATTTTCATTAAACTGATACTTATGAGGTATATGTGTATGCTTGCTGTTGCTGTATTTTTTATTTCCTGCAACGACAGTAAATCTGATAGTAAAGAACAGCTTTGTGATAGTGACATTTTTAAAAAATATTGGAACAGAGGCAATGCCGAAATAAGCAGTTACAGTTTACAGCAGGCTCAGTTCGGGCATCTTAATAACGGCGAAGCTATTATGGTGTTCGCTACCGAAGACTTCAGAAAAGATAAACATGTACAGTTAGAGTCTGACGCTAGAGATAAAGCCATAAAGGTGTTGAAACTTAACTTTATTAAACGGTTCGTGACGGGGATACATGATTTTTCGATGTATACGTCTGTGTTTACTCCCGTACAAACAACCGTTTTTTCGTCTACCCTGAAAGTATCAAATACCAATCAGGATTGGAGCGGACAAACTTTTCTGCAACTGAATTTCCGCCAAAACGGGTATCAGGTTTTAGGGAAATCTTACTTTGAAGAAGAAATCGAGGACGACTACCATATTGATAAAGCAATGCTGGAAGATGAATTATGGAACCGTATTCGTTTGGTTTCGTGCAATGAATTACCAGTCGGAAAAGTAATTCTGGTCCCTGGCCTTGCATCGTTGCGCCTAAGACGCGAAAAGGCAATGCCTTCTATTGCTGACATTACGTTGGAACCCTATAAAGGCGACTCTACCTTTAAAGGAGATTCTCTGATGGATTACAGAATAAAATATGCTGAAAGCCAACGTAGCCTTAGAATTATATTCGAGAAGCATTTCCCTCATAAAATTACGGGCTGGGAAGAAAGCTACCAAGCTCAGAATCAGGTATTAACCTCAAGAGCCGTTTTGAAGGCTACCATTCAAAATCCGTATTGGGAGAAAAATATGCCTGCTGATACCATTTATAGAAAAAAGTTAAATTTGAAGTATTGATTTTATACTTTTGTTGAGTATTTTACGTTCAGGTTCTGTATTCGGTTCATATCCAAGATTTGATTACCATAATTCGATTTTGATGAAAAACTCCAGATTTGTTTATTCTCTATTTACTTCTTTTTTTCTTGCCTCACTTCTGGTTTCGTGTGGCGGTAGTGAAACAAAAAAGCCTGATAACCAAGCCAATAGCCCAAGTATTCATACACTTATTTTTATTGACAAAACTGCTAGTGTAGATGTTCAGAAACCCTTTGTTGAACAAAAATACAAACAAGCACTAACTTCTATTATAGAAGAAAATTTCAGGAAATCAGGCGATACCTTTGAGATATACTACATCCATGAGAATACCTCTAAAGCCCGTACGCTTTCGTTGGTTTGCCGTACTGAAATGGAAGATACAGAAGGCGTAAATGCGACCGACCTAGAAGCTATCAAGACCTCTTATGATTTGTCTATCCGTAAGGAAAGGAACTACGTATTGCAACAGTCGTTTAATCGTTTAAAAACGCAGAACAATGATGCCTCTAACCTTGAAACCAATATCACGGCCAGTATACCTGTAATTGCTAAAGTGGCCGAAATACCCGGTAATGTAAAAGTGTATTACTTGAGCGATATGGTTGAAAGCGTAAAAAAAGGTCGTGATTTCCAGATACGCCCGCCGAAAGATGACACAGAGGCCGAAGAATGGGCAAAGATTGATGCTGATAAACTGAAAAACTTTCAGTTAAACGGGCCTGATATTTCTATGATTCTTCCTTTTGAACCTACCAGTTCGTCTAAAGAAAATAACCCAACCGTTACACATTACTGGCAGAAACTGTTTGAGAGCCTCGGGGCTATGAGCGTAACAGAAATGTAACGTGACAGTATATAAAAATGAGAGGGGAGCCGAACGACTCCCCTCTCATTTTTATATCTAATCAAGAGATTATTCTCCTTTCAAGGCTTCGGCACCACCTACAATCTCAAGAATTTCTTTCGTAATTGCGGCCTGACGGCTACGGTTGTACTCAATTTTTAATGAACGTAACAACTCATTTGCGTTATCAGTTGCTTTGTCCATTGCAGTCATACGAGCTCCGTGTTCAGAAGCGTTAGATTCCAACACAGCCTTAAACAATTGCATTTTGATTGCCTTAGGAATCAGTTCCAATACGATTTCTTCTTCTGAAGGCTCAAAAATGTAGTCAATTTTACTGGCTTTTGATGGGTCATTTTTCTTGTCTACCAATGGCAACATCTGCTCAACGCGGATAATCTGCGTAGCTACGTTTTTAAACTCATTGTAGATAAGTTCTACTACATCATACTTACCTTCTTCAAATGCCGCCATGATGCTTTCAGCAGCCGAACGAGCATGAGCAAAGTTCAGGTTCTGGAAGATACCCATGAAAGTATCGTTCACTTTAAAGCTACGACGGGCCAGCGATTCGCCCCCTTTCTTTCCTAGTGCCAGTATTTCTACATTGCCTTTAGCTGCCTGCGAAGGGTATTTCTCATTAATTACAGCCAAAGCTGCTTTAATGATATTTGAATTAAATGCACCGCAAAGTCCTCTGTCAGATGTTACCACTACTACCAACACTTTCTCTACTTGGCGTACAGTTGTGTAAGGGCTATTTGCTCCTACTTCAGTATTAGCCGATACAGTAGAAATTAGCTCGTTTAGTTTGGTAGCATACGGGCGCATCTGAAGAATTGCATCTTGGGCCCGACGTAACTTCGCTGCAGATACCATTTTCATGGCTTTTGTAATCTGCGTCGTAGAGTTTACCGAGACAATTCTATTTCTAACTTCTTTTAATGAAGGCATTTTTCTATAAAATTAAGACTGAAGAAAAAGGCGAGCCTTTTTCTTCAGTCTATGATATTAAGCATAATTTTCAGCTAATTCTTTACCAACTTTCTTGATAGTGGCAGTTGTTGCATCATCAAGTTTACCAGCAGCAAGTGCATCTAGTACTTCTGGGTTCTGGGCTTTTAATAATGTAACAAACTCTGATTCGTATTCTTTCACTCTGTTTACAGGAACTTTGTCTAATACCCCGTTAATAGAAGCATAGATAATAGCTACCTGCTCGCCTACTGGTGAAGGGGAGAACTGTCCTTGTTTCAGAATCTCTTGGTTACGACGACCACGCTCAATTGTTAATTTAGTAGCTGCATCAAGGTCAGAACCAAACTTGGCAAAAGCCTCAAGCTCACGGAACTGTGCTTGGTCAAGTTTTAAGGTACCAGCTACTTTTTTCATTGATTTAATCTGAGCATTACCTCCTACGCGAGATACCGAGATACCTACGTTGATAGCCGGACGGATACCTGCGTTGAATAGGTTTGACTCCAAGAAAATCTGACCGTCAGTAATCGAAATTACGTTGGTTGGGATATATGCAGAAACGTCACCTGCTTGTGTTTCAATGATTGGAAGAGCCGTTAATGAACCACCACCTTTTACTTTTCCTTTCAATGAAGGCGGAAGGTCGTTCATGTTTTGTGCAATTGAATCATTGGCATTGATTTTAGCGGCACGTTCCAGCAAACGGCTATGTAAATAGAATACGTCTCCTGGGTAGGCTTCACGTCCTGGAGGGCGACGAAGCAGTAGTGACACCTCACGGTAAGCAACTGCTTGTTTCGATAAGTCATCATATACTACAAGTGCAGGGCGGCCAGTATCACGGAAATACTCACCAATAGCAGCACCTGTAAATGGCGCAAAGAACTGCATCGGAGATGGGTCTGATGCACCAGCAGCTACGATTACAGTGTAATCCATAGCACCGTATTTACGTAATGTTTGCTCAACGGCTTTAATAGTTGAAGCCTTTTGCCCACAAGCTACATAAATACAGAAAACTGGTTCGCCTTTGTCATAGAATTCTTTTTGGTTAATAATGGCATCGATACAAACCGCCGTTTTTCCGGTTTGACGGTCACCAATTACTAATTCGCGTTGACCACGACCAATCGGAATCATTGCATCAATAGCTTTGATACCTGTTTGAAGCGGCTCTGTTACAGGCTGACGGTAGATAACACCCGGAGCTTTACGTTCCAAAGGCATTTCGTATGTTTCACCTTGAATCGGGCCGTTACCATCAATTGGTTCTGCCAATGTATTTACAACGCGGCCTACAATACCATCACCTACTTTCACAGAAGCGATTTCGCCAGTACGTTTTACGGTTGCACCTTCTTTGATACCTGTTGCGTCTCCTAAAAGTACCGCACCTACGTTATCTTCTTCAAGGTTCAATGCAAGGGCTTTTAAGCCGTTTTCAAAAGCCAGCAATTCACCGGCTTGTACTTTTGATAAACCATATATACGTGCCACACCGTCTCCGATTTGTAACACAGTACCTATTTCTTCGAGTTCCGCTTCGGTTTTTGAACCTGCTAGTTGTTCACGTAAAATAGCCGAAACTTCATCTGGTCTGACTGATGCCATATTATATTTTGATGAGTTTTTAAATGTAGATTCGAAAAACAGGTTTATACCTTCATTTTTCGGGTGCAAAAGTACGACACATTTTTCACAATTCCCATATTTTAAGCAAAAAAAGATAAAGAAAGTAGGACTATTTTTAGAAAAGGGCTAAAGTGTTCTATTTTTTAAACTCTAATTATTTTCTTCATTATATTTGATGTATATTCAAAACAATTGATTATATAATGTCACTTCTATATTCCCTTCAAAATTCAAGTCCTCTTATCGAGAAAAAAGTAAACTTTTTTCATGACTGGTTTCTATTTTATGCGAATAAAGTAGGAAGATTATATGATTTTGAACTTGATAATCCCTCTTCTCTCATCGAAAAAATAATATTTCAAATTGAAAATAATTTCGATAAGTGTATTCCATATATAGATGATTATTTTAAAAGCAATTACTTCATAAATGATGATTTTTTGTGCAAATTTAATCAATTCAACAAAGTAACATCTCTCCTAATTCAATATAAACATCAAAAAATTCTCAGCAAAAGAAAGACTGGATTAGAGATAACCCCCAACTTTTAATCGAATTAAAAACTCTAAAGCAAGATTTTCAAAAAAACCTTTTTAAAAAATCTCTGGACTCAATTATTAGTTATCTTATATCCGTTCTATATATAATCAAGAATTGGATAGTAATTTATATAAACTTATTTATGAATATTTTCACTCGATTATTAATGAAGCTTATGCTCAGAGAAATTTCTATATTCACAGTGGAGTATTTGATGAAAAGGCATACATAAAACTTGATTATACTTTTCCCACAATAATGATAAGTTTTAGATTTAACCTACTTCATGCAGCCAAGAGGGATAAAAACTTATCTTTTGAAGAGCTAATTAATTATCTAATAAATGAAGGAGAATGTCTATATAAACCTAATAGAGATTCTTCTAAGCCAAATCTCTATTAGGGCAAAAATGTTTATTTCGTATAACTAATCTTATAAATTGTACCGCCTAAATCGTCAGAAACGTACAAAGAACCATCAGGGCCTTGCGCCAGACCACACGGGCGGTGTTGTACAGGGCCAGTAGGTTTAGCTAAGTCAATACCTGCAAAGTTATCGGCAAAAATCTCCCACGGACCAGAAGGCTTACCATTCTTAAAAGGCACAAAAGCTACCATATAGCCTTTTTTAAGCTCCGGCGACTGCCCATGAAAAGCAATAAAAGCTCCGTTACGGTATTTGGCCGGAAATAGAGTGCCTGTATAAAACAACAAGCCATTTGGCCCGAGGTGCGCCGGAAAAGCTGCTACGGGGTCGAGAGCTTTTTCGCCGCCAGTTTTTTTACCATCGCCGCCGTATTCGGGGCATAATATTTTCTTTTTCTGAAAATGGTCATAATATACATAAGGCCAGCCGGCATCTGCCCCTTCTTTCAATTCATACATGGTTTCGGCAGGCAATTTGGTACTCATTTCCGGTGTATAATAATTGGGAAAAGCCTCATGAAACTGCCCCCTTCCGTGCATCATTACAAACAGCTTGTCAGATTTGGTGTTCCAGTCTATACCTACAATATTTTTTAATCCGGTCGAATACCTTACGCCGTCGCTGTAAGTCTGGTTAAGTTTATTGGTTTTGAAACGCCATACCCCTCCTACCGAATCGAGCAACGCACAAGGTGAAATTCCCTTGTTGGTACCTTTTTCTTTGCAGGTTTCATCATAAGAGCCTACTGTTACGTAAATATTATCGTTATTATCTAGGGCAATAGATTTGGACTCATCACGGCCTTTGGCTACCAGCCCGCTTACAATCAGTTCAGGGTTTTCAATATTTAGGATTTCGCCATTGGCATCTAGTTGGTAACGATACACACCTGTATTAGAAGACGAATACAAATAATTATTTTTGATAACAATGCCTGTACCCTTATAATCGATTAAGTTTTTTTGGGCATCAATTTTACCATCTCCATCAGAATCATAAAGGTAAACCATGCCTTTACCCTCTTTTAGTTTCGATAATTTAGCATAAATGCCCCCTTTGCTGGTAACAGCCATGTGCCTTGTAGCACCTAAATCGCTGCCAATAATAGTAGCCGTGAATCCGGCAGGCACTTTAATAGCAGGGGCAGGGGTTTCGTCATAATTGTAAGCAGAAAGTAGAAGCACCCCCGCTGCCATAACGGGCAGGGCGCGCATCTGAAAAAAGGTTCGCATAAGTAGTATTATAAATTAAGGTTGAAAATAGGAAGTGGTTCTGACCCCACTTAGAGGCAAAGATAAAGAAAGAATGAAAAGTTATAACCGATTCTGTATCAAAGACTTCCGAAATATTAATTATCTATTACAATTCGGGATATTCTTGAGATAAATTTACATACATTCAGGAAAAAATCTTTAAATTTCGCTGGTTATCCTATTCAAAACTATTCTATGAAAAACATATCCTTATTCGTTTTATTTACTATGATGAGCTATACTGCCGCAGCCCAGCAAAAAACCATTGGGAAGGTCAACAGAATTGACCCTGCTCTGGATAATTTAATTGATACTAACGCTAAAATTGAAGTATTAAGCGAGGGCTACGAGTGGTCGGAAGGCCCTGCGTGGGTGAAAGATGGCAATTATCTGTTGTTTTCGGATGTGCCTATGAATACCATTTACCGCTGGAAAGAAGGCGAAGGAGCAAAAGCATTCCTGAAACCTTCAGGCTATACGGGGTTGGGTGTTTATAGCGACGAACCCGGTAGTAACGGGCTGATTATCAATAAGCAAGGAATGCTAGTAGCTTGTGAACACGGCGACCGCCGTATTTCAGAAATGCCTTTAACAGTAGGCGGCAAACGCACACTTGCCGATAATTATGCAGGCAAACGGTTTAATAGCCCTAATGATATTATTCAGAAGTCGAACGGAGATTATTATTTTACTGACCCTCCTTATGGGCTGGCTCAGAAAGAAAACGACTCTACTCGTGAAACAGCACTTTTCGGGGTATATAGAAGGGCCACTAATGGCAGCGTAACCTTGATAATAAAAGACCTGACACGCCCGAATGGACTGGCTTTTTCGCCTGATGAGAAAACGCTGTACGTAGCACAGTCAGACCCTGACAGGGCTTATATTATGGCGTATCCTGTACTGGCTGATGGAAAAGTTGGTAAAGGGAAAATTCTGTTTGATGCCACCCCTATGGTGAAAGAAGGCTTACAGGGTTTGCCCGATGGTTTAAAAATCGACAAAAAGGGTAATATTTTTACCACAGGCCCTGGAGGTATCCTGATTCTGACGCCACAAGGTAAACTACTGGGCAGAATTGAAACAGGCGTGCCTACGGCTAATTGTGCTTGGGGAAACGATGGCTCGACGCTTTACATTACGGCTGATATGTACTTGTTACGTATTCAGACCAAAACCGTTGGAGCAGGCTTTTAATTATAACGAAACACCCCCGCTCTTTTAACAGAACGGGGGTGTTATCTCTTAATAGCTCAGGCTTATTTACCTCCTACTACTACTTCACATAAATCTTCTGTTTTCAGGTAAGTATTGGCCATTTCTATCACATCCATCGGCGTAATGGCTTTTATCCGCTGAATATAATTATCATAGAAATCGACCGGAAGGCCATCAAGCAATAATATCTTTTGGCGGTCGGCCACTTCAAAAGGTGTATTCAAAGACCCTACCAGCGTACCAATCATATAGTTTTTTGCTGTTTCAAGCTCATCGTTTGGCACAGGTTCCGTTTGTAAGACTCTGATTTCTTTTATTACTTCATCGAGTGTTTGCTGCGTAAACTCTTTTTTTACGTCTGTACCAATTACCAGATATTCTCCACCTTTTTGAGGAATAAAGCCCGACGAAATACCATAAGTAAAGCCTTTTTCTTCCCGAATATTTTTCATCAGACGGCTACCAAAATACCCACCAAAAATAGTGTTGGTTACAACAAATTTGAAGAAATCGGGGTGGGTACGGCCAAAAAGCCGACGGCCTAAGCGAATAGTTGACTGGACGTTGTCGGGTCGTTCGATTAATTTATTTTCAGGATGCAGAACGGTAGTTGTACCGTCTGAAGATAGTATTTCCTGAGTTTCAAGTTTTGTTTGCCCCAGATATTGGTTCAAAGCCCTGATTTCGTAATCGCCAAAATTACCCGAAATAAAAACCCTGAATGCTTTACCTTTGATACGGCCTTCGTAAAAACTTTTAACGTTGTCTCTGCTAATGCGCTCAATTAGTTCCAGATTCAAAGATTTACCATAAGGGTGCGTTGCACCGAATATTTGCTCTCTGAAAACCTGTGCAGCTACATAAGAACTTTTTTCGAGATTAATTTTAAGATTTTGCGATGTAATATTTTTCTGTACCTGTAATTCTTCTTCGGGTATTACGGAGTCTGTAATCATTTCTTGCAATAGCGGCAAAAGTTTCGACAGGTGTTTGGTAAGCCCATGTACCGTAATGCTTAAACGCTCAACGGCCTGACTGATTTCAAGAAATGCTCCGAACTGGTCGAAAAATTCACTTATTTCTACACCTGTATGTTTAGATGTGCCTTCTGAAAGCATTTTTGAAGTAAAAAACGATTCTCCGGCATTTTTTTCATACCGGCTTCCGGCATCGAAAATCAGTTCAAGACGAACTACGGGTTGTTCGCCGGCTTTAATCATATAGACTGGCACCTCATTATCAAGCAAGGTTTTTTCTGCTTTGGGTATGGTCACATATTCAATTGTCTGCGAAGGAGGGGCAAGGGTGCGGTCTAATATCATATAGTTAAAATCAGCTACAACAGGTTAATTGATAAATTCATTTATATACAGAAAAAGTAAAATGAATAACGAACATTTACTTAAAAAGTTCATTATTCATTTTACTTGAATGAGGTTTTTTCAGGCTATAACAAAAAAATTATCTGGCAGATTCCATCATGTTGAGCAAATAATCAAGCTCATATTCTAGTACTTTACCGCTTTGTTTAAGTTTTTTCAAATCTTGCAACTCTACGCCATTACGCGAATAAGCCGGATTATTCAGAGCCGGATTCCGGTAACCTTCTCTCATGAAGCGTTGAATCATGGTTCTGATTTGCTCCATATCGTCTTTTTTAGGAGGTTCAGGCACAACCGGAGGCAAAGCAACCTCGGTTTCGCTTGTTTTGCTGGTAACGGTTGCTTCTGTTCTAAGCCCTGCTGTACTGGTAGTTTTAGGGCCTTCTTGCGGTTGTAATTCTACGGGCAAATCAAAACCGGCAGCCACAATGGTTACCCTCACTTTTTTACCAAGTTTTTCGTCAACGGCAAAGCCGTGTTTAAACAAACGTGCTTTGCTCTGAATCTGGCTTTCGATAAATTTGGTTACGAGGGTCTGGTCTGATAACTTGATTTTGTGGTCTGGGCTATAAGCAATGCTTACAAGTACCCTTTGTGCGCCACCAATACCATTGCTTTCGAGCAAAGGCGACGAAAGAGCCTGTTTTATGGCATCTTCTGCGCGTTTATCTCCTTCGGCTTCTGCGGTACCCATTACTGCCTGCCCTGCCCCACCTAGTACTTTCTTTACATCGGCAAAGTCAAGATTAATAATACCCGGGCGTGTAATGAGTTCGGCTATACTTTTAACACCATTTGCCAGTACGTCGTCTGCTTTGGCATAGGCATCTTCAATATCCATATCGCCGTACTGCAACTCAAGGCGTTCATTCTTGATTATCAGTACGGTATCACTAAACTTTTTCAGTTCTTCAATACCTGCTCGGGCCTGAATTATTTTGTCTTCGCCTTCAAAAGTGAAAGGGTCAGTTACAACAGCCACGGTTAGCAGTTTCATTTCTTTGGCAATACGGGCTATAACCGGAGCAGCACCTGTGCCGGTTCCTCCGCCCATACCTGCTGTAATAAATACCATTTCGGTAGGTTCTTTAAGCACTTCACGAATAGCTTTTTCGCTTTCTTCGGCTGCTTTTTTACCCATGCTGGCTTCGGTACCTGCACCCAAGCCCTTAGTAAGTTCAATCCCTATCTGCAAACGACGGATTTCTGTCGGCGCAGATTCGAGGGCTTGCTGGTCGGTATTACAAATAACCAACCCTATGTCACGCACACCCAAGTGATGCATGTGCTTCACAGCATTACAGCCTGCACCACCAACACCAATCACCTTGATGATGTTCTTAAACTTGTTCTTACTAGAAACAATCTCAAATTCTGGCTCTGGAGACATGTTCGTATGAATTTATGTAGGTTAATTAGGAAAGTAATTCGTTTTCCGTTAAAAAAAACCAGATATTAGAGTAAACGCGACCTTTACTCCACGAGGAGGAATTCATTTTTATGGGTTTGGCACGCGAATAAAGCACGTCTAGTAAAAATATCGGTAATTTTTAGCTATGGCTAATTTTCGTTTAAATATATTTATTTTCGGGATATAATCGTATTAATTCGTATAATTTTTATCGTCTCCCATATCGGTATTGACTATTTTTCCAGCCGAAGAGACTTTCTTTTTAAACCAACTGAAAATTCCACCCCCATTTTGTTCTTCTTCTTGCGGTGGTTCTTCTTTTTTACCATTCACACGGGTGTCGAATCCGTGGTTATTACCCATCGAAACCTGACTTTCGGGTACTTCTCCCCAGATTACTTCTTCCGGCACGCGTTCGTCGAGTGGTAAAAAGCCTGATAGCACCAAGCCAACTGCCGTAGAGTATTTGGGGTCGGTAATACGGCCCACCGAGGTTTCGCCAATGTTTCTGACTGTATTTCCTACACGGATATTCATACCATTGGTTACCATCGTGAAAACTTCTTTAATCATGGCAATATTGGCCGTACCTCCGGTTAATACAATACCACTGATTAGCTGGCCGTCATAGCCTGAGTGCATGATTTCAGCCATTACCATTGAAGCAATTTCTTTCATACGCTCTTCAATAATAATACTGACATTCTTGGCTACGATTTCTTTATCTGGCAAACCTTCTACACCCGGAATCTTGATAATATCGTTCTTGCCTACTTCGTCAGGCGGCACAGCCCCCATAATGAGTTTCAGTTTTTCGGCATGGTCTGGCAGTATCTGAAAGGCTTTTACCAAATCGTTTGTGATACTTTTGCCTGCAAACGGAATAACGGCAATGTGGCGTAGGCCGCTTTCATGAAAAATAGCAATTTCGGTGGTATCGCCCCCGATATTTACTACGGCTACCCCTAGTTTTTTGTCTATCTCGCTCAAAACGGCTAAAGCATCGGCCAGCGGAGTAAACAAAGTATGTACAATTTTTAAAGGTACAAATCTTCTGTTGTTTTGTACTTTTACACCTACGCTCTCAATTGTGCGGCGTAAAGCCAGATGAGGGTCATTAGGTGTCGATATAAGAAAGAAATTTCCGCCTAATGTAATACCAAAACGCCCCACCGGATTATCTGGCACATGGGCGCGGTCTACGATAAATTCCTGCGGGAATGTATGAATAATGATATTGCCCGCAGTAGGCCGAAACGATTTACGAACATCTACGGCTAATCTTTCAATTTCTTCTTTACGGATAGTACTGCGGCTATCGTCACGGGTAAGGAAACTCTGGTGTGGTTTTCCTTCAACGTACTCGCCCGAGATATTAACAATTACATTATGAATATTTATTTCTGCTTTATCAGAAAGGACATTCAGAATCCGGTCTATGTCTTTTGCTGTAAACTCAAGATTCACTACGGTACCGTTCGATACCCGACCTCTCTGGGTAGGCTCTTCCACTATATCAAGAACTTTAACTTTCCCGATACTATCCATAATGCCAGCAACGGCACATATTTTTGTGCTGCCAATGTCAATACCTACTATTACGCCTTTACTCATCTCGTTACTTTTTTAGGGCATTTATTTTCATGTATGTATCTATTTAAAAGGGCTTTATAAATATATACTAATAATTGCCACCAGTTGTTTTTTTATTTACAAACAACTTGCCCATCGTACTTAACACTTACGCTTGTAAATGTATCCCAACCCTGCACGGGTAAAATATGTTTATAAAATATTTTCAGTCTGTTGAGCCGGTTCTGAACATTTTCAGGTTCGCCGAATTCTATTGTATGTTTACCTAATAACGGAACAATGTTGATATTTCCTGTTTTATCTATCTCTAATTGTGTAAACTGTGCTTTCAGGAAGGTATCGTCGTTGATTAAATTGATGAAATTTAATAATTTTTCCTGACGTTTTAGTTTTAAACTCGGCAAATTTCGGAAATATTCACCCGAAAGCAATATAATTCTTGCGGAATATCTTTCAGATAACGGAAAAAAGGCTCCTTCTTTATCCACATATACATCTTCACGGCCATTATTCATCAGAATACGCGCTACCGGAATGTGTTGTTCTATATCAATATTCAGGTTTCCTTCAATGCCTCTAAATGCCTGACAAGTCTTTACTTGTTTGTTTTTTAGTATTCTTTTTTCAATTTCCCGAAGGTCAATCTTTTCAAACAATTCACCTACTAACTGAGTACTGCCGTTTCTGGTTGCCAGATTTTCTATTTCTTTTGTATCGATAAAAAACTGCTCGTTTGCGTTTTTTATTTTTACTTCGATTTTTTTACACCGCTCTGCCGAAAAAGTATTGCTTGAAAAAACTACAAGCACAACAACTGCTATCAAGGCGCTTCCGGCCATGACCCATTTGCCTATTTTTTTGAAATTATTCTTCTTGTCCATTTCAGGTAGCACGTAATATTGTCTTTAAATAAATATCTGATTATTGAACCTAATGGATTATGTTTTCCAGATAAATTATAATTTTTTCAAAAATGTGTTTTTATCATCGAGCAATTTAAAATGGTCGGCTTCTTTTAATTCGAGGTCATTTTTACAAAGTTCTTTCAGCTTCTCTATGTCTTTACTCCACTTATATCCATCAAAATAAGAAAGCCCCTTGTGGTCTCTGATTTTATAGAGTGCTCCGGGTTTATAAGCAGTACCCAGATACACATATTGCAAGCCATTATCTTTAGCCCACCTGATAGCCCGCCACATCATCCATTTTCCTAACGAGTGCGTGCGCATATATTCTGTATCAAAGAACGCAAACCAGTAATGCAACACGGTGTTATCTAACGCGGCCAGAATAAACCCTAAGAATTTACCCTCAGACGTAAAACGCAAAATGTGTGTTCCTGTTTCTCTTGAAAGAATATATTGCCAGCGTTCGAGACTCATGTTATCATCGCCAATACGCTGTGAGATATATTCCTGACAAAAGTTTACAAACGCTGGGTCGTTCAGGTCGAAATCTTCTTTTCTGATTACTTCTAACGTTATTTGTAAAGGTTCAACCAAACGATTCACCCGACGGTTTTCGGAGGTATCATCAAAACTATCCAGTTCTACTCTAAGGCTTCTGGCCAGATAAAAAATATCGCCTTCAATTGTCAAGTCGCCTGTATAGGGCAAAAAACCTTTTTCATAGATTTCTGCCAGTTCGCTTTGCGATTCTTTCAAACAGTAAATCGCGTAGTCGAAAGTATAGTTTGAATAATTAACTCTGTTTTCTGAAAAGAATATTTTCATAAAAGACTTTTGTCTCAGGCTATCCGATTAAATTAATTACTTCTTCTGCAATTTCCCGCCCTGCATAAGGCTTTCCTAATTGATGGATATTCTTGCTGAGGTCATCCATGGCCTTAGGGTTGGCTGCTAGCTCAACTACTTTGTCGACCAGTATTGTTCTTGCTTCTGCATCTTTTACTAACCATGCGGCGTTGGCATTTACCAAACTGAGTGCATTGGCTGTCTGGTGGTCTTCGGCAGCAGCCGGAAACGGCACCAGTATAGAAGGTTTAGCCGCCAGACACAATTCAGATACTGACAAAGCTCCTGCCCTTGACACCACCAAGTCGGCAGCGGCATAGGCTAAATCCATTTCATAAATAAAGTCTGAAACAAAAACTCGTTTGGTTTGTAGGGCCTCAACCGCTGCTTTGGCCTGCTCGATGAACAGTTTGCCTGTTTGCCATACTACCTGTAAATCATTGGCAATGAGGTCGTTCAAACCTGCTGCTATCGATTCGTTAATTGTTTTTGCTCCCTGACTCCCACCTATAATGAGTAAGGTTTTACGTTCGGGGTCAAGCCCGAAATGTTTTAAAGCCTGCTCGCGTTTCGAGGCTGTTTCGATAATATCTTTTCTGACGGGATTTCCGGTAAGAACTATTTTTTCTTTCGGAAAAAAACGCTCCATGTTCGGGTACGCCACACATATTTTTCTGGCTTTTTTGGCCAATGATTTATTAGTTACGCCTGCAAACGAGTTTTGTTCCTGAATTAACGTAGGTACGCCCAAAAAATTGGCCATAATAAGCGTTGGCCCACTGGCATACCCTCCTACGCCGATGGCTATATCGGGCTTAAAGCCTTTGATAACCTTGTAGGTTTTCCAGAGGCTTTTTATCAGTTTAAATGGAAGCCCTATATTTGCCAGCATATTAGAACGGTTTATGCCTGCAATGGGTAGCCCAATAATCTGGTACCCTGCTTTTGGCACTTTTTCCATTTCCATTTTGCCTTCGGCTCCTACAAACAGGATTTCTACGTCAGGGTCTTTTGCTTTTAATTCGTTGGCAATAGCCACAGCAGGATAAATATGCCCGCCTGTGCCACCGCCCGAAATAATTATTTTAGCACCTTTTTTCATTCAGAAAGTTTACAAATCAAACAGTTTATTTGTGTAGTATGGTTAAGCTACTACCCGACCTTCGTCGTGTTCGCCTTTGGTTACACTCAATACAATACCTATGGCTACCGAGGTAAACAGGATTGAAGTTCCTCCCATACTCATTAATGGTAGGGTCTGGCCTGTAACCGGCCCTAAACCAACATTAATGAACATGTGTACAAAGGCTTGAAAGACAATACTAAACGTTAGCCCAACACAGAGTAAGCCCCCGAAGGCCCTGTTAGTATTTTCGACATTTTTTAGCCCCCGATACAACAACCAAAGATACATAAACATTACTAATATTGCCCCAATAAGCCCATATTCTTCCACAATAATGGCATAGATGTAATCCGAGAAAGCCTCTGGCAGGTAATTCCGCTGGAAACTTTTACCGGGCCCTATACCAATTGGGCCACCTCTGGCAATGGCAATCATGGCTTGGTCGCGCTGGTAGCTATCATCTCTGTCAGGATTTCCAATTACGCCATCACGATTCAAATCTACTTTACCAAATGCTTCAATACGCTCAAGCACTACTTGCCCACGCCCAAAGTCAACACCTTTGGTATAAAGATATATACTGATACCCAGTACTATTACCATTGTGCCTATAACAAAAGCCGCCATTCGGACCAGATACCGGCCCGGTACACGCCCTACCCACATAATAATGAAACAGGTAATGCCCAGTATAACAGCCGTTGAAAAGTTGGTAACAGCCAGCATTCCGCAAAGCAACCCACACCAGAAAATCAGCCCTACAAGGGTTTTCGGGTTGTATTCGACATTTTGCCGACGTGCCAGCATAGCCGCCAGATTGGTAATTAATACGAGCCGAACAAGGTCAGAAGACTGAAACGAAATACCAAAGATGTTAATCCACCGTTTGGTTCCACCCACAGTAGTACCAAAAAAATAGGTATACAATAGTATAATGGGGGTTATCCAGAGTAATAGTCTTGAAATACCGGCAAAGTTGGTATAGTTAATGCGGTGCATAAACCAGATTACCCCTAAGCCTAAGAGTAAATGAACGGTATGTGAAAGGAGGTAGCTTTCGGTGTTACCACCGGCTCTTTTGTAAGCAAGAGCAGAACTGGCACTGTATACTACTAGTATACTGAACAATGAAAGCACGGCGATAATAAACCAGATTTGCCAGTCGCCACGCAGTTTGTCTTTTAACCACGTTTCCATGACTTAAAAGCGGAAACACCGCGAATAAAGATTATAAGGATATAAGCACGATAATAACTTTTAAAAAGGGGATTTTATTACCCAGAATTAAAGTCATAACAAATGTAAATTATTTATACGGCAAAGAAAAAGAAAACAATGAAAATTTATTTAAAGACTTCTTTTTAACTGTTTAATGGCTTTTTTATTAGCATTTTATTAAGATAAACAAAATTTTCTTTGGTGGGTTTTTCTATCAATGTAACCGGTTATGGTTTATAATGTAGTAAGTCTCTTCAAGAATTTAATTTCTTAAAGAGACTTAGACCTATTGCTTTATACTTTTTATTTATCAGTCAGTTTGAGTTTATTGGCGGCTTTTACAATCAGGAAAAGCACCCAAGCAATGATAAAGAAATTAATAATAACACTAATAAAGTTACCATAATTGATAACAATGGCAGGAACAGCCTTGCCGGCGGCATCTACGGTAGCGGCTTTTAGTACTATACCTCCGGTTATACCACCATTAGTAAAAAAATTAACAACAGGCATAATAATGTCATCAACGAGCGATGTAGTTATTTTACCAAACGCTGCACCTATTACTACCCCAATGGCGAGGTCAAGAACATTGCCTTGCGCAATAAAAGTTTTAAATTCTTTTAGCATTGTTTTTCAGGCGTTTAAAAGTTTATTAATTTTTATAAAGTAAAGAGTAATCCTACGGCAAAGCCTTGGCTTATCTGGAACTTATCAATCTGGTCTCTGTCATAAATTCCTAAAAGTGTAAAGTTTATGTTCAGGTATTTATTTACTTTAGCCGTGGCAATGACGTTAATGTTATGGTCGATAGCATTTTTTTGTGGGGCTTCTTTCTTGGGGCTATATGCCAAAAAGCCCTGATAACGGAATTTCAGGTTTACATTTTTTGCAATGTCTTTATCAAAGGCTGCTACTAACTGAAACCCTGTTTCAACCAATACCTTTTTACCTTTAGCTACACCGTATGCTTTTTCAACTTTGTTATATTCTGTAAAATCAGTATAGACTTTGTTGCTCGCTACGAAGGTCTGGCGCAGGGTAGCACCACCTAATTGTAGCACAAAATATGATACTGGCTTATATTCAATACCTAAACCTTCTGATAAATACCCTGGCGATAAAAAGCTGGATATTGTTCTTTTCTGTTGGGTAGGCAGGCCATCGTTTTCATATACCACCCCGGGTGCAAACTGCGAAAGAAAGTTAATACCCCCAAACCAGTTTAGCTTAGGGCTTACTTTATGTGCATATTTGGCTTCCATAAACAGGCGGTCAATGCTTTTGGCACTTCTCTGGCCTTTGTTATTAACAGTACCAATCTGAAACTGGATGTCACTCACAAAAACGCCCTTGTTTTTATTATATTCGGCTCTGTTATTAAAAAGTGCGCCAATAGACCAGTTATTAATACCACCGCCTTGCCAGTTATTAAAGGCCGCTTGGCTGAAATTAATACCAAATTGTGTATTTCTGGGTTTCCAGAAACCAATTTTTAATGAATCGGCACGTGTTTTAGCATCTGCCAGACTTTTAACTTTTAGTGTGTCTTGCGCCCATAGTGTAGTTGTGGTAAGCATAACTACGACGAAACTTAGTAGTTTATTCATATTGCAAATTTGGGTTAGATTATGTTTGGTCAAAAACAAGTATGGCTAATCATTTTATGCGATTAGTATAACTGTGAAACAACAGGCTGATAAATACCGGAAGAACTAATGAGGACTCTTGCGTAGCTTGTAGGCCAAGAGTAAAAGCTGGCTGTACTAGTAATTAATCAAAAATTACAATTTTCTTCGACTGAAGTACCTGTAACGGAAAAATCGTTCTTGATTCTTCGGTCTGAAGCGTAATAGACGTATTGTCCATGCTGATAATTTCTCCTTTTACACCGTCTATTTCTATTATCTGCCCCTCTTTGTATTTATTTTTTGTATAAAACGACGAAATAATATTAAGCAATATTTCTTTTGAGGCAAAGCCGTAACCGATGGCAAATGCCAGAATAATACCTCCGATAAACAAATTAAAACTTGATTCTAACAGGCTTGTGTTAATACCTACCTGTGCTACTGCCTGAATCACGAAAATAATAAGCAGGAAAAAGAAAACTGCGGTTCCGATTAACTTGCCTGCGGCAATATTAAACGATTTACACAACGAAACCACAAAATTACGGAGAGTATCGGCCAACCATATACCTACAAATAACATAATACCAGCCGAAATCATTTTTGGTATAAACTCAACAAGTAGTTTTACCATGTCCGAAATGGCAGGTACACCTAAGGTATCAGCAGCCGGGCGCAAGATAAATATCAGAATAAAATAATAGAGAATTTTCGACACAACTGTGCTTACTTTTATCTCTAGTCTCATACTCTTGATAGGGTCAATCTGATTTAGTTTTTCTCCGACTCTATCTGCTCCAACCTGTTGAAGCATTTTTTTAGTAATTGCCGCTACAATTTTGGCTACCACCCAGCCAATGACCAGTATGGCTAAAGCACCAATAAAGTTATAGATGAAACCCATAAAACTTTTAATCAGGCTATTAAAGGTTTCCATCAGGGTTTCTACAAAAGTGGGTACTCGTTGGTTCATAGACACTCTCTATTTCAAAATTTTCAATACTATTCGTCTTTGGTCTCTTTTTGTTCCAATTCCTGCAATAACTTCACTCCTGCCACCATTGTTTCTCCTAGAAACATCTGCACAATTTGCATTATATCCCGAATCGCATCTATTTCTGCTGTTAACATTCCCTTTAAATGCTCAGGGGCTTGAGCGTTATCATCATCAATTTCTTGAAATGTATCGTTCATATCAAAACCATTTTATAGGAATAAAATTTACATTTCAAGGATATTGGTTTTAGTAATAGGCTTTTCCCTGAAACAATAAAGCGTTTGACGTTAAGCTATTTTCTCCAAAACCAAATAGCTTTGATGATAATAATAAGCAGAAATATAATGTTCTCCTTATAAATTTTCTTTAATTTTTCTTTAGTTCGCATTAAACGCATTTTCACAGCACTTTCAGTAATTTTTAACGTATCTGAAATTTCTTTAATACTGAAATCATCCTGATATTTCATCAATAAAATGGCGCGTTCGTCGGCATCGATTTTCTGTAAAGCTTTTTTCAAACCTTGTGTTTGCATATCAGCCAGTTCAAGGTCGTAGTTTTCGTCTTCGAGGTCAAAGTTTTCATCAAGAGCAATTTCGGCTTGCTTCTTCGACTGCCTCACTTGGTCCATACAATAGTTGTAGGTAATAGAATACAGCCATGTCGAAAACTTAGAATGTTCTTTAAAACTACCGATTTTTAAAACTACTCTCAAGAAAATATCATGTGTGAAGTCTTCAGCATGGGCTTCATTTTTAACAAAGGAGAGGCACTTTCTATAAACTTTATCAACATAACGGTCATAAAGTTCTTCAAAATAAATATTACGTTGAGTCTCGACGTATAAACGAACTAACTCTTCGTCTGCTACTACTTTAAAAGCTTTGTTTTTCAATTTTGACGGTGCGATTAAAAAAAAGTAACTATATGGTAAGAATTTTAATTTGGCTCAATAAAATTACAGAAAACGAAAAGCTTTTTATACCCTTATTTCGCTTTTAAAAGAATATACGAAAGTATTACGAAATAATTGGCATTTATGAATCAAATATTTATTTTTTTACTTAAAAAGACAAATATTTTATAAATAAAAATAGTATGCTTGCATAATATTTGCTTATTTTTATTAACTTTCGGCATTCAATTCTTCTTTTAAATTTTATTAAAACTATGTCTGCAAAAGAATATTTACAGAATACGGCTGCCCGACTAACTGCGGCAGAAATTGGCGATGTGAACACCACTTTACATTTTGAATTTGGCAATGATGCACAGTACTCAATGATTGTAGCTGACGGCAAAGCCGAGTTTAAAGAAGGGCTGGAAGGAAGCCCTGAATGTGTAGTGAAAGCTGACGCCGATGACTTTGTAAAAATAGTGAGCGGAGATATGAACCCTATGATGGCAATGATGATGGGTAAACTAAAAATATCGAATCCGGGGGCTATGATGAAATATGCCAAAATGCTAGGGCTTATGTAATAGCCAGTAATTGGCTTTTGTATTAGTAAAAAACTGTCTTGAACTCGTTTAAAGGTATAGTGTATTATGGCAAAGAATTTTTTCAATAAAAGAAATGTAAATTTTCTGCTTTATGAGGTACACAAAGCAGAAGACCTTGCACAGCATGGGTATTTCTCGGACCACAACCGGGAAACCTTCGATATGACTATCGATGCAGCTACCCAGATTGCCGAAAACCTTATGTTTCCGTTTTTAAAGGAGGTCGATAAAAACCAGCCTGAACTAAAAGACGGCAAAGTGAAGGTACACCCCGCTATCAGAAATTACCTGAAAGCCGTGGGCGAATCGGGTATTATCGGGGCCGATTTCAGTTATGAAAACGGAGGAGCCCAAATGCCCATGACTATTACCAGCACCGTAGGGTATATTCTGATGGCAGCCAATAACGGCATGATGTATACAGGCCTGACAGCCGGTGCAGCTCGTTTGATTGCTAATTTTGGGTCTGATGAATTAAAAGCAAAGTATATCGATAATATGATTTCTGGCAAATGGCAAGGCACTATGTGCCTGACCGAACCACAAGCCGGTAGCTCGTTATCAGATATTACTTCGTCTGCCGAACCTCTGGAAGATGGCACTTATAAAATAAGAGGCCAAAAAATATTTATTTCGGCCGGAGACCACGACGCCACCGAGAACATCATTCATTTATTTCTGGCGCGTATTAAAGGTGCCCCCAAAGGCACTAAGGGTATTTCGTTGTTTGTGGTACCAAAATACCATGCCGACGGTACCGAGAATGACATTACCTCAATGGGTATTTACCATAAAATGGGGCAAAAGGGCGTGCCAGCCATGCACTTGGGTTTTGGCGACAATGCCGACAACTGCATAGGATTTCTGGTAGGTGAGCCAAACAAGGGCTTATCATATATGTTCCAGATGATGAACGAAGCACGCATTGGCGTAGGGCTTACAGGGGCCGCCATTACTTCGGCCGCATATTACGCTGCTTTAGAGTATGCCAAAGAACGCCCGCAAAGCCGCCGCCTCAACCTCAAAACGGCTTTGGATACCCCACAGATTCCTATTATTCAGCATCCTGATGTGAAACGAATGCTTCTTTTCCAGAAGTCGGTCGTGGAGGGGTCATTATCTCTATTACTGGAAACATCGAGGTATTTCGATTTGGCTGAAGCCTCTGACGACCCCGAAGAAAAAGAAAACGCGCATTTATTACTCGAGCTACTTACTCCTATTGCTAAAACATTCCCGTGTGAGTACGGCATGAAAGCTATTAGTGATGCGGTGCAATGCTTTGGTGGCTATGGTTTTACAGAAGATTTTCCGGTAGAGCAATATTACAGAGATGTACGTATTACACCTATTTATGAAGGTACTACGGGGATTCAGTCGCAGGATTTACTGGGGCGTAAAGTTACGCTAGCTGGTGGCAAAACGCTGCAATTACTGGCACAGGAGTTTGGTAAAACTATTACGGCAGCTTCGGCCTACGATGAATTAAAGAAATACGCTAATCTGCTTCAGGAAAACGCCAGCCGCTTACAGGCTGTAACCAAACACTTACTGGAGATTGCCGGAACGGGCGACATAGAAAAATTCTTGTCAGATGCTACTTTATATATGGAGATGTTCAGCTTAAACGTAGTAGCATGGCAATGGCTGAAACAGGCTATTGTTGCCAAACAGGCGTTATTAACTGGCACAGGAAATAACGATGAAGAAGAATTTTATGAAAGTAAAATTCATACCATGAAATACTTCTTCCATTATGAGTTACCTAAAACGCTAGGTTTGGCTACTCGCCTGACAGACACAGAAGTACTGACAATTATGACAGAAAGAGAAGTTGTAATGTAATAAAAAATTACAAGGGATGGCTACCATTAACCATCCCTTGTAATTGTATTGATTTAAAAGTTTTTAATTAGTCGATTTCACCGAACCTGCTCCGGAGGTATTAGCTACTACCGACGAAGCCCCGCCTTTATAGCGTACACTACTTGCCCCACTGGCTTCTGCAACAATTTTACTGGTTACATATAATTTTACACCACTGGCACCTGACGCATCTACGTTTGCTACGGCTGTTTTAAAGTCAAAAGCGTTAATGGTAGATGCACCTGATACATCGGCATTTATATGGTCTCCGTTACCCGTAATGGTCAGGCTCGAAGCGCCCGAACAATCTATCGAAAGATTTTTGGCATCTACATCAACCGTAGCCTGCGATGCCCCCGACACATCAAGCGCAAGTTTTTCTCCACTAAAACCTGTTACCTTTGCTTTACTAGCACCAGAAAAACTAGCACCCACCAGCTTAGGCATGGTAATGGTTACATATACTTCTTTACGGTTCTTCCAGCCACCCCAGTTATTAGGATACCCAACACTTAATTTACCATTCGATACCTTTACGATGAGGTCTTTCAGGTCTTGCTCACGTCCGGCAACATCCACCTTAAAATCATTTGATTTTGATACAGTAATAACGAAAGCACTTCCGAGGTCAATTTTGTCGAAACCTGAAACATCAAACGAACGTTTCGATTCTTGTGCAAAAGTAGCCGAAGCAAAAAAGGCAAGTAAAATAAAAAGCTTTTTCATGATTTTGGTATAGTTTATGTACGTACAATACAATAGATGATAAAAATAGAAAAAGGTTGCACAGAAGCCCGAAATTATTTTCTCTCATATATTCTTGCTTTCCGAATATCTGCACTGCTTTGTATTGTGTGTTTTTTTGTAAATCAACTTTTCAGCCATTGCGAATCTAACAAAACAAAAAAGCCATCCTTTTACAAGGACAGCTTTTAAGAATATTTTATTTGGTCAAATAATAAATATTATTTGTTCAGAATCATTTTCTGGAATAAAACTTTTTTCGAGTTTTCTCTCATTACTCTTACTGTTAATTCAGTAGCTGGGAGGTTTTCTGGTAGTAAGTATGCTTTACGAAGTTCTCTTACGGTACCTTCTTTGTGCATAATTTTGCCACCATCTTGGTTTGTAATATCTACAACGATTTTTTCTGTATCATCCATTCCTGTAAGTTTCAGGAAGAACTCGCCCTCTGTCGGGTTCGGATACACCCCAATTGCAGCCTGAACATTGCGGCTTCTGGCTAATGTGAAAAGCGTACCGCTTTTAAGGTCTGTTGCCGACGAAAGCTCTGAACCTTCTGCAATAGCCCATGTTCCTCTGTTCAGATAAGCAACGCCATCAAGGTCTGAGTTGTTATTGAACGAAACCTGAGCCGATGCTTTCATCGATTCTGATTTAAGCGACCAGTATTCGTTTTTGTTTATGTCATCAATACCTTCCGAAACTTGTTCTGATACATTCAGCGGGCTTCTGTAAAGATATGAGGCAGTTAGAACCTGATTTTCGTTGCTTCTGGCTACTGAAAAAGAGCGGAAATTAGTACCATCGCCAAGAGGGAACTCAAATGCTTCGTTTCCTTCTTTGCTTATTACTCCTTTTACGTGCGAAAAGTCTGAAGCACCGCTGTATCTGCTTCCATTACTGAAAACCAGTGGGCTTGATGAAGACGACTCAAGCACACCTCTACGGAAAGATAATCCTTCGTTGATACGAAGAGGGGCTTCAAGTTTTAAATCATTATCTAGAAATAACTGACCAAATGTCAATTCTTTTGAACTCTTAAGAATTTGAGGAGAGTTGCCATCAAAAACAACGGTTCCTGATGATTCTACTGTACTAAGGTTGTCGAAATTCTTCTGAAAGTGGACTTTACCTTTGTTGGTAAATTTTCCTTCGTTGGTTACATCTGTATTAAAGCTTACAACTGCCCCTTCGCTTACAAAGAACTCAGCATTGCTAACTACCTGTGCTTGTAGCTGAGTAGCAACAAGGCATACTCCAAGAGAGTAGATGATTTTTTTCATATAATCCTGCTTTTTTCTGTTTTCCGATTATAAAATTAATGAGTGTTGGCTAGAAGAAAAAATTTTTCTTCTAAATTTTATTAAATGGTAAATAAGTAATTGGGCAGGTAATGGTTTGTGTGTAATTTAGTCATAAGATTCTTCGTGTATCGTTGTTTATCTGCATTTTACAGTACAATAATCATTCCATAATGGTTGTGTGCCAAAATTTATTTTTCGTTAGTACAGTTTTACCTTATTTACCATGAATGTCCAGACCAATGCTAAAATAGCTATCAGAGCAAAGGCAAACGGCAAGCTGATACTCTTTGATACAAACCCGATTAATACTGGCCCTGCCAGAAAGCCCCCCATGCTAAATGTATTCATGGTTGCAAGACCTGCGCCTTTTGCCATACCGGGTACTCTTGCCGAACTTCCGTAGAGAATCGGGGCTCCGCATGACACCCCTGCCCCTACCATTGCAAAACCTAAAATGGCGGTAAGCGTGTACGGGGCTGCAATAGCCAGCAGAATTCCGCACGAGGCCATAATACCTCCTACTCGCAACACGGCATTACCACCATAACGCGGAATGAGCGCATCGCCCGCAAAACGCCCCAGCGACATACAAAATGAGTATCCGGCCAAGCCCCAGCCAATGAAATAATCCTGCGTTTTTACTACGTCCCGCATATAAACGGCTGTCCAGTCGGCCATTGTACCTTCAGTGATGTTTGTACAAAGGCTTATCAGAATCATCAGAAGTAGCGGGCCCTTCGGGAAAACAAATTTTGCACCCTCGTTATTTTCAATTTTCTCCTCATGGATACTCAGCACCGTAGGGCGAATAAAAAAAGCCAGCAGAATAAAAACACCTGCAAGCAGCCACATGTGGTAAGATGGCAGAATTTTCATGCCTTGTGTAAAACTTGCCAGTACAGAACCCAGCATTAACCCACCGCTGAACATTCCGTGGCAAGTTGACATAATATTGATACTATATTGATGCTCCAGACTGGTAACACAGGTGTTCATGGCTACATTAGTGGTAGAAATACTGATACCTACCAGTAATAAGCTCAAACCCACTAGCGGCAGGTAGTCCATACTGACGGGCATGGCATACACTATTGACATGAAAATTAAGCCTGCAATAGTAGTGTTACGCATTCCAAAACGATTAATCAGAATGGTTGTGAAAGGATTCATGGCAGCGGCACCCAAAGGCATACACAACAACAAAAGCCCTAGTTGTGCATCGTCGAGGGCATATTTCTGTTTTACAAACGGAATAAGTGTTGCCCAGCTACCAAATAAAATACCCATAGCCGTAAAAACCATAGCAACCGCAAGGCTCTGACGGTGAAAGAAAAAAGTAGATAAGTGTTTAAACATAAATTAAAGTACAGAAAGGCATCCATAGTAAGTATACTCTGTTATATACTTATGGGTTGCCTGATAATACGCTTTTGAACCAGAATTATTTTAATCAGCGTTTTATGCTGTAATCTCAATTCTGTTTTTTTCGGGGTCGAGTATTACGCTTTCATAATAGCCGTCACCCGTCCAGCGGGGTTCTCCTACAATTTCAAAGCTATCATTCCTGAATATTTCAGTAAGTGCATCCACTTGCTCTTTACTACCGACCGAAACAGCAAAATGGGTAAGCCCCATAAATTGCTGAGCAATACCCTGAGAAGATTCAGTTATGCCGGGCATTTGCATGAGTTCAAGCCTCGCCCCTGACTCAAACGAAATAAAATAGGATTCAAAGTTTTTTTTATCGTTCCGGTATTTTTCGTTTGCTTTTCCTGCGAAATACTTTTCATAAAAACCTTTCATCAGTTCAAGGTCTTTGACCCAGATAGCCACGTGTTCAATTTTCATGTATCGAATAAGGTTTTTATTTTATCAAAGGTTAGCCCTTCGTAATTAAGTATATAGTCATCACAAACGGGGAGTTCTTCTTTTTTATAAGTACTCAATACCCCTATTACCTTTGCTCCTGCTGCTTTTCCGGCTGATACCCCTGAGTGAGAATCTTCAAAAACAAGGCATCTTTGAGGAGAAATACCCAGATTCGAGGCTGATTTAAGGTATACTTCGGGGTTAGGCTTATGATGAAGTACGTCGGCACTTGACAACAGCGACTGCATTTTATCGGCTAAAGGCAGCTTGCTTAAAATCAGTTGCAGGTTTTCAACAGGGGCCGAAGTGGCTATGCCTGTTTTTATGCCATTTACTTTCAGGTCATCAATAAAGGTAAGTAGCCCATTAATAGGCACTACTTCGGGTTCGTACAGTTGTCTGAAAAGTGCTTCCTTTTCATATTCCATCTGCATAAACTCTTCTCCTATCACATCGCGCTTCAAAAAGTATTTCAGAATATAACTGTTACTTTTGCCATACATGTGGGCAATGAACTCTTCTTCGGTAGCGTCGATTTCGTATTTTTTCAGGAAAGACTTCCAAGCTAGAGAGTGGTGGGGGTTAGTGTCACAAATGACACCATCCATATCAAAAATTACTGCAAATGATGTTTCCAATATTTCACTTTTTTTTGCAAAATTAGCGTTTTTCGCTGGGGTTCGCTACTCATTTATTTACTAATAATGATACCCGATTGATAATTATATTGTTCAAAAATCTTAATTTTGCAACGTACCCACCTGTAAATAAATAAGATACCTTTCAGCCATATTACTGTTGTGAAAAAAAGATTCATTTTCTTGTGTATTTGTACCCTCCTCAGCACAACCACTTTTGCTCAGATAACTCTTTCTTTTCCGACTAACAGAACAGTATTTCAGCGACATAATGGCAATATTGGTTTTATTAATATGCTAGGAAATTACACCCAGCCCGTTGACAGGATTGAAGCCAAACTAACAACAGTAGTGGAAGGGCAGGGCGTTTCGACCGACTGGACGCTGGTTCAGGAACACCCCAAAGCAGGGTATTTTTCAGGGCGTATTGCAGCGGCTGGTGGTTGGTATACCATGGAGGTAAGAGCAATAAAGGATAATGCGGTTATACAAACCATTACTCTGAGCCGCGTGGGTGTAGGTGAGGTATTTGTGGCTTTAGGGCAGTCGAACGCAGAAGGCTTGCCCGATTCGGGGGCATTTGGTGCTACCGACGACCGCGTAAATGCCATCGACTTCAAGAATAATGATATTCTGGACCCTCTACCCGAGAATCTTAATTTTGTTCATTTAAATGCCGAGGTAAACATTGCACCAGCCGGAAGCACCGCTTGGTGTTATGGCGAATTAGGCGACAGGCTTGCTCGCAAACTAAATGTACCTATTATGTTTTTTAATGCTGGCCAGTTACTGGTATCAGTTATTAACTGGCGCGAAAGTGCCGAGCGGCTCCCAACCTATATTTTTGATGGAACCTACTTGCTACCCAAAGGTTTACCTTATACTAATCTCAGAAATACGCTTCACTACTACTGCTCTTTGTTAGGGGTCAGGTCATTGCTTTGGATACAGGGCGAAACAGACAACTATCCGAACAAACTTTCGGCCGAGGCTTATTCTTCTAACTTTCAGAGGTTTATCGATATTGTACGTAGCGAATTCAACAACGATTTATCGTGGGTAGTTGCCCGTACCTCACTTACGTATCTGAACCCTTCTAACCCTGAAATTATTAAAGGCCAAAACATAGTAATTGAACGCGCCGGAAATAATATATTTCCGGGCCCTTTTACCGATGATTTGCAAAATCCACGACCAGATTTTGTTCACTTCAAGAATGTTCCTCCTGATAACAACGGTTTAAGTATTTTAGCCGAAAACTGGGATAAATATCTGGACGATAATTTTTTCAGAAATTCCAGACCCATTCTGGCAAAGCCAATAGTTGATATTAGCGTTTCGTGTAACCCTAATAACGAAACTGTAATTACCCTTCCTGATAACCTCGCAAATTATCATTGGTCTAACGGAGGCACAACCAATCAGATTATCGTACCTAAAGGTATGTATTCGGCTAGCGTTACCGACAAACTGGGAAATAAATTACTGGCACCAACAATTAATACTTCTTTTACGTATCCGGCTGCTAAACCTGAAATTATACATGATAGTGGGGTAGACCTCTGTGCCAACCAGCCCAATGGTATTGTGCTGAAAGCTACCGGAGCCGAGCTTAACAGTTTTCAATGGAGTACCGGCGCAACTACTGCTACTATTACAGTTTCTACCAAAGGGCGCTATGCCGTAAGGGGTTATAACCAGTTTGGGTGTGCTTCGGTAGTTTCTGACAGCGTTACCGTAAAAGTAAATCCTGCTCCAGAAAAACCTGCCATTACTGTTTTGCCAGAGTTTTCTGTTTGCGAGGGCAAAAGTATTACCCTTAGCACCAACAGCCATGAAAATATACGTTGGAACAACGATAGCACTTCGCATAGCATTCAGGTACAGAAAGTTGGCCAGTATTATTTCAAAGTAAAAGCCATTAATGTTTTTGGCTGTTCAGAAGAATCCGATTCTGTTCATATAAGTATCAACCCATTACCAGCCAAACCTCAGTTAGTTTTTGCGCCTGATTCTATTGCCTGTCAGGGGACCACTGTTAAAGTCAGCACAAACAGTACCGAGAGCCTTGTGTGGAGTAATAACAGCACAGCGCGGGAAATCTCTGTTGATGCTATCGGCGAATCTCCCGTCAAGGTAAAAGCCACTACTGTTTTTGGTTGCACGCGGGAGTCTGACACCAAAAAAGTACTTATCAAAGAAGCTCCCAAAACACCCGACATCGGGCAAATTGGGGTATATACCTTACAGGCATTGAATGTAAGCCTTGCAGACCAGGAGCAGTTTGAGTGGCTACGCGAAAACAGCCGTTTTGCTACCACCCACGAATATACCCTGAAAGTAGAACAGGATGGTAATTATCAGGTAAGAACGCTACGCGACTACACCATCAATAACACTCGTGTGCTTAGTTGTGCCTCGGCTTCTTCAAAAGTAGTATCTCTGAAAACACTTTCGGGCGGCGTATCGTTATACCCTAACCCTGCGTCTGATTTTGTTTATCTGGAAACCAAAACAACACTGAAAAATATAGAGGTAAAATTTTATAGTTATTCGGGCAAACTCATGTATAATTTCAGATTTACAGATACCGCCGAACGAAAAGAAATTGACCTGAAGAGTCTGGAAAAAGGCAATTATCTGATAAAAATTAAAAGTGATACTTCGGAGGATATCAGACGTTTGATTATTACTAATAAATAAGAACTATCTGACCAGATATTTGGTTATAAAAGAATGAGATTTATGCTCATTCCTTAATGATTTTTAGAAATCCAAAAATATAAATACCTGCACTCTTCGGTTGAAGACAGGCAATGTCTGCATGGAAAATTCTGCAAATAATTTCATAAAGTATCCTGATGTCGATGCGCTTGACCCTAAGCATTTCATCATTATTAAAGGGGCTAAAGTCAATAATCTGAAAAATATCAATGTAGCCATTCCACGCAACAAACTGGTAGTAGTAACGGGCCTTTCGGGTAGTGGGAAATCTTCACTGGCTTTTGATACACTTTTTGCAGAAGGCCAACGAATGTATGTTGAAAGCCTAAGCTCTTATGCACGCCAGTTTTTAGGCCGCATGGAAAAACCTGAGGTTGAATACATTAAAGGAGTTTCTCCGGCCATTGCCATCGAACAGAAAGTAGCCACCAAGAATCCGCGTTCAACCGTAGGTACTACAACCGAAATATACGATTACCTGAAACTGTTATTTGCACGTGTTGGCATCACTTACTCGCCTGTTTCGGGGCGGGAAGTACGAAAAGATACCGTCACAGACGTAGTAAACCATATTCTTTCTTATGAAGAGGGTACGCGCGTAATGGTACTTACGCCTCTGAAAGTCAAGGATGACCGCAAAGTGAAGAAAGAACTTGACCTGCTGCTGCAAAAAGGATACACACGCGTAGTGATTGATGGTGAAACCAGACAAATTGAGGAAATTCTGGAAGCTGAGGCTGACCTTGATGACCAAAAACATAACATAGAGATTCTGATTGACCGAAATACGGTTAAACATAACGATGAAGATACGCAGTTCCGATTCTCGGATTCGGTACAAACTGCTTTCTTTGAAGGCGAGGGCGAATGTATTGTTGATATAGTTGGCAAAGAAAAACGTACCTTTTCGGACAGATTTGAGTTAGATGGAATCTCGTTTGAAGAACCAAGCGTGAATCTTTTCACGTTTAATAATCCTTATGGCGCATGTAAGCGTTGTGAAGGTTTTGGAAAAATTCTGGGTATTGACCCCGAACTGGTTATTCCTGACAAAAATTTATCTGTATTTGAAGGAGCCATTGCCCCGTGGCGAACCGAACGCATGAGCGAATGGGTAGCTCCTTTACTAAAAAACGGTATCCGGTTTGATTTTCCTATTCACAGAGCTTACCGTGACCTTACGCAAGAGCAAAAAGATTTACTCTGGACGGGCAACTCGTATTTTCAGGGCTTAAATGCTTTTTTTGCCGACATCGAAAGTCAGGTACATAAAGTACAGTACAGGGTGATGTTATCGCGTTATCGTGGCCGCACCGACTGCCCCGAATGCAGAGGCTCACGGCTGCGCAAAGATGCTTCTTATGTAAAAGTTGGCGGGGTATCTATTACAGATATTGTGCTAATGCCTATCAGCGATGTAGTTCAGTTTTTCAAAAACCTGCAATTACCCGAATACCAACAAAGTATCGCCAAACGCATTCTGATTGAAATCAATAGCCGCCTCGACTTCATGGAACGTGTAGGGCTGGGGTATCTGACCCTAAACAGGCTTACTTCTACCCTATCGGGCGGAGAGTTCCAGCGTATTAAACTGGCAACTTCATTGGGTAGTGCTTTGGTAGGCTCAATGTATATTCTTGATGAACCAAGTATAGGCTTACACCCAAGAGACACACGCCGGCTGGTAAGTGTGCTGGAATCTCTGAGAGATTTAGGCAATACCGTAGTAGTGGTAGAGCATGAAGAGGAAGTAATGCTGGCTGCCAACGAAATTGTTGATATAGGGCCAGACGCAGGTACACATGGAGGGAATCTGATTTTTCAGGGTAACTGGGAAGATATTAAAGGGCTTAGTACTACTCCATTACTACATAATGAAGCGGGTGCAAATACTAGCCACACCATTCGTTTTCTTACGGGTGAAGACCAAGTGCCTGTGCCAGCCCAGCGAAGAAAACCAACTGATTTTATCGAAATCAAAGGAGCAAGAGAAAATAATTTAAAAGAAATTGATGTCAGATTTCCATTAGGTACGCTCACCGTCGTAACAGGGGTGAGTGGTTCAGGCAAATCGACGCTTGTAAGAAAAATTCTGTTTCCTGCCATTGCACGCCTGAAAGGAGAATACAGCGAAGAGGCCGGAAAATACGCCGATTTAACTGGCTCTTTAGACCGTATTACTCAGATTGAAATGATTGACCAGAACCCTATCGGGAAATCGTCACGTTCAAACCCTGTTACCTATATTAAAGCGTATGATTATATAAGACAGATGATGGCCGACCAGCCTTTATCTAAAGCCCGCGATTATAAACCTGCCTTTTTCTCATTCAATGTGGATGGTGGCCGTTGTGAGGCTTGTCAGGGAGAGGGAGAACAAACCATTGAAATGCAATTTATGGCCGATGTACGCCTGAAATGTGAAAGTTGTGGTGGGAAACGTTTCAAACAGGAAATTCTGGAAGTAAAATACCGCGAGAAAGATATTGCGGATATTCTGTCAATGACGGTTGATGAAGCCATTGAATTTTTCAGGGAAAGTGACCCTAAACTCGCCGACAAACTCCAACCTTTACAGGATGTAGGCTTGGGTTATATTGGGTTAGGGCAATCGTCAAGCACTTTGTCAGGCGGAGAAGCACAACGTGTAAAACTGGCCTTTTTCTTAAGCAAAGGCAATGCAGATAAAGGCAAAACACTTTTTGTTTTTGATGAGCCAACCACAGGGCTTCATTTCCATGACATCAAGAAACTTCTGAAAGCCATTAATGCTTTAGTTGACCAAGGCGACTCGGTTATTATTATTGAGCATAACATGGAAATTATTAAATCGGCCGACTGGATTATAGACTTAGGGCCGGAAGGAGGCGAAAAAGGTGGTTATCTGACATTTACAGGCACGCCCGAAGAAATGGTAAAACTGGAAAATAATTATACCGCTGAGTTTCTGAAAGAAAAGATAAAGGTCTGAGTTAATGCTCAGACCTTTATCTTTAAGACATGATTTCAAAAATGATATTATCTTTCACCTTGCTGTTTTCTTCGTCTACAAGGCTGTTTATTTCTTTAATTACCTCAAAAAAAACGGCTAATTTCTCGGCTGGTATCATTTCCTGAATTTTTTTATTGAAAATGATTACTCCTTCGCGCGCAAAGTTTCTTTTCTTTTTTCCTTCTTCTGTCAGATACACTTTTACAAAGCGTTTGTCGTCAGCGTCTGTTTCACGGTAAATCCAGCCTTTTTCTTCGAGCGTTTTTAGCATTCGGGTGAGGCTTCTTGGCTCCATTCCTATCGACGGGCCTATTTTTGTTGCCGGAGTGCCTTTCTCTGAGTCAATATTGAGCAGTACATAACCAATGGCCATCGTAATATCATATTGACTTGCATAGGCATTATACATACGCGAAATGGCATGCCAAGCCCATTTTATATGAAAATCTATCGTTTTTTCCTTCCTCATTGGTGTTTTTTGCTTCGGGTAACCACAAATGTAGAAAAAAATCAGTATGCAGGCATACTGTTACGAAAATTATTTTATGTTTCAGTGTACAGCCCTGTTTTTTATAATAATTATTATTGGTTAAATATAATAAACCACCACAGTATCAGCACTTTCTGATAAAGGGTTTTTGGGCTAAAAATTATTTTTTGGACTAAAGAAAAGGCGGCCAAATTTCTTTAGCCGCCTTTGTTAATGTATTTAAAACCGATTAAGCGTTTACTTTCCACACCCAACCGAAGGTATCTTCTACTTTACCTGTACGAACTTCGTTCAAGGCTTTTTTCAATTTCGATGAAACAGAGGCTTCAGTAATGGCAGGCAACACAAAGTCTTCGCCATTATACCCTACTGCTGCAAACGGCGAAACCACCACGGCAGTTCCGGCACCGAATACTTCGGTAACAGTTCCGTTGGTAATGCCTGAAATTACCTCATCTACTGATACTCTTCTTTCTTCAACTTCAATATTCAGTGATTTTGCCAGCTGAATCAGGGAGTCACGCGTAACACCTTTCAGAATAGTGCTACTTACTGCCGGAGTAACCAGTTTACCATCTATTACAAACATTACGTTCATGGTACCAGACTCTTCAAAGTATTTGTGTTCAAGGGCATCTGTCCATAATAATTGTGTATAACCTTGCTCTTGCGCCAGTTTAGCCGGATACAACGAGGCGGCATAATTACCAGCACATTTGGCATAACCAACACCACCCGGAGCTGCACGAATAAACTCGGTTTCTACTTTTACTTTCGGAGGTGTAGAGTAATACTTGCCAGCAGGGCTCATGATAATCATGAAACGATAACTCTGTGACGGGCGCACACCCAGATATACGTCGGTCGAAAACATGAAGGGTCTCAGGTATAAAGAGTTGTCTTCGCCTTTTGGTACCCAAGCAGCATCCAGACGCAATAATTCTTCAAGCCCGCCAATAAATATTTCTTCCGGCACTTGTGCCATGCACATACGCTCAGCCGAAATATTAAAACGTTTCCAGTTATCTTGCGGACGGAACATCAGAACTTCATCGTTATCATTTTTGAAAGCCTTCATGCCTTCAAAAATGGCTTGCCCGTAATGCAGCACTGCCAACGCCGGATTATAACTGATTTCGCCAAAAGGTAGAATTTTTGGTGTTTGCCACTCACCATTAATGTAATCAGCTACGAGCATGTGGTCAGTAAAGAGTGAACCGAAAACAATATTATTAGGGTCAAGCTGATGTATTCTACTCTCAGCTACCGTCGTTACATCGAAGTTTAGCGTCTCTGTCATAACAAACTTTATTAAATGAATCCAGAATAAGAATTTTTATTTGCGAAACAACAAATAATATACCACATTGTCAAGGAAAAATGCAAAAATAGTTGTTAAGACAAGTTTTTTGAATCTTAGCTTTGCTATCAGGCTAAAAATCAGGCTGTTTCTATCATAAAATTTATTATTCCTGAGTATTTTTGCGCAAATTCCACCTGAGTATATGACTGAAATAAAAGATATTAAAGTTGCCGTCGATGCCATTGTTTTTGGGTATCAGCAAAACACCCTTTTTGTTTTGCTGGTTAAACAGAAATTTGGCCCTTTCAAAGGCATTTGGGTACTACCGGGTGGGTTTGTATTGCAACAGGAGTCTTTAATAGAAGCCGTAACACGAGAGTTACAAGAGGAAGCAGGCATAAAGGTAAATTATCTGGAACAGCTATATACTTTCGGAGACAACATTAACCGTGACCCTCGTTTTAGAGTTATTTCGGTGGCTTACTTTGCGCTTGTAAACCCTGATAATTTTGCACTTGCTCAGCAGAATGATACCGACGCCGAAGAAGCGCAGTGGTTTGCTATCAGTAATATTCCTCAACTTGGATACGACCATAACCAAATCGTAAAAATGGCGCATCAGCGTCTGAAAAGTAAACTTACCTATCAGCCCATTGGCTTCGATTTACTCGCAACTGAGTTTCCTTTCTCTGACCTCGAAAACCTTTACAGCGTTATACTAGAGCAAGAAATTGACCGCCGTAATTTCAGAAAAAAAATCCTGAGCTTAGGTTTTGTTGAAGAAACCAACGCTCCTTCAATCAATAACGGCAGCGGACGGCCAGCAAGGCTATTCAAGTTCAACAAAGATAAATATTACGCGCTACTAAGTAACAGCTTTCATTTCGAAATTAAATTTGCGTAAATTTTACACAAAAAACTTTGACAACAAGTTTACCATACATATTTTTGCGTAAAATATACGCAAATATATGTATACACTTAATTTAGATAAAGACTTTAGCCCGTTTCGGAGCCTGCAAACTATTAATTTTGAAGCATTTACATTTTCAGGCGGAGAGCCACATATCAAAATCAGCCCTGATTTTGATATGACCAAACCTGTGACAATAAGCCACCGGTTAAACACATTTAATGATTTGGGGCTTTTGTGCCTAGCCGTTGATGCTTTAAGACGAATGAAAATAAAGGACATTTCTGCTTTTATCCCTTATTTTCCGGCCGCCCGACAAGATAGAGTTATGATAATTGGCGAACCTTTAACTGTGAAGGTTTATGCCGATATTATTAATGCCTTACAATTAAGCAAAGTGCTGGTTTTTGACCCACATTCGGAAGTAACCCCTGCTTTGCTAAATAACTGCGAGGTAATTCAGAACCACGGTTTCATTAAAAAAGCTATCCAGATTATTGGTGGAAATCCCCTGCTGATTTCGCCTGACGGAGGAGCTTTAAAGAAAATATATAAGGTTTCTGAATACTTGGGTGGTTTTGAAGTAGTGGAATGTTCAAAAAGCCGAGATGTAAAAACAGGTAAGCTCTCAGGCTTCAAAGTATATGCCGATGACTTACAAGGTCAGGATTGCCTTATTGTAGACGACATCTGCGATGGCGGAGCTACCTTTACCGGATTAGCTCAGGAACTAAAAAATAAAAATGCAGGAAAGTTATATTTAGCCGTAAGCCACGGAATTTTCAGCAAAGGTTTTGTAAGTCTGGCTCCTTATTTTGACAAGATATTTACTACTGATTCGATTAAAAACATTACCAATGAAAATGTAGTGCAGATTAACTTAGGTGATGTTTTATAAAATATGGGTATGATGTTGAAGGTTTATGTAATTGGCGGGCATTAAAAATGAATACGCAACCTAATACCTTATGTTTGTACATTTATTATTTTTATTTACTGCTCACAACTGAATAGGTCATGACTGAAGAATATAAAAAAATAATCAGCAAGTTTTTAAGCCTTGTACTGAG
This sequence comes from Emticicia sp. 17c, assembly GCF_037153985.1. Lineage (NCBI taxonomy): Bacteria > Pseudomonadati > Bacteroidota > Cytophagia > Cytophagales > Leadbetterellaceae > Emticicia > Emticicia sp. 17c. Next base: position 297,553 of record NZ_JBBAYI010000002.1, read on the forward strand.
GCATAAACCACAAGAAATTAACCTGACCTTGAACGAAAACGGCTGGGCTGAGGTAGAAGAATTAATACAGAAATCGGCCAGAAAAGGCAGACACTTCACGAGAGAAGAACTAGAAGAAATTGTAGCAACCAACGATAAAAAGCGCTTTTCTTTTAGTGAAGATAAAACCAAGATTAGGGCAAATCAGGGGCATTCGGTCGAAATAGACTTAGCTTTACAAGCTATTATACCTCCTGATTTTCTGTATCATGGCACTGCTGAAAAACATCTTGCCTCAATTCTTGCAAATGGTATTCAGAAAATGAATCGCCAGTTTGTACATTTGAGCCAAGATACAGACACAGCCTTTAAGGTTGGGGCAAGGCATGGCAAGCCTGTTGTACTCACAATCAATGCAGCGCAAATGTATCAGGATGGTTTATTGTTTTATCAATCAGACAATGGCGTTTGGCTTACTGACCTAGTAGCCAGCCAATACATTAAATTATGAAACCCAGAACCTTAGTCATAGGCGATATACACGGCGGCCTTAAAGCCTTAATACAGGTACTGAAACGAGCAGCCGTAACAGCACAGGATACACTCATTTTTCTGGGTGATTACGTAGATGGATGGGGTGAGTCGGCTCAGGTAATTGATTTTTTGATGGAACTGGACCTGAAACAGCCTTGTGTGTTTATCAAGGGGAATCATGATACGTGGTGTGAAGAGTGGCTAAAAGAAGGCGAATGGGAGAAGAACTGGTTATTTCACGGGGGGCAATCAACTATAAAAAGCTATGAAAATTTAAGTGAAGCAGACCTACTTGCACACCTGAATTTTTTTGAAAGAATGAAGTTATACTACATAGATGACCAGAACAGACTCTTTGTTCATGCAGGTTTTACTTCTATGCACGGCCCGGCACAGGAGTTTCACTCGTCTAACTTTCAATGGGACAGAACCCTCTGGGAAATGGCCCTTACGATGGATAAGCATATCAAAACAGATTCAAAACTCTACCCTAAAAGGTTATTGCATTTCAAGGAAATCTTTATTGGGCATACTCCGACCCTCAACTATGATGTAAGCATCCCCATGAAGGGCTGTAATGTCTGGAATATCGACACAGGTGCAGCTTTTACCGGTAGCCTCTCCGTTATGGATATAGATACCAAAGAGTTCTGGCAAAGTGATGCTTTGCCGGATTTATATCCCAATGAGAAAGGAAGAAATAAATAATTTCTCCATAACAATAATCAATCATGAATCCTTTATTAATGACCGATGGTTACAAAGTAGACCATCGCAGACAGTATCCTGTTGGCACTACTTTAGTTTATTCAAACTGGACTCCCCGAAAAAGTCGAATCGAAAATATCCCTGAAGTAGTGTTTTTTGGCTTACAATATTTTCTAAAAAAATACATTATCGAAGATTTCAGTACATATTTTTTTAACCAGCCTAAAGAAGTAGTAATAAAACAATATGCCCGCTTTATTAATAATTACTTAGGCGAAAATCAGGTAGGAACTAAACATATAGAAGCCCTACACGACTTGGGTTATATACCTATGGTTTTTAAAGCATTACCTGAAGGCACAAGCGTGCCTGTGCGTGTACCAATGTTTACAATGTATAATACCAAACCTGAGTTTTTCTGGTTAACTAATTATTTTGAAACATTACTTTCGACTGTTATATGGCTGCCTTGCACATCTGCAACCATAGCCAGACAATACCGCAAAATACTTGATAAATATGCTTATGAAACCTCATCATTGCCCGAATTTGTCGATTGGCAGGCACACGATTTTTCGATGCGGGGCATGGGCGGTATTGAAGCCTCTGTTACCTCAGGAGCAGGGCATTTACTGAGCTTTACAGGTACTGATACCATTCCGACACTGGCATTTCTTGAAACTTATTATAATGCTAACTCAGATACTACCCTGATAGGTGGCTCAGTAGCCGCTACCGAACACTCTGTTATGTGTATGGGTACTAACGAAGGCGAGTTTGAAACCTTTAAACATCTGATTACAGAGGTATACCCTAAAGGCATTGTGTCGATAGTGTCTGATACATGGGATTTATGGAAAGTATTAACGGTTTATCTGCCAGATTTAAAAACCGAAATCATGAACAGAGAGGGCAAAGTGGTTATTCGTCCTGATTCTGGTAACCCTGTGGATATTATCTGTGGAAATCCTAACGGAAAAACACCTGAAGAAAAAAAAGGGGTTATAGAATTGCTATGGGACACCTTCGGAGGGTCTATTAACGACAAAGGCTTTAAAGAATTGATTCCCAAAATCGGGGCTATTTATGGTGATAGTATTACCCTCGACAGAGCTACACAAATTTGTGAAAGGCTTAAACAAAAAGGGTTTGCCTCTACGAATATAGTACTCGGAATTGGCTCTTATACCTACCAATACAACACGCGCGACACCTTTGGTTTTGCCATGAAAGCCACCTACGGCGAAGTAAATGGCGAAGGTCGGGAGATTTATAAAGACCCCGTTACTGACGATGGCACCAAGAAGTCGGCAAAGGGATTGATACAGATTTATAAAGACCACAACGGACGTTATCAGTTAAAAGACCAATGCACATGGGAAGAAGAAAAACAGGGCGAACTAAAAGAAGTTTTCAGAGACGGAAAACTTCTAATCAATGATTCGCTTGCTAATATCAGACAAAGAATAAAAGCGTCCTGAAAACACCCTGCTAATGAGCCAGAAAAGTAGTTTCCGGCTCATTTTTATATACCTTATACACATAGGCTTGTTTTAAAGAATTGTATCTTTGCCCCAAAACCACTTTCTGACACTCATGAAAAAACTATCTTACCTTTTTGCCTTAGTCGTTTTATTAAATGCCTGTGATAGTAGTACCGGCGAAAGCGAAAAAGCACTTTCTGATGTATCAGGTCATTGGATTAGTAGAGATTACTTAATCACGCTTGACAAAACATTATCACCGCAGGGCGTAACGGAGCAATTCCCATTTTATGCCACCGAAATTATACTCAATAATAGTACCCCCGATTCTATTACTATTTTTAATGGCCAAATAGAAACTTTTACCTTGCCATTCAAAAGAAATGGCGATACTTTAAGCTTAAAATTAAATCAAGATACTGTTACCCAAATCATTTATAACGCATCCAGAAAAACACTCTCCTTTTTTGATAAATCTTTGAACCGCACTTATACTTTCATCAAAGCAGAGAATGGTCTAATTGACCAGAATGTGAAACCTGCTACCGCTTTTCAGACGGCTGTTAATAAAACGGTACTAGAGGGAAACTGGCAAATCATTGACGGAGATACAACAAAAACGCCCTTACAATTTAGCCGCTTCGGGCAGATTACAGGTTGGGACAAATACCTTACTTACACCATTTGTATTAACGGCGATTGCGCTGCTAACGAAGACGGAGATATTATTATTCTGAATAATACAAATACGTCGGACGAATATGGTTTTCGGGCAAAAAAAGATACGCTTACGTTCTACAAACTTACTCAGAGAAATGACCCTGACGAAAAACCTGTTTACCAGAATGGTCAGGCATTGTGGGTTCTGGTAAGAAAGAAATAATGCTTCTATTATTTATCTAAAAAAAAACAATAGTATGCTTGCATAATATTTTTAAAATCTGCTATCTTTGTAACAGTATGCACGCATAACAATTGCAGTGCTTTTTATTTTGCCAATTTCAACTTTTAATACTATGGTAGCAACTGAAAACAAAGCCTCTATTAAAGGGGGTGAGTTCTTGATAAAAGATGTAGAAGCACATCAGATTTTTATTCCGGAAGAATTTTCAGAAGAACAACAAATGATTGCTGAAACCTGTCGTGATTTTTTACGTACAGAGATTCATCCACGCCTGAACGAAATCGATAATGCCAAATCACCAGAACTGATGTCGTCGTTGATGACAAAGGCTGGCGAGTTGGGGCTGCTAGGAACGGCAGTTCCTGAAGAATACGGCGGATTCGGTATGAACTTCAATACTTCAATGCTAGTAGCCGAAGCCTTAGGTCAGGGGCATTCATTTTCAGTTGCGCAATCGGCACATACCGGTATCGGAACTTTGCCTATTGTTTACTATGGTAATGAAGAGCAAAAAGCCAAATACCTGCCACTATTAGCCACAGGCGAATGGAAAGCAGCTTATTGCTTAACTGAGCCAGATTCAGGCTCAGATGCCAACTCAGGCAAAACCAAAGCGGCGTTATCGGCCGATGGCAAACATTATATCATTAACGGACAAAAGATGTGGATTACCAATGGTGGTTTCGCCGATTTGTTTATTGTGTTTGCTAAAATTGATGACGATAAAAACCTGACTGCCTTTATTATCGAAAAAAGTTTTGGTGGCATTACCATGAACGAGCCTGAGCATAAATTAGGTATCAAAGGCTCTGACACCCGCCAGATTTTCTTTAACGATTGCCACGTGCCTGTCGAAAATATGCTTTCTACCCGTGGCAATGGATTTAAAATTGCAGTAAATATCCTAAATATAGGCCGTATCAAACTTGGTATTGCAGTTATTGGTGGCTCAAAAGGCTCATTAGCTCATGCCATTAATTATGCCAACGAGCGCAAGCAATTTGGCGTATCAATTGCTACTTTTGGTGCTATTAAATATAAACTGGCTGAAATGGCTACCCGCATTTTTGCTTCGGAGTCGGCCAATTACAGAGCCGGACAGAACATTGATGATGCCATTGAAGATTTAAAAGCACAAGGCTTGAACGACGCCGATGCCAAATTGAAAGCATTGGAACAGTTTTCGATTGAATGTGCTATCATGAAAGTACATAGCTCTGAAGTACTTGATTATACCGTTGACGAAAGCTTACAGGTATATGGCGGAATGGGTTACTCGGCCGATGCGCCTATGGAACGTGCCTACCGCGATGCCCGCATCAACAGAATTTTTGAAGGCACTAACGAAATCAACCGTATGTTGATTGTAGATATGCTTTTAAAACGTGCCATGAAAGGCGAAATTGACCTGATGGCTCCTGCCATGGCCGTAGCCAAAGAAATTATGTCGATACCTGACTTCGGTAGTATTGATGATGACAGCCTGTTTGCCGCCGAAAAGAAAGTGTTGAAAAACCTGAAAAAAGCTGCCTTGATGGTAGCAGGTGCTGCCGTACAGAAATTCATGATGGCTCTTTCGGGAGAACAGGAAATTCTGATGAACATTGCAGATATGATTATCGAAATCTATGTAGCTGAATCAACACTATTACGGGTTGAAAAACTGATTAGCACCAGAGGCGAAGCAGCCGCAGCGTTACAAAAAGATATGGCTATGATTTATCTGCACGAAGCTGTTGCAAGAATTAACAACTCAGGTCGTGAAGCCATTACCTCATTTGCCGAAGGCGATGAACTAAGAGTAATGCTTATGGGCTTAAAACGCTTCACCAAAATTGAACCAATGAACCTTAAAAATGCACGCCGTAACATTGCGGATGCCATGATTGAGGCAAACAAGTATATTTTTTAAAGCTCAAGTAATCAACAACTAAAAATCAATAAACCGTCTTTCTGATTAGGGAGACGGTTTTTTATTGTTTCCGTGTAGGCACAAACTCCCAGAAGTCTGACACACCGATATACTTCTCGGTATTTATCTTGGTAGTACCTATATAATACCCAAAGCCTATATAGGTTTTGCCCGATACCTTTGCCGTAGAAACTTTAATATTACCACTACCCGGATAAGTAGCAAAATTAGCCCATTTGTCTGTAACGGGGTCGTACTGCCATATATCTCTGAAACCCTTAGGCTGGGTTTTGCTTTGGCCGAGACCATAGTATATTTTGTCGTCAACGCCAAACATCACACCCTCGAAACGGTCTTCACCCGGGAAATCGGCTTTTTTAATCCAAGTATCATTATCGGCATCGTACTGGTAAAATTCTTTGGTTTTTATCTTTTCATTCTCGCTTTCCAGTAGCATGAACCCAAATTCTTTTTTATTTACCTCAGCCGAAGCCATAGCAAATTTACCAAGATAACTACCCGTAAAAGGCTTGCGTTTATAGTATATGCGGGCATTGTTAATATACCACATTTGTTTTCCGGCATTATTTTCAATAAAATATCCGGCGTTATTAGCCATGAAACCTGTCAGAATACCTTTACCTACAATATCGCCACTCTGGTTAAAGTCAGTCTGCTGCCAGAAATCAGTATAATAGTTTACACCATTGGGATAATTCTCGTTAGTGGTGTATCCACCACCAAACAACGAATAATATTCTACTTCTGTTCGGCCAAATTGAGCAAAAGGCCCCAATAGCATGGGCGAGTAGCGAGGCAAGCCCGCCACTGTTCTGAAGTTCCAGTAATTGCCTTCGGGCGAGTATGTTCCTGTAATAACTGTTTGGGCATCAATATTGCCCATCATATCAATACGGCTTCGGTTATCTACGGCCAGATGGTCATTAGTAGTATCAGGCCGCCCCATTACACAGGTATAGAGGTTTTCTGTTTCTGTTTTTACGATACCCTCATTGAACGAATAATTGGTGGGTGAACTCAATTTTCGCCACATGGGTGAGTCAGGCGTATAAGTGGGTGCTTCTTCTGATGTAGGCGACTCATCAACCAGTACTATTTCTTTTTTCTCACAAGCCACAAAACCCCAGAGAACCCCACCAAGAAGTAATATTTTTAAGCTATTTTTCATAAAATCATTCTGTTTATTTCCATTCAGCAGGAGGCGTGCAACCATACCCGGGGTACGTTGTCTGGCAGTCAGAAGTTGGTTTCTGTGTTACTACCGGCGGAGGTACAAGCCCGATACTTAGTTCGTTCGAAAAGCTAACCTGCGAGGGGTCAACTATCAGGCGTCTGGTAGTAACTCCCGACACCCCAAAAAAGCCTAGTGCAAAATCTTTATCGTCCTTTTCATTGATTACATTTCCTATAATGGTTGAAGGCAATGGGTCAAAAATACTTCCGGTTCTGGTGCGTTGTTCTTCGTATTGCTCCCAGAAAAGGTAAGCCTCCTGCGAGATTGACATCTGCTTTACTTCAATATAATGCTTTGCCAGAGGTGCGTCAGGGTCAATGGGTGAAAAATGTACCAGCCGTTTTTTAATGTCTTTGCCGTTAATATAGGTATCGGCAAAAACGTTAATTCCTTCGTCACGGTTATATGCCCAGCACGAAAAACTACAAGTATTGGCCCCGCCTCCTTTGGTTATTTTCAGGGAAATGGAATAGCTCTTCCAGCGATAATAATCCGATGAATTTTCGGCGTCTTTGGTATCTATATAAGTACGAACAAAGTCCTGAGTTTTATCGGCATAAATATTATTGATGGCAGGTACACCCTTCATTAACTGTGGTTTGGTAATGTACACTTTTCCATCGGGCATTTCGATACGTAAAGAATAAGAACGGCCTATCTGGCATTGATACTGGTTATCGCTCTGGTATAAGGCTGGTTCATAGATATTCTGCCGGAAACGTACCGAATTGCCCTGGTCATCGGTCAGAATAACCCTTGCACCGTTTACCGCTAGTCTGGAAGTAATAATACTCCCAGAAACAAACTTGCCCGAATAACTCAGCCGTAAGTTGTAAGGTGGGCTTTCGTTGGTTATTTCTCCGTCTACTACCAATATGGGGGTTTCGTTTCTATAAGGTAGCTCTACCTGCTCCACGCACGACAACTGAATAAAAATAGCAAGTAATATAAATAGTATATTTCGTTTCATCTTTTTAAAAATTGTAAGTAACAGCTACTGCCGGTATGACACTGCCAAACACCGACAAACGATATGAACGGATAGAATTATTATAGCGCACAAAATAGATGGAGTACGGATTCCGACGTCCATATATATTATATAACGATAGCGAGAACGTGGTATATTTCTTTTGTTCAGGGGTTTTTCTGGTATCTTTCAACAAAGAGGCATCCAGCCGGTGGTAGTCAGGAATACGGTCGAGGTTTCTGGATGAATAATCGATAACTGTTTTTCCTAACAGCCTGTAAGTACGGTCAGGATACGTGGCTGGCCTGCCTGAGGCATACACAAAGTTTGCAGAGAATGTCCACCCGTTACTAATAAAATGCTGAATAGAAATAGCCAGATTATGGGGTTTGTCAAAAGTAGAAGGAAACCACTCGCCCCGATTAATCTGTTCAGAAGGGAAGTCTGACTGAACCCTTGCCAATGTTCTTGAATAAGTGTACGACAAGCTACCTTTCAGCCGCCCCTTGTTTTTCTGGATACTCCCTTCAATGCCATAAGCCTTACCTTTAGCGGCAATAAGCTCGGTTTCAATAGTCGGGTTAAAATATAACCTTGCCCCATTTTTATATTCTACCAGGTTCTGGATGTCTTTATAGTATGCCTCAATGGATGTTTCGTAGGTATTATCCTTGAAGTTTTTGAAGATTCCGAACGATAACTGGTCGGCTATCTGTGGCGGAATATGCTTGTCGGATACCTTCCAGAAATCGACAGGCGAAATAGCCGTAGTATTTGAAATAAGGTGCAAATACTGGCGCATCCGATTGTAACTGAACTTAACAGCCGAGCTTTTAGTAATAGCAAAACGAAGCGAAAGCCTCGGCTCGATACCTCCGTATTGTTTGATTACCTGATTTTTTCCGTAAGATATGCTATCAATAACACTCTGGCTACTCCTCGACTGCCCCTCGGCGTAGTCAAATACTTGTTTGGGGCCTAAATTCTGAAAAATAGAATAGCGCGCTCCTGCCTGCAAACTGATTTTTGAAGTAATAGACCAGTCAACACTTACATAAGGCGACACCTCACGGGCAAATTCTCTGGGCAGGTCTAATGTAATAATGCTTGAGGTACTCACATCAGGCTTAAGATTACCCGGACTAATATTATAATCTATGGCATTAACACCTATTTCGGCTTTTAGTTGTTCTTTGGGGGTATATAAAGCGAAAGCCCTTAGTTCGTTATGGCGTACATTTGAATTAAGAGTAAATTCATAATCGGTGCGGTAGCCTTGCGTACCAAAATTATAATTACAGTAAATCCCTTGAAAATTAAGCGAAAGGTTTTTGTTAATGAGGTTACTGTATTGTATGCTCAGGTTTTGTGTTTTGGCATAATAGAGGGTATCATCGGCAAACTTGAAATTATCGTAACTCCGGTAACTGTTTAAGGTCAGAATATTTTTACTATTGATTCTGTACTGAATTTTTGCATTCAGGTCATAGAAAAAAGCCTTACTTTTATCGGTAGGTGCCGGAAATTGGTTAATCATAAAGTTGGGGTAAGCTACGCGCCCTGCTACCATAAAGGTAATTTTGTTTTTCAGGATAGGTCCCTCAAGTACTACTTTACTTGTAATAAGCCCTACGCCTACCGAGCCTGTAAGCCTTTCGGCATTTCCGCTTTTGGTATTCATCTCCAAAAGCGACGATAACCTCCCCCCGTATTGTGCAGGAATACCACCTTTATATAATGAAACGCCCGACAACGCATCTGAATTAATACTACTCAGAAAACCCAGTAAATGCGAAGTATTATAAATAGGCATACCATCTAATAAGACAAGGTTTTGGTCTACCCTACCGCCCCTTACATTAAACCCGCCTGCCCCCTCGCCTACGGTTGTAATACCCGGCTGTAAAGTAAGTGCCTTAATGATGTCTGTTTCGCCAAATACTACCGGAATTTTCTTAAGGTTTTTCATTTCCAGCTTTACCACACCCATTTGGGTTTCTTTGATGTTACGGTCTTCTTTAGTGGTTTTTATTTCCACTTCTGCCAGTTCATCTACACGCACCGAAAGCTGCACAGAGCGTGTCAGGTTCTGATTCAGGTTTATATTAAATGTTTCAACTTTATAACCCAGAGCGCGCATAGTAACTATATAGCCGCCTTTGGGCAAAGCCACCATGTATTTACCGCTGCTATCTGTTAATGTACCTGACGACAAACCCGAAAAAAACACTCCTACGCCCGGTATAGGCTGCCCACTGGTAGCATCTGTTACCGTACCCGATAAAAGAAATCTGCTCTGAGAAATAGCATGAAAGGAGAATAACAGTAATAGCACACCAAGTAGTGTAGTTCTCATAATTTCGGTCAAAAGAAAGATTATAGGCTCAAGTATTCATTCAAAATTACAAATAATTATTTCTTAAACAACATATATACAGGTGCTTGTCGATGAATGTTCGGAAAAATCCTCTGATTACGACTTTTAACAGGACAAAAATTTTTTCTAAAAAAAACAACCCAAAACTTGCGCAACCAATTAGTTGCATATATATTTGCAACCGTATAGTTGCATAACAATAATTACCAACATGAGAAGAGATGTATTTCAGGCCATTGCCGACCCTACCAGACGAGAAATTATAGGTGTTGTAGCCAAACAGGCGTTAAATCTGAATGCAGTAGCCGAAACTTTCGACATAAGCAGGCAGGCGGTTTCCAAGCATATCAAAATCTTAACAGAATGCGGGCTTATTGTGATAAAAAAACAAGGGCGGGAGAACTACTGCATAGCCAAACTGGAGAAGTTAAACGAAGTAGCCAACTGGGTAGAGCAGTATCGTCAGGTTTGGGAGCATAAATTCGATGCGCTAGATACCTTGCTTGAAAGACTACAACAGCAGAACCAGAACAGCGAAACTCAAAACCCTTAGGCATCAAAAAAGCCGTCGGGTTGTGTATTGCTACCTAACCTCAAGTTATTGTATTAATCATTTATTAAAACCTACAAAATTATGGAGAAAGAACAAAAAATTGCCCCGTTCTTGTGGTTCAACGGAAATCTTGAAGAAGCTCTGAACCTATATACCTCTGTCTTTAAAAACACAAAAATAATCTTTGCTAACCGTGCAGGTAACAAAATCATTAATGCCAAGTTTCAACTGGAAGGCGTCGAGTTCATGGCGTTAGATGGTGGCCCTGCCTATGCTTTTAATCCGGCTATTTCATTTTTCGTGAACTGTGATACCCAAGACGAAGTAGATGAACTATGGGATAAATTAATAGCCAATGGGGGCGCACCTAACAGGTGTGGCTGGCTACGCGACAAATTTGGCGTATCATGGCAGATTATCCCTCAGGCTTTAGGCCAATTGCTTAATGACCCTAACCCCGCAAAAGCTAAAAAAGTAATGGATGCCATGCTACAAATGGATAAAATTGAGATACAAAAATTAAAAGATGCTTATGCAGAAGCATAAAACAGATACAGACCTGACAATAATGTACCATCACAATTTAATGAACAATAATTATGAAAAACAGCAATGAAACAAAAATTGTAGGCGAAGCCGGCAAACAGGAAATTATTATTACCCGAGAATTTGAAGCCCCTCGTGAACTGGTTTTTAAAGCCTATACTGACCCAGAGCTTCTAAAACAATGGCTAGGCCCACGAGGATACCAGATGCAGGTAGAAAAATTTGATGCCCGAAGCGGCGGCGAGTATCGTTATATTCATGTGGGTAAAAACGGAGAAGAATATGCGTTTCGTGGGGTTTTTCATGAGATTAATGCCCCTGAGCGGGCCATTCAGACTTTTGAGTTTGAAGGAGCCAAAGGGCACGTATCGCTAGAAACAGCCCGCTTTGAAACCCTACCCGATAATAGAACCAGAGTAACTACGCTTTCGGTTTTTCAGTCAATAGCCGACCGCGACATGATGCTGCGCTCAAACATGGAAAGTGGTGTAACAGAAGGGCACGAACGCCTCGATGAATTATTTGAACAAGGGTTAGTAAATTAAATAATAGCCTTACCAATAAGTATTATGCCCTGCTTAAGCGTAATAAAGTAAATGTTGTGCCAGCCAAAAAAACACGACCGTTTTTTATTTTTTGGAAAATAACTACCTTTGGCACTCCAAATACTATTATGACATCATTGTAGAGGCTTCTACAATCAAAGATTTAAACTTATACATCATGGCATACGGACTACTTAAAGGTAAAAAAGGAATTATTTCGGGTGCTTTAGACGAGAAATCTATTGCATGGAAAGTAGCACTGAAAGCGAAAGAAGAAGGTGCATCAATCGTATTAACTAATGCCCCTATCGCAATGAGAATGGGCGAAATTAAGAAATTGGCCGAAGCCTGCGAAGCAGAGATTATTCCGGCAGATGCAACTGTTGTAGAAGAAATTGAAAACCTCTACACCAAATCGATGGATGTTTTAGGCGGAAAGGTTGACTTCGTGTTGCACTCTATTGGTATGTCGCCGAATATTCGTAAAGGCAAAGCCTATGGCGATTTGAATTATGACTGGTTTTTGAAAAGCGTAGATGTATCGGCTTTATCTTTCCATAAATTTTTACAGGTAGCCGAAAAAATGGATGCAATCAATGAATGGGGGTCGGTAGTAGCTTTGAGTTATATGGCTGCTCAACGTACTTTCCCGTTTTATACCGACATGGCAGAAGCCAAAGCCATGCTGGAATCAATTGCACGCAGCTACGGGTATCGTTACGGTAAATTAAAGAAAGTTCGTGTAAATACGGTTTCGCAGTCGCCTACAAAAACTACTGCCGGAACTGGTATCGGAGGATTTGATAAATTTTATGACTTTGCCGATAAAATTGCCCCACTAGGCAACGCCTCGGCAGATGATTGTGCCGATTACGTCATTACGCTATTCTCAGACCTTACCAGAATGGTAACCATGCAGAATCTTTTCCATGACGGAGGATTTGTAAACACAGGTATTTCGGAAGATATTATGAATCTGTTGAACTAATGATTCTGATACATCTCTTAATAAAAAAACAGGAACCTTCCGGCTCCTGTTTTTTATTTTTATTTCTTTAATTCTCCTTCAATCATACGCCAGATATTTAGCGGATTATCATCTTTCAATTCATCGGGCAAAAGGCTATCGGGAAAATCCTGAAAACTTACCGGACGTGTAAAACGTGTAATGGCTCTTGTGCCTACCGAAGTAGTACGCGAATCGGTCGTAGCCGGAAAAGGCCCACCATGTACCATCGCATGATTTACTTCTACGCCTGTCGGGAAACCATTTATGATGAGCCTGCCTACTTTTTGCTCCAGAATATCAAGTAATTCGGTATATTCTTCTAAATCCTCAGGCGTACCGTGTACGGTTGCCGTCAGGTGGCCTACCAGATTTTGAGCAGCTATGAGTATTTCTTCTTTGGTATTTGCCTCTACTACAAGGCTTGTAGGCCCGAATATTTCCTCAGCTAGTTCAGGCTTAGCATTTAAAGAAGCTATATCAGTACGTAAAATAATGGGTTCTACGGCCGTAAAGCCTTCAGGGGCTTTACCAATGCCTACTACTTCGGTAAATTGCCTTGAGTGGTCGGTTCCTCTTACGTATGCATCCCGAATACCCGGCGTAAGCATAACCCCTCCTTGTGTATTTGAGGCATTTTTTTCTATTTCCTCCATAAAATCTTTATTATTTTGCAGGAACAGAATACCCGGATTGGTACAGAACTGGCCAACCCCCAACGTAGCCGAAGCCAGATAGCTATTAGCAATAGCTCTGCCTTTTTCGGCAAGTATTTTAGGTAACACAAATACAGGGTTTACACTTCCCATTTCGGCATATACCGGAATTGGCTGAGGACGGCTAACGGCTGCATCGAAAAGGGCTTTTCCGCCTTTGAACGAACCCGTAAAACCAATGGCTTTTACCACAGGATGTTTTACCAGAGCCATTCCGACCTCGTGGCCATCATCAAACAATAAAGAAAAAACGCCATCAGGCATATTGGTGGCTTCGGCAGCTTTCTGAACAGCTTTACCTACCAGTTCGGAAGTACCTAAATGCGCCGGATGTGCTTTAAAAATAACACAACAACCTGCTGCAAATGCCGAGGTGGTATCGCCACCCGCTACCGAGAATGCCAAAGGAAAATTACTTGCTCCGAAAACACCTACCACACCGAGAGGTCGTTCCATTGAGCGGAGGTCAGGGCGTGGGGCTGGCTGGCGGTCTGGCATGGCTGCATCAATGCGTGCATTTACCCATGAGCCTTCGCGCAAAAGCTGAGCGTATAACCGAAGTTGCCCTAGCGTCCGGCCTCTTTCACCAATGGCTCTGGCTTGTGGCAAGCCCGATTCCATCGTATATCTTTCAAGCAGGGTATCACCCAGATTTTCTATTTCTTCTGCTATTTTTTCCAGGAAATTAGCTTTTTCAAAACCTGATTTTTTGCGGTAAATCTGAAACGCTTTCTCGGCTTTTTCAGCCGCATATTCAAGTTCGTCGAGGGTTGCTTTAAAAAAGAGGGGTGCAAGGGTTTCGCCCGTGGCCGGATTAATACCTTGTATGGCTACTGTACCTTCTGAAAAGGATTCAAAGCCGATAATGTTTCTTCCTGTGAGTTGCATTGTAGAAGTCAATAACAATAGGCCGCAATAAGCTTGCAACCTAACGTTATTATGGGTTTATGATAATTATTATTTTGTTTCTACGGTATTAACAAGGGTACCTATGCCCTCAATGGTAATTCTGATTTCATCGCCTACCTCCAGAGTAAAATCATTAGGTGGCACAATGCCTGTCCCTGTCATCAGAAAACACCCATGTGGAAACGATGTTTCCCTGAAAAGGAACTCTACCAGTTCGGTATGTTTCCGTTTCATACGGTTAATGGCTATCGAATCAGTAAAAAATGGTATATCAAAGCGTAAGATTTCAATTTTAATCATTGATTCTGACGAAATAGGTTCATCCAGAATCCTGATACAAGGCCCTATGGCAGTACTTTTATCATAAGACTTTGCCTGAGGCAGATACAACGGGTTTTCGCCTTCAATATCTCTCGAACTCATATCGTTGCCAACTGTGTAGCCCGAAATCTGTCCTTTTGAGTTAATAAACAAGGTAAGTTCAGGCTCTGGCACATTCCACTTGGAATCTTTGCGGATACGTACCCTCTGCCCCGACCCTACTACACGTGCAGGTGTAGACTTAAAGAAAATCTCTGGCCTTTCGGCATCATATACACGGTCATAAAAGTTATCTCCGCCTGCATTTTTCGATTCTTCCATACGTGCATCCCTGCTGCGCAGATAGGTAACTCCGGCAGCCCATACTTCCTGCGACTGAATCGGGGCCTGTAAACTATTATCAATCAAAGACTTGTATTCTGGCACAGGCGAAAGCAACTGTATTTCACGCTGTAATTCAAAAAATAAATCTTCGCGATTAATGAATAAATCCCAGTCCTGATGACGAGAGAGAAAATACTGGTTTTGGTATTCGATAACGAATCCTTGTAAGGTTTTATAGGCTTTCATTGAGCGGCACAGTAATTTTATCAATATTAAGCAAACAGGCTCATTGGCAGTCTGTTCTGGTATTTCTTCTATTTATTGTACTCTTTTAAGAATTCCAAAAGATAAACTAAGCATTTTTTTGTTATACTTAGTAATTAAAAAAACATTAATCGGAGCATATTAATAACATTTAACTTATCTGTTTGGCTATTTGTTACAAATTTTATTAAAAACTCTCAATTAAACTAATACAATATACTTCATATTGTATATTACTTAGAATTGTTGTTTAAGTACTATGAATATTTATCTTAACTTAGCGGCAGGAAACTTAAAACCACTTTTATGCTAAGAAAATTACTATTCATCTGTTGTTTTATGATAACAAGTGCTGCAAGTTATTCGCAGGCGTTTACCTATTACCCTTTTAATTCTATTTTTTCAATCGCAAGTAACCCCAATAAACCTGTATGGGTCGATTTCCGGTTTCAGATGAACTCCTATTTCTCATCACTCAGCACGGATATTTCTCCGATGATAAACCTCACTAAAGGCCCCAAAGCAAAGTTTTACATAGGTGCTGGCATAAAAGCCAATTTTTTGAATTACCTCAACACCGACGCTAGCAAGAGGAATCCGCTAGAGGGCTACTTTTTTAACTTGGGTGTGCGGGTTTCTCCTATCGAAAAACTTCCACAGTTTCAGGGCGTATTTGAGTTGTCTCCGTATGCCAATAAACAGTTCGATTTAGGAATTTTCCGCGCCAATTTAGGGGTTGCCTATGTTTTCGGCAAACGCAAGAAAAACCAGTAAAACAGTTTATAACTGCGGAATTTGTATACCTGTAATTTTTCGGTAAAGGTCTATGGCAAAGAGGTCTGTCATGCCTGAAATAAAATCTACTACCGATTGCAGGTTCTGATATAAACCCTGCCCTTTGCTGATTCTGAACTGATTTGGAATCAGTTTTAGCAATTTCTTTGATTTAGGCGAATCGGGCGATAACACCGCCGAAACAAACTCTTTCAGCAAACCGCCTATTACATGGTAACCTGCAATTTCTATTTCAACAACCGACTTATCGTTGTAAATTTTTCTGATTGATATTTCATCAATTTTTTTAATCAACAACGTAGTTTTTTCATCCAGAAGGTCTATCAGCGGTTTATTCAGCGTACCGGCCAATAGTTGTTCTTCGTAGGTAAAAAACACTTCTGTGCATTTAGCTGTTAACTGGCCTATGAGCATTGCCCGCAAAAAAGACAACTTCTGTTTATCATCTTCAATGGTATCGACACGCTCGCTGATACTGGGCTTACCTTCTCTTTTTTCAAAGAAAGGCTCCAGCAATTGCCGCACCTCATGAATCGATAAAATTCCTAAACGATGGGCATCTTCCAAGTCTATGATACGATAACAGATATCATCAGCGGCCTCGACCAGATACACAAACGGGTGCCGCGCAAACACATTGGCGGTATCGTCTAGCTGATTAATTTGTAACTCTGCCGCTATACGGCGGTAAAACTCGCTTTCGGTATCAAAAAAACCTGATTTTTTAGTAGAAATCAACCCTGTTTTTCTGAACCCCTCGGTCGAGTTGGCCGGATACTTAATAATCGATGCCAACGTGGTATAAGTCAGGTTCAGGTTACTCTGGTTAAAAATACTGGTCAGAATACGAAAAGCATTGGCATTGCCTTCAAAATTTTTAAAATCATTAAACTGGTTTTCGATCAGGGCTTCGGTCAGAATTGCTTTTTTGTCTTCTTCAAGCTCTTTAAAATACGTTCTGATAGCATCTTCGCCCGAATGCCCGAAAGGCGGGTTGCCGATGTCATGGGCAATGCAGGCAGTCATGACTACCGCCGAGAGTTCAAACTTGTAAAATTCTTTTGCCTCCTGTGTGAGTGTGTGGTCGTATTTAGCCACTATTTTTTCACCGATAGCTTTACCCAACGACCGCCCCACAGAGGCCACTTCCAAACTATGCGTAAGCCTGTTATGCACAAAAACTGCCCCGGGCAACGGAAACACCTGTGTTTTGTTTTGCAAACGCCTGAACTGCGACGAAAAAATTAATCGGTCATAGTCTCGCATATAATCATTTCGGAAACTATCCTGAGCATTTTTGTCTTCTGCTCCTAGTCGTTTATTAGAAAAAAGCGTTTGCCAATACATGATAAAATATTAAAATTTATGTTGCAAGATACACAATGCCTCTTGCAGTAGGGTGTAGCCCTGATATTATTTTCAGGATTTTTCACCAAAAAATATTTGCAACGAGCCCACTTTTAGTGATACCAGACAAAACCCTTCACAATCTATTAAATTATAGAAAGAAATAATAGAACTTTTCTCATAAAACATTAATATTCTACTTACATAAATATAGATTTGTATTGATAATAGTATTTGCATTCAATCTCCAATTTTTCTCCGTTTTGAAAGTAATTATCATTAAATATAATGCGGGTAATGTGCAGTCGGTTATGTACGCGCTCGAACGCATTGGTGTGACTTACGAACTCTCTGACAACCCCGAGGTAATCAGTTCGGCCGAAAGGATTATTTTTCCGGGTGTAGGTGAGGCCAGCACAGCCATGAAAAGCCTCCGCGAAAGTGGCCTTGACAAACTAATCCCGACGCTAAAACAGCCTTTTCTGGGTACTTGTGTAGGTATGCAGTTATTGTGTAGGTCGTCAGAAGAAAACAACACCGACTGCCTCGGTGTGTTTGATGTGCCTGTACTTAAATTTCCGGTTATAAAGGGTTTTAAAGTGCCACAAACAGGCTGGAACGATATTTATGGTTATGGGTGTTCGCTAACTGATGACCTAACAGAACATTCGTATGTATACTATAACCATGGCTACTATGCCCCCCTGTGCGATTTTACCGTAGCCCGAACCACCTATATGCTCGAGTACTCGGCTATGCTACAAAAAGACAACTTTTTTGCAGCACAATTTCACTCGGAAATCAGCGGAGATGTAGGCCAGAAGATTTTTGAGAATTTTTTAAAGATTTAACACCAGTTTTATACCATACCGGAATACGACAAAAATATGCTCCAGATTATACCTGCCATTGATATTATTGAAGGCAAATGTGTTCGCCTCACTCAAGGCGATTACTCACAGAAAAAAACCTATAATGAAAATCCGCTCGAAGTAGCAAAAATGTTTGAAGGGGCCGGAATCAGACGTTTACACCTTGTTGACCTTGACGGAGCCAAACAAAAGAAAATCGTGAATGCAAAGGTACTGGAAACCATTGCCTCAAAGACCAGTTTACAGATTGATTTCGGCGGTGGTGTGCAGTCGGACACTGATATTAAACTGGCTTTTGACTGCGGAGCCAAGCAGGTAACTGGCGGAAGTATTGCCGTTAAAAACCCCGACTTATTTGAATCATGGATAAAAACTTACGGAAGCGAGGCCATTATTCTGGGGGCAGATGCCCGTCAGGAAAAAATCGCCGTAAGTGGCTGGGAAGAAGAAACAAGCGTATGGGTATATGATTTTGTAGGAGAATGGATGCAGAAAGGCATTCAGTATACTATTAGCACCGATGTAGCAAAAGATGGTTTGCTACAAGGGCCATCGGTTGATTTATACAAAAAAATGCAGGCGCAGTTTACTGACCTGAAAATAATAGCCAGCGGCGGAGTAAGCTCTATGCAAGACCTTGAAGAATTAGCCGAACTAAATATTTTTGGTGTTATTGTAGGCAAAGCCATTTATGAGAATAGAATTAGTCTGAAAGATATTGAACAGCGTTTTTTATGATTCATGAATTCAGAAAACCCGGGTATGTAATTAGTACCAACAAAGAACTATTACAGTTTGATGTAATTCATAACTTTCTGAAAATCAGCTACTGGTCGCCCGCTATTCCGATGGACATAGTAAAGCGTGCAGCAGAGGGGTCAATTACCTTTGGTATCTACAAAGAATCTGGCGAGCAGGTAGGTTATGCCCGCGTTGTTTCAGACTGTGCTACTTTTGCCTATCTGGCCGACGTATTTGTGCTAGATTCAGAAAGAGGACAAGGGTTATCTAAATGGCTAATGCATTGTATTTTGCAATTACCTGAGTTACAGAATTTAAGACGGTGGTCGTTAGCCACGCGTGATGCCCACGGCTTATATGCCCAGTTTGGTTTTGTTCCGCTGGATAAACCCGAAATTATGATGCAAATTGCCCGCCCTGATATTTATCTGGAAATGCAGGCAAACACCGAAAACAAACAATAAAGTTTTTAGCACAAACACGCTGTAAAAATTAATACTGAAACCCTAATTTCAGAAAAGATTTTTACTGCATAATTCAATCATAATGCTTACGAAGAGAATTATTCCTTGTTTAGATATAAAAGACGGACGCACCGTAAAGGGCACAAACTTTGTAAACTTACGTGATGCCGGCGACCCCGTAGAACTAGGTGCGGCATACGCCCAACAAGGTGCCGACGAGCTGGTTTTTCTGGACATTACGGCTACTGTTGAAGAAAGAAAAACACTCATAGAACTCGTACGCAGGGTGGCTCATACGATTAATATTCCGTTTTGTGTAGGTGGGGGTATTGGGTCGGTTGCAGATGTTTCAAAGCTATTGAATGCAGGAGCAGATAAGGTTTCTATTAACTCGTCGGCAGTTCGTAACCCCGACTTAATTAATCAACTAGCTTTAGAGTTTGGCTCTCAATGTATTGTTGTGGCCATTGATACCCGCTATATTACCCTCGAAAGCGGCACACAGGCTCATATTGTACATACACACGGGGGGCGGAAACCTACCGACCTGAACACGTTGGCATGGGCCAAAGAAGTAGAAGACCGCGGTGCTGGCGAAATATTGTTAACATCGATGGACACCGACGGAACTAAAGCAGGTTTTGCACTGGACTTAACCGCACAGATTTCAGACAACGCCAATATTCCGGTGATTGCCTCAGGTGGTGCAGGAACTATGGAACATTTTTACGATGTATTTACTACTGGCAAGGCCGATGCCGGACTAGCCGCAAGTATTTTCCATTTCAAGGAAATCGGGATTCCTGAGTTAAAAAACTACCTGAAAGACCGTGGCATTTCTATGAGGCTATAAGCACCACTATACAAGCATTTGTAGTAAAAAATCCGACTGAACTAAAGCATTAATCAGGCATTGACCTTGTTTATGCGCTTGCGTTCAATCAGGTTTTCGAGCAGGAGCGTCCATTCGTGGGCTTCGCATTTCCAATCCATCTGAGTTATTTTCATGGGAGCAAAGAATTGTAAAACCGGATTTTCGTAGGAACTCAACAAAGGACCCAGAAAATAGCAGAAATTGTCATCCTCGGCGGGTAATTGGCTTCGCTTGTTTTCTTCAGCGAGCCTTGCTACTGTTGTTAAATAAGCCAACGTATTGTTGTTGTATAACTTAAAAATAGCCGTTTCCAGCATTATTTTATTCATTTCAGTTTGTTCTTTCTGAAGACATTGCAGAGCTAATGCAATAAGCCTTTCTCGATAAGTTTCCAAAGGTGTATTATTAAACTTACCTAACAGACGCGCCAGATGATAAATAATTAATGGTGCAGTAGCATAATTGTGCGACACCTGAAACGAGTGTGTGATTAGCTCCTGCCTTTCTATGATTCCGCCTAGAAACTGGTAAGTATCCGTATCATACTCATTATGTGGCAAATGGTAATATTCAATCAGATACATCAGGTTGCACAACGCACAGGCATCAAACTCAATAGGCATATTTTTGCCAAACCAAGTTGAATACACTTTCAGTTTGCGGTAAGGCTTTAATGTATTTCTGACCTGCCGCTGTTGCTGAGGCCCCGCTGATAAATTGGCATGTTGCAGAAGTTTTTGTTTTAACCAGTGCAATTCGTCGGCTTGTGGGTTGGTAGTGAGGTATATCAACGCCGTATCGTCAATATCATCGGGTAATCTGAAATGTTCCAGATGCCTGAAAATATAACCATTCGGGAAATGCCGCGATACCCGCCCATCTTTAGATGTTTGCCAGAAATTATAAGTTTTCAGGCCATCTTTATTCTGAAAGGCTCCATAATTCTGCACCGCTTTGGCTATCATACCATCAATAATACTATTTACATCAGCCGCTAAATATGGCTTAAGCTGGTTCAATACAAATACAATGCTTGCAGTAAAAAAAATATTAGTGTCGGGGCGTTTGTAGCGCAAATATTTATTCTGTCGATACGAGGCAAACATACCTTCAGGAAAATAAGAATCGCCCCGCGATTGCAGCAAGGCGATTCTCTGAATAATAGCTGTAATTATATCGTTTTCAGAATCAGCGTAACTCATACTTTCAGAACCAGTTTACCTGTATTTTCGCCTTTAAAGAGTTTCATTAATGTTTCAGGAAACGCCCTTATACCTCCTTCGGCTATATCTACCTTCCCGTTTAGTTTACCCTGTGCAACCCATCCGGCCATTTCTTTAATAGCTTTGCCATAGTTTGGTGCGTTATCAAATACCACAATGCCTTCCATTCTTGCCCGATTTACCAGTAACGACAAATAGTTGCTAGGGCCTACTGGTTTCTGTATTGCGTTGTATTGCGAAATAGCCCCACAGATAACAATACGGGCTTTTAAATTAATAAGGGTCAGTACTGTATCTAGTATTTCTCCGCCTACATTATCAAAATAAACATCTACGCCGTCAGGGCAGGCCTCTTTCAGGTTTTTTCTCAAATCGCCTGTTTTGTAGTCTACGCAGGCATCAAAACCCAGTTCTTCTACTGCATATTTACATTTTTCTTCTCCGCCTGCAATACCTACCACACGGCAGCCTTTAATTTTAGCAATCTGCCCTACTACACTTCCTACGGCCCCTGCTGCCCCTGATACCACTACGGTTTCGCCTGCTTTCGGCTGGCCTGTTTCGAGCAAGCCGAAATAAGCCGTTAGCCCTGACATACCTAGTGTGCCCAGATAAACCGGCAGCGGAACAAAAGCGGGGTCAACCTTTATTACGTCTTTTCCATTCAGAACAGCGTATTCCTGTACGCCTGTGGTGGCTGTTACAGAATCGCCTGCTTTAAAATCAGGGTGTTTCGATTCTACCACTATGCCTGCGCCTAAGGCTCGCATAACCTCACCTATACGCACCGGACGGATATATGATTTACCTTCGTTCATCCAGCCACGCATGGCGGGGTCAATAGAAAGATATTGTGTTTGTATCAATACTTGATTTTCTTCAATTTCGGGTATATCTACTTCTTCAATCTCCCAACATTCGGGGGCGGGGTTGCCAATTGGGCGGGCTAACAAATTAATACGTGTGTTCTTCATAAAATTTCAGGTTGATTTTTAACCAAAACTATTACTTAAAATTAAATTTACTGGTATTTCTCTTAAAATACTTCATGCTTATAGCTATATAAATGAGTATCAGGCAATAAAATGTTATTTTTTCTGAAAAAACTTTTAAAAGATTTTTGAATAATGTATAAGAATTTAGTAACTTTGCAGCCCAAATTAGATTAGCAAAGATATTAAATACATAAAACAATGGCGAAGAAAGGCAATCGTGTACAAGTTATATTAGAGTGCACTGAGCAAAAAACAAGCGGTGTAGCAGGTATGTCTCGCTACGTAACGACCAAAAATCGTAAAAATACTACTGGCCGTATGGAGTTAAAGAAATATAACCCATTCCTGAAAAAACATACCTTACATAAAGAAATTAAATAATTTTGGTTTTCGGGGCTTAGCAGCTTGCTGTTCAACTCAATCAAATTATTAAAATTAATACATCATAAAACGATACTAAAATGGCAAAGAAAGTAGTCGCTACACTTCGTGATAAAACTGCAGGAAAAAACTTCGCAAAAGTTATTAAAGCTGTGAAGTCTCCTAAAACAGGTGCATATACTTTCAAGGAAGAAATGGTTCCTATGGAAGAATTGCAAAATGCGTTGAAAGCATAATGCAGCAAAAATATTGGTAGAAGCCTTCTTGATATGTCGAGAGGGCTTTTTTGTTTTGGCATTCATAGAAGAATGGTTGCCAGAATATGGTTGCCAGAATACTTGCCTGATATGCTATTTTTACATTTTTTGAACAGACCTTCATAATTGTTAATTCATTGAAAGACCAACAAAGTAGTAGCCATTTTTTCCCTATCAGGGTTGTTGCGGCAGATATTGACGACTTAAACCATGTTAATAATATTGTGTATCTTCGCTATGTTCAGGAAGCTGCCGGAAGCCACTGGTTTACAGTAGTGCCTGCTGAATTAAGCTCACAGATTATATGGGTAGTGCGCCGCCATGAAATTGATTACCTTAAACCCGCTTTTCTGGGTGACGACTTAATAGTAAAAACTTGGGTAGATAACTTTACCGGGGTTACAAGCGACAGGCATTGTGAGATATTAAGAGGAGACGAATTACTGGCGCGTTCAAGAACTTTGTGGGTTTCGCTCGATGCGAAAACTTTCCGGCCTAAACGCGTAGGAGAAAATATTGCCGGCTTGTTCTTCCGTAATGCTAGCCTTTAAGCGTGCTTTTTAAGGCTTAATTTAGCCTTATGCTAAAAATTAAACTGAAAGTATCATAAAATTGTTATAGTTTTGTCTTAGACCACACACTTCTTATCAATTATTCATTTTACATTATTATTTATAAATGGGCTTATTTGACTTCTTTTCAAAAGAAAAAAAAGAAACGCTTGATAAAGGATTAGAAAAATCGAAAACAAGTATTTTTGATAAAATATCTCGTGCCATTATCGGAAAATCAAAGGTTGACGATGAGGTATTAGACGAACTCGAAGAAATTCTGATTAGTTCGGATGTAGGCGTGGAAACAACGGTGAAAATAATCAGACGTATTGAAGCAAGAGTTGAAAGAGATAAATATACAACGGTTGAAGAACTAGACAAAATTTTGCGTGAAGAAACGGCCTCGCTATTAGCCGAAAATAATTCGCAGGATGTAAGAGATAGTTTTGAAACCGAACACCTGCCCAAGCCTTATGTACTTATGGTAGTAGGTGTAAATGGCGTAGGAAAAACCACTACTATTGGTAAGCTGGCACATCAGTTTCAGAAAAGAGGCAAAAAAGTGGTGCTTGGTGCAGCCGATACTTTCAGAGCAGCAGCCGTTGACCAGCTTAAACTCTGGGGGCAACGTGTGGGTGTGCCTGTAATTGACCACGGCATGAACACCGACCCCTCGTCGGTAGCTTTTGATGCCGTAAAAAAAGGCATGGAAATGCAAGCCGACATTATTATTATTGATACGGCAGGGCGTTTACATACCAAAGTAAACCTCATGAATGAGCTAGGAAAAATTAAGCGTGTGATTCAGAAATTTTTACCAGAAGCCCCACATGAAGTAATGCTTGTACTCGATGGCAGTACAGGCCAGAATGCCGTTATACAAGCCCGTGAGTTTACGAAAGTTACAGAAATTGACTCGTTGACTATTACAAAACTGGATGGTACAGCCAAAGGTGGTGTAGTGATTGGTATTTCTGATGAATTTAAAATTCCGGTGAAATACATTGGTGTAGGCGAACAAATGGACGACTTACAGGTTTTCAATAAAATGGAATTTGTAGACTCTTTATTTAAAAAATAGGCATTACTTAATTGCTTAATAAACAACAAAAGCCGCTTTCGTAGCGGCTTTTGTTATAAACAGGTAGCCCGTTATCAGGCTACATCGCATATCTGAACGCCTTGTCTGAGTGAGGCAATCTGGTCGGCACGCTTAGGCACAAATTCTTGCCCCACAAAGCCTTTGTAGCCTGTTTCGACAATGGCCTTCATAATAGCCGGATAATTCAATTCTTGTGTATCGTCAATTTCGGCACGACCCGGCACACCTCCGGTATGGTAATGCGCAAAGTAAGGATGATATTTTTTAATAGTGGCAATTACATCGCCCTCCATGATTTGCATGTGGTAAATATCATACAACAATTTGAACTTATCTGACCCTACTTTATCACATAAATCAACGCCCCATTTGGTGTGGTCACACATATAATCTTTATGGTTTACTTTGCTGTTTAGTAGCTCCATTACCATAGTAACACCATATTTTTCGGCCGATGGCATGAGTCTTTTCAGACCTTTTACACAGTTTTCCATTCCTTCTGCATCCGACATTCCGTTTCTGTTGCCCGAAAAGCAAATAACTTTGTCATAGCCAAATGCTTTAAGTTTAGGAAAAATCCCCTCAAAACTAGCCACTAGCTCGTCGTGTAAAGCGGGGTTATTGAACCCCTTTTCAATACCTAAACCCGCACCCCATGGTAAAGCACAGGTAAGACCATATTTTTTAATTGTAGGCCATTCGTCAGGGCCTTGTAGCTCTACTGACTTCATACCCATTTTGGCAGCCTCTTTGCAAAGGTCGTCAAGAGGTATTTTCCCGTAACACCAACGAGCCACCGAGTGGTTGATTTTACCGTTCAGTTCGCTACCCAATACTTTTTCGTTTGCAGCAAATGCTTCGGTAAGTGTCATGGGTGCTGCCATAACAGCCGCCCCTCCTATGATGTTTTTCAAGGCTGAACGCCGAGTTGAATTCGTTTCCATTAGTTTATTTTGGTTAAAATGAATAGCATTGTTGTTTTGCGCCACTAGTTTGTTCTGACGCTCACGGCATCAGCCGTCGGAAAATCCTTCGGAACAGTCTGTTTCACCTTACCTGTGGCCACCCACTCGGTTCCTCGTTGTAAGGTAGTAATAAACCCTTTGCATTGCTGCGAGTAATTACCATGCCCTAATGTTGTATGAAACACCTTTCCTTTACCATAAGCGATTGTCATTAGCATAGGCTCATTTCTGCCTGACCCTCTTTTTTCTTTATCACTATATGCCGTTGCCAGCACTTCTACATTTTCGGCAGGGCCTCTCAGGCGGTCATAAAGTTCATCTTTTTCATGAAGCCACGCTTCTGGCAAACCTTTGGTAATAGGATGTGTGGTATTTCGGGCTTTTATCAGAAACTGGTGTTCTACACCGTGGCTTCCGCCACGCCCTGCGCTGGTGTCATGTACAAAGTTATGCTTTTCTTCGTCGTAATATACATAAGGGCCCGACTTTTCGTTGCGGTCGCCCCAACCACCTACGCCAATCATTTTGTTGTATGCTTCCCATTCAGGAAAAGCGTTATCTGCCGCGTGTACTACCACAAAGCCGCCGCCATTACGTACAAATTTTTCAAAAGCATCCTGTGTAGCTTTCGACCACGAGTCGCCGTTATAATTAGATAACACAACTTTATAGGCTGAAAAATCGGGCTTAAAAGCCTCCATATCTCCACCTTGTGGCGGGGTTGTAGCCACACTCACCTTAAAAAGCCCTGTTTCTTCCAGATACCCTTTCATTAGCTGGGTAGTCTGAGGCCAGTTTTTATGATTATTCTGGCCATCAATTATCAGTACATTTATTTTCTTCTGCCCATTAGCTCCCAGTATCGAAAGTAAAAGCAAGCTACTCAGCAGAATAGTTCTTCCGACTAAAGATATGATTTTATACATCGTTTTTGAGGTTAAAAGTTATCACTTTGATACTCAGCCCTGCGGGCAGGATTATTTCCCGCCCTTTGGTGCAAAAAATTCGTGTTTGTCGTTACCACCCGATTTCAGGTAGGCAATCAGGTCTTTTAACTCTTCTTCGTTTAAACTATTAATTAACCCGGGAAGCATAACCGAAACCGACGAGTATTTACTTGAAACGACATCTTTTTTAGGAAGTTTTTTCAGTACATCAGGTGCATAAGGGTTCTGCGATACAAAGTATGCGTCTTTGTCTTCGTTTACTAAACGCCCTACTATTGAATCACCGTTTTTCAGGATAAACTGCATAGCTGCGTATTGGTCTGATACGGCTTTACTTGGGTCAATAATCGCTTCCAGAATATCTCTGTTAGAAAAACGCGACCCTAATTGTGTTAAATCGGGGCCAACGTTGCCGCCTTCTCCGCCCAGACTATGGCAACGCACACAAGTAATGGCATTATACATATCTTTGCCTCGCTGGAAATTACGATTCGTAAGACCTGATTCTACTACCTGCACGGCATCATCAAGTTTCCAGTTTTTACCCGGGCCTTTCGGATAATTCTGAATAACCAAATCATTGCCCGAATTGCTCAGGAGTGTACCGCCCGAAAGTTTATCATAGTGCGTAAATTTATCTTTTGGCACATGAGCCAAAGCCAGTTTTCTGGCTCTATCGATGAACCCGACATAGCTTACCCCTCCGCGATAATTAAACGCATTACGGAACCAGTTAAAGTATTTATCTTGCAACTGGGGTGTCCAGCCTTTTTTAGCAGAACTTAGCACAGTGGCAAAATAGGTTTGCTGCAATGGTGGTGTTTTTTCGAGCATTTTGGCAATATCAAGCCCATATTGCGGGTTACGCATAATTAAATCGGCCGATGAAGTGGCGGTTTCTCCTCCTGCCAAAGCTCCTGCTTTCTCTTTTTTATCTAATAATGCTACGAGTTTTGGCACAATACCGGGGGCATCCAGATACACCAGAATCCGGCTTAGTAGTTTATCTGTTTCAAAGTCCTGTGTCGGGAACAACGGATTCAGGTATGCTACTACTTTAGGCTTAATGGCAGCACCCGGCTCACCCATACGACAGAAAACGAGTTCAAATGCACGTAATAAATCTATACGTTGACTGGCAGACAAGGCCGAAAGGTTAACACTTAATAAAGATTTCAGGATATTATCTTTTTGCTCAGGTTTACCTTGACGAGCCAACGCCATCATGACGTTAGTAATAATAATAGGGTCTTTTTCGGCAAGGGCTTTTTCCTGCCATTCGCTTACAGGCTGATGCTCTACGGCTAGTCTGGCAGCATAACGAACAAAGCGGTCGGGGTGCTTTAACTGAGGCCATGCCGCAGGAATAGCAGCACTGTTGGCTTCTCCGTGAAATGCCTCCAGTTGGCGTCTGAGGGTATTTTCTTTGGTAAGCGCAGTAGCTATTGAGACATCGGTACTTTCGGGGCCGTTATAGTATACCCTGTAAAGGTCTGACTCTAACCTGCGCCCGCCTGTCATGAAATACAAAGCTCCGTCAGGGCCAATGGCTCCGTCGGTAAGCGGTAAAGGCATACCTGATAAAAACTCGTCTCTTTCGGCAGTATAAGAAGCACCGCTTGGTTTCAGGTGAAGTGCATGCACAATACCAAAACTCCAGTCGAAAGCTAATAATACATTTTTATATTTTGCCGGAAACTTGGCATCTTTTGTATAGATAAGGTTTGTAGGTGACCCCTGACCAATGTTAATAACCGGAGGCACGTTATCGGCTAATGCCGGCGACCACTTACCAGAGCCTGTTCTCCAACCAAATTCACTGGCACTTGTAGCATGGCAAATGCGCGTAGGACGATACCACGGCAGGCCGAAGTCCCACTCCATGTCGGCATCATATACAAAGAGGTCTCCTACATCATTAAAAGCCATGTCGAAGGCATTTCTATACCCTGCGCTTACCATTTCCCAGTGTTTACCTTCGGGGTCTACGTTGGCTATCCATCCACCGGGTTCCTTACGGTCGTTGGCATGGCCACGGGGGTCTTTTATGAGCGGAAACAACTGGTCATACTGCCAGTTTGAAGGAAGCCTGTATGCATCCATCTGAGGGGCATCTGTATGGTTTCCAGAAATAACATAGATTGACTTTTTATCGAACGATAAAATTACACTGTGTGGGCCGTGTTCGCCATCTCCTTTTAGTTCTTTTAACAGCGTAACCTTATCAAACTGGTCGTCGCCGTTAGTATCCTGCAAACGATACAAGCCGCTTTTTCTGGGGAATTTATCGTTGCTATGGTTATTCATCATCACATAAAGGCTATTGAAGGCATAGAGTAAGCCTTGTGCATTGCCTAACGCAACTGTATCATTCTGAACGATAAGTTTTTCTACTTTAGGAGCAGTACCTTGCCCAATGGCAGGAATCGTGAGCCTATATAAAATTCCATACTGGTCAGAAGTAATCATGCGGCCTTTATCGTCGAAAGTCATTGAAACCCAAGAGCCTTGTTTATTTTCAGACGGGCTATATAAGTGTTCAATTTTAAAGCCCGGCTGAAGTTTAATTTTTGCTATTTTGGGGTTATCCTCAATGGTATCGGGGTTTTCTTTCAGGCTTGTGTAGGAAGCAGCAAACAGAGATACCCCTACAATAGCAGCAAGTAGCTTAAGGGTGTTTGGTTGAGCGTGCATTAGTGTATATTTTAGGATTGAATATGATTAAGAATAAAATCTGCTTTTTTTGGGGTCTGGTTAGGCAAACTACCCCAGATCAGCTTTAATAGTCAGGTTATGATACGGAAGGGCTATAAACCTAGCCCTTTCCGGTTAAAAATACTTTCAGGTTGTGGTATACCTCCCGATAAAATAGCTAATACATTTTTTACGGTTGATACACACATATTTTTGTAAGTGGTAGCTGTGAGGCTTCCTACGTGTGCCGTGATAATGGTTTTCGGATGGCTTAACAGAGGATCGTCTGGTGCCGGAGGTTCTACGTCTAACACATCAGCCCCAAAACCGCTGATTACCCCTTTGTTCAGGGCTTCAAGCAAAGCCGTCTGGTCGAGCAAGGCCCCTCTGGCTGTATTAAGTAAAATAGCCGTAGGTTTCATGAGGCTCAATTCTTTTGCACCAATCAGCTTTTTGGTGTCTTCAAATAGTGGCAAATGTAAAGTAATAATATCTGACACCTTCAACACCTCTTCAAAGGGCAAGGCTTCATAGGCTGATTCTACCGAAAACTTATCCCAATAGACTACCCTCATATTGAAGGCATCGCCGAGTTTGGCTACCCGTTTGCCAATGTTGCCCATGCCAAGCACCCCTAAGGTTTTACCTGATAGCTCGTCGCCCTGAAACTGGTTCCGCCAATCCCAGTTGCCAGCTTTTACCTGCCTTGCCGACTCGTACAGATTACGTTGTAGCATCAGCATCAGAGTAATGGCGTGTTCGGCAATGGTACTGGAATTAGACCCCGGGGCATTTACTACTTTAATGTTGCGGCTGGTGGCCTCGTTTACGTCTACGTTATCGAGCCCTACGCCACAGCGTGCTATTACTTGCAGGTGGGGGCAGGCTTCCATTAACTGTTTATTACCTTGCCCTTTGCCTCTGGTAATAACGCCATGTATGGTATTTTCTGACAGAATATCGGTTAAAGGTTTATTTCCGTAAGCCGTAAAAATTTCTATCTCACCCGCCGAAGCTGCCTGATTCAACAAATCCATCGCTTCGTCGGCTACTGTTTCTAATAACAATACGTTTTTTTTCATGTTCTATCGTGATATAAAGTAGCATCGGCCGATTTATACCCTCTGAAATCATTACGCCCCGATACATAGATTCCGGCTTTATATAACTCGTCTTCAAAAATTTCAGGGGCAATCTGGCTTCCGGGTGCCGACGATATTTCTACAAGATTACCTGAGGGGTCACGTACAAACATCTGCATGGCACCATCGGGTAGCTGGCGTACTTTACCCCATGGAGTAATATCAATTACGCCTAATTCTTTCATGCGATAAAATATGGTATTGAAATCATCGACCTGCACACATACGTGTCCTCTGAACGAATACGTATCTTCCCATTCTGTCAGGTGTAGTTGTTGTTCTTCATTAAATTTAAAGAAAGCGGTAGGGTAGTCGAACAAAAAAGCGGGTAAGGGTTCAAGACCCATTTCTTTTTCGTAAAATTCGCAAGCCTCTTCAAGGTTGCTTACTATCAATGCCACATGGTTTATTTTTACTGCTTTTGCCATTGTTTAGTATAGTTAAATAGGTTTGTCAATTAATAATAATGGTGCCCGAAAGCTGCCAAGCAGCGGTTAGACCTGCTGCTTAAACTCTTTCACGAAATCCCAGTTAGGGGTTAGTCCCAACCCTGGCGCCGTAGGGGCATCAATCATGCCATCAACTGCCTGTATTTTTTCATTTACGAGGTCGTACATCATGGGGTTGCCTCCTAGCGAAAACTCAATGATTGTAGCCGCCGGTGCGGCAAAAGCTACATTAACCCCCGCCATGAACGAAAAAGCCGAACCCCAGCAATGAGGGGCCAGTTCAAGCTGGTGTGTATGTGCCAGATGCGCTACACGCATGGCTTCCGTGATGCCTCCGATAATGGCCGAGTCTGGCTGAACTACGTCTAAGGCCCGTACTTCGATTAAATCGCGCACATCGAAAGCGGTATATTCGCTTTCTCCGGCAGCAATCGGAATAGAGGTTGATGCTCTTACCTCTGCCGTGCCATGTCGGTTATCGGGGCTGATAGGCTCTTCAAACCAGTAAAGGTTACAATCTTCTACGGCCCGACAGAACTGCTTGGCTTCAGGCACGCTGAATGTACCGTGTGCATCAGTCATTAATTTAATATTTTCTCCTAAGGCTTCTCTGGCTGCTTTCACACGTCTTACACTCTCCTGCACAGTTTCGTCCATTACACCTACACGCATTTTTACACCCTGAAAGCCTTTGGATACATAACCTAATAGCTGCTCTCCGATTTTTTCAGTACCGGCCCAGCCACCACTGGCATAGGCGGGCATTTTTTCTCTGCAAGCTCCGCCCAATAGTTCTACTACGGGTACACCCAATGCTTTGCCTTTTAAGTCCCAAAGGGCAGTATCAACGCCACTCATAGCCGAGATTGTGAGCCCTCGCCGACCTAATATCGGAAACTTCCGACCTCTTTTCAGGGCGTAGTGGTCGCGGGTTCCGTTGTAGATATGCTCCCAGATTCGGGTAACATGGCGAGCATCTTTCCCTATAAGTAAGGGTTTTATTTCGTTCTCAACACAACTTACAATTGAGGCACATACGCCCGACGAGCCAACGGCTGCTTTGGCTTCACCAAAACCTTGCAGGCCAGTGTCGGTTGTTACTACAACGAGTGTCATATCGAAATCAGTCAGAAGACCATAATCAGAAAAATGCTGTTTTTCTTTAGGTATAGGGCAACGTAGCCAGAATGCTTCTACATTTGTTATTTTCATTCAGAAAGAAGGTTAATAGGTTGGTGGCTGTTTACAATGTAGCCATTTACAGGTATATTTTAAAAAGGCGAACGAAGCCGCTCGCCTGTAATAAATCAGATAAGAGGCCTTAGTGTTTCAATTGATTTTCTGGTAAGCATTGCATAAAACTCTTCTGTTACAGACGAGCTTCCGTGGTCTTCCAGAAACTTCTTTTGTTCGGGGCTTAATCCTTCGGGGGTCAGGTCAATAGAATTCGGGTAAGGATTTGCCGGAGTTCTGTCTAAAGGAGCGCAAAACTCTACCGAAAGCACTTTATCATATTCCACTTCACGCAGGGTTTCAATAATTTTTGGCCAGTTGATAGTACCCATGCCCGGAGCCATACGGTTACTGTCAGCCACATGAAAACCTACCAAACGGCCTTTAGCGCGGCGAATAGCATCATAGGTATTTTCTTCTTCAATGTTCATGTGGAAGGTATCAAGGCATACACCACAATTAGGGCCTACTTCCTGTGCAAGTGCCAGAGCTTGGTCGCCACGATTAATAAAGTATGTTTCAAAACGATTAATAGGCTCGATACCTATCAGAATACCACAACTTTCGGCATAATCATATACTTCTTTCATACTTTCAACGGCCCATTTCCACTCTTCTTCGGGGCGGCCATCGGGTATAATTTTGCCTACTGTACCCGGCACAACCGACACCATTTGCCCTTCAAGTTCTTTTACCATTGTTATGACATCTTTCACATATTGGATTGATTTCAGCCTTTGAGATTTGTCTTTAGCCAGTAGGTTTCTGTCTTCCAGCATCAGGGTTACCGAACCCCAACATTTAAGGCCGTGGTCTTTGAGTAGTTTACCGATTGTTTTGGTGTCGTATGCTTCTGGGCTTCCGGCTATTTCGAGCATATCGTATCCCATTCCGGCAATTCGTTTAATAGTAGTCTCTATGGATTCTGCCCGCATCCAGTTGTGAATTGAAATTTCCATTTTAAAGCTTGTAAGGGTTGAATGTTTCGCTGAGCATCGGCTATGATGCGTCAAGGCAAAAATAACAGTATTTGTTTATGTTTTGTGATTTTCAAAGATATTATTTGTTTCTTCCAAGTACCTCAAAACACACAATATATCTTTTGTAATACTGCAAAAAGCGCAATTAGTACCTCTGGTAAAGACAGTTTTTTATGAAAGTGAAAGAATCAGGCAGAAAGCCAATTACTGAATCATGATAGATTCGTTGATGATTTCGTGGATACGTTTGCGGATGCGCAACGTATTGATTTTATTGTTGGAAGAAACCGGAAAAACTCTGTTGGATAGAAAAATGAAAATCAATTCGCGGTCGGGGTCTACCCAAACCACGGTGCCTGTAAAGCCTGAATGCCCATAAGTATTTAGCGAAGCTGTTGAACCAATAATGGGGCTATCGTTAGGATAGGCTTTGTCCCAGCCTAAGCCCCGATGGCTTTTTTGGGTATAGTTTTTAGCAAAATGCCTGACTGTTTCAGGAAAAAGATAATTCCGGCCTCCATAAAAACCATTCTGCAAATTCATCTGAAATAGCTTTACTAGGTCGGTAGCCGTGCTGAACAGCCCCGCATGGCCCGACACCCCTCCTAATAGTGCCGCGTTGGGATCATGTACGGTACCCTGAATCTGCGAAGCCCTGAAAGTAATTTCGTTTTCGGTGGGGGCTATCTGATTTTTAGGGAACCTTTGCAAAGGATTAAAAAGCGTCGATTTCATGCCGAGAGGCTCATATAAATTCTGCTCCAGAAACTCATCTATTGGCTGATTAGTTACACGTTCAACCAGTTTCTGGAGTATTATCATCCCCAAGTCGCTGTATGTGAAACGGTAGCCTCCTACTTTGTCGTAGATATTAATAAGTTTAGATTGTACTACCCATTTCCAGACCGAATCTCTAATACTAGGCTTTATATACAGGTTACCAGCTACCTGCAAGTCTGGTGGAGTTTTCAGGCTGTCATAAGCAAAGCTGTAATAGTCTGTCTTAAAGATTTGGCCCGTTTTGGTTTTCTCCCAGAATGGAACAAAGGCCACTAAACCAGCCTGGTGCATGAGTACATC
Source organism: Emticicia sp. 17c (assembly GCF_037153985.1). Classification (NCBI taxonomy): domain Bacteria; kingdom Pseudomonadati; phylum Bacteroidota; class Cytophagia; order Cytophagales; family Leadbetterellaceae; genus Emticicia; species Emticicia sp. 17c. Next base: position 331,955 of record NZ_JBBAYI010000002.1, read on the forward strand.
CGAAACCAGCATATTTTCTTTGTTAGAACCCTTTACTTCGGGCAAGTAAGTAACAATTTTTTCGTTCAAATCTACCTCTCCTCTTTCGTTCAACATCATCACTGCTTGCAGCGTAGCCGAAACTTTGGTCATAGAGGCAATGTCATAAAGTGTCTGGTCGGTTACGGGTTCATAAACGCCATAACGCAAGTTTCCGAAATTACGATTATAAACCACTTTACCCTGACGCGCCACTAATACCTGACACCCCGGAAATGCTTTGTTATCGATGCCTTGCTGCACTATCTGCCCGATTTCCTCCAGTTTCTGGCCGTTCATTCCCACACTTTCGGGTGTACCGAACGAAACCCTCCCCAGACGTGGAGTTTGTATGCCATTTCCTACTTTTAAATCGGATGCAACCGTTACCGGAAGCCTTCCTTTAGCGGGTAAAGCTCCGAACAAAACCTGTGGTACTACTTTATGAGAAGCGGGGTCATCTTCATACCCGCAAACCAACGTTTTTGATGAGCCATAGAGCTTTAAGCCATAGGGGTTTCCGAAGGCACAAACCACTACATTTGTCCGCTGGCTTAGCTGATTAATAAAATCGACTGTTGCCGGCGAAACACCATAGTTACGTTCGCCTTTACTGTTCATGCCGTGTACACTCACTACCACTACTTTATATTTGGCGGCTTCATCTAACACCCAAGCTACGTCTTTGTCAGAGCTAGGTTTAAAAGGCACAACAAAGTGCCTGAAATTAGCGTATTGGCTGAGGGTTTTCTGGAAATCATTTTCGTAGTCGGCACTAATGGCCACAGAAGCAAATGTGGTAGTATCCAGATGAATAAAAGGCAAGAGGTTATTCTGATTTCTGGCAATGGTTATTGCCTGCTCAAATAATTCTGTTTTGAGGTCACGGGCTTGTTTGCCATTTAAATCGCTGCCCAAGCCTGCTATCTCAACAGGTTTATATTTATTTAAGCCTGCCCAGTATTTTGCTTTTAATATTTTTTTCACACGGGCATTCAGTATTTCTATCTGAATCTGCCCTGACTCTACCGCCTGCTTTATTTTATTAAATGCCGCAGGTAAGTTACCTGTTTGCAAAAGCACATCGTTACCAGCCATAAAAGCCAGCAACTCGGGTTCGCCTGCCTGCAACCCTTGTGTAATACCCCGCATATTGAGGGCATCGGTTACAGTAAGGCCCTTAAAGCCCATCTGGTTTTTGATGGTTTCTGTGACAATTTTTTCAGAAATAGAGGTAGGAGTAGAGCCGCGCGGCTCTAGTGCCGGAACAAACAAGTGGCCTGTCATGACGGTAGCGATGCTGTCAGCAATTAAACGACGAAACGGGTATAATTCTACCTCATTTAGCCGCGCCATTGTATGGTTAACTACGGGCAAAGTGCGGTGCGAGTCTTGGTCGGTATCACCATGCCCCGGAAAATGCTTGGCACTACCCAGAATATTATATTTTTTCATGCCACGCACGTAGGCAATACCTTTTTCGGCTACATTTATCTGTGACTCTCCGAACGAACGGTAGTTGATAATCGGGTTATCGGGGTTAGTGTTGACATCGACAGATGGAGCAAAATTGATATGAATACCCATTCTTTTACATTGCCGACCGATTTCCTGCCCGAATTTTTCGACATAGCTGTTATCCTGAATTGCCCCGAGCGTAATTTGTTTCGGGAAATCAATGGCACTATCGAGCCGCATTCCTAAACCCCATTCGGCATCAATGCCAATCATTAATGGAATGCGCGAAATCTGCTGATAACGGTTGGTTAAACGAGCCTGACGATATGGCCCACCCTGAAAGAAAATAAGCCCGCCGATACGATACGTAGCAATGCTGTTCTCAACCTGCTGATAGTACTTTTCTGTGCGGTTCGAATAAGTAGCTATCATAAATAGCTGGCCTACTTTTTCGTCCAGCGACATAGTAGCAAGCAGGCTATCGGCCCACTTTTCTTGTTGAGTTTGGTAGTCTGAAGGTTTGGGCGATAAAATAAATGAACTAAAAACAATAACTAAGCTCAAAGCAAAAGCCCCTGAAACAATTATCTTCCTCACAAGCACGATTCCTGATTTTTTAATTTTTAACGCCCGACCGAGGCTTTTATTTTCATACTGCTTATAAAGGTATCAGTTGATTTTAAAACCTGATATTCGTATAATAGTATTTTAATTTTTTTTTAATCAATTTCAATAACTACGTCATCGGTAAGCGGATGCGAAACACAGGTAAGCATAAAGCCCTGCTGAATTTCTTTTTCGGTCAAGCCTTCGTCTTCGTCCATTTTTACTTTACCTGATACACATTTACCCATACAGGCGGTACACATACCTGCCTGACACGAATACGGTAAGTCGATGTCGATATCAAGTGCAGCTTCCAGAATAGTTTCATGTGGTTTTACTTCAAATTCGTATTCGTCGCCATCATAAATTACTTTTACCTTACGGGCTTTGAGTGAATCGTCGTTTTCTTGTATATAAATTTCGTCAAGCATAGGAGCGTGGAAATTCTCCCGATGAATCTGGCTCTTTGAAACGTTGTAGATATTTAAACCTTTAATAATATCTTCCATCATACCCTCAGGGCCGCAGAGGTAAAACTCGTCTTTCGAGAAATTCGTGTAAGAATCTTTCATGAAACGAATACCAATTCCTTGACTGATACGGCCTACTTGCCCCACCCATAAATTAGAGGGCTGCGAAAGAATATAATGGACTATCAGGCGGTCTTTGTAGGTATACTCTAATTCTTCTATTTTATTTTTAAAAATGATGCTTTCTTCGGTGCGGTTACCATAAACCAATGTTACCCGCGACTTTGGCTCCATTTTTAATATCGACTTCGCAATAGAAAGAATGGGTGTAATGCCACTTCCGGCTGCAAAAAGTACCAGATGTCTTGTTTTGTCGGCGTCGGGTTCAACAAAGAAATTACCTAGTGGCTCAACCACTTCCAGAAAATCGCCAACTTTTACGTGGTCGTTCAGATAGTTAGATACCAGCCCACCTAAAACTCTTTTAACTGTAATGCCTATGGCGGTATCGGTATGGGGCGAAGTAGACATCGAATAACTACGACGCACCTTTTTTCCGTCGATAGGAACAATTACGGTAATAAACTGCCCTGCTTTATATTTTATCTGCTCGCTGAGCGGATGCCAAAAATAAATAGTTACACAATCGGGGGTTTCTTTTACAATTTCTTTAACCTGAAGAAAATATGTTTTTAATGCCATTTCGTTTAAATTGTTGGTAAAGCCTGCGGCTTTACCAAAGAACTTTTAATTTTCAATAATAACTTTCTTGATTACTTCTCGTTTAGGCGTAATTACTTTTACTAAATATTGGCCGCGAGAAAAATACCTGATGTCGAGCACTTCCTGCTGGTATCCTCCGGTGGCTTTAAGTTTACGCTCTCCTACTATCATGCCTTGCATATTGATTAATGAAACATTAACCGGATTATTGACCTGAGCATAAAACTCCACAATGATTTCATGGCTTGTCGGGTTCGGAAAAGTACGGATGTTTACTTCTTCTTCCAGAGCCAGAATATTATTAATCTGTACGGTGGTTTGTGCCTGTCCTGTACAGTTATTGTTGTCGGTAACCACTACGGTATAAATACCCCCCATGTTAAGGGTTGCTCCGGCAATAGTAGGGTTCTGCTCGCTCGAAGTAAAAGACTCCGGGCCTGACCAAGTATATTTTACTCCGCCTGTACTAGTCAGTTTTATACTTTCACCTACATTGAACGGCCCCCCATTACTGGCAGTAGCAGCTACTTTTGATGTTTGTAGCAATAGTTCGTTCGATGAAGAACTAGTTTTGCAACCTTCTATGATACAAGTTGCCGAAAACGTTGTGGTATTTTCAAGCGCAACGGCTAATGTTTTTCCTTCTTTGTTGTTCGACCACTTCACCGAACCGTTCTCACAACCCAAGCCTGTAAGTGTAAATGTTTCGCCTACGCAGGCAATCATTTTATCGGCTGTAATTAAAGGGGCTGTTACTTCTGCTATCTTTACTTCTACTACGTTTTTACTTTCTACTACGGGCGAGGTCGATACCACTTTTATGCGGTAATTTCCGTTTTCTATTGCCTGTGTCGTTTTAACGTTAATGGTTTTTCTGGTGTCTTTTCCTAGCTCGATAGCGTTATCGAAGTTGCCGTTTTTATCTGACAACAACACTTTGAAGCTATTATCAAGATTAAAATTAGGACCACTGGTATTAACCGATACCGAGAAGGTCTGCCCCGCACAGAAGCTATTCAGGGCTAATGGGTTTATTTCAAGCACAGGTGGCTCGTCAAGCCCGAAACGGCCATTTTCGGTCAGGTAATTGGTATATAAATCTACGGTTCCACCTCTGCCATCTTCTAGTTCTTTGTTTGCACCCCAGAATACAATTACCCCACCTTTCGGATACGGAATCAGGCGGTAGTCGCTATAAAAAGTAAAATCTTTAATCGAGATACCCTCATCAACAAACCTGTGCATCCCGTTGTTATCAAAATGCTGTACGGTTAGTTCATAGCCAATGTCTTTAGGTTTTAGCCATAGCGTATAAACGCCGTCTTTACCATCAGGTACTAATTTATTAGGCAAACGATACGGTTTATCTGACCTCGGCACAAAGGCATCCTTTTTCCAGATTATGGTTCCATCGGCAATAATTTTAGCTATCTGAAAAGGTCTTAGGCGGTCAGCCGTTTCAAGCCACGTTGCAATGCCCCCGCCGTCGCTTGTAGGCACAACTTGTATATCAAAGGTATGTTCAGACCCCATATTCACTCCGTTATTTCCCCATTTCGACGCACCCGTTATATCTACTTTATGTGCATATACAAATTTTCTGTCATCAACAGTAAGCGTTCGGCCAATAACTGCGTTACCTTCGGCATCAGTTTTAAAGAGGTCAATCCGTGAATTTCCACTGAACTGATTCTGGTAAATAGCTTTCGGTGTCGGAATAAGCGGTGTGTTATTAGCATCAAAGGTTTGAAACAGGTAATCGGCCTGATTGTCTTTGATGAGGGCTAGAAACCTGCTGTTTTTTTCATCATATATAACTTTATCTTCCAGCCGATTGTTCTCAAATAATTTCTTTTCTTCTTCTATAATTTTACCTGAGTAATCCAGTTTTTTGGTATAAACCGTATTGGTAGCAGTTTCGGTGTTGTAATGATTAAAAAACACCAACAGTTTATCATTTTTGAGGTCGATTAAATCGAAAACATCATCGTAGGGGTCAACGGTAGTTAGTTCACGGTCTGATACTTTTACACCTTCGCTGCCCCATGAGAGGCTTCCGTCTTTAGAAACGTGTTGAGCAAAAAACTGGCGATGTCCCTGATTGTTGGGGTCGGGTAGCAAGTGCCAAGCAACAAAAGCACCACCTTTGCCATCAGGCTTAATTAAGCGTTGGGTATAGATAATGGCATATTGGTCAATTACTTTTCCGATTCGGAGGCCGTCTTTTTCCCATTGAGCTATTCCTTTCTCATTAAATTTCTGCACATATAACTCAATAACACCTTTTCTGTAATCAGACCACACATAATAGCTGTTGCCGTCTTCATCAATAGAATAAAGCACTGCGGCCTGAAAATCAGGTGCGGCGCATACAGGTACGGGCGTAGTATCATTGAGTTTCCACTGGGCTATTCCTGACTGAAAAGATAGCAGGAACACCACAAGCCCAAAAAGTTGTTTTAATTTCATTTTATCTAATGGGAGGTTATATCAGAATACGGAAAAGTATCTACAAAAGTAACTTCTTCTTATCAGAAGAACTAATTTTCAATGATTTAGCATAAAAAAAAACGAAACAATTGCTTTTTTTTAAAGAAATCTCTAATTTTGCAGCCCCAAAATACCACCCTCGTAGCGTGGCCCGTTAGTTCGAGGGGCTTTTTGAATTTAGAGAAGTAACTGTTTCCGGAGTTGCTATGTGTTGTTTCAACACCTCATAAATTAACGAAAAAAAGTTATTATACTTAGTTCGAGCTTTGGGGGCAAGAATAAAAGTGTGAATAACATGAGCTTTTTTCAGAACATAATTTAACATTTAAAATTGTGAAATATTTAAGTTACAAAACGATTATTGCTAATAGCGGAACCGTTAATAAAGAATGGGTAGTAATAGATGCTACTGACAAAGTTCTGGGTCGTTTGTGTAGCCAGATTGCGAACATCATTCGTGGCAAACACAAAACAAATTATACTCCTCATGTGGATTGTGGCGATAACGTGATTGTTATCAATGCAGAGAAAATCCGCCTGACCGGAAAGAAAATGACTGATAAAGTTTATACACGCCACACTGGCCACCCTGGTGGACAACGCTTTGCTACTCCTCGTGAGTTAATGGCAAGAGATGGCCGCCGTGTAGTAGAATATGCCGTAAAAGGTATGCTACCGAAAGGTCGTTTAGGCCGCCGTTTGTATACAAACCTATATGTATATGAAGGGCCTAACCACCCACATGCAGCTCAATCACCAAAAACTATTGAACTGTAATCTTTACAAATAATAATATTCAGAATATTTTCAAACATCCTATATAATAATGCAAGTTATCAACGCAGTAGGTAGAAGAAAAACAGCCGTAGCCCGTATCTACATGAAAGCGGGTAATGGAGCAGTTACTGTGAATGGTCGTGAATTAAAGGAGTATTTCCCTTCTGAAATTCTTCAAATCGTTTTGAATCAACCATTTTCGGCAGTAAACGCTACTGGCCAGTACGATTTAAAAGTAAATGTACAAGGTGGTGGAATTGCCGGACAAGCAGAAGCAGTGCGTATGGCTATTGCTCGTGCTTTGTGTGAAGCAAACATCGAAAACCGCCCTGCTTTGAAAAAAGAAGGGTTCCTGACTCGTGACTCTCGTATGGTTGAACGTAAAAAATACGGTCGCCGTAAAGCTCGTAAGAGATTCCAGTTCTCGAAACGTTAATATTTCGATTCTTTACGAATTACATCTCTTTGTTGCAGCCGTCTGCTGCCAATTGGGTGTAATTCGTAAATTATTTTGTCCAGACAGCACTTACAGTGATGCCGACGTGCTGTGCTGCGTATGTTAGTTTTTTAATTTTATTAATTTTTCATTTTACCAAAAATGGCACAATTACAGTACAAAGACCTTCTGGATGCAGGTGTACACTTTGGTCACCTTACCCGTAAATGGGATCCTAAAATGGCTCCGTATATCTTCATGGAGAAAAACGGTATCCATATCATTGACCTTAACAAAACTTTAGCTTGTTTGGAAGAAGCACAACAAGTAGTAAAAGGAATTGTTCGTTCTGGTCGTAAAATCATGTTTGTAGCTACCAAAAAACAAGCACAGGAAATCGTGGCAGAAGAAGCAAAACGCTTAAAAATGCCTTACGTTACTGAGCGTTGGTTAGGTGGTATGTTAACAAACTTTGCAACAATCAAGAAATCATTGAAAAAGTTGCAAAACGTTGAGCGTATGTTGAAAGATGAAGCAACAGCTGGCAACATGGCAAAACGCGAACGCTTAATGCTTGACCGCGAGCGTATCAAACTAGAAAGATTATTAGGTGGTGTTGCCGACTTATCAAGACTTCCGGCTGCTTTGTTTGTGGTTGACGTAAAACGTGAACACCTTGCCGTAGCAGAAGCACACCGTTTGGGTATTCCGGTTATTGCAATGTGCGATACCAACTCAAACCCAGAGTCAGTTGAATATCCGATTCCGGCCAATGATGACGCCTACAAATCAGTTGCTTTAGTAACCCTTGCTTTAGGAAAAGCTATTGAAGAAGGTATCATGGAGCGTAAAATGGATAAAGATAACGCCGCTTTACAAGAAGAAGAAGAAGCAAAACGCGCAGTAGATGAGGCACCAGCAGCAGTTGTTGCTGAAGAAGCCGCTGCTCCGGTTGCTGAATCAACAGAAGAAGCATAATCTTTAAACAGATTAAATATATAAAAACCCGAAACAGCCGTTTCGGGTTTTTCTTTTATCGGGCAAGCATCAGAATATAATCATGAAACGGCTCCCCTCCCCTACCTTCGACGATACCTTCAGGTTTCCACCGTGCATTTGCATGATTTGTCTGGACAAACTCAGGCCAATACCAGAGCCTGTTTTCTTGGTAGTATAAAACGGAATAAATATTTTCTCGAGCGCTTCGGGTTCTATCCCACTACCGTTATCGGCTACTTCAATAATTTTTCTTTCATCAAGCTCATATACCTTGATTTTTATTTCAGGGTTTAAGCGGCTTTCTATCGACTCAATGGCATTCTTAATAATATTTATCAATACCATTGCCACTTGCTCCGTATCGGCCATTAACTCAAAGTCTTCCTTGAAATCCGTTTTCAGGTTAATCTGTTTTTCTTTCAGTTGTGGCTGAATCAGATTTAGTACATGGCTAATAATTGCTTTTGATGTTGTTTCTTCAAAAACAGGTTTCGGTATACTGGTAAACTCACGGTAAGCATTTACAAAGTTCATAATTCCCTTGCTTCTGTTTTCAATGGTAAAGAGCGCTTCTTTTAAATCGCTTACTGTTTCCTGAATTTCGTTTTTATCAGAAAGGTCAATTTCAATGATTTCTCGCATGGTACTGGCCAGCGACACAATAGGCGTAACCGAGTTCATGATTTCATGCCGCAATACTTTTGTCAGGTTTTGCCACGCTTCCAGTTCTTTTTGTTGAAGTTCTGACTGAATATTTTGCAGAGATATAAGTTTAATTACACGCCCCCGAAGGCTCACCGTAGCGGCATTGATAGAAATCTGTTTTTCGTTAGAGGTCTGGTACAATGCCTTACTACCTGAAGGAATTGTTTTTAGTATTTCATATAATTCGGCATGAGGAGTTTTAAGAAGCTCGTTGATGTTACGTAAACGATAAATGTTCAGAATACGAAAAGCAGCATTATTAATAAGCTCTATGTTACCCGAGGAATCGTACGACAGAAGCCCTACATTTACGTGCTGCACAATAGTATTGATATAATGCAGATTGGCTTCCTTTTCGGCTCTGGCCTGACGAAACGCCTCTAACACGCCGTTAAATTGCTGGTTTACTTCTTCAAAACTTTTACCGAGCTTATTATCTGAGCGAAATTTTACGGTAAAATCTGAATAACGAACCGACTCAAAAAAACGCGCCAGTTTACGATTAATTGAGGTAGTATAGACAAACAACCAATACAGAACTCCTACTGATAAAAGACCGAACAAGCTAACGGCAGACCATTGATTATTCAGAAAAAAATAAATAGTTGCCATCAGGGTCAGGCATAAAATCCCAAGCCGCCAGATGATACCAATTGAAAAATGCCTCATGAAAGTGAAATACGTGTTTGCCTGTAATTACTAAAGAAAAGTGCTTGTGCTAATGATTCTAAAAATAATATGTGTAAGTTAGAAACACGATTTGAAAAATAGTGTCATCTCACAAAAGAATTTTTCTCAAATTTCGTTAAATACTGGATAAAACAATAAATAAAATGAAAACCATTCAAATAAATAAAAGCATTATTGCCATAATTCTTTTGGCAATTGTGCTACCCGCCTGCACTGCCTCAAGAGATTTTTTGTCGGACAACTTCGAGAAAGTAAAAAATACTCATCAGCGAATAGCCATATTACCTTTTGATGTGCAGTTTTCAAACCCTGCCAATCGTAAGCCCGACGGCCGTACACAACGTTTTTTCAGCCAGCAGGAACGCGAAGGAAGCCTTGATACCCAAAAAGAATTATTTACTTATGCCGCCAAACAAATAGAAAAAGGCCGGTATGAATTAGCCATTCAGGATTTCTCAAAGACAAACAAGATTCTGGCCGATAATGGAATCAGGTTGGAAGATATAATTTTTCAGGACAAATCCCAACTGGCTCGCCTTTTAGGGGTTGATGCCGTTATCTGGGGGCAATTGAGCATTACTATTACCCAGCAGAACCGCTACTCAATGATGCCCGCTTATATGGGGAACGATGGCGTAGAAACAAACGTAAACCTGTATGATGCCGCAAGTGGTGAGCTACTCTGGAAAACCCATTTAACCCAACGCCCTAACAACCGTATGGATACCCCACACCACCTGACCAACCAGTTGCTTGCCCAAGTAGCTAAACATTTGCCTTATCGCACGAAATAAGTGGATTATTACAGTAAATTTTTCTAATTTCGCACTCTCAAATTCCGCCTTGGCTTTAAAGCAAAGCAAGAAAAAAAATTATTAACTAATAGAATTCATAATTAGTATATGGGAAGAGCGTTTGAATTTAGAAAAGCTCGCAAAATGAAGCGTTGGGGGCAAATGGCCAAAACATTTACCCGTATTGGTAAAGATATAGCTATTGCTGTAAAGGCAGGCGGCCCTGACCCAAACAGCAACTCTCGTTTAAGAGCTATCATCCAGAATGCCAAGGCAGCTAATATGCCTAAAACAAACGTAGAAAACGCTATTAAAAGAGCGTCTTCAAAAGAACAGGAAGACTACAAAGAAATGGTATATGAAGGGTATGCACAACATGGTATTGCCATATTGGTTGAGTGTACTACTGATAACACCAATCGCTCGGTAGCCAATATCCGTAGTTATTTTACTAAATGCGGTGGTAGTTTGGGTACATCGGGTATGTTAGACTTTATCTTCGACAGAAAATCTGTATTCAAGATTGCCAATAACGACAAAATTGATGTAGAAGAGCTAGAACTGGAACTGATTGACTTTGGCGCAGAAGAGGTCTTTCTGGATGAAGAAACAAACCAGATTAATATCTATGGCGAGTTTACAGCCTTTGGAGCGATTCAGAAGTTTCTGGAAGAAAAAGGGTTTGAATTACTGCACGCTGACTTTGAGCGGATTCCGACAGATATGAAAACCATTACAGAAGAGCAAGCGGCCGATGTTGAAAAACTGATTGAAAAACTGGAAGACGACGACGACGTGCAAAACGTTTATCATAACATGATAATTGCCTGATTGTTCCTGATTTATTTGTATATATTCGTCAGAATCTTTTACACAGGTTCTGACGTTTTTATTTATCCACTCTCATTTATACCTCAATAATGCTACTTTTTCTTTATCCTTATATCCAATTCTTCCTTATGACACTAGCCGACTACACAATTACTTTATCTAAAGACGAATGGCAGCCGCTTGATACGTCTTACTTCAAGCACTCAACCACCGGAGAACAAGCCCCGCAGGAAACTTTTGTAAAGTTAAAATATGACGACCAATACCTGTACGTAGACTTTGAATGCAAGCAGAACCCCTTCTGGAAAGAAAACACGTATACCGTTCATAATACCGAATTGTATAATCAGGAAGTATTTGAAGTATTTATTGCAGAAGGAACCGAAACTCCAAGCCGCTATCTGGAACTGGAAATTAACCCCAATAACGTTTTATGGATAGGTAAAATTCATAACCCAACCAAAGGGCAAGGCGGCGGAAATTCGGCCGAAATGATAGGCTACGAGCAGTCTGGTATTAAACATAGCATAAAAACTAATGACGACAGCTGGAGTGGCTCACTGCAAATTCCGTTGGCATTAGTTGGGCCACAGCAAACCAATAACTACCGTATTAATTTTTACAGAATTGTTTCTTTAAAATCGCATAAAAAGAGTAATTGGGTATGTAACCCTAAAGAATGTAATTTTTTATGTTGGAGCCCTACCATGAGCGGCAAAACACCGGCATTTCACCGACCTGAGTATTTTGGCAAAATGTTGTTAAAATAATGTTTGGGGCATTTATTTACTTTGCCCCAAACATTAATACACCACAATAGCTGTATCAGTAGAAATAACTTTTTTATGGGGGTTATTCAGGAACTGATAAATAAGGGTATCGCCCTCTTTTCTGATTAAAGGCCCATGCGAACGCCCTTTAAAAAGTACCCGCTGGCTGTTAGGCATAAAATGATGCAGCATATCATTATAGATAGGGCGCGTAGCGGGGTCAGAATCTCCGGCTCCTAAAAGTACAGGTACTTTAGAATAAAAAGGCATTTTGGTTGCGGCAATAATGGGTGGCACTTTCCAGCAATCACACATGGCCCTGTATACATCGTTCACATAAAAACCTGCGCCTGCCATGTAAGGATACAACTGGTATTGCTGCTTAATAAGGGCGTCGCGCGCGTAAGCCATTTTATCAGAACAATACACCGACAAACGCATCCCCGACGGCCCACCACCATTAAAAATACCATCCAGAAATTCTTTTATATAAACCTCATGATGCCCTTTTATCATTTCTGAAACTATAAAAGGAATCTCTTTGATTCGTGAAAAGTCGAACAAAACCCCTTCCAGAAAGCCAATCAGTTCGCTCTGTGAATAGTGGATAATGAGGCTATCTTTTGCATCTTTTGGCAAATATTTAATCGTAAAATCTTTTCCGGTAATAGCCGTAAAATATTGCTTATAGCTATGTTGAAGCTCTCCATACGGCAACGTGCTTGTGCTACTGTCGGCTTCATATTTTGCCAATACTGTATAAAGTGCTTCGTTAAAGTTTACGAGTTCTTCTTCATCAATGTTAACAAATTCGGGCAAAGGCGAATCCAGAATTAAAGACCTTATGCCCGAAGGGTAGTTTTTGAGTACAGTTGGCATAAGACCACCACTATAAGAAATACCGAACAAGTTTAAAGAGTCAATTTTTAGAGCCTTACGTAAATCTTCTATGTCGGCCGCACTTTCTACCGTATTATAGGCCGTGAGGTCTATGCCCTGCGCCAGCAGTTTTGCTCTGCATTGCTTTACGCCCGCTTGTATCATACTATCTTTAGGCAGGTTATAGATAAAGGCTTTTTTGAGGGCTTCGCCTACTTCATTACAATCCAGATTCGGCACAGCAAAATGAGTCCCCCTTTGCTCAAAAACAATCAGGTCACGGTCTTTAATCAGAGAACGATGATGCGCCGACCCAATAAAACCCAACGAACTGCTTCCGGGGCCTCCGCCTGTAAAGAGTACAGGGTCTTTCTTTTTAGCCGGATTGCTGCTTTCAGCAATAATAAAAGGTAGTTTAATGTTTTTTCCGGCAGGTTTGGTTCTGTTTTCGGGTACTATCAGATACCCGCAAATGGTTTTCAGACTGCTATCGGCTTTGAAAGCACAGGGGCAGGGTTCAATTGCTGGTTTATAAGTAGCTCTTTTTTGGGCAAACGAAACTTTAAACGCAAAAAAATTAGTGGCAAGAAGAATAATTAAAAGCCTTTTCATAGATATGATGTTATAAGTTTTCAGCAAAACTATGGGCTTTCTAAATGAAATTTTAGTAAAAAACGGACAATTTACAGGCCATTATCAATTAGTTTGCTGCCTGTAAACTTTATAACTTCTTTGTAAAAATGGCTCATATCGTAATAACCAAAATCATAAGGGCTAAAGTCAGCTTTATGGCTTACATATTTTTGCAAGGCTTCCCGTACTCTTATCACTGAAAAATAGTTTTTGGGCGTAGTGCCTACTACATGATTAAAGTATCTGTACAAGGTTTTATTTGTAGCAGATACCTCGCTGGCTATCTCACTATTTCTTGATTCCATGTTACTGGTTTCATAAGCCTTAATTGCACGTTGCACAGTTTTAAAATAATGCTCCTGCCAAGAACGGCGTTGTTTAATTTGAAGGAAAAAACCTTGCAATAGCATTACCCTCTCCTCAAAATTATCAATCCGTTTGAGGTCCTGAATAATTGAAGAGGGTATAATATGCGACAACCCGATTAATTCACTACCCAGACAACCTTGCTTAATCCCAAAAATGCCCTCAAAGCCACCCGCAGAAAACTTAACGGTAAAAATATGGTCGGTTGGTAAATTCCGACGTTCTACGATGGTATTTCTTAAAAGTAAAACATCTTGGTTTGGCTGTACAACATAATGCTGATTAGCTATGGACAATTTATAGGGTGAGCCAAGATTAAACCAGATGGTGGGTGTCCAGCTAGGAAAAAGCTTTACACTGAAACTTTCGCCAGCCAAATATTTTTCAGTAGCTGAACACGAAGATTCTGAAAAGAATGCTATGTATTCGGCGAGTTCCTCGCAAGGAGCCTGATACTGGTATATCTTATGAATATTATCAAAGATTTCGACCATAGTTTTTTATTTACCTATCAGTACATCTTTCATACCTTCGGCCATTTGTTTCATTCGTGTGTAATTTTCATGAGAATTTTTCGATTTATCAAATTCAATTTTCAAACTACCCGGAAACATCCTTATATAGAAAGTCATTTTGTTATCAAGTACTAATGTACCATCAATTGTTGAGTTTTTAAAAGAGAAGTCACCACTTGTTATCAGTTTATCATCCATGTATCGCTGAACATTTTTTGTTCTGTTTTTAGGAAAATAAGCCTTGAACTTATATACATCGTCGGCATCGGTTTGTGACACCGAAATATCGCCTTTATTCTCACAGGCGGTCAACACTCCCAGACTAAACACACACAGCATTAAAAAGTAAGATAGCTTTTTCATAATATTTAAGTATTTTGATTTTTGGAAATCAATTTAATAATACAAATATAAGGCAATAACAGATACATTGTTATACATAGTACCTTGTTAATGAAAAATATTTGTCGAAAGGTTATTTTAAATACATGAATGGTTATTTATCAGGACGAACAAAGCCATTGAAAAGCCTGTTACTGATGAGGTATAGCATTCAGAAAGGCAACTACTTGTTTCGGGTTACGAAACACAAGCACATGACAATTATTTTTATGGGCATTAATATGTTTCAGTACGAGTGGCCGCTGCCTGTGTCTGAAGCTCAGAATCCAGATAATAAACTCCCAGTCAAGTTTTTCGGGGCATCCTTCCCGCATATCGGGGCGGGTGGTGCCTTTATATCTGAAAAACCTTTGTATTACTCTTTTGAGGCAAAGCCATGTAGAAAAATCTAACAAAATAATGGCTTCGGTTGCCGCAAAACGGATAGGCATAGTACTATGGTAATTGCCATCAATTATCCATTTATCTTTACTTATCAGGTTTTTTACTATGGCAAGTTCTTTGTCTTTTGGCACCATTTTCCAGCCGGGTTGCCAAAGTTCAGCATCCAGATGCACCACAGGCAACGCCAGTGCCTCGGCCAGTTGCCGCGCAAGCGTAGATTTACCCGCCCCGCTGCAACCCACAACGGAAATCCGTTTTATGTGCTGAAAATCGGCTGTCATAACTATTCTGATTTTTACTGGAAGTTTTTGTAAAGATGCACTTATCTGCCCGATTAGTCAATGCTTATTTACTCATCTTGGCAGAAACAAAGTTTACTCCCTAAAATTCTGTATTCGTCGGAAAACACTATTCTGCACCTTTGATATGCTTTAGGTTTGTGGCATCAATCTCATAAGTCAACCACATGAAAAAGCTATTACCTTTTATTCTATTTTATTTATTTCTGATACCACAGTTATTTGCCCAAACCACCATTAAGGGAAAAATAACAGACAAAAAAGGAGAAGCCCTGCCAGGCACTAATGTATTTATTAAAGGAAGTTATGATGGAGCCTCAAGCGACGCTGAGGGGAATTTCAGTTTCAGAACCAGTCGTAAAGATACCGCTACACTTGTAGCCAGCTTTGTGGGTTATGATAATTTTCAGCAAAAAATAACCTTAAATACGCCTACCGTTGAGCTAACCATTAAGTTGCAGGAATCAATGAATGTGTTAAATACCGTAACCATTACCGCAGGCACTTTTGAGGCATCAGACAGCAAGAAAATGGTTATGCTTAAACCACTTGACATCGTAACAACTGCCGGCGGAGGGGCTGATATTACAGCTGTGATGCAATTATTACCCGGAGCGCAGCGCGTAGGCGAGCAGGAAGGTTTGTTTGTAAGAGGTGGCTCAGCCAATGAAACCAAAACCGTTATTGATGGCATGATTGTGCAAAATCCGTTTTTCAGCAGTACACCCGATGTGCCTCAGCGTGGCCGCTTTACCCCGTTTATGTTTAAAGGTACTGCTTTTAGCACAGGTGGGTATTCGGCACAGTATGGTCAGGCGCTTTCGTCGGTACTTTTATTACAAACCCGCGACAAAACCGATGATGCCAGCGGTTGGAACATCAACGCGAATCTGGCAGGTTTGGGGGCTACTTATACCCATAAAGGCAGTATTTCGGGTTCGTTGTATTACACTAACCTCTCGCCATTTTTTAGCCTGATGAAAAGTAACGTCACATTCGATAAAGTTCCACAAGGCTTTAATACCTCTCTAACTGTTAACGAAAACCTTACTAAAAACAGCACGCTGAAAATATACGGCACTTACGCTGATAATCAGTCGGCCATGTCGTTTCCGTCTTATGAAACTGTTGGCAGTAATTACCGTTTCGATTTAAAAAATAAAAATATATTTACTAACAGCACTTATCAGGTAAACTTTGATGAAGGCAAATGGATTATGCTTACGGGTTTATCGTATAGCCATAATACTGACAGAATCAAAATTGGAAATGATGATGGCGATAGGCTAGACGAACGAACACAAGCACGTGTAGTAATGACACGGCTTTTTGGAAGAAACAATGCCAGTTCAGTACTATTTGGTGGGGAGTTTCATGCCATCAGGGTGGGCAATATCTATAATCAGTATGATTTCAGGCTGAAAGATAATTATAGTGCCGCTTTTGTAGAAACTGAGGTATACTTAACGCCTAAACTCGCCGGAAGGTTTGGCATGAGAACCGAGTACACGAGTGTAATCAGTAAAGCTAATGTGGCTCCTCGTGTTTCGTTGGCTTATAAAACCGGACAGTACAGTCAGGTATCGCTGGCAGCAGGGCAATTTTATCAGACACCCGAAAAAAACTACCTGTATCTGAATCAGAAGTTAGGTTATGAATTGGCCAATCACCTGATTATGAATTATCAGATTATTAAAAATGACCGGACTTTCAGGCTGGAAGGTTTCAGGAAAGATTACAGGCAACTTGTAGTTGAACATATTGCCTACTATGACCCTAACCCGTATCGGTTCCCGACAGGCTCGACCGATAATAGCGGAAAGGGTTACGCTCAGGGGTTTGATATGTTTTTCAGAGACAAAAAAAGCATTAAAAACGGTGAATTCTGGCTAACATACTCGTTTCTGGACACCAAACGCCTGTTTAGGAATTACCTGAAAGAAACCATGCCAACGTTTGCCTCCAGACACAATGTGAGTGTGGTATACAAACAGTTTCTTGAAAAAATAAGTACTAATATAGGTGTTACATTTACCCATACCAGCGGACGGCCTAACTATGACTTTGCCAGTACTTCGTTCATACCCGAATATACCAAGCCCTACGAAAACGTAAGTCTATCAGCTAGCCATATCCGTACAATTAAAGGCAATTTTGTGGTTTTTTATGCTACGCTCGACAACCTGTTTGCACGTAAAAATGTATTTGGTTACCGTTATTCGGCCGATGGCAAGCAGCGTTTTGAGGTAATTCCGCCAATGTACCGTACTTTCTTTATTGGGCTTTCGATGAACTTGTCGAAGCAGATGACAAAACCTAAAGAGGCTGACTTGGATAATTTATAAGAGACGGACAGCAATCTGAGGGCTTGCAGAAATAAACTCTCAGATTGCTGTTTAGGTAATGATGCCGAAGTAAAAACTCAGAATTTTTTAAATTTCAGTATAAAAGTTGTTCCTACTTCCACCTGACTTTCTATGTCAATGCTGCCTTCGAGGCTCTCCATCTGTGACTTAATCAGGTATAAACCCAAACCCTTACTATTAGGGCGATTATGGAAACGCTGGTATAAGCCAAAAATTTTAGCTCTGTGCCGCTCTACATCCAAGCCTATACCGTTATCGGTAAAGGTCAGTACGATAGCCTCAGTGGTTTCTTCGGTATTAATATCAATAACCAGTTGCCGCTCATAAGAACGATATTTGATAGCATTGGTAAGCAAATTCAGGAAGATGCTTTCCAGATAGGTATCATTAAAAACCACTTCTGGCACCTTACTGAAATTAACATTAATTTCGGGTTTTATATCGTTTATCAGGTTTGTTAGCTGGCTACAAACCTGATGAAATATCCTGCTGAACGCTATGCGACGTTGTTCGATAGAGTTATTTTCTTTAATTATCAGTATTTTAACCAAGTCGTTAACGGTTTCATTCAGTAAAATTGTTGAATTTTTAAAACCCTCAATAATAGAAGCCAACACGGGGTCTGTGATACTGACACCTTCAAGCAGGTTAATAAAGCCTACAAGATTCGATAGCGGTGCTTTCAGATTATGAGAAGTAATATAAGAAAAATTTCGTAAGTCGTTATTATTCTGGTGGAGCGTTTTAATGAGCAATTCACGCTCAATCTCCTGATTTTTTCTTTCCGTTATGTCTCTGTAATTCACTACAACAGCCCCAACGGCTGGCTCATTGAGCAGATTCTGGCAACTTGCTTCTAGCCATTTATAGGTGCCGTCACGCATGAGGCTTCTGTATACAAAGTTTCTTACGTCGGCGGGGTCGTCTAGTACGGCTAAAAAAGCATCGGCTACATGGGGTAAATCGTCAGGATGAATTAAATCGTGTCTGGCTTTACCTATCATTTCTTCCTCCTCATAACCAATAATTTTTTTACCCGTAGGGCTAATTTCCAGCATTATTCCTTCGGCTGTTAGCAGGCTGAGGCCATCTGTACTATTCTGTAACAGGCTTCTGAAACGTTTTTCGTTATTTTTAATTTTATCCTCAGCATTTTTACGGTCCGAAATGTCATGTGCAATCTCTGATGCCCCTGTAATATTGCCCTTGCTATCTTTCACTGGCGAAACCGTAAGTGATACATCAACCAGTTCTCCGGTCTTTTTCATCCGGCGGGTTTCGTATTGTTCTACAAAAATGCCTTTCTTTATTTTTTCTGTGATACTTATTTCATCCTGCTGGCTTTCGGGCGGAATAATAATATTACTACTTTTACCTATTACCTCTTCGGCTGTATAGCCAAACAGTTTTTCGGCTCCACGGTTCCAGCTAAGAATGACTTCATCAATACTTTTACTTACAATGGCATCTTCCGATGAGTTTACAATCGAAACAAACAATGCTTGTTGGTCTTCAAATCTTTTTCGCTCAGTAATATCTCTGAAATTAGCAATAATTACCTTTATTTCTGGCACATGAAGCATATTGGTAAGGGTGCCTTCAAGCCATATATAAGAGCCATCTTTTTTCTTTTTTCGGAGTGTGATAGCCACGGGGGTTTCAGGCTGATGAAACGCAAGGCGCAGGCGTTCGATAGCAGCCTCCAAGTCTTCAGGATGAATGCTATCCAAGATGTGCAATATTTCGTCTTCTTTATTAACGTATCCGAATGTTTTTTCGATAGCAGGGCTTAAAAATTCTATTTTACCGTCGGCATCAAAAAGAAACAGCAAATCGTGGCTGTTTTCAATGATTGACCTGAAACGTAATTCTCGTTTTTTTAACTCTTCTTCTGCCTGTTTTCTGGCGGTAATGTCTCGCCCTGTTATACAAATACCATTTATTTGCCCGTCTGTAATGACAGGTGTTATCAGGAAATCTATCCACCATTCTTTTCCATTTTCTAGCACATAATAGCGGTCATACTGAATTACCTCGCCACTATAAGCTCTGGCAAACAACATTTCAACATATTCTTTTCGCTCGTCTGAAATGAACTTCATTACATGTTCGCCCGGTTCCATTTCTTTATCCTTATTAAAGAAAGCATATTTTTTGGCCTTACGGTTAAATGCCTTTACTATGCCGTGTTTATCGATAAGCAAAAAGGCTTCGGAAGTATTTTCAAAAATGGTCTGGAGATAGTTCTCAGACTCCTTAATAATTTTGGCACATTTAATGCGCTCTGTAATGTCATGATAATTTGATACAATAGCCTGTACATTTTCATCATGAAGCAAATTAGTCAGGCTTCCTTCTACCCATATATAGTTACCATTTTTATGTAATAGCCTGTTGGTTCGGGGCAATGAAAAACCGGGTATCTGCAATAATTTATTATATAAGCCTTGCGTGTCACGTGCTTGTTCAGGGTGCATAAACTCTATATTACGCCTGCCTATTACTTCAGAGGCATGGAATCCGGTAATTTTTTCAAAGGCCGGACTTACATACTCTACATATCCCTTAGAATCGGTTAACACAATAATATCGCCTGCGTTTTCAACCAATGCCTGAAACTTACTTTCGCTTTTCAGTGCTTTTTCCTCAGCGGCTTTGCGTTGGGTAATATCGCGGTAATTAGAAACAACAGCCCTTACGTTTTCTTCTTGCAGCATATTGGTTATAACCCCTTCTATCCAGACATAATGCCCTTTTTTATGCTGATAACGAGCCATACGATAAATGGGCTGATTCGGCATCTCAAGTGCTTCTCTGAAAGTCCGCTTTATTTCCTGTAAATAATCGGGGTGTAATCTGGATAACAGCAGGCTAGGCTCTTGCTGTATTTCTTCCAGACTAAAACCTGTTACTCTCTCAAAGGCCGGACTGATATAATTGACGGTTCCATTCTCGTCCGACAAAATAATTATATCGCTTGCATTTTCAATCAGTGTTCTGAATCGTTTTTCGCTTAGTTCAACTGCTTTTTCAGCATTTTTTCTTGCCGAAATATCACACATGAACGTACAGGCTTTGAGGTCATTATTGGTGTCTCGATAAAGAACCGATGAAAACTCACACGGGAAACTCTCTCCGTTTTTTCTTATCCCTGTTAATTCGCCTTTAATTTGCCCGAATTTTGTTCTTTGCGCGAGCAATTTGGTAAAGGTCTCGTCAGTAAAATCAATGATTTGTTTTTTATCTATTGTTTTTAACTCTTCCAATGTATAACCAAACATATCAACGGCTGCCTGATTGGCATCAATGATGGTTCCATCGGGCGAATCAAGGAAAAAGGCGTTGAGGGAGTTTTCTAAAATAGGCCGATACTTTATGTCATCCTGTGCTGTTTCTTTGCAAGTATTATTCACTTCGGTTATGCTACCTACCGAAATAAATATGCCTATTACCTGTTTTTTCTTCCCATATACTGGTTTATATTTATTACAGTATATGATGAACAGCCCAGCCTCTGAGAGCAGACGGCTCTCGTGCTCGAGGGTTTCGCCCTGCAATACTTTTTGGTAGATAGCCTGCATTTCATCAACCTTTGAAACTGGCGTATAGAGTAGCACACTATTACCTTTGGTTATTTTTTCTCCAAAGTAGAAGTTATGTTTTTCCTGATATTTTTTACTGAAGGCTATAACCCGAAGGTCAGTATCTACGATTAAAAGTGGTTCTTCGGTGTAATCCAAGAAAAGCTCTTTGCTCTGGAGCATTCCAATCAGTTCCTCCTGATTTTTAGAAGGCTTCTGGTATAGGGAAGTAGAAAACGGATTTTCTACAAATGAATTGCTGCTACCCATTTTTTTACTCTAAACATTATTGATAGATATAACCTGTTTAATCGTAGAAACTATACCGAATTCACTACTGATTGTTGTTGACGCAAAAACACCAAAATAGTAAAAACAGGTAAATTCAGGATTATAGTATTGTGTTGTTATCCTTAGACTATTAATAGATTTTTTAAGGCACTCACTGTTAGGGGTTTTGAGACATAATCTATAATAAAAGGATATTTTTTAGCTCGTTCTTTCTCTTCCGGGTCGGTCGATGAAGAAAGAATAATTATTTTAGTCCCAGCAAATTTTTTATAAAATTGTGCAACAAACTCATCAAGAAAATCCCAACCATTCATAATAGGCATATTCAAATCTAAAAAAACTAAATCAGGATAATCGTCGGTTACGGCACTTTCTGACAATTCATGGTAATACTCCAAAGCTTCTTTCCCGTTCTGTTTAGTAATTATTTCTTCTGCGAAAGAAACTTTATTAACTATCAGTTTAATCAACGTTAAAGTTGTTTTGTCATCGTCAACACAGAGTAATTTCTTAATCATTCCCGATACGTTTTGTGTTAATACTTTCCAGTTAATGAACAACAGATAGTATTGTATTCCCTCAATAAAAAATATCTAAATTCCTTTTGAGAAATCAGTTAGTAAATAATAAAAAGGTAAAAAAATTATTGAAGACTTTTTGGGACAAGTAAGATGCGGATGCACAGTATAGATAAAAACAAAATCAATGCCAATCTACCATTAATTGTTAATTAAACACCTAATTGTTTCGTAAAAGCACTATAAAACCACGTTTTTCTGCTTATTCAGCGTTTTTTTTAAAGACAAAAAAAATGATTATGTGGTAATGAATTGGTTAATGACCGTAAATTTTCCTCATTTAAAAACGTGCCAAGATTTCAAAAGGATGCCTGATAAATAACTTTATTCTGATGATTTTTTAAAACTACTTCATCGATTTCAAAGAGTCCGTTCGAGGCAAAACCTATGCCTGCAATTGGCCCTAGTGCCTGCTGATAGGGTTTCTCGAATATCTTTTTATGGGCCAGATATACCCCTACATTTTTATTGATGACCCGTATCTCTAACTCTTGCCATTGTGTGAGGTCACAACCAAAAGCTGATAAATCGGTGGTTTTTCCGCTCAGATAATTATCACTTATTTTGGCGTTTATTTCACTGATACACCCCGAAATTGTATTAGTAAAATAGATAAACGAATTTTGGCAGAATACCTCGGTCATAATCCATGGGCAGAGCGTAGCTTTTATTTTTCTGAGACGAAAACGTACTTTATACATGAAGTTATCTCCTTCTGCTTTCAGTATTTCAGGAAAAAACGTTGAGAAATACAACTGATCTTGCTGGAAATCGATATGGTTTTCATCGAAAGCCTCGTCGGTCAGGCCCAAAACTCCGTCATGAATTATTTTTCCTTTGCAAAAATACCGTGGTTTTATTTCTGTGAAAGCTCTCTTTGTATACGAAACCCATTCTTTAGTAGTAATATTTACACCTACCTCCTTCAACACCTTGCCATTAGCCAACAGCTTAGCTCTATGATAACCCGGCTCATAGTAAATGTCTGTCAGTGTATGATTATTTTTTTGAATACTGATTCTGGTTTTCTCGTTCCATGATTGTTGAAAGTAAAAGCTATCAGCATCTGTTTTACTTACATCATAAGTAAAAACTACGCTGTTCGGAATGCGCGCTGTGCTTGTTTGCCGTGCAGAAAATTTCACTTCGCTGGTTGTATTATTTCCTCTCAAAAGAGAAGGTTGCAATAATAAGGTCATCAACACTAGTAATAAAAATATGCCCGCGCCTATCCAGAACCGAGTGTGGTTTTTATTCTTGCTTTCCGGCTTTTTATTTTCTGGTTGATTTTCAATCGTTTGCTCTGATATTTTTTTTGCTTTGAAATCATGCCAGCCTGTATAACCTGCAAAACAGGTAAGAGCATTTAGTGTTGACGTTTGTGGGAGGCGGTCGAACTGCCCGTTAAGAATTCTTTTAAGGGTAGAAAGACTTATCAGTATTTTTGTTTTTGCTTCTATTTGTTCAGACAGATGCTCAATGTCTCGCTGCGAGAGGCGGGCGCTTGCTGTATATCCCATTTGCTGTTTTATTTCAGCCAAACAGCGTTTTACTAAGTCTTTATCATCTATCAAATTCATTTTGAACGGCTTTTGACTCGAACTGACCGGATTTTGCTCGTAAAAATACAATGAAAAAGCAGTTTTTTTGTCATACGCTTATACTTGATTACAAATAAACCAAACACTATGAAAACGTATTACAAAGTTATTTTGCTTACCGGCTTCCTTGCCGGAACTTTAGACCTTATAGGAGCCATTGTGAGTTCGGCCATCATGAACCAGAAAATTCCTTATAAGATATTCCATTATATAGCCAGCGGAGTATTTGGTAAAGAAAAAGCCTTTGCCGGAGGCATAGGTATGATTTTATCGGGTTTACTGTTTCATTACCTGATTGCCTACTCATTTACATTTTTCTATTTCTGGATTTACCCCAAGCTCGGGTTTCTGGCTTTTAATAAAGTACTTTCAGGAGTACTTTACGGAGCATTTGTGTGGGTAATTATGAACCTGATTATTGTTCCTTTATCGAATGTTACACGTGCGCCGTTTAATATAACTCAAGCTATTGTAGGCATGGTAGTACTAATGTTAATGATAGGCCTACCCATTGCCTTTAATGCCCATAAATATTATACCGATTAACCCCTACGAGTCAGGTAAAAGTCCTTTGCCGAAGACGTTCGGGAGCCTCGCCAAACCACTTTTTAAATGAATGGATAAAAGCAGCCGGCTCAGAGTAGCCCAATACATAGGCAATGTCGCTCACCGAAAAACGGTTGTGCCTGATTAGTAAATCGGAAATCTGTTTGCGGAGGTCGTCAATAATTTGCCTGAAAGTAATATTTTCGTTAACCAAGCGGCGTTGAAAAGTGCGCGGAGTAAGATGAAACACATCGGCTACGGTTTCAAGATTAGGTAATTCTGGCTTTGCCAGATGTAACGATGCTATTTTTACCCTATTGGCAAATGTCATGTCGGCCTTTAAACTTTCTATGAGTTTCAGGTATTCGGGTATAAGTACATCTAATTGCTGACGGCTGCGGTCTTGCAAAGTTGCTTTTAAAATAGTAGGTGTAAAACTGACGCTATAATTCTCGGTATTGCGCCAGTCATCGGGGTAGTTTTCGGAACAAAAAGGAGACGTTTTGATAATACTTAATTCACGGGCACTCATCAGGCTTATTTCTCTGCCAATAACCGTCAGTAAGTTTTCCAGAATAATGCGGTTAGCACTTAACTGTTCGTTTGTGATGGTCAATACTATTTCTGCCGACAGTTCGGTTACTGATGTGCGCAGGTCAACAGCCGGAAAAGTAGCATTGATGTATATCTGTAAATAGTGTAGGGCTTCCTCAATAGTTGTAGCCTGCAACGAAATCTGGTAGATAAGCCCCAACGCACCGAGATTAAGAAAATTCCCTAACCGAATGCCGAGGCGTTCTTCTTGCAGTTGCCTGTCAATTTCGTCAATAACAATGTAAAAATCTGTAATTGTTACCGTTTCGGTAGGCCCCGAAAAATCCTGTGGGGGTGTTTCCATCATTCCTACCAGCTCTTGTCGGGCAATGCCCCTCATCTGGGCGTATTCCAGCACATGCTGAAGATGTAAAGCCAGTATCTTCATTTTGTCGTGAATTATCAATTCCTAATCATCAAGCAAATCTACCTTTGTTTTATCATTAAACAATTGATAAATCATGACAAACTTAAAAAATGTATTACTTATTAATGCCCTTAGTTCAGGCGCAACAGGGCTTTTATTGATAGAGTTTCCGGCTTTTACCGCAAAAATGTTTGGTGTAGCTGCCAGCCTGCCTTTTATGCTTATTGGTGTTTTTCTAGTGGGTTTCTCGTTACTGGTTTATTATGCCTCACGCCAAAACCCCTTATCCAGAAACCTTGTCAGGTTAATTATTTTTCTGGACATCGTCTGGGTTGTCGATAGCCTGATTATTGTTATACCCCAATTATTCAGCCTGACATTTATTGGCTACGCTCTTATTACAGCGGTAGCGGCATGGGTGGGTTTAATGGCTTTTTTACAGATAAAAGGCTTAAAAGAAACGTTTTCCTTAAAAACCGAATAGTTGTAAACAACTTATAAAAGAATAGAGGGGCTTACTGGCCCCTCTGTAATTTACTGCTCTACTACCTTTCTTAATTCTTCCAATACAGCGGCCCAATCCCCCTCCGAACGTTCCAACGTTGCTTGGTCTTTAAACCCATCCTGCGAAATAGTCAGTAAAGTTTTTTCTCCATGTTCTTCTACCGAATAACTAATATTCGCATAGTTTTCAGGCACATCGGGCGTTCCGCTCAGGTTACTCCAATAATTATAAGTGAGCGATTTCTCAGGCTCAAAAGCCAGTACGGTACCTTTATCCTGATAGGGTTTGTCGTCCCACATACCCGAAAATACAATAGGGCTACCTACCTGCCAGTTGGTGGTGGTTTCGGTTCCAAAAAGATATTTCTTGATTTTTTCAGGATTCACAAGGGCATCCCATACTTCGGTTTTTGATGCGTTTAAAGCAATAGTTTTTTTCAATAAATTGTTCATGATTGTTGAATATTAATAGCGTTATTTTACTGGTTCTCTCAATATGGTTCTTAATTTTTCGGGAGCCGTTTTTCTGAAATCAGATAAATAGATTTCATGATGCAGGCCATTTTTTTCCAGCTTATTGATTTCTACAAAATGCTGAATCTGTTTTAAACTTTCGGGCTCATTTTCAAAAGGGCCTACGTGTAGTATCTGTACACATTTGCCTTCTTCCATCTGGTATAATTCTATGGCTTTTACCAGTGCTATCTGTTTTGTTGAAACTATTTTCTCAACGGTATTTTTTACGACCGTTGGGGTTACAAAATCAGGCAAACGAATCAGCATTCTGTAATGCCATTCGCTGCGGGGTATCTGCTGCGGAGCATTAGCCATACTTATGTTTGCAAAGTGTGTTTCATCAAACCACCACAAGCCTTCAAGTTTTGCAACTACGAAATCTTGCTGTTGTGCTTTATACATAAACTTAAGTGCGTAGGCTGTTGTATATAACGCCTCCAGAACCGCTGCGTATTGGGCTGATGACGGGTCGCCTTTGCCTTGTATCGACAAATACTGAGCGGCTGGTATATGCACTACCGTGGGGCTTGTGCTAGCCGTGTAATAGGCTTTGTAGTGCTTTGTTAGGTCTAGCTTTTCCATTGTATAGGCAGAGGGAAGCTATACCTCCCTCTCTGAAAATAATTTTAAAAGCTTTCGTCGGCACTAGGGCCATAACTACCCGGAATCGGAATGTTCAATAAGCGTAAATAAACCCCTAGCTGCGCCCGATGATGGATAATCTGGCTGATTGTGACCCGTAGCATATCTTTTTTAGGGCCAACACTATACACAGTTTCTCCGTTGCGCAAAGTCCAGTCGTTTTCAAGGTCGGCCTCATACGATTCTTGCAGATATGCTCTTCCTTCCTCAATGTTCTTTTCAAAATACTCCATTAATTCGGTAGTATTGTTAATGTCTTCAGGTTTGTATGGATTCTGGGCAAAATCCAGCCCGTCGGTGGTGAGCGTCATTTTTATCCATCCGGGTAGTTCTCCAATGTGTGTAGCTAATTGTTTAATGGTCATGCTTTTTTGGTGTGGTTTCCAGTCATACTTGTCGTTCGGAACTCGCGACAACATTTTGCGGGTGGTAAGGGCTTCTTGTTCAAATTGATTTGAAAATTGTTGGATAAGAGACATATTTCTGTTGCGTTTTAGTTGATAATGCAAAGAAAATACACCCCACTGACAACCCTATGGCAGTCGGTTTTGAGAATTTTTACTTTTTTTTAAAATAATTTTTTTCAAATTTTTTAAGCCC
This sequence comes from Emticicia sp. 17c, assembly GCF_037153985.1. NCBI lineage: Bacteria > Pseudomonadati > Bacteroidota > Cytophagia > Cytophagales > Leadbetterellaceae > Emticicia > Emticicia sp. 17c. The sequence continues at coordinate 359,386 of NZ_JBBAYI010000002.1, forward strand.
TCAAATATGCTGGAAAAACGCACATCGTAGCTCAGAATTCTACCGGAAGTTGATAGTCACTAAGTGGGATATGGTCTTTTTTACGGAAGGGGATGTCGGTCTGACGAATAGCACGAATGCGTGCCACTTTGAAATCGCGGTATTCGTTGCGTAAATGACACCACGCTATCATGTGCCAGCTAAAAGCATAAAAAACCAGCCCGATAGGCTCAATCTGCCGCTGGCTTACTTCTTCTTTATAATTTGCATATTCTATTTCCAGTATATGCTTTGCAGTAATGGCGTTCTGAATGGTACTTAAATACTCAAAATCGTTGTTCAGGCGTGCCGGCACCTGAAGTTTTATGTTGTCGGAAAGTTGCTCAATTTTCTCTTTCTGGTTGGTACGCAACACCGCTTTTACTTTGTTTAATGCCGCAGAATAATGTTTCCTGATAGACTTATCAGCAAACCCCATGCTTACACTTTCCATGAGCAACAAAGCATTGGCCTCTTCAATACTGAATGCCACAGGAGGCAAAAAGTAACCCTGCATAATAAAGTAGCCTTTTTGTGGTTCAAAACTAACCGGAATGCCTAGTTCTGACAGGGCTTTAATGTCTCGGTAAACCGTACGGACACTGATTTCAAATTTCTCGGAAATATTCTCGGCACTTACATACTTTCTGGTTTGCAAGTGTGTAACAATAGCCATCAGGCGGTCGATGCGGTTCATTTGACAGATAAGAGGATTGTTTCTCAAAATTAATACTTTTCGGGCAAAGTATTTACTCCTGCAAAATCCTGTTTTACTCCGTCAAATCCGGTCTTTGTCAGAAACTCCTGTTGCCTTAAGCCCTTAGCCTCTAATTTTGACCCATCATTTAACATCAGAACCTCATACATAATCATTTAAACTTCTATTAAAAATGAGAACATTTATTTTAACTATCAGCTTTTTATCTTTAATTTTCGTCAGAACTTTTGCTCAAAAAGCTGAGTATGTTTCAGCAATGGAAAACGCCATTGGCCTGATAAGCGAATTTGAAAACATCGAAAACACCAAACAGGGTGTAAGCCAGTTAGAACGCATTGCAGCAGCCGAACCTAAAGAATGGCTTCCTAATTACTGGGCAGCTTATGGCTTGGCTAACTTAAGTCATAACGAACCCGATGCCGACAAAAAAGATATTTTACTTGATAAAGCCGATAAGTTTCTGGCCGCTGCGGTAAAACTACAACCTAATAACGACGAACTTGAGGTTATGAAGGCGTATCTGGCTAGCGCACGTATGGCCGTTGCTCCGCAAGACCGCTGGCAAACATACGGCACTGCTGTAAGCACAGGTTTGCAAAATGCTTATAAGTTAAATCCTGAAAACCCAAGAGCCAAATTACTTGAAGCACAGGGGGTTTTCTTTACACCTGAGGCCTACGGCGGAGGCAAGAAAAAATCGGCCCCTTTATTTGAAGAAGCCTTAAAGAAATTTGCCAAGTTTAAGCCTGCCTCAAGCATTGCGCCAAACTGGGGCGAAAGAGCCGCCAACTGGTTATTGTCACAAGCAAATTAAGCCTTACGCTTGACCATAAACGTTAACCACCATGAAAAGCGGCGAGGCATTTTTAGGGTATACCAAGCTAATTGAATATACCAACGTTTTTATAGGCAAGTACTATGTTGCGCTGTTGGGCCTAGGAGTAGCAGCCGGTACGGGGCGTTTCTTTCAGACAGGCGGGCAAGGCGAAATTTCGTGGAGAGTTAATTTTTTACTGGAAGTGGGTGTTAATCTGGCTCGTTTACTAACTGTGTTGCTAGTTATTGGCAAAGGCTCTATACAAACAGGTATAAAACAAGTGGTGGGTGTTTTTCGCATGAGCAAACAACAATGGAAGGTTATCTGGCACAATAGCAGGTATAATTTTTCAAACAATGGGGTAGCCATTCTTGTCAACTTTATTGTGTTTGCCATTATTGCGGTACTTATTAATGTTGGGTTAAACTTTTTGTTCGAATATACCTCAGTGCTTCAATGGCTGAAGGTGCATCAGGTACTAAAGGTATCGGCCTCCAAATGGCCTGTGTTGTTATTTATTAAAAATATTTCTGTTATTCCGTTCACACTAGTGTTTGAAATCTTGTTCCTGAACTGGCTGGTAGAAAATAAAATCTGTTAATCAATGAATATTTTACCTTCAGATATAAAAACCATTCCGATGGAAGACATCAAAAACATTAGTTTGTCGACCGTAACGGGGGATATTGAGGTATTAGGTACTGACGAAGACCAAATCAGAATAGAAATATATGCTTCCAAACGCCTGTTTATCAATTTCTTCAGAAAAGAAAGTATTCCAGTTGAAGAATTGTACGAAGACCTCGTTTATATCTCAAAAGAAAACGAAACGCTTCGGGTAGGCGTACGAAACAATAATTTCTGGCGATGGGACTGGCTCAGTTTCTGTCAGGTAGCTTTTCGGGTTTTTCTGCCTAAAACTATAAATTCTTTTATCAAAACTACCGTAGGTGAAGTGCTTGTAAATAATATGAACAGTAAGCATGGTATACGGGCGGCAGTTGGCGACATAAAAATTGCAAATACACAGGGCGAGGTCAGGGTCAGAACTACCGCCGGAAACATAAAAGTAGGTAATTGTGCCATAAAAGCTGAAATATCTACCTCCGGCGGAAACATCCTTGTGCTGAATTCTAAAGGAGAAATTAATGGTTCTAGCAGCGGCGGGAATATTAAACTTGATGGTTTCGACGGAAAACTGTATATGCGCACCAGTGGCGGGAATATAAGAGCTTATGGTGTTTCGGGTGATTTTAAAACTTTTACAGCCGGAGGAAACATCAAACTGGCACAGGTAAAAGGCAATATAGGGGCCTCAACCAAAGGTGGCAATATTTCTGTTCAGGCGCTTTCGGTTAACGAATACCTTTGGCTTGAAACAAGTGGTGGCAACATTACCGCACAATTACCTTTGCATCAGGGCTTACAGCTAGAAGCTGATAGCACCTGGATTAACACGCCTTACTTGCCTAATTTTCAGGGTATAAAAAAATCGAGTTATATTTCGGGTATACTAAACGGAGGCGGAGCCAGCGTAAAGCTCAGAGCATCAGGAGGGAGAATAAAAATTCTCTCTCCACAAAAAGACCCTTTTCATAACTTTACTCAGGAACTAAAAAAAAAACAATATGACTGGCTGCAACAACTTCATGTAGATAAAGCCCCGTATACTAACACAAATACAAAGGCTGCTGCCGACAAAACAACACAAGCATCCGAACAACCCCAGCCTTATTACCACCCCACTAACCATACACTTAAAAACAGCTTTAAAAATGCTATAAACAGGTTAAACCCACGTTTTTTGCTTTATACGCTGTTTTTTACTACTTTTTTTATTTATGGACTGAACAGTATTTTATATTTTTCTCTGGAGTTACTAAATCCTACTTCGTTAGAGGCCGACCAGAACAAAGCTGTTTTTCTGGCTAACCTCACCACCGGTTTTGCGTGTTTTATCAGCCTGTTGCTTTTTATTTTATTCATTGAGCGTTTCTTTACCCGAAACTGCATGAAATACCTGTTTCTGGTTATTCTTACCTATATTATCTTATTTTTGATTCAGCTCAGCCAGAAAATAATGTATTACTCTTTCAATGACGGCGAAAGATACTGGAGCCACTACTGGCGTATTATTTCATTTAAAGCCCCTGAAAGTGCCGCAAATATTCATAATAATCTATATGTGTTTATACCTATGGTTGTTGTAACGGTATTTTTCTATAACTGGCAGCGTTCTAAAAACCTTAATCGCAAAATTTCAGAACAGGAGTACCAGCTACTTAATCTGGAAAAACTTAAAACAAAAGCACAGTTAAATGCACTCGAAGCCCGTATTAATCCGCATTTTCTGTATAACTCATTAAATAGTATTACCGGATTAATTCATGACAACCCCGATAAGGCCGAGGAAATGACCATTCAGTTATCTAAATTGTTTCGGGCTACTACGGGGCGCTCTGACCAGAGTTTTCATACCATTGCCGAAGAACTTGAAATTGTAAAATCGTACCTTTCTATTGAACAAATGCGCTTTGGTGATAGGCTCAATTATGCTATTAATCTGGAAACCGGACTGGAAAACATTAAAATACCTCGATTTTTGCTTCAACCACTTGTTGAAAATGCTATTAAACATGGCATATCCAAAATTACTGAACATGGTACAATTGAGGTAAATATTACAAAAACAGACGACCTCATTGCTTTTCAGATTCATGACAATGGCCCTGCTTTTAAAGAAGATTTAAGCGGGGGTTACGGTCTAAAAAGCATAAGCGATAAATTGCAACTGATTTACGGCGACAAGGCCAGTTTACAGATTCAGAATAATGGGCATAAGGCGGTTGTTATCAGGGTTCCTGCCGAAACTTCTGAGAAAACAACTGCATAATTTTTTATACTATTAAATTTAACAACTATGTTTAAGACTATATTGATTGACGACGAACCGCTGGCTATTAGCCGGCTGAAAAGGTTGCTGGCTAATTATAGTTCTGTCATTCAAATCATCGACGAAGCGCATAACGGACAAGAAGGGCTGGAAAAAATTGAAGTACTCAAACCTGACTTAATATTTCTTGATATTGAAATGCCTGTGCTGACAGGCTTCGATATGCTCTCGAAACTGAGTTATATGCCTATGGTTATTTTCTCAACTGCCTACGACCAGTACGCTATCAGGGCTTTTGAAGAAAACTCTATCGATTATCTGCTAAAACCTATCGAGGCCGAAAGGCTTGAAAAAACTATTGAAAAGTTAAAAAAGTTTGAAGACAAAAACGAACACAACACGCTTAGCAGCAATGTAATGCAATTGCTTGAACAGCTTCGGGTAAAAGAAGATTCGCAGCGCAACAATGTGCAAAAACAAACTACGGCGCATTCTATTTCGGTCAAATCGGGCGAAAAAATCCTGTTTATTCCACTCACCGATGTAAGTTACTTTGAAGCGGAAGATAAATATGTTTTTCTGAATACAACCGATGGTAAACAGTACCTGACTAATTATACCATTACGAGTCTGGAAGAAAAACTGCCCGATAATTTTGTTCGGATTAGTCGCTCGTCTATCGTTAATTCTTTTCTGATTCGGGAATTACAGAAATATTTCAACGGAAAATATCTGGTTGTCATGCGCGACAGCAAAACAACCAAACTCGAAACGGGTTCGGCCTATGGCGAAAACCTGAAAAGGCTTATGGAGATATAGCGTAGGGCGTAATGGTATTACGCCACCCTTTTCTCTAAGCAAATTTTCGGATAATGTAATAGAGCAGAAAACCAATTGGCCCAAGCATAAAGCAAAACAGTAGGCATACACCTACCAGCCAGCGGTTTATCCCCTTTGCAAGCGAATCATTAAAAATCCATGTTCCGGCTACTAAATCAAAACATAAGTAATGAATCCAGCCCACCAAAACGCTTTGTTCTACCGTAAATAATTGTTTTATACCCGCCAGCGTACTGAACGCCATAAAATCTAACTCATGCAGGCTTACGAGTATATAAAAAGCATAGGTAATTGCTAAAATAATGGGTATCAGATACGTGTTTGCCAGTTTTCGTGTCCACTGCCAATGGGGGGCAAAAATCATTAATAACCACTGCGGCAATACCAACGCATTAACAATCGAAAAAACTGCGTTTAAATTCATAAGTTCGGTGCTTTGATTTTCAATACAAAATTTAGAAAATTGTATTCATAAATCAAAAACACATGAATAAACTTCTATTAACTGGCCTTTTAATCGTATCTTCTTTTTTATCTTTTGCACAAAACAAAGAAATTGTCAGAACCGACAAAGCTCCTGTGCCTATTGCACCTTATAGCCAAGGGGTAAAAGCTAATGGCATGCTATATGTTGCCGGGCAAATAGGGCTTAACCCCGCCACCCGAAAGTTGGTTGAAGGCGGTTTTGAAGCAGAAACCACACAAATCATGGAAAACATCAAGGCTATTCTGGAAGCAGCAGGTGCAAAACTGGAAGATGTGGTTAATACAACTATCTACCTGAAAGACATCAACAATTTTGCTAAAGTTAACGAATTATACGGCAAATACTTCACGGCCGATTTTCCGGCACGCACAACTGTTGGTGTTGCTAACCTGCCCGGTGGTGCCAGTATCGAAATAGCGGTTGTAGCTGTTTTGCCCAAAATTCGTCGAAAATAACTCAAAAATCATCTCTAAACCTTGCTAAACTGGCATTTTTAATGTGATAGTTTCGCCTTTTTAATTATTTTTGTTATTCATTAAGCCCTTCATCATATTCATGAGAAAAGTCATTCTTTTTATCTGTCTACTGACAGGATTTGCAGCGTTCTCTCAACAACCTGCCACTACGCAGTATAACGCCAATACCCGATTCGAGCAAATGGGTACTGAGCTACCAACCCCTAATACATATCGTACTGCCTCGGGTGCTCCGGGCAAAGATTATTGGCAACAAAAAGCCGATTACGATATTAAAGTAGAACTGGATGATGCCAACCAGCGCATTATCGGTACTGAGGTTATTACCTATACCAACAAGTCTCCTGACGAACTCCGTTATATCTGGCTACAACTCGACCAGAACTTGTTCGAGAAAAATTCTATCAATGCCTTAACTAAAACCGGAGGTATCGATAACCAGATGTCTTTCGGCGCTATTCAGGGCATTAACGCTCCTAGTTCTGTAAGAGCAACCATCTCAAGCAATAAAGAATACGGCTATAAAATTACTCTTGTAAAAGATGCCAAAACCAATGCAGACCTGACTTATACCATCAATAATACTATGATGCGTATTGAAGTACCAACCCCATTAAAAACAGGTCAGTCTTATTCGTTCCGTGTTGACTGGAACTACAACATTACTGAATATTATGGTCGTTCGGGTATGGAATATTTCCCTAAGGATGGCAACTACAACTATTTTATTGCACACTGGTTTCCGCGTATGGCTGTTTATGACGACGTAAACGGCTGGCAACACAAACAATTCTTGGGTCAGGGCGAATTTACTCTACCTTTCGGCGATTATAAAGTTGAAATCACTGTACCAAACGACCACGTTGTGGGAGCTACCGGTGAGTGTCAGAACTACGACAAAGTATTGTCGTCAGCACAATTAAAGCGTTTAGAACAAGCTAAAAGCTCAAAAACGCCTATCGTAATTGTTACGCAAGCAGAAGCAGAAACTGCCGAAAAAGGAAAACCAACAGGCAAAAAAACATGGATTTATAAAGCCTCTAACGTACGCGACTTTGCCTTTGCTTCTTCACGCAAGTTTATCTGGGATGCCATGCAAACCGATGTTTATAATAACGGACGTAAAATCTGGTCGATGTCTTTCTATTCAAAAGAAGGTAATCCGCTTTGGGGCCAATACTCAACCAGAGTAGTAGAGCATACGCTAAGAAGCTACGGTAACCGTACTATTCAGTATCCGTACCCTGTGGCCATTTCATGCCATGCAACAGCAGGTGGCGGTATGGAATACCCGATGATTTCGTTTAACGGTGGCCGTCCTGAAGCAGATGGCACTTACTCTGAACAAACTAAAGCCGGCATGATTGGGGTAATTATCCACGAAGTTGGGCATAACTTCTTCCCGATGATTGTAAATACCGATGAGCGTCAATGGACATGGATGGACGAGGGCTTAAATACTTTCTGCCAATATCTTGCAGAGCAGGAATGGGACCGTAACTTCCCTTCTCGCCGAGGAGAACCTCAATACATTGTGCCTTACATGAAAACCGACAAAACACAACAGGTACCGATTATGTCGAGTTCCGACAACGTTATTTCATTAGGGCCAAATGCGTATGCAAAACCGGCAACCGGCTTGAATATGCTTCGTGAAACCATTATGGGCCGCGAATTGTTCGACTACGCTTTCAAAGAATACGCTCGTCGTTGGGCGTTTAAATCGCCTCAACCAGCCGATTTCTTCCGTACGATGGAAGATGCCTCAGGCGTTGATTTAGACTGGTTCTGGAAAGGCTGGTTCTATGGTGTAGAGCCTGTTGATCAGGATTTGGCCGAAGTAGAATGGTATACTATCGATAACCAAGACCCTATTGCTAAAAAAGCGGCTGATAAAGCTGATTTTGATGCAAAACGCGAAACACTAAGCAATATCCGTAATAAAACTGATATTAAACAAACTGTTGTAGAGGCCGACTCAACCATGAGAGATTTCTATAACTCTTACGATAAATTTGCCGTAACAGCTGCCGACAAACAAAAATCAGAACAATACAAATCAACTTTGTCGGAAGATGAGCGCAAAATGCTGGAAGAAGGTAAAAACTTCTATGTGTTGAAAATCAAAAATAAAGGTGGTTTACCAATGCCAGTTATCTTGAAACTGGAATTTGAAGATGGTACCAGCGAAATCGTAAGAATTCCGGCTGAAATCTGGCGATTAAATGACAAAGAAATCAAGAAAACACTTCCGACTGCGAAAAAAGTGAAGAAGTTTACACTTGACCCATTCTATGAAATTGCCGACATCGATACGGCTAATAACTCGTTCCCGCGTGAGCCTGAACAACCAACCAAATTTCAGGCATTCAAACAAAGAAGTTTCTTTAGCCAACAACCAAACCCTATGCAACAGGCGAAACAAAATCAGCCTTCGGGTATCCAAACCAGTGGTAAAAACTAATTTCTTTTCATAAAGATTAAACAAGAAAGCCGAAGGTATTAGTCTTCGGCTTTCTTGTTTAAATATGGTAGGTATTTACTTTCTTACTTTAAATTCATATTTTCCTGAACCAACTTGTAGTTTTGTATACTCCCCTTCAATACCCAGAATTTTGAAATCTGACGAAATCGGCCTGCCACCCTCCTCAATATCTGGAATGTTTCTGGTTGGCAGATATACCGTTGCCGATGTATTGGCAGGGATTTCAAGCATAAAATTAATTTCTTTAGGGGCTACTTTCCAACCCGATGATACCAACCCATAATTTGTATTCAACGATGCTTTGGCTGAGCTAAGTTCACTACTCAAATGAGGTCGGATAATAATTTTCTTATAACCTGCTCCTTCTTCATCTACATCAAGTCCGGCTACATCTCTGTACATCCAGTCGCCTATGGCACCATAAGCATAATGATTAAAGGAGGTCATGCTTGGGTCTTGAAAAGTACTGTCAGGCTTCATCGAATCCCATCTTTCCCAGACAGTAGTTGCACCCATTTTTATCGGGTATAACCACGACGGATACGTATCCTGCAACAACAGGCGATAGGCCACATCTGTTCTCCCGAAACGCGTTAATACAGGTGTTAAAAATGGCGTACCTAAAAAACCGGTTGTAAGGTGGTAACTATAACTTTTAATATTACTCACCAGACGTTCTAGGGCTTGCGGGCGTAGTTCCTCAGGAAGCATATCGAACTGCAAAGCCAGAATATAAGCTGTTTGTGTTTCAGAAATTAACCTGCCGTTAGCAGTCATAAACTCTTGTTGAAAGGCTTTTCTGATTCTCTCCAGTAGTGCCTCATAATCTTTTACTTCTTCGGTTTTGCCTAATAATCTGGCCGCTTTTATCATTAATTCGGTGTTATAAGCATAAAAGCACTGCGCCACCAGATAATTGTCTGTCACAGCCGATTTTTGCCCTATCAGGCCCTTAGAGTCATCAACGCGATAAGACAGCCAGTCGCCAAACTGAAAACCAGCATTCCAGAGGTCGTTTTTGGCAGCTTTCCTTACATACGAATGGTAAGCCTTCATGCTAGGGTATTGTTCTTCCACTACACGTTTATCACCATAAACCAGATACATATTCCATGGAATAATAATTCCGGCGTCAGACCAGCCCGCCGCACCTATCGGATTCCCAAAGAAAGTACCTTTTAGTATGTTCGGAATTACAAACGGGATTGACCCATTTGCGTCTTGGTCTGCGGCTACATCTTTCAGCCATTTAGAAAAAAAGTTATTAACATTGAAATTGAATGCTGCGGTGCGTGAAAACACTTCGGCATCACCTGTCCAGCCCAACCGTTCGTCACGCTGAGGACAATCCGTTGGCACATCCAGAAAATTACCTTTCTGCCCCCATTGTATATTTTTTTGTAGCTGATTTACCATCGGGTCAGAGCATTCAAAGCTACCTGTTGGTTTCATGTCTGAATACAAAGCAATAGCCGTAAAGTTTTCAGGATTCAACGCTTCTTGTATTCCCTCCACACGCACATACCGGAATCCGTGAAAAGTAAAATGTGGCTCAAATGTTTCGGTACCCTGCCCTTTCAGAATATAGGTATCTTGTGCCTGAGCATTGCGCAGGTTATCAAAATAAAGCCCTCCTTTTTTATCCAGCACCTCGGCGTGCGACAACACTATTTTATCACCAGCCTTACCTGAAACTTTCATCTGTACCCAACCTACAAGGTTTTGCCCGAAATCGAGCACTTTTTCTCCTTTGGGAGTGGTAAGTACTTTTACTGGCCTGAAGGTTTCATGTTTTGTAATGAGTTCGTGGTTTGAAGAAAAGAGTATCTTCTTTGAAAAATCTTTTACAACTACTGGCAACCAGTTTTTGTCGTCATAACTAGCGGTTGCCCATCCTTCTTTTTCCTGACGAGCATCATAAATTTCGCCGTCGTAAATTTCAGAGGCCAACATAGGCCCTGTTGATACTTTCCATGAACCATCCGAAATAATTGTTTCGGTTTTGCCATCGGCATACGTAATATTTATCTGACATAACAAGGCTGTTTCTTTCCCGTAAAAAGCGGTTTTCTTCTCCCAACCTATTTCTCCTCTGAACCAGCCGTTTGCCAGACTTACACCAATGGCATTTTTGCCTTGTTTGAGCAAATCGGTTACATCATAGGTCTGATAAAGCAAACGATTGTTATAGCTTGTCCAACCCGGTGTAAGGTAGGCATTTCCTACTCTTTGGCGGTTAATTTGTGCCTCGTATAAGCCTTTGGCTGTAATATAAGCTACGGCCGATTTAATTTTTTTATTGGCTGTAAACTGTTTTCTGAATTGTGGCACAACACCATAGGCTGTATCGGCTTTTATACCCGATGAAATCCATTGGGCTGACAACTCGGCTGATGGGTTCAGTAAAGCCATTTGCCAGAAAGCGGTGGTACTCCAGCCCGACTCCTGCGCCTGATTGTTCCAGACCTTTACCTGCCAGTAGTATTTCTGGCCAGATTGCAGCGCAGGCCCGCCATAGGCTTGCAGAACCGACTCATCAGAATTAGTTTTACCCGACTCCCAAACAATTGTTTTCTTTGAAAATTCAGGGCTTGTAGCTACTCGGATAGCATAGGCTGTTTGCATGACGTTACGGCCTGTGGCTGCTATTTTCCAAGTAAAACGCGGAATGGCAACATCAAGTCCGATAGGGTTCACACGGCTTTCACAGGTTAAGTCATAAGTACTGACAGACTGAGCAAACATACTCATGCTTATCAGGCAAATGAATAGGGTAAGCGTTTGTTTCATATCTATAATTTAATTTTATTAATAAATTTTTGTATTTTTTTTCAAAATAAAAACAAACGTCTGATAAAACCCTCATTTACTCTCCTGCTATTGTCTCATTCTGAGAAAATAAAAAATCCGTAATAGCAACTATTACGGATTTTTAGGGGTATTTAACAACATTTGTTATTCCATTTCTTTTGCCATTTTAATAGCATTGTAGGCGTTTACAATTCCGCCAGTAAGCGATAACTCACTAAACTTCACTATTTCTTTTGAACCTGGTTTGTATACTCTGAGGTCAGGTAGTTTTACCGAAGATTCAAGAATAATTTTTTTAATCTGAGCCGCTGTCAGGTTCGGGAAGTACGATTTCAATAAAGCTGCTACGCCCGTTGTAGCTGGTGCAGCCATACTTGTACCACTTTTTTCTTCATATTTTGAACCCGGTATGGTTGAGTAAATATCTACACCCGGCGCAAAAACATCTACATTCTTTTTACCATAATTGCTAAACTCGGCTACGGCATCCGGCTCGGTTTTCCACGATAAAGCCCCTACCGAAATCCAGTTTTCTGCTTTTTGGCCGTTTTCGTAAATGCTGGTTGGGTAATGTGTTACCACATCGGTATCTTCGTTGTCGTTACCGGCAGCGGCAATCAGTAATACCCCTTTTGACTGCGCATATTTTACGGCCTCATCAACCCATTTTTTTTCTGGCGAATATGGCTTCCCGAAGCTCATATTAATAATCTGCGCTCCGTTATCAGTAGCATAACGAATGGCATTAGCAACATCTTTATCTCTTTCATCGCCATCAGGCACGGCACGTACCACCATAATTTTCACATCGTCGCACACACCTTTAATGCCCAGATTATTGTTACGGTCGGCCCCGATAATACCTGCTACGTGTGTTCCGTGCATTCCGTCGGGTCCTACTACCTCATTATTTCCATATTCGCTGTATTGCAGTTTATCAGGGTTATCGCCTACAACTGTACGTGGGTTAAAATCAAGGTTATAATTATATTTCAGCTCACTTTCATAATGCTCAACTGCTTCTTTAATATCGTTACCTGTGGCACCCAGTTCCATAAACTTCTCTATTGTACGTTTAGCGGCTCTTACACTACGGTCAACATTATTTTCGTCAATACCTGTAATGTTTTCTTTGGTAAGTGTTTCTACTTTCAGGTAGTTTTTCAGAATGTTTTCTGACTCAACATAGTTTTTATATAACTGTGCATAAAAAGGTGCGTACTGTTCGGCTTCTGCTCTTTTTTCATCAAACTCTTTTTGTAGTTTGCCATAAAGCTCGTAGTCTGCCTGATTTTTACGAATCAGTTTTTTTGAAGGTTTATCACCAAATTTTTCTTTGAAAGTTTTAAGCATACGGGTAATTTCAACCTGCTCGTGGTTAACATCCTGCCCATCTTTACCCCCTAGAAAATCCCAACCGTTAATGTCATCCACAAATCCGTTTTTATCGTCATCTTTTCCGTTACCTGCAATTTCTTTGGCATTAACCCATATTTTACTTTTGAGGTCTTCGTGGTTAATGTCAGTACCGCCATCAATTACGGCTACAACTACGGTTTTTGAAGTACGGCCTTTCAGTAACTCCTGATACGCACGCTCAACGCTCATGCCGCGGATACCATCTTTCTCAAAATCAAGATTCTGCCAGTTAGGTTTAGTTTTTAGGTCTTGTGCTTTTGTCTGAAGGAAAAAGGGAAATAAGAAAATAGCAAAAAGTATTTTTTTCATTGGTTAATTTTTAATTTGAAACAGAACCTGTACAGTTAAAGTAGAACGTCCTCTGATAGATAATTAAGTAAACTGCGAATTAAACGAAATGATTCGACATTTATTTAACCCATAATGGGTTATTTTATTAAATGGCGAGCCGCTTCTTGCTCATATTGTTTCGAGTGCCTGCCTGAAATCAGCTATGAGGTCATCAATATTTTCAATACCGACCGAAATCCGCAATAAATTGTCAGGGCTTTTTGAGTGTTCTCCTTCGGCTGTTTTGCGGTGTTCTATCAGGGTTTCAACCCCCCCCAAGCTAGTGGCATGTTTCACTAGTTTTAATTGTGATGTAAGTTTTAAGGCCGCTTCCTGCCCACCTTTTACCAGTATCGACATCATACCTCCAAAACCGTTCTGCATTTGCTTTTTAGCCACCTTATGGTATTGGTTCGATTTTAAACCCGGGTAATTTACTTTTTCTATCTGCTGAAACCCCTCTAAAAATGTAGCCAGTTTCATGGCGTTTTGCGCATGTACAGGCATTCTGACCGGAAAAGTAGCCAGACTTCTGAACAATAACCAGCAATCAAATGGAGAAGGAATAGCTCCACCTGTCGACTGGAAGTTTCTTATACGGCCTTTTATTGTTGCATCAATGTTGTCATTTACAATAATACCCCCACTTAGTATATCAGAATGCCCGCCGAAATACTTGGTTGTTGAGTGCATTACTATATCTACTCCAAACTCGAGGGGTTTTGTAAAGAAAGGTGTTGCCCATGTGTTGTCGCAACCTACGAGTATATTTTTTGCTTTAGCCAGCTTCACCACGGCTTGTATGTCGGTCAGTTTAAGGCTTGGGTTCGAGGGGGTTTCTATCCAGATTAAAGTTGTGTTTTTTCTGATAGCTTTTTTTATCTGTTTAATGTCGGTCATGTCAACTGCGCTGTAAGTCATACCCCAATGTGCATACAGGCTTTCAATCATATAGCGGGTGCCATAATAAATATCGTCGGGCAGAATCACATGGCTATTGGCTCCGAGTGCATGAAAAACACTCATGGTAGCGGCTTGCCCCGATGCAAACGTAATGGCATCGGTTCCGCCTTCGAGCGCGGCCAGTTTTTCTTCCAGCATCCGGCGGTTAGGGTTTGAAGCACGGGCATATATATCACGGCCATCTACGAAGTTTCCGTTAGGGCCGCGCTCAAAGGTAGTCGATAAAATAATGGGCGGAATAACGGCTCCGGTTGTAGGCTCACCATGATTTCCGGCATGAATGGCTAGAGTTTCTAATTTCATGTGTAATTTTGAGAATTAATTCTGAAAGGCATATAGCACGCCCGAAAACGTGCCACGCATAGCAGCAAATATAACCAATAAATGAAGCAAAAACTTAATATTATAAAAATCGGCGGGAATGTCATCGACAACCCACGTTCGCTGGCACAGTTCCTGAAAGATTTTGCCGCTTTAACCGAAGCAAAAATTTTAATCCATGGCGGTGGTAAAATTGCTACCAAAATTGCCGTAAAATTAGATGTTGAAACCAAAATGGTAGACGGAAGGCGCATAACCGACCTTCCCATGCTAGAAGTGGTAACAATGGTTTATGGTGGGTTGGTAAACAAACAGGTAGTTGCGCAGTTACAGGCATTGGGCTGTAATGCAATTGGCCTGACAGGTGCCGATGCGGGAGTGATTCTGGCCCGTAAACGCCCTGTAAAAGAAATTGATTACGGATATGTTGGAGATGTTGAAAAAGTAGATAGCTTTATTATTAAAAACTTTGTCGATAACGGACTAACACCTGTTTTTGCTCCTTTAACTTATGATAAGGATGGTAATATGCTAAATACCAACGCCGACACGCAGGCGTCGTCGGTAGCGGTAGCCATGGCCAACGATTTTGAAGTAAATCTTATTTATTGTTTTGAAAAGAAAGGGGTATTGTCGGACCCTGACGATAACGATTCGGTGATTCCGACACTCACACCAGCCATTTATGCCGAACATAAAGCATCTGGAACAATTAATGCTGGCATGATTCCCAAACTCGACAACGCCTTTGCCGCTTTACAGAAGGGTGTTTCAAAAGTAATTATCTGCCATGCCGACGAATTACAGGCAGCCGTGGCGCACGGTGAAAGCGGAACACAAATTATTCTTTAACTTTGTAGTACTAACATTATACAATTCATGATTCAAAACTCCAATCTGGTTGAGACACTCACACAAGATGCTATTGAACTACTCAAAGATTTAATTCAGACTGAGTCTTTCAGTAAACAAGAGGACGAAACAGCAGCTATTATCGAAGAATTTTTTCGCGAAAGGAATATTCCTTATCGTAGAAAGAAAAATAATATCTGGGCTAAAAACAAACATTTCGATGCCAGCAAACCTACGGTACTGCTTAACTCACATCATGATACGGTAAAGCCTAACCCTTCATGGACCCTTAACCCTTTTAATCCTCTAATAAAAGATGGCAAGCTATTTGGCTTGGGCAGTAACGATGCCGGCGGATGCCTCGTGTCTTTGATTGCTACCTTTTGCTTTTTTTATTACCGCGATGATTTAAAGTATAATATCATTATGGCGGCTACCGCCGAAGAAGAAATATCAGGGCGGGAAGGCTTGGAAATGGTTGCTCCTGAATTACCCGACATTTCGTTTGCTATTGTAGGCGAGCCAACCCAAATGCACTTGGCAGTAGCCGAAAAAGGGCTGTTGGTACTCGATTGCACCGCACATGGCAAATCGGGCCATGCAGCCAGAAACGAAGGCGAAAATGCTATTTACAAAGCTATTCAGGATATTCAATGGTTTCAGTCTTACCAATTCCCGAAGGTATCAGAAAACCTCGGGCCAATCAAGATGACAGTAACCATCATTAATGCCGGAACGCAGCACAATGTAGTGCCAGATACCTGCAAGTTTACGGTAGATATTCGGGTAACTGAACAGTATACGTTGGAAGAAATTATTGAAACTGTTCGGAAAAACATCGGTAGCGAGGTAATTCCACGTTCTATCCGTTTGCGTCCTTCGAGCATTCCTATGGAACACCCAATTGTACAGGCAGGTATTGGCATGGGGCGCAATACTTATGGCTCGCCAACTACTTCTGACCAAGCTTTGCTTGACTGCCCATCGTTAAAAATGGGACCCGGAGACTCTGCCCGTTCGCATACGGCCGACGAGTATATTTATATAGATGAAATACACGAGGGCATACAGTTATACATAAAAATGTTAGAAAAAGTAATTGTCTGACCCCACCTAAGCCTCATATAGCCCCAGATATAACAACAATGTGTGTCTGGGGTTCTTTATAATTCAAAGAATTTAGTAAAACAAAGCTTTAATTGCAGCTAATTACCTTTAAATGAATATTATTTTTTACATTTTTGCCATTCTTTGCGGGGCTGCTAACAGCATTCAGTCAGGCGTAAATGCCGAGCTACGCAAAGCCATCAATAACCCTATTTTTGCGGCTATTATTTCCTTTTCTATTGGTTTGGTGGCCTTAATTCTGATAACTCCTTTCTTCAAAGAGCCTATACCGTCGCTGGCTTCGCTTAAATCGTTGGCGTGGTGGAAATGGATTGGCGGCTTGCTGGGAGCATTTTTTGTAACTACTGTTATTTTAATTGTGCAGCGTATCGGCTCGGCTAACATGATAGCCCTGATTGTGGCTGGTCAGCTTATTACAGCCATGACACTCGACCACTTCGGGCTAATAGGTTTTAAAATGCACCCTATATCTATGTGGCGCATTATTGGTGGTATTGTAACCGTTATAGGGGTTTATATGATTGTAAAAAACTAATAGACCTGATAATATCAGGCTATTTCTTTACCAAAGTTTCAACTACCTGCATTATTTTACGGGTAGCTCCTACATTTTCTAAAACATAGTTCCGGCTTATTGTGGCTGTTTTTTTCCGTTCTGGTTCATTCGTTTTTAGCTGCTGATATAACGCTTTCAGTTCGTCTGTTGAGCCTATCGGAAACGCCCCTCCTAGCCTGATTAGCTCTGTGGCCTCCTGAAACTTCTGGTATGATTTGTTACCGAAAAAAACAGGCATACCAAAAGTAGTTGCTTCCAGAATATTATGTAAGCCTTTCCCGAATGCCCCTCCTATGAAAGCATATTCGGCATACTGGTATAAAGATGATAACATACCAATATTATTGATAAATAAAACCTCATAGCTTTCTAAATCTGGTACTTCTCTGGCATCTGATAATAACACCGACCTCGCCATAAGCTGTTTACGCCAGAGTTCAATTTCAGCATCATGAATTTCGTGCGGGGCAATAATAAACTTCGTACCATCGCCGCTGACAGCATTCATGAGCGGAATTAGCACGTCCATATCAGTTTGCCATGCCGACCCTACAATAAAAACCTGTTGCTTGTTTTTAAATTTCTCTACTACCGGAATATCCTTCCGGTTATCTACAATTTGCTTAACGCGGTCAAAACGGGTATCGCCTGCCAATGTCACGTTTGTAATATCAATGCTTTTAAGTAGCTCGAGCGAGCTTTGGTTTTGTACCAGTATATGGTTAAACTGGTGTAGCAGTTTACGATAAAACCCTCCGTAAAACTTAAAAAAGACTTGGTCGGGGCGAAAAATAGCCGAAAACGAAATAACAGGGATATTTTCTTTTTTAAGCTCATGCAAGTAGTTTTTCCAAAACTCATATTTAACAAAAAAAGCAACAGACGGCTCCAGAATACTGACAAACCTATGGGCATTTTCGGGCGTATCTGCCGGCAGATAATAGATGTAGTCTGCGCCTGAGTAATTTTTACGTATTTCGTAGCCCGATGGCGAAAAAAATGTTAGTAGAATTTTGTAGTCGGGGTATTGTTGACGAAACGCTTCAATAACGGGCCGCCCTTGTTCAAATTCGCCTAAAGAAGCACAATGAAACCAAGCTAGCTTACCACTCCGAGACCTGAGCTGGCGGCGTTCGGTGTCTAGCTTTAGTTTATGAAAGAGATTATTTCTGCCTTCAACCCAAAGTTTTGCCTTTTTATTGAAAGGAGAAACAAGCCTGAGCAAAGAGACATAAGAATATATAGACAAATTATAGAGAGAATCGAGCAACATAATCAAAGGGTATTTTATGCAACAAACCTACGAAAAAGCTTTTAAAAACTAGCTTTTTAAGTAATTTCACCCTTAAATTTTAGCACCTTGCCTAAAACATCAGGGTATGGCACATCATTAGGATAACTGCCAAGCAAAAAATTATCAGTAATAAACAAACATTAACATAAACCTCATTAGATTGTGCATGAATAGCATCAGAATAGTATAAAACCAAGAAAAAACAACCATATAACCCCAACAATAACCCCTCTTCACAATTATTTTAAGAAAATCAAAATATTTTTCTCAATTTAGAGTTATAATGGCAATCATGTCAGATAATTTCAGTTGTCAGACCCTGATTGTGTTTTACATATTACATACCTTTTCATTTTCCATAAAAGCTATTATTTCATGAAAAATCAGGAAAATGATTAAAACACCAATAAACCCATGTCTTTCCTCGACCGTTTAAAAAAATGGTTCAGTTCTGAAAAACCATCAGATACTCCTAACGAGGCCCCTGCAATAGCCAGCGAGCCTGCAAATGAAGCTATTGCCCTTACGCCTTCTGTTGAAGTACAAACCCAGCCTGCCGAAACCACCATTACGCCTTTTTGGCTTGAGAATGAAGATGCCCTCAGAGACGAAGGTGTTATTTTTGGTTTGTCAGAAACAAAAGCCGAAGAAAAAATTGCCGCTATCAGAAATTATTTTTCTCATAAAACAGCCGAGCTAGAAAAAAACGTTGGATACCTGACAGAAAAAATCATTGAGTTAAACCTCTTTATCGGAGAAAAAGAAAACCGCATTAACGAGCTTAAAGAAAAAGGCAATATACTCGAAAACCGCGAAGCGGCCATTCATCATTTACCGCGTACTATTATTGGTTTTCTGTTATCGTCGGCCATGTGTGTGGGTAATTACTTTCTGATTGATGAATCTATTCAGGCCAATTTCCCGCAGAATCATTTTTTCATTGCATTAGGTATTTTGTTGGCCGGAATGTTTAACCTGTTTAACCCGAAATCGTTGTTTCATGAAAAAGATACGCCTATTTCATGGAAAAACGTACTTGAAGAAGTAGGAATGCCGCTAGCGGCCTCGGTTTTTGTTTTTGTACAGGCACTCGAACATCAGTCGGCTGTACGTGCATTAGCTTTGTTGTTCTTTATCTTCTTCCTGTTTTTATTTGCAGGTAAGCTACTACTTAGTAACCTGACCGTGCTTAAAAATGATTTAGGTTTATGGATGGCTAACCGAAGGCTGGAAAGAGACAAAGTAAACAAAGCCGACGAGTGGGAAGAAGAAGTTACCCAACTGAAAAATGAAATTGACGAGCAACGTGTACAGAAATGGAAAATAATTGAAGAACTGAAAACGCCTGAAGCTGAACTGAAACGCCTTAATGAAAAACGCGACATGATGATTAAACTCTTTGAAAGTGAGTTTAATCTGGCCAGAAGTTACCGCGAAAAACTCACTAATAAGCAAATCAAGCAAATTTTAGAATAATATTGTTCAACACCTGAAAGCTAATTTAGCATAAGACTAATGGAAAAAGAAAACGAAAATTATTATAATGCCGATTTTCAGCACGGTTACATCTCAGGGGTTGAAAATGTAGATAACGCTACGTACGAGAGTTATCTTTCAAGCCATGTGAGCTATGAATGGTTACAGGAACGTATTAATGAAAAACGTCAGGAGGTTGCCGAAATAGATGAAGCCATTAAGCATAGCAAAGAAAACCGTAAAACGGCTTATGACAAATTGCAGGAATACGTATCAGGCGTAAACACGCAAACCCAACACATAGGGTATATTCAGAAATCGATTGATGAAAATACAAACCGGATTAATTTTCTGGACGAAAAACGAAAAAAGTCTGCCTCTCCGTACTCTTTGTTTGCAGGTATTTTGTATTTGCTGGCGGGTATTGCTTTTGTATCCGGCGATTTGATTATCTCTCATGAGATTGTTGCTTATGCCCTCAATATCCGTAATACGTTTGAAGCATGGGCTTTTGCCATAGGCTTGGCCATGTTATCTATTTTATTGAAACCTGCCTATGAACGTCTGGTTGAACAACCTTACCTGACCGACTACAACCCTAAAACCAAAAAGGTTTATGGCATTTTTCAAGGGTTTTTATTGGTGTTTTCGATTGGTACTATGTTTATTCTGGGTTGGTTTCGTTATGAAGCCTATAAAACCGATAAACTAAAGGAAAGCATTAACAAGCAAATAAAGTCAATGCAGGTTAATAGCACACCGCTTGACCCTACTTCGGTACAAGCTACCGACAATCAGGCACTTATCCAGAAAATGGATGAGCAACTAAAGGCTTATGATAAACTGAACGTAGACCTCGTAAATAGCCCGTGGGCTTTGATGTCGTTCGTACTAAGTGGCATTCTGTTTGCTATTGCCGGAGCCATCTGTTTAGGTATTGCACTGCCTGTGATGCAGTCGTACTGGTACCGATGGTTACAGTCGGGGCCTGCCATCAGAAGGTTACGCAAGAAAAACGTAAAACTGACGGAAGAACTAAAAACAGGTGAAAAGGCATTGGCAGAACAGATAGCGCAAAAAAATATTCTGGAAAATGATTTAGCTAGTCTGGACGACGTAGCTGAATTAAAAACAGAAAAGAGTACAATTCTGGCCGAGATTTCCAATATGCTCGAACACGCCAGACAACTAGACCAAGACCGCCGCATTAACTCATTTACTGACGGGGTAGCCAAAGGTAATAAAAACCGTGACGAAATGACTGACGACGAATACGAGGAGTTCCGTACGGCTTCAATCCGCCAGATGCGTAACGCTCAGGATTCTAAATCAGATACTACTCCTAAAGTATATCGTAATAATGGTTTAAGACCTCATCAAGCTCTTCGTAAAGTAATTACCGAACAGTTTAATCAGAGCCAGAATCCTAACTGATTATTGGTTTAAGCATCTCATACAGAAGCAACAGGGAAACACCTGTTGCTTCTTTTTTTATAACAAGAACCGATAAACAGATATTTTCTCTATTTTTGCCGCAAGAACTTACTTTTATCAAAATACATGGACTCAACAGAAATAAAGAAAATCCCTCTGAGTGATTTACACGAAAAAATCGGGGGCAAAATGGTGCCTTTTGCAGGTTTTTTAATGCCTGTTCGTTACTCTTCTGATATTGAAGAACATAACTGTGTGCGTAATGGTGTAGGTGTGTTTGATGTATCTCACATGGGAGAATTTATGTTGACAGGAAAAAAAGCCCTTGACCTGATACAAAGAATATCGGCTAATGATGCCTCTGTATTGTTTGATGGTAAAGTGCAATATAGTTATATGCCTAATAAACAAGGAGGCGTAGTTGATGACCTACTGGTATACAGGCTGACTGACGAGTGGTATTATCTGGTAGTAAATGCCTCAAATATCGAAAAAGACTGGGACTGGATTCAGAGCCACAATACAGAAAATGTGCCTATGAAAAACCTCTCGGACGATACCTGCCTTTTTGCTGTACAAGGGCCTAAAGCTGCCGCAACCTTACAGAAACTAACTGATATTGACTTAGCTTCTATGGATTACTACACCTTCAAATCGGGTAAAGTAGCCGGAATTGAACCCGTTTTAGTATCTGCAACGGGTTATACGGGTGCCGGCGGATTTGAGTTATATGTAGACAACAAAGACGCTGAAAAACTTTGGAATGCTATATTTGAAGCAGGTGCCGAATTTGACATCAAGCCCATTGGTTTAGGGGCAAGAGATACCCTACGTTTAGAAATGGGTTATTGTTTATATGGCAACGATATTACCGATACCACCTCACCTCTTGAAGCAGGGTTAGGTTGGGTAACCAAATTCAATAAAAACTTTATAAACTCGGCTAATCTGCAAGCCCAGAAAGCCAGTGGCTTGAAACGTAAGTTAGTTGGCTTGGAAATGATTGACAAGGGGATTCCGCGTTCGCACTATGAAATCTGTGATGCTGAAGGCAACAAACTCGGCGAAATTACCTCTGGTACTATGTCGCCAACTTTGCAAAAAGGTATTGCCATGGGTTATGTGCCTACCGAGTTTTCAAAAGCCGGAACAGAGGTGTTTATCAAAGTAAGAGATAAACTGTTAAAGGCAGTAGTTACAAAAATGCCTTTTGTAAAGGCTGGTGTATAAATATAAGCAACAGGGGCTTGGCAAAAATACCAAGCCCCTGTTTTTTATCGTTTATCAGTAATTCTTAACTCACAGGCCCGCCATTCCAAACGGCTTTATGTGGTTGTAAGAGTGCCAGACTTCCGTCGCGGTCTTCTGCCATCAGAATCATTCCGTTCGATTCCACGCCCATCATTTTACGTGGAGCCAGATTAGCCAAGAAAGTTACCTGTTTGCCAATCATTTCTTCTGGCGTAAAGTATTTGGCAATACCACTCAGAATCGTTCTTTTTTCAATGCCATCATCTATCAGGAATTTCAGCAATTTATCGCTTTTGGCTACTTTTTCTGCTTCCAGAATTGTTCCGACCCTGATATCCAGCTTCGCAAAATCATCATACTGAATGGTGGCTTTCAAGTCAGGAACAGCCTTTGTTTCGTCTTCTTTCTTTTTGGCTTCTAATTCATTCATTTTTTTTGTATCTAACAACTTCTGTACTTGTTTTTCAACAACGCTATCTTCAATTTTTGTAAACAACAATTCAGTAGGGTTTAACTGATGCCCAGCCGTTAATAAATCTAGCCTGCCTGCCAAATCCCACTTTTGTGGATGTAGGTTCAGCATCTCAAAAATTTTGACAGCCGTAAACGGCAGAAACGGTTCACTTACAATGGCTAAACTTGCGCTTATCTGCAAGGCTATATTCATAATGGTTCCTACCCTTTCAGCGTCTTTCTCTTTCCAAGGCTCGGTATCGGCCAGATACTTGTTTCCTAAACGTGCCAAATCCATTACCAGACTTAAGGCTTCCCTGAATTTGTAGTTAGTAATAGCTTCTGCTATTGTCTTCGGGAAACCACTTAGTGCTTCCAGCACCTTCGTATCAATCTCTTTCAGTTCGCCTTTTGCCGGCACTACCCCATGAAAGTTTTTATGTGTGAGTACCAGCGCACGGTTTACAAAGTTTCCGAAAATACCTACCAACTCGCTGTTATTGCGTGTCTGGTAATCTTTCCATGTAAACTCACTGTCTTTGGTTTCAGGCGCATTAGCCGACAACACATAGCGCAGTACATCTTGTTTATCAGGAAATTCCTCCAAATATTCATGTAACCAAACCGCCCAGTTTCTTGAAGTTGAAATTTTATCTCCTTCCAGATTCATAAACTCGTTGGCAGGTACATTATCAGCCAGAATATAGCTTCCTTCGGCCATTAGCATGGCAGGGAAAATAATACAATGAAAAACAATGTTATCTTTCCCAATGAAATGCACCAGCTTAGTATCTTTATTTTTCCAGTAATCTTCCCAGTTCTTACCGTTCTGGTCGGCCCATTCCTTAGTAAAGGTAATATAACCAATAGGTGCATCGAACCACACGTATAGCACTTTGCCATCTGTGTCAGGCAACGGAACTTTAATACCCCAGTCGAGGTCGCGAGTCATGGCGCGTGGTTTCAGGCCCTCTTTCAACCATGATTGACACTGCCCGAAAACGTTAGTTTTCCATTCTTTATGGCTATTAACATATTTCTCGATGTCGGGCTGCATACGGTCAAGAGGCAGGTACCAGTTTTTGGTAGGCTTCATAACAGGCTTTGAACCCGATAGCGTTGAATGCGGATTTTTGAGTTCGGTAGGCGAAAGCGTAGAGCCACAACGCTCGCATTGGTCGCCATAGGCATTGGGGTTTCCGCATACAGGGCATTCTCCGGCAATATATCTATCAGCCAGAAACTGCTGAGCTACTTCATCATAATACTGCTCGCTGGTTTCTTCATCGAAGTATCCTTTGTTATACATCGTTGTGAAGATTTCCTGCGAAAGCTGGTGGTGTGTCTGGTTCGACGTACGTGAATAAATGTCGAACGAGATGCCAAAATCAGCAAACGATTTTTTGATTTGCTCGTAGTAAAAATCTACTACCTGTTGGGGCGTTTTACCTTCTTTTCGTGCTTTAACAGTAATAGGCACGCCGTGTTCGTCGGTTCCGCTGATAAAAGCGACATCGGCACCGGTAGAACGAAGATAACGCACATAAATATCAGCAGGAATGTAACAACCAGCCAAATGCCCGATATGAATAGGGCCGTTGGCGTAAATCAAAGCTGCTGTGACGGTGTATTTTTGCATAGGAAATAATTCTTGCGTGATTTTAGTAATATAAACAACAAGAGAAACCCTCGTTTTGATTACTAAAAATCACTCATTTTAAAAATAAGTTCGCAAAGTTACAGTATTAAATGATTTTTGAGTGGAGGAAAAACAAAAAATCCCTCCAACATTTTAAGTAGAGAGATTTTTATAAAATTAATTGGGAGTGTAAACTGAACTGTGTCAAGGATTTTACTACTCACTTGGGATTGGCTCCGAGTGAGTTTTTTCAAAATTATGAAATTTCATTTTATCTCCAAAAATGATGTATAACTGCGATAAAGTGACACCACAATTTCGGACAGGCATAGTCTAGGCGACCCCATCCACTTTTGAGAGATTTTCTGTACGACTAGGTAAATTAGCTTCAACAGGGCGATATCTGATGTAAAAGAGCCTTTAGTCTTTGTAACTTTTCTAACCTGACGATGGAATCCCTCTATAGGATTTGTCGCAGCCGCCAGTAAACTGTTTGCCAAGGTGGAAAACAATCCGGTAAATCTCGCCAACTATTGCCATTCTTACACAAGTAAAGTATCCCTTCCAAGATTCTTTGAAGTTCCCACTTAGGTTTCCTTTGGTTTTGTAAATAATGGGATATATATTACCATTCGGTAGGGCTCAGGTCTGCGGCCGCCGCGCGGTTGTATATTTTTTCTTCACAAATCAAATTTACAACTTCTTTTGTTCTACCTTTTTTTATTCATTTAACTCAAACAGTTTCTAAATAAATGATACTATTTTTTGGAATCGATTTTATTAATGGTGAAATAAAATACACTCTAGTTACGCAATTTGAAAATTATAGAAGAATTATACTAAGATTTTCAGATTTGCTTAGCATAAATATTTTCAAAGAATCTTTTTTGAATAAAAGTATTGAAACAGAAGAAGTTTCATTGGATGACATTGATTTTACAGCGAAGCGAATTATTATCGAAAATCCAGACATTATTAATCATAGATTTTTTTTCTGCCTTATTAAAAGTTTAAAAATTGAAAGCAAAATAGAAGAAGCTACATCGGAACTTTTTAGACTTACGCAGATTTATTCACATTTATTAGATATTAAGAACCCTGAAAAAGAGATAGAATTAATATCATATGAGATACCAGTTTTTAAGGATAGAGGAGTATATATGCCATGCAAACTGATTATCACATTTAATGTAGCGGATTATACAATCACAACTCGTGAAGGAAAATTTTATTTACGTAATGAGCTTTTATCAGTGGATGGTACTTTACACGGGAATTATTTAACATCAAATTTAATGTTTTCCTTAGAATGTACAATTAAAAGCATAGAGAATGTCATTGCCAATGAGGGTTTGTTTCAATTACTTGTACAGGATCAGACCATTTATGAGTCTTATTTTGAAGTAAATAAGAATTTTGCAACTTTATTTGGATTTAATGACGCAGATGGTTTTGATCCTTCTGTGCCTCATGCGCTTGCAAAAATTACCACTGAAGATTTACTTACCATTTTTAAGAATTATCAAGTTCTAGCGAAATTTTCATTGGAATTACGTCCTAGGTTATTATAGAAATTGCGGGAATATTGTTCGAGATTTTTAATAAACGAAATAATGGAGTAATAGAGTGGATTCATGGGGTATTTTATGATGGAATTAGAAAATCTCAATAATTATGAAACAAAAATTTGCAAAATTTTATAATTCTGTTAAGAACTTTGTAATTGACACTAATCTTTCCAAACCAGATGAAGTTGTTGGTGCAGAAGTTAAGACTATTGAAAACTTAGAGACTGAATTAGGTATTAAACTACCTGACTTCTTATTCTCTTTTTTTGAATGTTTTGGAGAAGAGATAATTGTAAAAGGTGTTGATCAGTCGCTAAACTTTGCTATTAAGGATTTTAAATATGCAAATTCGAAGGCCACAGAAGAAAATATTATAAGCATATTAAGCGACAGTGAAGGTCTGAAAGATTATTATGGAGATGGTTCAATATGGCATGTCTCTGATATGATGAATTTGGATAATGTTTTAATCCTTAATTACAGTTCTCTAGGAAGGAGATATAGTTTTATAGATAGCACCATTGAGAACCCTAACTTGCTATTTATTTATCAAAAGAAATATTTTGAAAGAGCAGAAATAGATTTTATAGGTGGTAATGTGAGCTTTACAAACTATATAAGAACTGTGTTATTCGATTTAGTAAAGGAGGAGTTTCGTAAAATAAATGAGGGTAAAGATGTCGCTGATGGTAATTCTTTACAGAATTATGAAAGCGTCTTATCAATTAATAAACTTAAATGGGCAGAATATTATAGCCATTTTCCAAAAAATAAAGATTTATTTTTTTATGCAGGAAAAGAATTTCGGCAGCTTAGAGGAGAGTTCTATCTATTAGCATCTAAGAAAGAAACTGAAAATGACACAATCTTAACTATCGATGAATTTGAATTGTCATTTATAGATTTTTTAAAAGAAAGAAATTTTAATACTTCAGAGTGATGCTTATAGTTACTCTTAAACATGAAGAAATAATTAAACCTAATAATGGAGCATTACAGGCATGGCAACATTTATATAACTCTTTTCCAATAACAAATCAATTTCGAACCAACCCCTACAAGCTTTTAATAACTCAAAAACTTATAGGTGAGCTTAATAACCCAACTCCGCCCACAGGACTTTTTGAACCTGCTTTTACGGTTTTTGATGCTGGCTTAATAGAGTTAGAGAAAGCATTAGCAAAAGGAAACTATAGAATTTCAAATTATTTAGACGATTTTGGCTCTGCTAATGCACGTGAAATGCTAATTTTTGAACAGGAACTTACAGCTCCTACTAGACTAAATCTTTTAAACACATGGGCAAAAATTAGAGCAAATAATTATTTAGATGCAGCAGAAAAAATCTTAGCTCAACGCAGTCCGGAATACTTACAAATATTAGCAAGAACCACAGAAAACACTCCATTGATTAGCGGTGAGTATTTAGGTTATCATATATTTAGAGGGAAATATGTTATGAACAAGGCTAGAGATAGAGTAACTGGATTGATGGGCGGACACTCTTGGCTTGCCGTTACAGAACCAGGTGAAATTACACCTTTATCTACTATGGTAAACAAAGAAGGAAGTCCAATATATAATCTTCCTGCTCCAACTGCATCAATAACTTCGGCTTCGCGCCCCGTTGCAATAGAAAGTGGAAGTAATGCACCATTTCCTAATGGTGTGGTGCAGGTTAAACTTTATATATGGGCAGAGCATATAACCCCTTCAGGAGTAACAGTAGGAGGATGGAAACTAAAAACGGGTAATTTGGGTGAGACAACACTATTCCCTCGTGGATGGACCAAAGAGCAGACATTGCAAGAAATTGCTTATGCAAGATGGAAAATCCCAACCAATGGACTTCACATAGATGGTAATGAATGGCAATCAGTTAGTAGCAATGGAGCAATAAAGATACACATGTATATTGGCCCGCATAGTAGTACACTTCCAGCTTTCAATTTACCATATGGCTCGGCATTCCCCAAATAATAAATTCAATTTAGAACAATAACTAAGATGGAAAATATTTCATTGGAAATTTCAGTTTCTTCTCTCGTAATGAATAAAAGTGAAATAGAAAGAACCGTTAGGTTATTTTATTTTGACAGTAGAATCCCGAATTCAAGTTATTTGATAGGATGTAAATATAAATATATTCTACAAATGGAAATCGAATTAAAAAAAGTAATAGACGGCATAAGCCAATATTACGAATGGGGACATGAGAGATTTTTTGTAGAGTCTTATAAAGATCGGTCCTCTTGCCAAGACCCAATTAATGAACAAGACTTGGGTATATTTCCAACAATTGATCTGTATGAATTGCTTAAAAACTATATATCATTTTTAAAAAGATTTGAAGATATAGAAAAATTAAAAAGATTTATTAAAGAGGCGCTTAAACTAATAACAAATGAAGATTATATTAATAATACTCATTGTACTATTATAGTAGATGATATAAAAATTAATATTTATAAAAATAACAAAGATACTGGCTTGTTGATTGATGATTTTATTAACGAGATTAAAAGTTTTATACCTTATCAGAATTGATATTCAATATTTAATTAGCCTTGTATTCTTAAAATTGATGAATTTGTTGGGCTTGCAAGTATATTCCTTATTATTAGGAAAGTTCAATTTTGACACTATTCTATAAAAAGAAGTTATAGAAATTTTTATTCGATATGCATAAACTACTACTGAATATTATGTTAAAAACACTAGTCAGGTTATTGCTACTTATTACGGTTGTTAGCTCAACTCAGGTAATGGGTCATGAGGGCGATAAGCCAAAGAATGCGGCTAATACCTCCGGCAATGCTGCTGAGAAAAACGAGACTAAAAATGTCGGCCCGACCTCCCAGGCCGAGGCACTTCGTATGCAAAAGGCCATGAATAAGGCGCTCTCAAGCCTTAATCTTGATTTTGCAAACGTAATGCCGGAAGTAATTACCCAACCTCTGGTAGCAGACGAAACAAGTGAAGCCAGAGAGCGGGCCATGACTACCTTTGAGAAGGTAAAATACATGAGCGAGCTAAGTGTGCTCAATACGGTATTGCCTATAGGTATTAAAGAAACCATTTGGTAACACATCAGTAGAAGTAGCCATAGCCTCGCTTAATAGATACCCTAACTACGCCGAGGTTACCATTTACTGTCGGATGCACTTCAAAGATAAAAATGCACCTAATGGCGAACGGGATATTTTCTTTGGTGCACAGAATGTTAAAATCGGTAATGGTACAGTTTTCGGCATCGTGGTGTGGTAATTGCAGGCTGATGAAACCAAAATTCAAAAGACTGTCGAACGAGAACGAAAACACTGCTTTTGTGATTGTAGATGCCGAGAAGTTTCCACAATCAAGAAAATTAGCCAGTGTAAGTAACCTGCCTACCTTTGCCAGCTTTAAAGGCGGGCATCTGGTAAATCAGGTACAAACCAATAAAGAAGAACAATTAAAATCTTTGATAGATGAAATTACCCTTAATTAGACAAATACAGCGAACCGCTTCTGTTGCCGAGATTGAGGCTGCTATTAAGGTTTTAGAGAATATTTCTGAAACACCATCTTTGAAAGATGAAGAGGTAGATGTAATCGGTGAGTTAATTTCCAACCTTTGTGGAGCTTTGGAAGTTCACCAGATGATTGCCGACGGTATGCCTGAAAAGGATGCCGCCAATACCTTCATGAAAAAAGTATTAGGCTCAATTGATAGAGTTGTCGCTTAAAATCGCAATTGCTTCATCATCAAAAAAGCCCTCAAGTTGTAAGACTGAGGGCTTTCTCATGTAATATTCCTTATTTTGCCATTGCTTCTTCTTTCAAAGCTCTACGCAGAATTTTACCTACGTTGGTTTTTGGCAATTCTGTACGGAACTCTATATGTTTAGGGCATTTATAGCCTGTGAGGTTTTCTTTACAATAGGCTTTTACCTGTTCGGCTGTTAAATTCGGGTCTTTTTTCACAATAAATACCTTTACAGCCTCGGTCGATTTCTCGTCAGGTACACCAATACAGGCTACTTCTAATACACCCGGGCAGGTAGCCACTACATCTTCTACCTCGTTGGGGTAAACGTTAAAGCCCGATACCAGAATCATGTCTTTCTTTCTATCTACAATTTTAAAGTAGCCATCTTTATCCATTACACCAACGTCGCCGGTCTTGAACCACGCTCTGCCGTCGGTATCGGTCAGCATTACTTTAGCGGTTTCGTCGGGGCGGTTATAGTAACCTGCCATTACCTGTGGGCCATTGGCACATATTTCGCCCACTTCGCCTGCTTCGCCCCAAGAGCCATCGTCTTTCAAGATTCTTACTTCGGTGCTTGGCCACGGTATACCAATAGTACCAATGCGGTTTTCACCTACCAGTGGATTTGAGGTTAATACGGGCGATGTTTCCGACAGCCCATAACCTTCGGCGGGCAAATTTCCTGTCATTTCTTTCCAGCGATTCGCCACTACTCCTTGTAGAGCCATACCACCAGCCGAGGTAATTACCAGTTTACTGAAATCGACCTCTTTTATTTGCGGGTGATTCAACAAACCATTATAAAGCGTATTCAGCCCTGTGAAAACGTGCGGAGGGTTTTTCTTTAAATCTTTGATGAAAGCATTCAAATCACGCGGGTTCGTGATAAGCAGGTTCATGGTTCCTGTTTTCAGGGAAGTCAGGGCATTAACCGTTAAGGCATAAATATGATACAAAGGTAAAGCCGCAACTACTATTATCTTATGGTCTTTAATTTTGTTGGTCATCACACTTTGCCACACATAGTTAGCTTCCAGATTAGACACTATATTGCGGTGTGTCAGCATTGCTCCCTTCGATACCCCCGTAGTACCTCCTGTATATTGAATAAAGGCCAAATCGCTGTTCGTTATTTCAGGCTTTGTCCAGTTCATGCTGCTTCCTTTGCTTACGGCACTCATAAACGGCATGGCTTGTGGCAGGTGGTATTCAGGCACCATCTTCTTCACGGTTTTTACCACAAAATTTACCAGTTGTTTCTTCGGGAAGCCCAGCATATCGCCTAGTTGTGTTACAAATACGTGTTCAATACTGGTTTTATCGATAACTTTTTCGAGGTTCGAAGCGAAATTGGCTACAATCACAATAGCCTTAGCCCCTGAGTCTTTGAACTGGTGTTCCATTTCACGAGGGGTATATAACGGATTAGTATTAACAATAATTAGGCCCGCTCTTAATGCACCGAACATAGCAACGGGGTACTGCAAGCAGTTAGGCATCTGAATAACCAGCCGGTCACCTTTTTTCAAGCCTGCATTTTGCAGATATGCAGCAAAATCACGTGTATATTTATCTAATTCGCCGAATGTAATTTCTTTTCCCATGCAGGAATAAGCAGCATTTTGAGCATATTTCTTAAAGCCTTCTTCCATCAGTTCGAGTAACGACGGATAAGCATCAGGGTTGATTTCATGAGGTATCCCTTCTGGATAGAACTTAAACCAGGGATACGGTTGTGTTTTAACAGGCATAACAGAATTATATTTATTAACAGTGAACAGGTGTTGTATTTTTTAATGTAAAAATAAGACGATTTATTGAAAACAAACGAGAAAAAATAAAAAAATATTCGGCAAGCATAATATTTTTCAGTAAGGCAGAAGTATAAATATTGGCATAAACAGGCGAAAGACAACCCGATATAGGCCGATTAATAAAAAACCACTTAACTGATTAATAATAAATCAATTGTATTAGGTATTTGTACAAAAAAACTGTACCTTTGCACTCCTTTTTGCGAGGAAAATTCATTTCTCAAACTAAATTTCGGTTCAATAGCCCGGTGAACCGATGTACAAACGGGCGTATTACAAAATCACTTATGGCACAAGTTGCAGAATTTGACTGGGACAAAGTCTCAAAAAGAGGTATCGGTAGCGGTTATACCGCTTCTGAAAAAGCAGAACTTGAAAAACTTTACAGCGAAACGCTTACAGAAGTTGACGAGAAAGATGTGGTAATGGCTACGGTTGTGGGTATCACTGACCGTGAGGTATTATTAAACATTGGTTTCAAATCAGATGGTCTGGTTTCAATTTCAGAGTTCCGCGATTTGCCTAACCTTAAAGTAGGCGACCAAGTAGAGGTTTTCATCGAAAAACAAGAAGATGCTATGGGCCAATTGGTTATCTCTCGCAAAAAAGCAAGAGTATTAACTGCTTGGAACAACATCGAAAAATCATTTACAGAAGACGCTATCATCGACGCATTTGTTAAACGTCGTACAAAAGGTGGTCTTATTGTAGACATCTACGGAATCGAGGCGTTCTTGCCTGGTTCTCAAATCGACGTTAAACCAATCCGCGATTTCGATATTTTCGTTGGTAAGAAAATGGAGGTTAAAGTTGTGAAAATTAACCATACTAACGATAACGTGGTTGTATCTCACAAAATCCTTATCGAAAAAGACCTTGAAACTCAACGTCAGGTTATTCTTAATAACCTTGAGAAAGGACAAGTATTGGAAGGTGTGGTTAAAAACATTACTAACTTCGGTGTGTTCATCGACCTTGGTGGTGTTGATGGTCTACTTCACATTACTGATATTTCGTGGGGCCGTATCAACCATCCAAACGAATTACTTAAACTTGACCAACGCATTAAAGTGGTTGTTCTTGACTTCGACGAAGACAAAAAACGTATTTCGTTGGGCATGAAACAACTAGAGTCTCATCCTTGGGATTCGTTGGCAGAAGGTCTTTCAGTTGGTTCTAAAGTAAAAGGTAAAATCGTAAACATTGCTGATTACGGTGCATTCCTTGAACTAAAACCAGGTGTTGAAGGTCTTATCCACGTTTCTGAAATGTCATGGTCACAACACTTACGTAACCCATCTGATTTCTTGAAAATCGGTGACGAAATCGAAGCTGTTGTATTGACTCTTGACCGCGAAGAGCGTAAAATGTCTTTAGGTATCAAACAATTAACTGAAGACCCTTGGACTAAACAAGATTTATTGAGCAAATATGGCGTAGGTACTATACACACTGGTACTGTACGTAACATGACTAACTTCGGTATTTTCCTTGAATTAGAAGAAGGTATCGATGGCCTAGTTCACGTATCTGACTTATCTTGGACCAAGAAAATCAAACACCCATCTGATTTCGTGAAAGTTGGTGATTCTCTGGAAGTAGTTGTGCTTGAGCTTGACGTTGAAAACCGTCGTTTAGCCCTTAGCCACAAACACCTTGAAGAAAATCCATGGGATACTTTCGAGCATATCTTCACAGTAGGCTCTGAGCATGAGTGTACAATCATTTCTAAAAATGACAAACAAGCTACGCTTGAATTACCTTACGGTATTGAAGGATATGCCTTGTTGAAACACTTAGCTAAAGCTGATGGAACAGTAGCTGAAACTGGTGAGAAATTACCATTCCAAGTGCTTGAATTCCACAAAGAAGAGAAGAAAATCATGCTTTCTCACTCTAAAACTTGGGAAGCTCCAAAAGAGGACGAGAAAAAAGATGCTAAGAAAAAAGGTGGAAAAGAAGCAGTTGCTTCTTCAAACGAAGAAAAATCAACACTTGGTGACCTTGATGCCCTTGCTGCATTAAAAGAGCAAATGGTAGAAGGTGAGAAAAAGAAACTTTCTAAAAAGAAAGATTCTGCCGAGTAAGATAAAATATCAGTAACAGAAAAGGCTTCTCGTAAGGGAAGCCTTTTCTGTTGGTATAGTGTCACTAAAAATTTTTACCTCTACACTTTGGGCAGTAACAAAACCTTTACCAATGCCCCTATTATCTGCTATTTTGTTCCTACAAACCTCTCAAAAAATTCATAAATTCTCAGGATTCTATCTATCCTCTGACGTACATTACCCGAGCGTGAAAGTTCATGTGTAGCCCCCGGCATACGTACATACTCAACATCTTTACCCAGATATTTCAAGCTCTTGAACATCATTTCTGATTGGATTACACCTGTGCGCAAATCGTTTTCACCATGTTTAATCAGGAAAGGCGTTTTAATCTGGTTCACAAATGTATAGGGCGAATTAGCGTCTATCTTTGTTACTTTTTCATCTTCCCACGGCAAACCGAAGTAGTTAGGTACTAAACGCCACGCGTTGGCCTCGCCCATAAAAGTGGTTAGGTCATATACCCCACGTTGAGCAAACGCTGCTTTAAAACGGTGGTCTTGTGTAATTATCCAAGCTGTTAAATAGCCGGCATAAGACCCTCCGGTTATTACCTGACGAGCCGTATCGGCCCACGCTTCTTTGGCAGCATCACTACAAGCACTCAGGGCATCTTCCTGCGGGCCTTTACCCCAGTCACGATAGTTCGAGAACTGAAACTCCTTGCCATACCCTCCTGAACCTCGCTGGTTCGGATAGACTACGCCATAGCCCTGCGAACAGAAATACTGAAATTCATGCCACATCGAAAATTCGCCCGGCCCCCACATGGCTGTTGGGCCACCGTGCAATTGCAACAATAGCGGATATTTTTTACCAGCTTCCATAAAAGTAGGCTTCATAATCCAGTATTCTACTTTTTCGCCTTTCGAGTTGGTATATACTCTTTTTTCAGGGAAACTCAATTTTCTTTCTTTCAGCCAGCTATCGTTATGTGCGCTAAGTTTTATACCGTTTTTCATGGTCAGGTCAGCCATATATAGCTCCGACGGATTAATCACTTCTGTTTTGGCAAATACCACTTTATCGGCTGTCAGGTCAAAAGGGCTGGCTCCTGTTTCAAAATCGCTCAAACGTTCTACTTTACGTGTTTTAGCATCCATTCTGAATACCGGAATACCACCGTTTGAAGAAGCCGTAAGGTACAGAAATTTGTTATCGGCGGTCCATTTTAAATTACCCGGCACACGGTCGAAGTCTACTAACTGGCGGTTCGAGCCATCGGCGTTAGCAATTACCAGTTGCCCGAACGAAAGCAAATTAGGCGTATTCATCACCATTGCCAGCAGTTTCCCATCAGGTGAAGGCTCTATGCCAGAAAAACTCTTACCATTTTCTGACACAAGTATTTTTCTGTCAGAACCATCAGGCTTCATGCTTATTACGATACTCTCCTGTTCGCGGTCAGGGTGTTGGTCGGTATCTTTTCCACAAACGGCCAGTACCCTTTTGCCATCGGGTGTCCATGTTGCCTGCCCATACGACCAGAATCCGGTTGTTAATGGGGTAGCTTTGGCATTTTCCTTGACATCAATTACAAAAATGTGCGAGAAATTCATTTCAGGTTCCACCGTAGCTTCACCCTGAAAGTTCAGCCGATTTACTACCTTAGCCTTTTTATCTTCTACGTCTTTGTCCAGATAAGCACGTATTTCTTCTATGCTTCCGTCAGGATTAGGTTTAATTTTTTTATCTTTAGTCAGGAATTCATTTTTCGGGAAACCCGGTTTTTCCAAAGACCACACTGGGCCTGCTTTTGAAGGGTTCAGGGTAGAGTCTTTCAATAACTCTCCGAAAGATATACCACCGCTAAACAAAATCTTTGACCCATCGGGCGAAAATGACGGGCTACTAGCCCCATATTTTGAGTTGGTTAACTGCCATGCTTCGCCACCATCTAAGGGCATAATAAAAATCTGGGCTTTCCCTTTTATGGCTCTTACAAAAGCAATGGTTTTACCATCGGGCGAAAAAGTAGCCTGCGAGGCACTCTCGGCACCACGCGTTAAAGCCTTGGGTATGCTACCAGCCTGTAAGTCGACCAGATACAGATGATTCCGGTAATCATATTCCAGATTATTATCGGTATTGGTTTCGATGGTTCTGAGGCCGTAAACGGCTTTCTTGCCATCGGGCGAGGCGGCAATTGAAACAACTTGCTTGATTCTGGTTAAATCTGTTACGAGGATTTTCTGTGAATTGGTTTGGGCAAAAACTAAGTTTGAAATGAAGAGTAACGTCAGGAGTATTCTCATTGTGAATAGTTTGTTTTGAGGTTCAGGTGGTAAAAATACAAAAAGGGGACAAATTAAAAATATAACATTTTTAATGTTGGTCTTTTCCACCATCATTCCAACTTTTTCGTAGACTTAAAAGTCAAAAAGGTATATTTAAAAGCCAAGAAAGAGCCTTTTCTGGGCATTGGTTTAAATGGCAAATATCTGATAAGGCTTCTGGCAATAGTATAAATTTATACCAACAAAAAACCGCAAGCTCTTTTCAGAACTTGCGGTTTTGTATGTAAACACCTCTGATTGATTAGAATCTGAAGTGCGAGAACGCTTTGTTAGCTTCTGCCATACGGTGCGTATCATCTTTTTTCTTCACTGCTGCACCTTCACCTTTTGAAGCCGCAATGATTTCACCAGCCAAACGCTCTGTCATGGTTTTTTCGCCACGTTTACGTGAGTAGCTAATTAACCATTTCATTCCTAAAGATTGTTTACGCTCCGAACGTACTTCGGTTGGTACCTGAAAAGTAGCACCACCTACACGACGGCTTTTTACCTCTACTGAAGGAGAAACGTTGCTAAGAGCTTTTTTCCATAGCTCCAGACCGTTTTCTTTTGTACGTTTTTCTACTAGTTCTAATGCACCGTAGAAAATACTATAGGCAATACTTTTCTTGCCATCGTACATTAAGTTATTTACAAATTTTGTTACAACTACATCTCTGAACTTAGGGTCAGGTAATACGTAACGTTTTTTTGGTTTTGCCTTTCTCATTGTTTTTTAATAAGGTTTCGTTTTGACAACTAATTCACCTCACAGCCGTGAGATTACTACCCCGTAACTAAACGATTTTCCGTAGTGACGGTACTAAACATGAATGCGATTACTTTTTCTTGCCGCCTTTTTGTGGAGCTGCAACCTGACCTGGTTTAGGACGTTTCGCACCATATTTCGAACGACTTTGTTTACGATTGTTCACACCCGATGTATCAAGGGCTCCACGAACAATGTGGTAACGTACACCTGGAAGGTCTTTTACACGACCACCACGAATCAATACGATTGAGTGTTCTTGTAGGTTGTGGCCTTCACCCGGAATGTAGGCATTTACTTCTTTTAGGTTACTCAAGCGAACACGGGCTACTTTACGAAGTGCCGAGTTTGGTTTCTTTGGAGTCGTAGTATACACGCGAGTACACACGCCACGACGTTGTGGGCATGAGTCCAACGCTGGAGACTTCGATTTCCAAGTCATTTGCTCTCTACCGTTTCTTACTAACTGTTGTATAGTAGGCATTTTGTTTTGAAAATTATTTTTCGTTTAGTTACTAAATTCCTAAATAGGGCTGCAAAGGTACGGAGTATTTTTGAAAATCGAAAACAGTTTTCAAATATTTTTGACAAAAACACCCCTTTTTTATCAATAATCACTATCAAAACCCCGCTTGGAGTAGATATTCTTCAACTATATTTCCTCATCAAAGGATATTATTCAAATTTATGTAAATTGCATACCAGATATTCAATCCTTCAATACTTATAAACTTTCATTACTGATTATGGCAAAGTCCATATTATCCACTTTCCTTTTGGTTTTATTTACCTGTGTTACAATAAATAAAACCTTCGCCCAGTCGAAAAAAGCCCCTCTGGTGGTTTTTGTTACCGGCGACCACGAGTACAGTGGCGAGCATACGCTTCCGCTTATTGCCGCTGAATTAGAAAAAAATTACGGTTTTCGTACCAAAGTGTTAAAGGCGTATCCTGACCAGAACGGCGAAAAGGATATTCCGGGCCTAGAGGTATTGAAAGAAGCTGATTTGGCGGTTTTCTACCTTCGCTGGCGACAACTCCCTAAAGAACAACTCGATTACATTGAGGCTTACCTTAAATCGGGAAAGCCTGTTATGGGTTTTCGTACCACCACCCATGCGTTTAATTACCCTAAAGGTAGCGAACTTGAAAAATGGAATGCCTTCGGAGAATTTGCACTGAATGCCCCTCCGGGTTGGGGCGGAAAAGCAGCGCATACACATTATGGCCACGAAAGCAGCACCGATGTGAGTATCATTCCGGCAGCAGCCAAGCATCCGATTCTGATAGGTGTAGCGGCTAATTTCCACACCCGTTCATGGCTTTACAGGGTATTGCCCGACTACCCCACTAAAGGGTCCGAATGGTTATTAATGGGAAAATCGGTTAATCCTGATAAAGCCGCTATCGAAAATCCGGTAGCTTGGACTGGCACAAACTCTTTCGGAGGTAAAGTATTCATGACAACCCTCGGCCACCCCGAAGATTTTCAGGTAGAAGCCTTTCAAAGGCTGGTTATTAATGCCATTCACTGGGAACTAGGCAAGAAAGTACCTAAAACATGGAAAGGCAAAATTGATATTAATGTGCCATACAGAGGTATGACTAAGTAATTCTGGCGTATTAATAGGCAAGAAAGTACATTCAGCTTCTCAGGTGCTGCCCAAATAATTATACTTTGCAAGTATAGTTTAGCTACCTGAATGGTGCGGATTTCTCCATAACACAACCCTTATTAACTATTCTATTCATGAAAATAAGCATTAAACCTTTTATAGTCTTTTTTGTATTGATAGTTTTCGCTATCAGTTCATTTCAGAGCAGCCCTCCGCCTACGCTCACCGTGCAAAAAGGCGCACACATAGCCTTAATTGGTGGTAATCTGGGGTCAAGAATGATGAACTACGGCCTTTTTGAAACCGAAATGCACGTACGCTACCCCGATTATTCGCTTTTTATACGTAATATGTGTGACGGAGGCGACACTCCGGGTTTCAGGCCACATGCCAGCCGTAACTTACCGTGGGCTTTTCCGGGTGCAGAAAATTTCCAGACTGAATATGCTAAAAACTCTGACAGTCAGGGGCATTTCGAAACACCCGACCAATGGTTGACCCGATTAAAAACAGACATTATTCTTACATTTTTTGGATACAGCGAGTCATTTCAAGGAAAAGCGGGCTTAGCCAATTATAAGGCAGAACTCGACGCATTTATCAAATATAGCCTCAGCCAGAAATATAATGGGTCAAGTAGCCCTCAGTTAGTTATTGTATCGCCCATTGCCTTTGAAGACCTCAGCAGCAAATATGACTTGCCCAACGGTATAAAAGAAAACGAAAATCTTTTGCTTTATACCAAAGCCATGAAAGAAGTGGCCGACCAGAACAACGTTTTGTTTGTAGATGCCTTTACACCTTCAAAAAAATGGTACGATACCACCAAGGAATTTTTAACTATTGATGGCTCACAACTGAACGAAGAAGGGTATAAAAGATTTGCCAACTTGCTGACAGATGCTATTTTTGGTAAAACACCTGCCAAAGCAGAAAACAACAGGAGTTTGGTAATGGAAGCCGTAAACGAGAAAAACTGGATGTGGCATAACGACTACAAAATTCCGAATGGTGTACATGTATACGGCCGCCGTTATAACCCGTTCGGACCAGACAACTACCCTGCCGAAATTGAGAAAATTCGTGAGATGACGGCCATTCGTGATACAGCTATCTGGCTGGCGGCATCGAAAGGCGAAAAAATGGACATAGCCGCTGCCGACAAAAGAACAAAAACTTTACCGCCTGTAAATACCAATTATAATCCTGAGAAAAATGGAAGTTTACAGTACTTGTACGGACAGGAAGCCCTGAGCAAGTTAAAAGTTCCGGCCGGATATAAAATCGAGCTTTTTGCTTCTGAACAGGAATTTCCTGACTTGGCAAAGCCCATGCAGATGTCGTTCGATAATAAAGGGCGGCTCTGGGTAGCAGTAATGCCGAGTTATCCGCATTACAAGCCCGGCGACACAAAGCCTAATGACAAAATACTGATTTTTGAGGATACCGACAATGATGGTAAAGCCGATAAACAAACCATATTTGCCGATGGCTTACACCTGCCTTTAGGTTTTGAAATTACGCATGAAGGCGTTTTTGTGTCGCAAGGTACAAATCTGAAACTTTATACTGACACCAACGGAGACGATAAAGCTGATAAAGTTGAGATTCTGCTTAGTGGCTTTGACGACCACGATACCCACCACAATAGCCACGCCTATACCGTTGACCCCTCAGGGGCTATTTATTCGGGCGAAGGGGTGTTTCTGCACACCAATGTTGAAACCTCTTACGGAACCGTACGGGCTACTAATGGCGGCTTTTACAGGTATAGCCCGCAACTGCGTAAACTGGAGCGTACGGCGCAACTATCAATCCCGAATCCGTGGGGGATTGCCTTTGATGAATGGGGGCAGCCGTTTTTTGCTGAAACCTCAAGCCCCGATGTACGCTGGATGATGCCCGGCAGTGTATTGCCCCGCTATGGA
Source organism: Emticicia sp. 17c (assembly GCF_037153985.1). NCBI lineage: Bacteria > Pseudomonadati > Bacteroidota > Cytophagia > Cytophagales > Leadbetterellaceae > Emticicia > Emticicia sp. 17c. Next base: position 399,880 of record NZ_JBBAYI010000002.1, read on the forward strand.
GAATATACCCATAAAAGTGTACAGTTGATAGAAAAAGACCACATGGTTCGCCCAACTTCCGGTCTTGAGTTTGTGTCGAGCAGGCATTTCCCTGACGAAGTGCAAGGCGATTTACTCATTAATAATACCATTGGTTTTCTGGGTACTAAAATGCACAGCTTGGTTGATGATGGCACGGGCTATAAAAGCAAACATCGTATGGATTTGGTGGTAAGCGAAGACCGAAACTTCCGCCCTGTTGATATGGAGTTTGCCCCTGATGGCTCTTTATACCTGATTGACTGGCATAACATACTCATTGGCCACATGCAACACAATGCCCGTGACCCACTCCGTGACCATTCGCATGGCCGTATTTACCGCATTACTTATCCGTCAAGACCACTCGTAACTCCTGCTAAAATTGCCGGAGCAAGCGTAGAAACATTACTTGATAACCTGAAACTACCTGAGTACCGCACGCGGTATCGTACCCGACGCGAATTACGTGGCAGAAGTGCCACCGAAGTTTTACCAAAAGTTACAAAATGGGTGGCTTCGTTAGATAAGGCTGACCCCCGCTATGAACACCACTTGCTTGAGGCACTATGGGTTACATGGGGGCTTGATAAAGTTGACCAGAAGTTACTCCGGCAGTTGCTCAAAGCCAAAGATTATCATGTAAGAGCGGCAGTTGTAGAGGTAATCCGTTTTACGGGGCATCAGTTACCTGACCAAGCCGCCTTATTAATGCAAGCCGTACGCGATGAAAACAGCCGTGTGCGTCTGGATGCCATTGTAGCAGCCTCATGGATTGGCAAAGAAAAAGGCTTGCCTATTCTGGCAGAAGCTAAAAAGAAACCACTCGATGACTGGATGATTCATGCTTACGAAACAGCAGTAGCGCACCTGAATGGCGTACCCGTAAAAAAACAAAAAGCAATTGCAGAGAAATCGACTTTAAAGGGAGAAGAACTTGAACTTTACAATATAGGTAAAGCCATTTATGCCAAAGAAGGGTACTGCACTACGTGCCACCAAGCCGATGGCAAAGGGCTAACGGCCTCTGGGTTTCCTCCGTTGGCTGGCACTAACTGGGTACAAGGCAATGAAGACCGCGCCATTAAGATAGTACTAAAAGGCTTACTCGGCCCCATAGAGGTAAACGGAAAAAAATATCCCGGCCAAGTACCGATGACCCCTTTTGAGGGTTTACTCACCGACAAGGAAGTAGCGGCTGTATTAACCTACGTCCGTAATTCGTTCGGGAACAAAGCTCCGGCCATTCAACCCGAAAAAGTAAAAACCATAAGGGCTTCCCTTAAAAACCAGAAGGATATTTACAATGCCTCAAAACTTTTATCAGAACACCCGTTAGAAAAATAATAAACGCTTGTTTTATAACTGCCTCGGCTAGCCTGACAGGATTTGCCGAGGCAGTTTTTTATTTGTATTTTGGCCTGAAAATCTAAATGAATGCTACAAACATTGCCCCTTAAAATCGATTTATTTGCCATTATCATGCTTTTAGGCGTAGTACAGGGGTTTTTTCTGGCATTTTTCTTTCTCACCCACCAAAAGGGCAATAAGGTAGCACATCGGTATCTGGGTTTATTTCTGTTTGCCATAGCTTTTTCTATCACAGAAGTTTTAATGGGCTACACCAATTATACCTTTCAAACGCTTTACCTCGTCGATATGGCCGAGCCTTTGAATTTCACAGTAGCACCCCTCTCATTTTTATACATTCAGACCTACATAACCGAACGCTTCACCAAAACACAGCTTTTACATTTTATACCTTTTTTTGCTTATCTTATTTATATGTCGGTTTTGTTTTACCCCCTACCCGACACTTACCATTACAATTCGTATCTGTATGCCTTTCATCCTGATATGGCTACCGTACCTTGCGATTATTCGGAAAAAGAATGGTATTATTTTTTTAAACACCATGTAAATGAACTGATGTTTGCTCACATGGTTATTTATCTGATTGCCAGTTTTTATGTAGTTATCAGCGCATTCCGACAAGAAAATTTACCGCTAGCCGCTACGCAGAACCCTAAACTTAGCTGGGCGCGCAAGCAGGTGATTTCGCTGGCTTCTATTGTTATTATATTTCTGGTTGTAAAACGTACTTTTATTCACGATTTAGGCGACCACATTCTGGCGGGGCATATTACACTTATTATTTATGCCATTTCTTTTACAGTAATAAGCCGCTCAAGGTTTTTTCATGAAGAGCAAACAAAAACAGGAAAAAAATACGAAAAATCTTCACTGACTACCGATATTCAGGATAACATATTATTAAAGCTGACCGAGTTAATGGACACCCAGAAGCCTTTCTTGAATGATTCGTTTTCGTTGCCAGTTCTGGCTAAGATGCTAGCTGTTTCGCCGCACCATCTCTCACAGATTCTGAACGAAAAACTAGGCCAAAGTTTTTTCGACTACACGGCCGCTTATCGTATCAGAGAGGCACAACAATTATTATCTTCTCCCGAAAATGCCCATATTAAAATTGAAGAAATAGCCGAAATGGTAGGTTATAACTCAAAATCGGCTTTTAATACTTCATTCAAAAAGATTGTCGGGCAAACGCCCTCACAATTTCGTGTACAGAAATAAGCGTGTTCAATGTTCGTTTTTATCGGCTCGAACGCCATCCTTATCGGCAGAGGCTCCCTGAACGTATCAGTCCTTTTAGTTTTGTGGCATCATTTAAACACTCAGGCACAAAATAATGGAACCTATTACAACATCAGTTAGCACACAAACTAAATCTTCAACCCGACAATATTATATTGACTGGATTCGGGTATTAGCCTTTTGTATCCTTATTTTTTTTCATAGCGGTATGTTCTTCGTAGGCTGGGGCTGGCATGTAAAAAACAACGTAATTAATCATACGATGGAGTTCCCCATGGAATGGCTGCATTTATGGCGTTTACCATTATTGTTTTTTATTTCAGGGGTAGGTGTGAGTTTCGCCATGAGGTCTCGTACAGGCTGGCAATTTGTGGGCGAGCGTACCAAGCGTTTACTACTGCCCCTTGTTTTTGGTATGTTTGTAATTGTACCCCCACAGATTTACTTCGAACGCTTGCAGCGAGGGCAATTCAGTGGGTCATATATAAGTTTTTATGAAAACGTATTAAAATTTATTCCCTACCCGAAAGGCGATTTCTCTTGGCATCATTTATGGTTTGTGGCCTACCTGTGGGTTTTCTCCTTGCTAGGCACTCCTTTATTTGTATGGCTTAAAACAGCAAATGCCCAAAACGTTATTAATAAAGCCCGTAAACTATTCAGCAATATCTGGGGTATATTGTTATTGAGTGTAATACCTATGCTTATCTACTGGACACTTCATAACCAATGGCCTGTTACTAATAATCTCATTTCTGACTGGTATAATTTTGCGCTGTCGCTGACCATTTTTATCTATGGATATTTAATAGGCACAAACCAAAAAATCTGGGATATTATGGAGAAATACCGCGTTATGCTTTTATCTGTTGGCACCTTCATTATTGTATCCAGAATCTCTTTTGATACACTCGTCGGTAGTATTCCTGAAGATATTCCGTTTATGCCCTTTATTAATGGCTTTCTGACTATAATTAGCCTCTGGACAACCATTCTGGGAATTTGTGGCTTTGCCAAACACTACCTCAATTTCAAGAACACTTTTCTGGCATATAGCACTCAGGCCGTATATCCATTTTATATTCTGCATCAGACCATTACGGTAGCCATCGGATTTCATATAGCCAATTGGGACATGAATGTATGGCTCAAACTGCTTGTTTTATCGCTTGGCACATTTGGCTTTAGTCTATTTATTTATCATTTCCTTATTCGTCCTTTCAGTATTATGCGACTGCTTTTTGGGGTAAAAACAAAATAATAAATTACCCGACCAAGCTCATGGCAGGCTTTAATGCCTGCAAAAGCCGAACGTGGCTCAGGTAATTAAGCAAACAAGAAATCCTGAATATTATTAATAACACTCAGGATTTCTTGTTTTTTATCTTGATGAAATAACGATAATGCCCGACTAGCTACTTTTGCTATCATTCATTGTATTACCCCAACACAGGCTTATAATTTATTAGCCTTATAAACTTTCACCATCCCATCGTTTTCGCTGCTTACGACTAATAAACTTTGTTGGATAGGGCTTTTTGAGGCAGGAATAAACAATACCCCTTCTGGTGCATCTCCCGTAGGTAACATTTTTATAAATACCGGTGCTAACGGATTCGTTATGTCATAAATAGCTACGGCATCGGCTCTTTCGAGACCTACATAAGCAATTAACTTGTTCCCTACCCTGCCAATAGTAACAGCTTCTGGCTCTACCGATTTATCGTCGCTTCTGGTATCGTCATAAACATTTGCTTCTTTTGCTTTTACATCGAGTTCGTTTTTGCTGTCATAAACCTGTTGGCCTGTTTGTGCGTTCCAGATCGAAAACGAACGTGCGCCAAAGCTATAAAGTGCATCGTAATCACCATCGTTGTCGGTATCACCTAAAGTACTGGTAACATTTAGCCGTCCTAATTGTGCGTCGGCTTTCAGCGTAGCTCCATTCGGAAAAGCCGCAGCATCAAGTTTCAAATCTTTTACGCGTTTAACTTCTGCAAAAGCATCATATTCGCGGGCATCACCTTCATTGGCAGTAAAAAGATACGGCACGTTATTGTAGCGCACAAATGCGATGGCATCGGGCATATAAGTGCCAAATACTTTCCAGTTAGCAAAGTTTATGGCATTGTCTTTATCACTCACGTCTACCATATTTCCGGCGGCGTTATAATCTTTAAAGCCTAGCGGATTTATTTTAGTGATAGTACCGCTTGTCAGACTGATTTCAGCAATAGCGTTATTTTCCTGTAATGTAACCCAAGCTGTTTTTGAGTCGTCCGAAACTGTAATATATTCTGGCTCAATATCTTTAACAAAATCCTTATTTGGCCCAAAAACTCTGAAACCTTTTGAGGTAAGGTCGGCCAATTGGCTGGCAAACGCCGAAAAATTAAGCGTTTTTACAGAGTAGTTATTTTTTACATCAATTATTGATACCGAACCTTCGGGGTCGTTGGTATAACTGGCGTTGGGTTCGCCTTCGTTAGCACTCAGAATATATCTGCCGTCAGGGCTATACGTTACCATATCAGGCAAGGCGCCTACGGTTATTACTTTTTCTTCGGCATAAGTGCTTGCATTAAACACCACAATTTTTCCGGCAGCCTGTTTATCGGTCGATTCTATGGCTGCTGCCACTTTACCTTCATAAGCAGCTACGCTATTGACGTATCCGCCATAAGGAGCCATACTAATAGAGTGAATAACTTTAATGTTGGCAGGGTCAGCAAAATCAATGACATCAATTTTATTGGTTGAGCCATTATTTACTGCAAATAAACGCTTGGTGGTGGGGTCGAAAGTAGTAATTTCAGCAGCCCCTAAACCTCCCAGGTTAATCGAAGCAATTTGCTGATAACTGGCTACATCTTCATTTACTGTAAATTCAAGTGCAGGCACATCTTCTTTATTACACCCTAATACCGCTAATGTAATAGCAGAAGCTAATAGAATAATTTTTTTCATAAAAGTTCATTGGTTTGGGCGCAAAAGTAGAATCCGTACATTATCTTAATGTTAATGAAAAATCAAGAAATCATGAATGTAGGGTACCAAAAATCGTTTTTCTAAGCCTGAAAGCGTATTATTCCAGACAGATTCTTTCTTATTTCTGTTTAAAAGCATCTACTTTTTTACGATTGTTATCTATTATTAGCCAATTCTTGCTGCAATCTTTTACAGGAGAAATAAAATTTATCTAATTTTAAGACATCATTACGACGCCCGAACAGGCTTTGGGTATTTTGTTATTTTGACCGTAATCAATCATTAAACTAAACACTTCACAAATCATGAAAAAAGTCTTGGTACTTTTACTATTTAGCAGTGCTTGTGTATTTGCTCAGAAAAAAAACTTCGACGACAAAGATTTAAAAGCTGGGCGTCCGCCACAGAACTTTACCCAACTTCTACCTACCGTACAATGGGCCGACGGCAATAAGCTCTCGGTAGTGCAACGTCAGGGTGGCGAAAGCAAAAGCTATGTTCTGGACCTTACTACCGGAAACATGACAGAAGGTAAAGCCAGCATCTCATCAAAAATACCTCAACCGAAAAAATCGGCATTTGTAAAAAATGGTGATGTTTTTCTAAAAGATGGAAGTGAAGAAAGACAACTAACTAACGATAAGGCCGAAGAAAAAAACCCGATGTTTTCGCCGGATAGTAGCTTTATTGCTTACACCAAAGAAAACAACTTATATACCTTTAACCTGAAAACCAACAAGGAGGTTCAGCTTACTACTGATGGCACAAAAACCACTTTAAACGGGTATGCAACATGGGTTTACTGGGAAGAAATTTTTGGCCGCCCTACCCGTTTCAGAGCTTTCTGGTGGAGCCCCGACAGCAAAAAACTGGCTTATATGCGTTTCGACGAAAGCAAAATACAGATGTTTCCGTTATACAACAGCGAAGGGCAACATGGGTTTATAGAAGAAACAAGATACCCCAAAAGCGGTGACCCTAACCCTGAGGTTAAAATTGGCTTTGTGTCGCCAGAAGGAGGAAAAACCACATGGGCCGACTTTAACGAAAAAGAAGAACAATATTTTGGCTGGCCTGAGTGGTTAGCCGATGGCAGTGGCCTGATGGTGCAGTGGATAAACCGCGGTAACGATAATCTGAAACTTTACAATGTGTCGCCTGCTAACGGTAGCAAAAAGGAACTATACGCCGAAACACAAAAATCATGGATTGATATTGACGATGCCGACAACCGCCTTACACTACTGGATGGTGGCAAAGAAATGATTATTTTGAGCGATAAAAGTGGCTGGAAACAACTGTATTTGTATGGTATCGACGGGAAATTCAAAAACAATATTACCGAAGGGAAATTCACGATTAAATCAGTAGAAGGTATAGACCAGAAAAACAGGGTAATTTATTTCCACGCCCGTGGCAAAGAAAACTCCGCCCGCTTCGATTTCTACAAAGTTGGTTTCGACGGCAAAGGTTTAAAACGCCTTACCTTTGGCGATTATAACCACCGTCTGATTCAGCTCTCGCCCGACTACAAGTATTTTATTACTACTTACTCAAGTATTACAACGCCTACATCAATGGCCGTAGTAGACAACGAGGGCAAAATTATTAAAGAGTTAGGCTCTATTAAAGGCAACGACATGGATAATTATAACATGGCTAAAACAGAGTTGTTAAGGGTTAAAAGTGATGATGGACTCTTTGACCTTCCTATGGTAATTACGTATCCACAAAATATGGTAGCGGGCAAAAAATATCCGGTATTGATAAGCATTTATGGTGGCCCCGATGCCGGAACTGTATTTGACCAATGGACCTGGACACCGCGTAGCCAATGGTATGCGCAGGAAGGTTTAATTCAGGTATCGCTCGACCACCGCGCCAGTGGGCATTTTGGCAAAGAAGGTGTTGCTTATATGCACCGCAATTTGGGCTACTGGGAAATGAAAGATTATACTACGCTGGTAAAATCGCTGATTGATAAAGGTATAGCCGACCCTACCAAAATATGTATTACTGGTTTTAGCTATGGTGGCTATATGAGTTGTTATGCCCTTACTTATGGTAGCGACGTATTTACCCACGGAATGGCCGGTGGTAGTGTAACCGACTGGCAATTGTATGACAGTGCCTATACCGAGCGTTTTATGGATACCCCTGCCGAAAACCCTGAGGGCTATAAAAACAGTAGTGTCATGACTCACGTAGATAAATATAAGGGTATGTTACAGATAGTACACGGCACTATGGACGATAACGTACACATGCAAAACAGTATACAGCTAATTAATAAATTAGAAGATAGTAAAAAGGATTTTGAGTTTATGTTATATCCGGGTGGAAGACATGGCTGGGGAGGCAATAAAGGGTTACATTTCGATAACCTGAAAACAAAATTCATTTACCGATATTTGCTAGAAAAACCAGTTCCTGAAGGGCTTCTGAAATAAAACATTAATAGCCAATAGCAATTAACATACTATTGGCTATTTTTATGCCTTTTCAAACCTGATACTTCTGTTTTTTTATGAAAAATGCCTTTTTTGTGTGTGCATTGCTGGTTTTTTCTTTTATTAATTCTGGCAAAGCCCAAACCCGAAGCCTGTTTAACTTCAGAAATTTTGATGGCTGGCACATTGATGTACCTGCCATGGATAATAACCCTGCGGCCAAAAGCCCGTTCATTCTCAGAAATGGCTTGCTAGTAAGCCTTGCCGACCCACAAGGACACATTATTACAGATTCGGTTTATGAAAATTATCGGCTCGAAGTAGAATACCGCTTTGCCGGAAAACCCGGCAACTGTGGTGTATTGGTGCATGTATCTACCCCACGTGTGCTTTATCAGATGTTTCCGAAAGCCATTGAAGCGCAACTGATGCACAAAAATGCCGGAGATTTCTGGTGTATCGGAGAAGACATCAGCGTGCCGGACATGGAAAAAAGGAGAGGTCCGAAAAAAGACTGGGGAACCACCGAAGGTAAAGAACGCCGCATAGTAAACCTTACCAACCACTCTGAAAAACCTGTGGGCGAATGGAATACCATGCGCGTTGAATGTGTGGGTAACGCCATAAAAGTATGGGTAAACGGCGACCTCGTAAATAATGGCTTTAATTGTACGGCCAGTAAAGGCCAGATTGCGCTGCAAGCCGAGGGTTCGGAGGTTGAGTTCAGAAAAGTAGCATTTACGCCTATCAGGGTTTTATCTGAATAAAACAAATAATCTACTTTTGTATAAAGAAAAAAGCTCTCCTGACGAGAGCTTTTTTTCTTATTTCATTCTGACAATAGTTACTCCTTGCCCTCCGCGGTCGGCGTGTTCGTCGGCCATGCCTGCCACTTGTTTATAGGTGCGTAAATGCTGGCGTACCAGATTCCGTAAAATACCATCCCCTTTGCCATGTATGATTCTTAATTCAGGATACCCTAGCATAATGGCATCGTTCATTAAAGTATCTACTGCCCCTAATGCTTCCTCTCCACGCTTGCCTCTCAGGTCGAGATTAAAGCTGAAATTCATCATTTTTTCATTCAAATCAATGCCCGTCATTTTAGGCTTGATACTCTCCTTCACCGCCTCCTTGAACTCCTTGCGGCTCATTTTTTCTAATCGGTTAAGTTTTACGTTGGTCTTAAGCTCGCCAATGGCAATTTCAGCATCTTTCCCTTTAAGTGAAAGAACCTCTCCGATGGTACTCTGCCCTTTGATTCTTACGTAGCTTCCGGCAGTAATATCACCTTTTTCCAGTTCCCATTCTTCCGAAACAGCTTTTGTTTCTTCTACTTTCTCGGGCTTAAGCTCCTGTGTTTCAAAGGTTTGCAGTTCCTGCCTGATAAGTTTCGTCAGGTCTTTATCGGCCTTACCTTCTTTTATCTCTTTAATGGCAATTTCTATCTTGCGGTTAGTCTCTTTCAGTAATTCTTTTGCCTGAGCTTTTGCATCGTTCAGAATTTTCTTCTTTTCAGTTTCCAGAAAATCTTTCAGGCTGTTGTACTGTTGAAGCGTATTTTTTAATTGCTGGTTTTTCTCGATAAATTCTTTGTTACGGTCTGCAAAAACTTTTCTTTCAATTTCCAGTTCCTTAATTAACTTTTCAAAGTCAATTTGTTGGGTTCCTAATTTACGTTTGGCGTTATCGACCACCTGTTTGGGCAAGCCTATTTTTTGTGCTACTTCCAAAGCAAAAGAGCTACCGGGTTTCCCGATTTCAAGCTCATAGAGTGGCTCAAGGTGTTCGGCATCAAATTTCATAGCTCCATTAATGGTTCCGCTATTTTTATTGGCAAACACTTTCAGGTTGGTATAGTGTGTATTAATTACACCATAGGCTTTTGAACGCAGCAACTGCTCGAGTATCGACTCGGCTATGGCTCCGCCCAAGCTAGGCTCTGTACCTGTACCAAATTCATCAATCAGAAATAAAGTATGCTTATTCGAGAAATTGACAAAGTGCCTCATGTTTGTGAGGTGCGAGCTATACGTACTTAAATCGTTTTCGATACTTTGTTCGTCGCCAATATCAATAAAAATATTTTTGAATATACCTACTTTTGAGTCGGGCGAGGTTGGAACCAACAGGCCGCACTGTGCCATATACTGTACCAGACCAATAGTTTTAAGCATAACCGACTTACCACCGGCATTAGGCCCCGATACCAGCACGATACGGTTCTCGTGGTCGAGCTTGATATTGAGAGGCACAATGGCTTTGTTTTGTTTCTGGTGTGCCAGAAATAACAACGGATGTGTAGCCTTATGCCATTCAAGTGCTTGGCCTTCAACCAGTAAAGGTGCAGTAGCGTTGATAGTTAAAGCAAACTTTGCCTTAGCTTTGATAAAATCGACCAGACCTAAAAACTGGTAGGCTTTACGTAAGGCCGGAATATGCGGACGCAGAAAAGCCGTAAGTTTTTCTAATATCTTCACAATTTCGCGGCGTTCCTTTGCCTCTAATTCTCTTATTTCGTTGTTGGCTTCCAATACTTCGGCAGGTTCTACGAAAGCCATTTGCCCCGTAGCCGACTCGTCATGTACAAAACCCTTTAATTTGCGCTTGTGTTCTGATAAAATCGGGATAACCATCCGTCCGTCACGGATGGTTAACGACATTTCTTCGCCAATCCAGCCACTATTACGTGCGGTTCGTAAAATACGTTCGAGCGTTTTTCTTAAATCGCTTTGTTCGGTTATTAGTCTGCGACGGATGTCGGCCAGCTCGGGCGATGCCGAATCTCTTACCTTGCCTCTTTCGTCGATAATTTTATCTATCTGTGTAATTACGCCACTCCAGCCTTCATCGTTTGTTGCAGGCAATGAGTTAGCTGTAAGAGCCTTCAATTCAGGGTAAATAGTTTCTTCTTTTGTTTTGAAGAAGTGAATTATTTGCTGAATTGTGCGGAGGGAAAGTTTAATTTCAAAAAATTGTTCTTCTGCTACAAATGCCCCTTCAAGCGAAGCACGTGTTAGCGAGTCACTTACATCAATATAGTTTTGTTCTGGAAAACCAGCCTCTACCTGTAAGATTAACTTAAATTCGGCTACCTGCCGAATCAATCTATCTATAATTTTGTAGTCGTCAGAGAAACGTATTTTTTCAACAAAAGCCCTCCCAAGCGAACTAACACATTGTTCGGCTATTAATTCACGAATTTTATCAAACCCTATTTTCTGTTCTATGTTTTGCGGGTAAAGCATGTATTTTTTATTTAAAAGCGGGTACAAATTTACTAAAAATTCCTGTCTTTTTAAGGCCATCAACAGGCTTTGGCAATATTCGTTGTAGCACCTCAAAAGTGTTATTTGGGATTTGTAAATAACCCGTTTAGCCTATCTGAATGTGCATGAAAGATAAAGTTTGTAACTTTGTTCTTATGAGTTATTAAAAATCAGGTATCAGGCTATGTAGCCAGAACCAATGCTGATATTAACGAATAATCTGATGAAAAAAGAACAATCTGCCGCTGAACAACCAAAAGCAAATGTGCAAGAAGTTTGCCCACGCTGCCAGCAGATATTTATGTGTCAGGCCAGCGATATAAGCCAGTGCCAGTGCAGAAATGTTTGCCTTACTAAACCTCAGTCTGAGTATATTAATCAACAATATACTACGTGCCTGTGTGCTGCGTGCCTGCAAATACTTCAACACGAATATGAACAAACTCGTGGTTGAATATCTTTTATGGCTTTTTTAATCATCAACACGGCTTTATTTTATTTTAAGGCTTGCTAACTGGGGAAAATTATACACATATTTGTTAAAATACGTTATTTATTTAGATTTTCTCTTTCTTTTTCACTATAAATTTCTCAATTTTGAAGTTAAAATGCATTGTTAAATACGTGGTTAAGTATAAACAATGTAACTTTTACGAAAATAAGTTTAAGCGTTTTTTATGAAAAATTTAGCTTAATTCTTTGTCCCTGCTTACCATGGTAAAAATTGGTGTAATCGCCTTACTGCTGACACTTGAGTTAATTATATTTTATGGAGTAAACATAGCTCTGGCTTATCCTTTTCGGGGGCTTATTCATTTAATGATGGCCTACTGGTATTATTCCGAAAGAAAAGCCATACTAAACCAGATAGATAAACTTTTTTTGGTTTCATGTTTAATTCCTGCCATTACACCAATCCCGATTTATATTTTCGGGTTTACATGGGGCACCCTTCTAGAAGTTGCATTGCTATTAGTGAGTTACCAGTTACTAATCAGAATTTATTTTCTGGAAGGAGCAAGAATCAGAATTACAGGTAAAAAACAGTTAAATACGTTTTTTAGAGCCGTTATTCCTTACGTTTGCTTACCTCTCACTTATTTTTTTCTGGTAGTTTTTCCACTCACAAAACCCGATGTATTTATCGTTACATTTATTTATCTGGTGCAGATAATGTATATGGCTTTATTGTCGGCCTATTTACCTTTTCCAGAAAAAAGTAAGTTACTTATCTCGCTGGGTATGTTTTTTATTCTATTTGCCAGTGGTGCAAGTGTCCACAGAGTTTATGTAGTGCCTTATTTTTTCGACTATGGTTTTGTCAGAATAGCGGCTGTACTTGGGCGGATACTCATCATTGCTGGTTTACTAAACCGTATAAATCAGGAAGGGCTAATTTCAAAATCAGCTTAACCTAAGGCTTATTTTTCGTTATCTTTCTTACGATTACGAAGTTTTTTATCATCAACGGTGTTGTTCAGAAAGCCATTTATTTTATCTATTTCAAAACTCATCTGAATTTCACCAAAGGAGTTTATCTTAATATCAAAGCCTTTCAGGTCTTTATGAACACGAGGATTATCTGCATTAGATTTATCTTCTGTTTTCTTTTTTGCCATAGTTTTAAAATTTATTTGTACCCGAAAATATTTACTAATAACGTACCAGCAACCTTTGCCTGTACCCTAAGTTACTACCTATTATGACAAGAATTTTAATTACTTTAATTTTACTTTGCTTTGAGTTAATACTACATTACAAATTTAATCGAATTGCGGCTTATCCTGCCAGAGTTTTGTTATATTCTTACCTTATTTACTGGTGCTATACCGAAAGTAAACCAAAATACGGCATTACCCTGACCGAGAAACTGTATATTATTTCTTGCCTGTTAATTATGGTTTCGCCTATTCCTGGTTTTATCTGGGATTCGGTTCCGGGAAAAGTTTCAGAGATGGTTTTGTTAATGATAAGCCAGCATCTGGTGGCGCATATCTGGATACACCAAGGAGCCAGAATAAACTTCTCAAAAAGGGAAAATCTTTTTCTTAAAATATTAGTTCCTTATATCTTAATTCCGATACTATTTTTTCTGTTTGTAGTTGTTCCTACTTTTCAGTTTCTTCCTATTGTATTATGTAGTATTTATGTAGTACAGCTAATATACATTACTACGTTGTCGGCTTTTGTGCCGTTTCCCGAAAAGAGCAAATGGTATATATCTTTGGCAATGGGCTTACTGGTGTTTTCGAGCGGAGCAAATGCGTTGCGTATTTATGTAGCACATTATGAGTGGGATTTCGCAGTTGTCAGGATTACCAGTACCGTTTTTCGGGTATTTCTGTTAGTAGGCTTGCTACACCGCGAAATACCCGAAAAATACGCTACTTATTTACGCTAATGTTACCAGTGCTTTTTCTATTCTGGCAATTACCTCCTGTTTACCCAGAATCTCCAGTGTAAGCATCAGGTCGGGTCCTTTGCCTAAGCCTGTAATAGCCAGACGAAACGCCTGCATAACCTTACCGGGTTTTATAGCTGCGGCCTCAAGTGCCGGAAAAATCGTATCATGAATAAACTGAGCCTGAAACTGCTCATCGCTTATACCCTGAATAGCCTCTTTGATTATACCGATGGCCTTGCGGGCATCATCGTTCCATTTTGATTTTACGATGTCCTCATCGTATACCGCTGGGCTTTCAAAGATGAATGGCACTTCGTTTACTATCTCCTGAGGGAAAATCACACGGTCTCTCATCAGGCGAACCAACTTCGGAGCTATGTCAGCCGAAGCACCTGTTGGTAGTTGTATTAACTGCACCAGTTCTTCTTCTGTTTTTTCTTTCAGGTAATGCTGGTTAAACCACTTGGCTTTATCAATCATGAATCTGGCACCAGCCTTGTGTATTTTCTCCAGACTAAACGATTCTATCAGCTCGTCCATCGAAAAGATTTCCTGTTCTGTACCTGGGTTCCATCCTAAAAACGCAAGGAAATTCACCATTGCTTCAGGGAAGTACCCATCTTCGCGGAACCCTCTTGCTACTTCACCACTGAAGGGGTCTGTCCATTGTAAAGGAAACACCGGAAAATTTCCAAGCAAACCATCCCGCTTGCTCAACTTACCGTTGCCTTCGGGTTTTAACAATAAAGGCAGGTGGGCAAACTCAGGTGCCTGCCAGCCAAAAGCCCGATAAAGCAAAATGTGTAAAGGAGCCGATGGCAACCACTCTTCGCCACGAATTACGTGTGTAATGCCCATCAGGTGGTCATCAACAATATTTGCCAGATGGTACGTAGGCATTCCGTCTGACTTTAAGAGTATTTTATCATCAATGGTTGATGAATGCACCACTACCCATTCACGGATAATATCTTTAAACCGGATTTCTTCTTTAAGTGGTACTTTCAGGCGGATAACGTATGGCTCACCACTAGCGATTCTGCTGGCTACTTCTTCTTTTGAGAGTGTAAGTGAGTTTTTCATTTGCATACGCGTAACCGCATTGTAAGAGATATTATCGACCTTAGCATCTTCAAGGCGTTTACGCATTTCTTCCAATTCTTCGGCAGTATCAAAAGCATAATAGGCTTTGCCTTCCTGAATGAGTTGCTCTGAATACTGACGATATATTTCTTTTCTTTCCGACTGCCGATAAGGCACATCAGGCCCCCCTACTCCTTGCCCTTCATCTATTTTAATACCAATCCAGTTCAGGGCTTCAAGAATATACTCTTCTGCGCCAGGCACAAAACGGTTCTGGTCTGTGTCTTCTATACGAAGCAGCATTTTTCCACCCATTTTGCGGGCAAATAAATAGTTATATAAAGCCGTACGAACACCCCCGATATGGAGCGGCCCTGTTGGACTCGGCGCGAATCTTACACGAACAGACATAATTTATGCGACAATTTTCGAAATCGTCAAAATCTAGAATAGCACTATTTAAACCCTTAATATGAAAACGGGGCGCAATTTACAAAAAATTTGTAGGCCGATTAGCGAATCTTTCAAAATTAGCCAATCTTATGACGTAACAGCAGGGCTTTTCGGTTTCTTGTATAAAGGTACGGTGCTACAAGGCTCACCAAACATAAGGCTTTGTACGTAGGGTTTTAGCCGACGTGTAATTTCGACATAGGCCGAGGTTGGAACCTCTACTTTACTGCATCCTTTTACCACTACTTTGGCTCCTACGTAATCTTTCACGTCAATCTTTGCAATGGCCTCATCATAAAGTTTTGTTTCCAAATCCTGAAGCGAGCCAAAAACTACCATATTGGCATAAGGCTCAAGGTGCGCCGCCAGAAGCATATAAGCCCATGTAGGAATGATGGCCTCCTCGGTACAGGTAATGGCCACATTCTTGTTGGTATAATAAGCCCAGTCGTGTGTTTTAAGAAACTCCCGAAAGTCTTTCTCTCTCAGGATTAACCCCATATAGAGGTTATCTTTTAAGTCATAGACAATTCTGTCGCCGTTATGATAAAAATCTTCCAGGTCGAGCGAAACCAAGCCACTCTTGCTTACCCTGTTTACGATTAGTTCTTCTTCCATAGTAGTAAAATAAAATTGCACCATTTACAGCACCGATGCTATTAAATGGCACAACGATTAACTTACTTTAATAACATTTTCTTTATTCAGAAAGTTTGCTTTCTGAGTCTCCCAGAGCGTCAGTAGCTCTTACCACGGGTTTAGGCGTAGCTATGGCTAAGGGGATGGGTTTTAGGGAAAGGTATTCGAAAGCTCCGCTGAGGGTCCACATTTTGAGAAAGACACGCCCGAAAACAAACAGTTGCTGAATTACAAACATGATGAAAATTTTAACGGCGGAGGTCATACCAATGGCCGACTCAAGAAACAAGTAAACCAAAACCAGCAAAAGTGCCACTGCCAGAATAGCCCAATAAATACGCATGGTTTTAAAATTCTGGAAGATATAATTAGTAGCTTTCCAGAATCCTACCCAAACGCTAAGCGAAAGATTTTTAAATAAAATTACTTTTGCATAATTGCCAATATTAAGGGCTATTGTTAGTAAAAAGGCCGATACCAAGAATGAGGGTGCAAGCCACGCCATCTGAATAGGCTCTGTGCTGCCGTCGCCCGCTATTATAGAGACCCCTATACATATAACAGAAACCACCAAAACCCCTAACAAGGCCACGGCTTCAATTAAAAATACCAACAGGAATCTACCAAAACATTGTGCTGATTGTCTGAAAAAATTAGTTAATGTAAAAGTGCCTCTGGTAGCAAACTGATTAAGGATACCTCCGGCAAAGAATACATTAAGTATCAGATAAATAAATGATAAACTAAAACCCAATGCCCAGAAAGGCTTAAGTGCTTTTTTGCTTTTACCTAAAAAATCAATAATGACTGTCAGGTTAAATTCTGTAATAAGTTTGTTGAACTCTAACGACCCCTGCGCTTCTGATTGTAGAGTATTATAAACAGGCACTGCCAGAATTAAACCAATGGCAATATTTATAAAAAAAACTGTTAAAACCATTTTCCAGTTTTGGGCAGTTCGGTTAAATGCTTGGGAGAGTATGGTAAACATATTACATATTGGTTAGTTTTTCGTTATTAAGGTGTCTTAGTTTGTCTCTTTTTGTTTTCTTTTCAAGGTTTTTTGTAAATGCTTCTGTGAGGTCTATATTGGTTTGATTAGCCAGACAAATCAGTACAAACAGTACATCGGCCATTTCGTCGCCGAGGTCTTTATTTTTATCTGATTCTTTCTCCGACTGCTCGCCATAGCGGCGGGCCATAATGCGTGCCACCTCACCTACTTCTTCCATCAGCATAGCGGTATTGGTTAGCTCGTTAAAGTACCTCACACCAATAGTTTTAATCCAGTTATCTACTTCCGATTGTGCTTCTGCAATAGTCATACGCCGAACAATTATTTGAGGTGCAAAACTAAACAAAAAAAGCACTTTCCGAAATACATTCTATACAGCAACGTTGTTTTAGAAGCAATTGAGAGAAAAAGAGCTTTTGAACAAATTTAAGGCATTTATAGTCAATAACTTACAAAGCTATTGTTTATTTCTGCTGAGCCATTAATTAATTTTATTTTAATAGCTGTGTTTAAAATGAATACCTTTGTGAGCAATTATAAATTGTTGCAGAAAGGCTTTTTTTCAGCTTTATCAGAAACCTAAAACCTCAGAAGATTACGTAAATTTTATGCACAAATTAAAGAGAACTGCCAATCTAAAAAAAATTTCGGGTTATAGCCTGTTATTATTATTGTTAATAAACATTGCCGGATGTAGACAAAACTCGGGCTCAACTACCCAAAGCGAAGAAACAACAGTAAAACTGGTAAATGCGCCAGCATTTAATGCCGACTCGGCTTATGCTTTTATTGAAAATCAGGTAAAATTCGGGCCGCGGGTTCCGAATACTCCCGCTCATGTAAAGGCCGGAGACTGGATGATAAAAAAATTAAAAGAATATGGGTTTGAAGTAACCGAGCAGCCATTTAAACCGGTTACGTTTGACGGCAAAACATTAAATGCACGCAATATTATAGGTAGTTATAATCCTGCGGCTGCCAAAAGAATTTTATTGGCTGCTCATTGGGACTCACGCCCCTTTGCCGATAAAGATTCGACCAGAAAAGAACAGCCCATTGATGGTGCAAACGATGGCGCAAGTGGTGTAGGTGTGTTACTTGAAATTGCACGTACGATTCATACATCGGCTAAAAAACCTGAAATTGGGATTGACATTATTTTCTTTGACGCAGAAGACTGGGGCGAAAAAGAAGATATGCAGCCCGCGCAAGACAAAGTATATTGGTGTTTAGGGTCACAATACTGGGCCCAAAACCTGCATAAACCCGGGTATTCGGCTTATTTTGGTATCTTGCTCGACATGGTCGGAGCCAAGGGGGCTGTTTTCCCGAAAGAGGGGATGTCGATGCAGTACGCGAGTAGTATCAATAATCAGGTGTGGAACATAGCCAGAACGCTAGGTTATGGCCAGTATTTTATTGAGGAAGAAGGTGCAGGTATTACCGACGACCACGTGTATGTAAACAATTTAGCCAGAATACCGATGATTGATATTCTGCATCAGGAGTTGAATAGCAGCCGCACTTTTGGGGCATACCATCATACGCATCACGACAACATGGGGGTAATTGATAAAAACACCCTGAAAGCCGTCGGGCAAACAGTTATACAGGTTTTATATGAGAGTAACAGCGAAATGCTATAAAGACAGAAAGGGAGTTCAGGCTCCCTTTCTTGTTTATTGGTATTTACAGTTTTTTGTCTTTCTCCAATTTTTCGGCTTTTGCAAAGCTCTTCATGGCTGTCATAATCATTGGGTCGTCGCTATAAACAATCTGGTAATACTCGTTGTTGAGTCCATTTTTAACACTTCGCTGCCAGATATGACGTGCAATGGCTGCTTTTAGCTGAGACTTGATGAAATCTTTTGAGTCGGCAAACTCTTTAGGTGTATATTTTACCCCCAAGCTAGCCCCCAGTTTGTTCATGTCGGTAAGCATGGCTTCAGTAACTACGAAACCTTTCAGGTAACTTTCGAACGATTGCTTTGAAAGTGTTTTACGGTTTTCGTTAGCATACCCCATAGCATATTCGCGGATGATATTCCTGCCATACAAGTCCATCAGGTATTTGGTAATATGGCTTGTATCACGCGGCACGAAGATGTCAGGCGTTACACCGCCACCGCCGTATACCGTACGGCCACCCACCGTTTTGAAACGCATTTTAGGGTTATTCTTGATACTATCAGCCACAAAATATTCTCCTGATTTACCTCTGTCTTCTAATTCGTGCTCGTAGGTATCAAGGCTACCTTTTACATAAGGCTTCTGAATACTTCTGCCACTTGGAATATAATACCGTGAAATTGTCAGGCGGAGTTCAGACCCATCAGAAAGCTGAATAGGTTGTTGTACCAAGCCTTTGCCAAAGGTTCTGCGGCCTACTATCAACGCTCGGTCATAGTCTTGCAATGAGCCCGAAACAATTTCAGAGGCCGAGGCACTTCCTTCATCAACCAATACCACCACAGGGCCCTTCTCAAACATTCCGTTAATGTGTGCGTTGGTTCTGCGGTTATTTCTGGCATCTTTTCCATCGGTATACACAATAACTCCATTTCCTGCCACCAGTTCATCTACTATGTCGGTTGCTCTATCCATGTAGCCGCCGGGGTTTCCTCTTAAATCAAGCAGCAGTTGTTTCATGCCCTGTTTTTGCAAAGCACCCAGATGCTCCTTAAACTCATCGTAAGTGGTTTCAGTGAAACGGTTAATCTTGATATACCCCGTTTTTTTATCGTCCATGATATACGCCGCATCAATTGAGTATTGCGGAATTTTATCACGTATTACCGTAAATTTCAGAAAATCTTTAAAGCCTTTGCGCTTGATTTCCAGTTTTGCTTCTGACCCCCGCTTGCCGCGCAGGTTAGCAAATATATTGGTGCTGTTGGCATCTTTACCTGTCAGGCTGTTATTATTGGCTTTTACAATGGCATCGCCACTCTGAATCCCCACGGCTTCTGAAGGCCCACCCGCCAGCGGCGTAACAACATAGACGGTATCGTTAAATACATTGAACTCTATACCGATGCCATCAAAACCACTTTCCAGTTGTGACCTCGCCAATTGGGCTTCCTGCGGTGGAAAATAATAGGTATGAGGGTCGAGCTTTTCGAGCATTTTTGTAATGGAGTAATCGACCAGACTATCGGTATTGACGGTATCTACGTAGCTTCTGTTAATATAAGTCAGAATCTCTCTGAACTTACTTGTGCTACGAGACACATCGCCCGTTGCTGGGCGACGACCTCCGAAAAATGTTGCTCCTATTAAAATACCTAAAGCAAGTGTAGTACCTACAATAATGGGGGTTCGTACGGTGGTTTTGTTATTTTCTATTTTTTTTTCTTCCACTTTCAATCAGTTATTTATCATTAATGCTCTTATGTTCAGATAAATATAGGTATTTACCGATAAAAACGCTGCTTATTTGCCATTAAAATTCAGATTTGGGTTTTTATTGAACTACACTATTAACAGAAAATCCCTCAAATAAATTTTACAGAAGCCTATTTTTAACAGTACTTACTTAGACAACTCTTTGGCTCTTTTTTCGGCGGCCAGAATCCCACTTACGAGGCCATCAGGCAAACGGCTTTCTTCAAACGTACGTAAGGCGGCTTCGGTAGTGCCTCCCTTTGATGCCACGGCTTTAATTAAATCATCGAGGCTTTTTTCGGCATTATTAATGAGATGATATGACCCCAACATGGTTTGTTTTACCAGCAGGCTTGCCATGCCTTCATCGAAGCCCATTTGCTTGCCTGCTTCTATCATGTGTTTTACCAGATAATAAAAATATGCCGGCCCGCTTCCGCTCAGCGCAGTTACGGCGTCAATCATGCTTTCGTCTTCCAGATACACCGACCGCCCCGTGGCATTAATCAGGTTTTCTACTTTACGTAGTTTGGGGGCATCAACCTCTGGTGCGGCCGTAAAACCTGTAATGCCCATGCCTAGCATAGCGGGTGTATTAGGCATAGCTCTTACTACCAGCTTATGGTTGAGTACCTCCTGAATGCGGGTCATAGGAATACCCGCCATAATTGATAAAATTACCTGTTGTGGCTGAATTACGGCACGTAGTTCTTCTTGAAGAGAAGTAAAATCTTGTGGTTTTACCGAAAGTATAATCAATTCGTAGTCGGCAAGTTGTGCATTAATAGTACTCACCACTACTCCCTCTTTGGCACTTTTCAGGGTTTCGCTTCTTTCCTGACTTTTTTCAATCAGTAATAAATCTTCTTTTTTAACGAGGTCATATTGCAAAAACGAACGGGCAAAAGCCATTCCCATATTTCCGCAACCTATAATAGCTACTTTCATGAGTGTTAATTCTGTATCCTTACGCCGGAGTGTTAGTTAAAAATAAATATCCTTTCAAAAATAAAGGCAGTAAAACTACAAATATAGTGCTGATTTATAAATAGTTAGTTCATCGCCTAATAAGTTTTGCTTGTCAGTTACCCTGAGGTTTGCAGGCAAAACAGGGGCCGCAATACCTTTGTATAGCAATTGCGGGCTACGAAAAACCCTGATTTCATCGAATAGATTAGCTTCAATAAAACTCTGTAACAGGGTGGTGCCACCTTCTACATAAACCGACTGAATTTTACGCTGGTACAAAACCTCTAGCAGATTCGGGATAAAATCTGCCCCGAAATCGACAGCAAGGTAGGTGTTTCTGCCATTAGTTTTATTAACTAACTCATTAATAATGAGGGTATCCTGTGTGTTATCAAGTAAATGTAAAGGGATTAACGACGCTGGCAAGTGCAGTTTACGGTCAATTACTATTCTGACAGGTTGCTTGTCGGCCTCCCACTGGCGGACATTTAATTTGGGGTTATCATAAAGAGCCGTATTGGTGCCTACCATAATGGCATCTTCTTCGCTACGCCATTTATGTGCTACCTTGTGCGATAATTCATTACTGATTTTCAGGGGCTGATACCCCTCGCCGGCAATGTAGGCATCGGCAGTTTGAGCCCATTTCAGAATAATGTAAGGGCGTTTTTGCTCGACATAAGTAAAAAAACGCTCGTTTAACCTACGCCCCTGCTCGGCCAGTAAGCCTTTTTCTACTTCAATGCCTGCCTGTTGTAGTTTTTCAATACCTTTGCCAGCCACTAGAGGGAAGGGGTCGTCGTTACAGATAATTACTTTTTTTACGTGATGCTTCACCAGTAAATCGGCACATGGAGGGGTTTTACCGAAATGAGAACAAGGTTCAAGCGTTACGTACACTACTGCCTCCGAAAGTTTCGAGGGGTCTTTTACATCGTTTACCGCATTTACTTCGGCGTGCCAACTGCCATATTGTTGATGCCAGCCCTCGCCTATTATCTGGTCGTTATGTACAATAACACAACCCACCATGGGGTTCGGGCTTACGTGTCCTCGACCCTTTTCGGCTAGCTGTAAAGCCCTGAGCATGTATTTTTCTTCCATTACTGATTGGTGAATTTGTGAATTAGTCAATAATTTTATGTCCAATTAACTCATATATTTTGAACACCTCATTAGCAAGCAAACAACTATTTGAAGATTTACTGCACCAAATTACGGTGTATGATACGCAGGAAGCAAAAGAAATTGTTTTCTGGTTGCTTGAACACAAGCTAAATCTTAAAAAAATTGATATTCTGAGTAATAAAATAATCGATACACACCAGACTATTGACTGGAGCAATATTGTTGAGCGGTTGAACAACCATGAGCCTATTCAGTATATTTTAGGAGAAACATTTTTTTATGGAAGAAAATTTCTTGTCGATGATTCGGTATTGATTCCACGCCCTGAAACAGAAGAACTCATTGCATTAGTAAGCCAATGGGAAAAACAACAGCAACACCCCACGAAACCTAAAACAGTGCTTGACATAGGCACCGGTAGCGGCTGCATAGCCATTTCGCTGGCAAAGGAGTTATCGAACGCAGAGGTTTCTGCCTATGACATTTCAGCACTTGCATTGGCTACTGCGCAAAAAAATGCAGCCCTCAATCATGCACAGGTACAGTTTGAAAAAGTAGATATTCTGGAAGCAGCTAGTCAGGTGGCAATTACCGGAAAACGTTTCGACATCATCGTCAGTAATCCACCTTATGTTACCCGACAAGAAGCCAACGAAATGCGGAAAAACGTACTGAATTTTGAACCTCATCTGGCTCTTTTTGTAGACGACACGGCCCCTCTTGTATTTTATGAAGCTATTGCCCGTTTTGCCAACCAGACACTAAATCAAGAGGGGTTATTGGTAGTAGAAATCAACGAAAATCTTGGGCCAGAAACAGCAGAAGTTTTTCAGAACGCCGGATTTTCAGAAACAATAATTGTTCAGGATATTCATAAGAAAAACAGATTTGTGAAAGCCACGTTTAGTAAAAAGATGAAAAAGGATTAAGGGTTTTTACGGGTTTTTCCTATCTTCACACTTTATTACGGCAGAATTCCTAAAAACAAACGATTTATTTGATTTCAAAAGGTAACTTTTTTAGAAAATCAAGGTATCTTATTTATTTGTTAATCCAGCAATTGCTCTTAATCGTTATTACAAAACCATGGAAGGTTCGAGACTTTTACATAAGAAAATAAGAGAGGTTTTTTCAGAAACAAGCAAAGTGGTTATAGGACAGGAGCGGTTAATTAACCGGCTACTGATAGGGCTTTTTACAGGTGGGCATATTTTGCTTGAGGGTGTTCCGGGGCTTGCCAAAACCAAAACTATTAATACTCTGGCCAAAGTACTTGACTTAGGCTTTAATCGTATACAATTTACCCCCGACCTGTTGCCGTCTGACCTTGTCGGAACGATGATTTATAACCAGAAATCAGGCGACTTTGAGGTAAAAAAAGGACCTATATTTTCAAACCTGATTCTGGCCGACGAAGTGAACCGCGCCCCTGCCAAAGTGCAATCGGCTTTGCTGGAAGCAATGGCCGAAAAACAGGTAACCATTGGCGATGAAACGCATTTACTTGACCGCCCTTTTCTGGTGATGGCAACCCAAAACCCTGTTGAACAAGAAGGAACCTACCCGCTGCCCGAAGCACAGGTTGACCGTTTTATGATGAAGGTTTTTGTGGATTATCTTGATAAAAACTCAGAATTGGAAATGGTTCGTAAGATGGCGAATCTGAACTTTAATTATGTTCCAAAACCGATTCTGGACACAGAAGAAATTGCCGCTATCAAACAGGAAATTAACCGGATTACCATTTCGGAGATGCTGGAGCGATATATTATTGAACTGGTTTTTTCGACCCGCCGCCCAGCCGAATACGGCCTGAAAGATGAAGCCCGATATATTCAGTTCGGGGTGTCGCCACGTGCGGGCTTGTCGCTCTATAATGCTGCTAAAGCATTGGCTTATTTCGATGAAAGAGATTACGTTTTACCGGAAGATATTAAAGCACTGGTGCATGATGTATTTAACCACAGAATTATTCTGAATTATGAAGCAGAAGCTGACGGTATAACTACCCGCCAAGTAATTGATACCCTACTGAAACGTGTTGCCATTGGCCGATAAAACCTTTATAAACAAAGGGGCTTTTGCAAGCCCCTTGAATTTTATTCATAAATAACACTTAGTAATTCTGCTACGCAGGCGGGCTTTTCGGCCCCTTCTAACTCAAAAACAGCTTCAATAATTAACTTAACTCCGTTAGGTTGCATATCTTCTACGTCTTTCAGCACGGCTTTCATCCGCACCCGACTGCCCGAAGGAACTGGGGTAATAAAGCGAACTTTGTTGGTTCCGTAATTCAGGCCCATTCTGGCTGACTCAACCTTGAACATTTCATACATGAATTTGGGCGAGAGCGACAAAGACAAAAAGCCATGTGCAATGGTTTTGCCAAATGGCGAAAACTGTTTGGCCATTTCCTCATTGACATGAATCCACTGGTCATCAAAAGTAGCACTGGCAAAATCATTAATCATTTCCTGCGAAAGCGTCTGCCAGCTTGAAATGCCTAACTCTTGCCCTTTAAAGGCTTTTAAAGCGGCAATATCTTTGAAAACAAGTTTTTCTCCTTCTTTTTTGGTTTCAACGGGTTTCTCTTCCCTTACCTCAACACTTGCTTTGGTCTCTTTGTAAACAGGCATCGTTACGTCATCTGCCATTACTACTACGGCCTTACCGATTACTTTCCTGTTCATTAAATCGTTTAAAGCCTCTGATGCTTTTTCGAGTGGATATAATTGATGAATATGCGGGCGAAGTTTCCCTTTCATGAAGTATCCGGCAAGCTCCTGTATATTCTGCATATTTTTAGCTGATTCTTTTTCTGCAAACTGGCCCCAGAATACCCCAACAATAGAACATCCTTTTAATAAAGCCAGATTCAGCGGAATTTTCGGAATTTCGCCAGCCGCAAAACCAACAACCAGATAACGGCCTTTCCAAGCCATAGAGCGCAAAGCTGGCTCGGCATACTTGTCTCCTACGGCATCATAAATAACATCAACACCTTTGCCGTCTGTAATTGTTTTTATTTTTTCTCTTAAATCTTCGTGCGTGTAATTAATGGCGTAATCGGCTCCTTTCTCCTGACAAATAGCCAGTTTTTCCTGACTTGAAGCCGCTGCTATTACTTTAGCTCCCATTAATTTACCGAGCTCAACGGCTGCAAGGCCCACACCTCCGGCAGCACCCAATACCAATAGGGTTTCGCCTGCTTTTAATTCGGCGCGGTCTTTTAAAGCATGGAAAGAAGTACCATAGTTATACATTACCGAGGCTGCTGTTACAAAGTCCATCGAAGGCAGCATCGGAAAAACACGTCGGGCATCCACCAGCACTTCTTCGGCCATACCACCCCAGCCGGTCATGGCAAAAACCTTGTCGCCTGCTTTCAGGTGCTTTACCCCTTCTCCTACTTCTTTGACTACACCTGCAATTTCGCCTCCGGGCGAAAAGGGCAATGCCGGCTTGAACTGATAGAGATTTCGGATGATAAGCGTATCAGGGAAATTGGCACTACATGCCTTGATAGTTACAACTACTTTTCCTGCTTCGGCTCTGAGGGGTTCAAGTTCTTCTAAAACCAGCGTATCGGGTAGGCCGAATTCCTTACATAAGAGTGCTTTCATAGGTGGTTCTGTTTCGATTATTTTTTACATGCTTCCACAAGGCTTTTAAAGGTAGCCACACCTTTTTGGGCTTCTGCTATGGTATTAACCATTAAGTTAATTTCGTTGGCAAAACCCGGTTTAGTATCTTTGGTTTGCTTAATAAACTTTTCTTTATTTAATGTATAACCGGTTATACTAACGGTTTTACCCGATACATCGACCTCAATTTTTTTAGGGTCAATATCATATAAATTCCATTCTGAAACCAGCTCAACTGTTTTTTTCGATTCTGCCAGACTATTGCTTAACTTCCATTTGCATTTATCGCCTTCCTGTAAAGTTAGCGTTTGTTTCGGATTTTCTACCACTTTTAGGGTATTAACAAGCCAATTAAAATCACCCACGCTTATGTTGCCTTTACAGGTATTTGAAAGTACGCTTAATGCCTCTAGCAAATAGCGAGCGTCTTCGATGTCGGCTACCAGAAAATCAAGGCTATTTTCGTAGTTCTGTAAAAGCCCATCTTTGGTATATTGAATGTATTTTTTATTATCTACAACTTTTGCCGAGATTCTGACTATTTCTTTTGAAACAGCTATTTTGTAGTCTGTCAGGTCGCCGAAATTAAAAGCGAAGGTTTCTTCAATCGTTTTGCCTTTTACCTCTGATTTAAGCCGATAGGTCGTGAGGCAGAAGGGGTCTATCTGCTGGGTATAAGCCGATTCATTTACTTTAAAATCCTTTAAACGATTTTTTAGCACTTTAAAGGCTTCGTCTTTAGTACTTACTTTAGGTACTCTGGCTTGTAGTTCTTTTTTAGCTAGCGGAATTATTTTCTGAATTGCCATTAGCAAAATAGCACCTTCGTTAGGCGTGGCAGTCAGTATTTTTATTTCGTCGTCATAGCCTTTTACTGTATTGCCCTGCTGAGTTTTAATATAGTCATTTTTCGCTTTCACTATTACAGACACCTCTTTACCACTAATTTTAAGTTCAGCACCATTCTCGTTGAAATCTCCCCAACTGAAATCAGATTGTAGGTCGGTGGTTTTCTTGCCGTCATTTTCTTGTACAACCAGTGTGGCACGGTCTTTATAGGTAGTTGATTTCTTAAAATTCTGTTTAGCCGATGTCTTATCAAACGAAACCTCTTTTATGTTTTGCTCAAAATAGTTTTGTAAAGCCAGTAAATCGTCTTTAGGTAGTTTTATTGAAGCTTCCCAAGCAGGTTTGGCAGCTGCCATGGCATCTTTCAGGTGTTTTTCCAACTCGCGCGAGTCGTCTATGTTTTCAGAAAGTAGCTCAAGTTCGTTTGCATAATTCTGCATTTCGCCCCCTTTTGTATACCTGATTACCTTGAGGTTTTTCTGGGTACTTAATTCAACCTTCATTTCTTTGCTTGAAGTGCTTCTTTTTATGTCGCTTATCAAGGCCAGATTAAATTCATAGGTTTCTTCGGTGCTTTTACCTTTCGCGTCGGTGGTGGTAATTGCCAGTTTAAGATTATACGGCGCAGCGTTATCATAACTTAATTGCTGACTAACAGTAGACTTATCCAACTTTACTTCTTTTACGTAGTTTTTGGCTTTGTCGAGTGAGGCTTTAAGATTGCCTTGTGCATTTGCCAGAAATGGCAATAAAATCAGGAAATATCTGATGCAGTTTTTCATGGGATGATTATGTAATATGATGATTGACGGGTAAAATTAAGGAGATAAAATTTTACCCTTTTAACCGCCCAATAAAAAAAGCAGCATTATCGGTTGAAATGCTGCTTTTCATGAATGAAATGATGTTTTTTACCCAACCCAAGCCTTTACTTCATCGAGGGTAGGCATTTTATCTTCGATTTTCAGTTTTTTTCTTACACCGCCCAAATCATTGAAAATTTTGTTGGGGTTTGCACCTTTTAATTGCTCAACCATCACGAAGCCCATTTTCTGTAAAGCCGGAATCCAGACCGTTGGAACCCCAATTGCTTCGTAATCGGCATTGGTCGATACCTCTTGTTTTTTCTCAGGGCGCATCTGAGGGAAAAACAGCACTTCCTGAATACTGGCATTGTCTGTCAGCATCATTGTTAAACGGTCAATACCAATTCCAATACCTGCGGTTGGCGGCATACCATACTCTAACGAACGAATAAAGTCTTCATCCATTGCCATTGCTTCTTCGTCGCCACGCTCAGCTAGTTTCAATTGTTCTTCAAAGCGTTCACGTTGGTCAATAGGGTCGTTTAATTCTGAATAGGCATTGGCTACTTCCTTACCATTAACAAATAGTTCAAAACGCTCTACCAGACCGGGTTTGCTACGATGCTTTTTTGTTAGCGGCGACATCTCAACCGGATAATCGATAATAAAAGTTGGTTGAATCAGATTTGATTCTACTTTTTCGCCAAAAATTTCATCAATCAACTTTGCTTTACCCATGGTGTTATCTACTTCGATACCCCATTGGCGGCAGTATTGAAGGGTTTCTTCTTCTGACAACTCTCCAACATTAACCCCTGTATATTTTTCGATGGCCTCCAGAATACTCAACCGTGCAAATGGGCCTGCAAAGTCCAGTTCATGGTCGCCCGATTTGAATTTCGTAGTTCCATGCACAGCAAGTGCTACTCTTTCAAATATTTCTTCGGTGATGTTCATCATCCATTCATAATCTTTGTAAGCTATATAGAACTCCAAAGAAGTAAACTCAGGATTGTGGGTTCTGTCCATCCCTTCATTACGGAACATCTTGCCAAATTCATATACGCCATCAAAGCCACCCACAATGAGGCGTTTGAGGTATAACTCATTGGCTATACGCATATACAAAGGCATATCAAGCGTATTATGGTGAGTTTTAAACGGGCGTGCCGCTGCTCCGCCATGAATAGGTTGCAAGATAGGCGTTTCTACTTCCAGCCAGCCGCGCTCGTCGAACATCTGGCGCATGGTAGTAATAATTCTGGCTCTTTTAATAAAAATATCTTTGATATGCGGATTTACGATTAAATCGACATAGCGTTGGCGATAACGTTG
Source organism: Emticicia sp. 17c (assembly GCF_037153985.1). Lineage (NCBI taxonomy): Bacteria > Pseudomonadati > Bacteroidota > Cytophagia > Cytophagales > Leadbetterellaceae > Emticicia > Emticicia sp. 17c. Next base: position 428,930 of record NZ_JBBAYI010000002.1, read on the forward strand.
TTCAGGGTCAGAAAACGCATCATATACTTTGCCGTCTACCTCTTTTACTACCGGAAGCGGGCGCAATGATTTGTTCAGAATCTTGAATTCGGTTACATGAATTGATATTTCGTTGGTTTGGGTAGTAAATACAAAACCTTTTACACCGATAATATCACCAATATCTAACAATTTCTTAAAAACAGTATTATATAAGGTTTTGTCTTCGTCAGGGCATAAATCATCACGACGAAAATATAGCTGGATTCTACCCGTTGAATCTTGCAGTTCGGCAAATGAGGCACTTCCCATAATACGGAAGTTCATGAGGCGCCCGGCAATAGAAACATTCTTATAATCTAGCTTATTGTTTTCGTAATTCTTATGAATATCGGCACATGTAACATTTACCTCAAATAATTCGGCAGGATATGGGTCAATCCCCATTGCCATTAACTCTTGCCTTTTCTGACGGCGTAAAATTTCTTGTTCGCTAAGAACCATCGTTTTATCTTTTTATTTTCAATATAAATATGAAGCGCAAAGTTAGAAAAAAATGTCGGATTATTATTTATTACCACTCATCTACAAAAAACCGCTTCCATCATTTTTTGTTTTGGAAATATTGTTCATAACAATATCTTTGTGATATCAATTTAATATCAAACATCTAAACCTCATGAAAGAAAAAGAATTATCTTCACAATCGGGTTATATCTTGTTTATAGCCGGACTTTTGTTAATAATTGTACCTTCGTTAACCTTAATGCAAATTGCTCCGGTTTTAGCCGTTATACTCGACATAGCCGGTTTTATCCTTATTATCGGGCTAACAGTTATTAACCCTAATGAAGCAGCAGTTGCTACTTTCTTTGGCGATTACATGGGCACCATGAAACAAAATGGTTTACGTTGGGTAAACCCTTTGTACCGCCGCAAGAAAATCAGCCTTCGTGCCAGAAACCTGAATGGCCAGAAACTAAAAGTAAATGACAAACTAGGCAACCCTATCGAAATTGCAGCCGTTGTGGTTTGGCGTGTGAGCGATACCGCCAAAGCAGTTTTTGAAGTAGATGATTATCAGAAATTTGTGGATATTCAGTCGGAAGCGGCTGTGCGCCACCTTGCAAGCTCGTATGCTTATGATAACATTGAAGACGAACAAGCAACAATTACGTTAAGAGACGGTTCAGGTAAAATTAACGAAATGCTTGAAAAAGAACTGAACGAGCGTATTGCACAAGCAGGTGTTGAGGTGATAGAAGCCCGTATCAGCCACTTATCTTATGCACCCGAAATTGCAGGCGCAATGCTGCAACGCCAACAAGCAACTGCTGTGGTGGCTGCCCGTAAACAAATTGTTGAAGGAGCCGTGGGTATGGTTGAAATGGCTTTGGCGCGTTTGTCAGAAAAAGAAATTGTTCATCTTGACGAAGAACGAAAAGCTGCTATGGTAAGCAATTTATTGGTAGTTTTGTGTGGTGAAAAATCTGTAAGCCCCGTGGTAAATACCGGAACCTTATATAACTAATGGCAAGTGAAAAAAAAGCATTTGTCTTAAGGGTCAGTCCAGAAATGCTGAAAGAGCTTGAAAAGTGGTCGGCCGAAGAGTTCAGAAGTCTGAACGGACAAATAGAATACATTTTAAGCGATGCGCTTAAAAAAAGAAAAAAGAGCAAAAAAAGCGAAGAATAAACCTAACCGGAGGTACATTAAAATACCTCCGGTTGTAATTTTCTATGCAATGATGAATATATTTTTGAGTAGTTTTTATACTTCTATTGCTATGCCTGTATGAGCTATCTGCTTTTTATTTCATAGATTCTTTAAAATCTCTTCCGATTTCCTTAAAATTCCATTGTTTTATTTCTGATAAAGACACGTATAAGTAGCTAATTTTCGCTATTTTTGCGGCTCATTATCAGATTTTATAGTTTATGCAAATCAAGGAAATTCTTACACTGACACCTGTACAACAAGAAGTAACAGTAAAGGGCTGGGTACGTACAAAAAGAGGACAAGCAGCCGTAACATTCATTGCAATTAACGATGGCTCGACCATTCATAATATTCAGGCAGTAGTAGAGGGTAATAATATCAATGAAGATACTTTGAAATTGGTTACAACAGGCTCTTGTGTTGCGGTAACCGGAAAACTGATTGCTTCTGTGGGTTCAGGCCAGGCAGTTGAAGTAAAAGCCGAGAAAGTAGAAGTATATGGCACGGCCGATGAGACCTTCCCGATGCAGCCTAAACGCCACTCGATGGAGTTCCTACGCGAAAAAGCCCACCTTCGTTTCCGTACAAATACTTTTGGAGCCATTTTCCGTATACGTCATGCTTTGGCATTTGCTATTCATAAGTATTTCAACGATAACGGATTCTTTTACCTGCATACGCCTATCATTACGGCTTCTGATGCCGAAGGTGCCGGAGAAATGTTTCATGTAACTACGCTGGACATAAAAAATCCTCCAAAAACTGAAACCGGCGACATCGACTACAAAGAGGATTTCTTTGGCCGCGAAACAAGCCTAACGGTATCGGGGCAGTTAGAGGGAGAACTAGGTGCGTTGGCGTTATCAAAGATTTATACTTTCGGGCCAACTTTCCGCGCTGAAAACTCAAATACAACCCGCCACCTAGCAGAGTTCTGGATGATTGAACCGGAAGTAGCTTTCTACGAATTGGAAGATAACATGACATTGGCAGAAGATTTTGTGCAGTATGTAATAAAATACGCACTCGAAAACTGTGCCGACGACTTGGCTTTTCTGGAAAAACGCTTGTTAGATGAAGAGAAAAACAAACCTCAGAACGAACGTAGTGATATGTCGCTGATTGAAAAACTACGTTTTGTGGTAGATAACAAATTTGAACGTCTGACTTATACCGAAGCCATCGAAATTTTATTAAAATCGAAACCACATAAGGAGAAAAAATTCCAGTATCCTGTTGAGTGGGGCATCGACTTACAATCAGAGCACGAACGTTATCTGGTAGAAAAGCATTTCAAAAAACCGGTGATTCTTACAAACTATCCGCGTGAGATTAAGGCATTCTACATGAAACAGGATGCCGACGGAAAAACAGTAAGAGCAATGGATGTGTTGTTTCCGGGTATTGGCGAAATCATTGGGGGCTCACAACGTGAAGATGACTACGAAAAGCTTTTAAGCCGCGTAAAAGAAGTAGGCATTGACCCTGAAAACATCTGGTGGTATCTTGAAACCCGTAAGTTTGGTTCAGCACCACACGCTGGTTTTGGTTTAGGTTTCGAACGTCTGGTACTATTCGTAACAGGTATGACTAACATCCGTGACGTAATTGCCTTCCCGAGAACACCAAAAAGTGCTGAATTTTAATTATAGAACTAAATGCTACTTACGCTCGCTATATTTCTTGCTATTGCTTTTGCCAATGTGGTGGTCGGGGTTTATCTCGAGCGTAAGATATCTGCTTTTATACAAGACCGCCTCGGCCCTATGGAAGTAGGCCACTGGGGCCTTTTACAGTTGGTTGCCGACTTACTGAAACTGATTCAGAAAGAAGACATCATTCCTGCCAATGCCGACCGCTCGTTGTTTAAGTTTGCTCCTATCATGTTATTCATGGTTGTTTTTGCAGGCTTTGCGGTTTTTCCGCTTTCGTCGGGCTTGCCGGGTTCGGGCACGCAAACAGGTGTTTTTCTGCTACTGGCTGTGGTTTCTTTAGATATTCTGGCTATTATGATGGCCGGATGGGCCTCTAACAATAAATACTCTTTATTAGGATCCATGCGCTCGGTGGCACAAATTATTTCTTATGAAGTGCCGTTGGGCTTATCGGTTTTGTGTGTGATACTCATTACCCAGACACTCGACTTGCAGGAAATCAGCTTTCAACAAGGTATTTTCTGGAATGAAAAAAACTACCTTTTCGGCATTAAAGCATTAGGGGTAGATGTAAGCGAAATAGGTGGCTTTCTGACTTGGAATATTTTCAGAAATCCTTTTTTGCTTATTGGCTTTGTTATCTACTTTATTGCTGCCCTTGCTGAAAGTAATCGCGCCCCTTTTGATTTACCCGAGGCAGAATCGGAACTGATAGCAGGGTTTCATACCGAGTATTCGGGTTTTAGGTGGGCTATTATTATGCTCTCTGAATATGCCATGATGCTACTGGTATCAATACTGGGTGTGGTTTTATTTTTAGGTGGCTGGAATACCCCTCTACCAAATATTGGCCCTGCACAACTGGCTAACTGGACGAGCGGAGAAGTTGGGCAATGGTCGGGAAACCTGTGGGGAGCTTTCTGGTTATTATCAAAGTCTTACCTGTTAATTTTTATCCAGATGTGGGTTCGTTGGACACTCCCACGCTTACGTGTTGACCAACTGATGCACCTTTCTTGGAAAGTCCTTACGCCGTTCTGTCTGGTTTTGTTGCTAATTTCAGGAATCTGGCGTCTGTTAATGATTTAAACAGCCTAAACAAGTAAGCATAAAATTTCCAGACCGTAAGATTATATTTTACGTAACCCTTCCGTATCGGGTACGCATCAACCCAATTCAAACCAACCTCTAAACTGGTGGGCTTTTTCTTTACTGATAATTATTTCTTCTTTGGTTGCTACCAGTAACTTTACTTCTATTTTACCCGTAAAATGTGTTCTGTAACTTTCAATAGCTGTTTTATTGATAATAAACTGGCGGTTAGCTCTAAAGAAATGCTCAGGATTTAACAATTCTTCTACTTCATCAAGCGAGTTATAATCAGTTATCAGGCGTTGTGAATTAGTGTCTGCAAAGGTTTGTAGCCAGATTACCTCATCTCTGTAAAAACACGCAACGCGGTTATCCGGTATAGCCACAATACTGCGCTGATGATGCGCCGTAAAGCGGGTTTTATATTTATGCCCTGTTGCGTGGTTTTTTAAGTCAGTTAACAGGCTTTCCAGTTGTTCCTGATACACATCTGATTTAGAAGTGTGCAGGTTTTTTCTGAATTTGGCAAAAGCACAAGTCAATTCTTCTTTATCGATAGGTTTCAGCAGGTAATCAATACTATTAAGTTTAAAAGCACGAATAGCGTATTCGTCATAAGCGGTAGTAAAAATAATAGGGCAATTCGGGCTTATTTCCTGAAAAATATCAAAACTTACGCCATCCGAAAGCTGAATATCCGATAGTATCACATCAGGTTCAGGATGAGTTTTAAACCACGAAGATGCTTCTCTTACACTGCCAATTACAGCCAGTATATGAGCCGTAGGCTCTAATTCCTGAACAAGTTTTTCAAGATTCTTGGCTACTAGTGGTTCATCTTCTATAATTAATATTTTCATGTTAAAGCAATGGTATTTTTACTGAAAAAGTATTTTCTTCTTCACTAATAATTATTTCACGGGTAGTCAGGAAGCCATAAAGTGTTTTCAGGTTTATTAACCCCTGCCCATTCGAAGTCTCCACCTGTTTTTTTTTCTGAATATTGTTTTCTATCAATAAAGCCTCTTCTATACTTCTGATATTGATTGTCAGAGGGTTGCTATCATTAACAACATTATGTTTAATGGCGTTTTCGATAAGTATTTGCAGCGTTACGGGGGTTATCTGTAAATCGAGGGCTTCTTCGGCAATATCAAAATTAATATGCAATGCCTCGCCAAAACGGGTTTTCAGTAAACCAATGTAATTTTTAATAAATCCTAATTCGGTTTCAAGGTTTACCAACCCTTTTTCTTTGCTTTTCAGAACATACCGAAACACTTTTGAGAGTTGTTGGAGGAAATCTCTGGCTAAAGGCGGGTTTTCCTGAATGAGCGAATCCAACGAGGTAAGGCTGTTGAACAAAAAATGCGGATTAAGCTGATTTTTCAGATTATCGAACAATACCTGTGACTTCTCTTTTTCGAGGTTAGAAGCCCTAAGGGCGTTCTCACGCCATTTCTGTAAAGAATAATAAGTAAAATGAGCTACATTCAATAACGTTACTAACAACAATTGCGCTACATGCCCTGCCACACGGGTTAATTGAGTAAACTCGTTACGCACCATGTAATCGAACTTGGCAATTTTAAAGAAATGTGTAGCCGAATAGAGCACAAACTGAGTAACGGCATTAATAAAAATAAAAGTGATAAGAATCTGTAAAATAAGCCGCTTGGTAATGCCTTTGTCGTAAGGTAAAACTTTATCAAAGTAAGCATATAATTTACGAAAAAACAGAATGGTGCTACTTAGTACAAAAATAGATACGAGAGACAGCGTAAAATTTGTTTGGGTATCAACCTCGAACACATACCACCGGATGAATGTCGAGATACTTACTAAAACAAGTATACTTACAACGGCTATTTTATTTTTATTTTTCATTAACTTCTGATTATCTGCCCGTCCGACATCTCAATAATTCTATCGCTTCCTTTGGCAAAGTCGGGGTCATGCGTTACTGTGATAATGGTCTGGTGGTTTTCGTGTGCAATCTGTTGGAAAATATTGAAAACCACCTCCGAGTTTTTCTTGTCCAGATTTCCGGTTGGCTCATCTCCCATCACAATGGTTGGGTCGTTAATTAAAGCCCTTGCAATAGCTACCCTTTGTTGCTGCCCCCCAGAAAGTTTTGACGATTGCTTAAGTGCATGCGCTTGCATATCAACAAGTTTTAATTTCTGATAGGCGCGTTCTTCTACTTCTTTCGACGAATATTTACCTAGTTTCAAGGCCGGAAGCATTACATTTTGCAATACTGTGAACTCGGGCAGTAAAAAGTGGAACTGAAACACAAAACCCAGATGCTCGTTACGAAAAGCCGCCAGTTGGTCTTGTGTTTTTCCGGTAAGGCGTTCGCCGTTCATTTCCAGTTCTCCTTCGTAGTCTGTATCCATCGTTGAAAGAATATACAAAAGCGTGGACTTCCCACACCCCGATTTCCCGATTAAAGACAAGAACTCTCCTTTTTGTGCATCGAAAGATATATTTTTCAGCACCTGAAATTTTTCAGGTTCGTAAAAATATTTATTAATATGATTAGCTGATAGAACTTTCATTGGTATGTATTTCCTCTCATTTTATTGAGAGTTTCAATTTGCCCTGTTTCGGCAGGCAATTGGTGAAACAATGATTCGACTTATAATTTTTTTCTCAGAAAGACCCGAGTATTCATGCAAATAATAGCAAAAACTATGGCATATTTTACCCTCTTAAAATAGCTACGGGGTCAATTTTTGATGCTTTTCGGGCAGGCATATAACCAGCCAGAATAGTAGTAATAACCCCAAAAGCCAAACCCATTAAATAATACTTAGTATTGAAAATAACAGGGAAGGTCTTTACGTCCAGGAAGTCGCCGGCATCGAAGGGGGTAATTGATAACAAATAACTCAGCGAAAACCCTATTAAAAGCCCCAGCAATGCCCCTAATACCCCAATGATGATAGATTGTATGAGGAAAATTGCCACGATGTCTTTCCCTCCGAAGCCTGTTGCTTTCAAAATAGCAATGTCTTTCATTTTATTGATAACATTCATATTCATGATATTATAAATACCAAACCCCGCTACCACCAACAAGGTAATAGAAACAATAATTACCATGGCGTTTCTTATTTTATCGCCGGTCATGAAAGCCGAGTTGGCTTCGGCCCAGTCCTGAGTTTCATAACCATACTGGTTTTTCAGCACTTTTGCATAATCAATGGCCGCTTGCGAGTCTTTCATTTTAATGTGTATGTCTGTCACATAGCTTTTATCTTTCTGCAATATTTCTTGTACCATCGACATATTGGCATAGCACCTGACGCCGTCTACGGTCTGAATTCCAAAGCCATAAATTCCTACTACTTTTACCAGTTTCAGGTTTCCGCTTGGCGTGGTTATAGTAAGTTTATCGCCTACCTTTACGTTCAGGTTTCTCGCCAGAATAGTACCCATCAGTATACTGTTGGGGTTTGAAAGCAAGGCTTCCATACTACCCGATTTTATACGTCTCTTGATATTATACAGCTTATTTTCTTTCAGAATATCGACGCCTGCTATCTGCCCCGCCACCGGAATAGGCCCTTTATTAAAAAATACCTGTGAACTAATTTGCGGCGACACCCCCAACACGGCTGGGTCTTTTTCAATATTGGCTACAATCTGTAAGCCGCTCTTGATATTGGCGAGTTCGTTTTTAGGCAGCTGATTATAGATAACGTTAAAGGCATTGGGGTTGGCCTCTTCAATCAGACTAGGATGATTACTGGTAATTTCCTTGTAAATTCTGACATGAGGTGTGGCATCAAGGGCCGAATCTTCCAGAAACTTATTTACTCCTTTAATAAAGGAAATCATTACAATAAACATAGCAATACCAAATGTTACCCCAAGCATGGCAATTAAGGTTTGCCGTTTTTTGGTAAGCAGATGCGTTTGTGCTATTTGCAGAGATATTTTTAAGTTCATTATTTTGCTTTTTAAATAGCAGCTATTGCTAGTTTCCGATAACTATTACCGACTTCTCGTTTACTCCGCTTTTTATTTCAACCAAATCAAGGTTTTCTACCCCTTTGGTAATTCTGATTTTCTTTTTGTCTCCGTTTTCTTCAATCCAGACAGAATCACTACCAACCAGATAGTTTTTCGGAATGGTAAGTACTCTTGGATTCTGAGAAATAATGATATTTGCCTCGATGGTCATGCCATAATAAGCATTGGGTTTTTCGTCAATAAAATCGGCATCTACCCTGAAAGTCTGGTCGGCTTTGTTTAGTTTCGGATACAGCTTGGTTACCCGTGCCTTAAACATTTTATCTTTATACACATCTATTTTTATAAGTACCTCTTGGCCTATTTTCACTTTCGCGAAATCGCCTTCGTCAATGGCTAGTTGCGCATAAATTTCATTGGCATCGCCAATCAGGGCCACTTGTTCGCCTCTTCTGACAAGCTCACCCTGTTTTTTGTAGATGTCATAGACTCTGCCTGCCTCAAAGGTTTTAATTCTGAAATTATCTCCCTCACGTGCATTTACGCGGAAATTCGACTGAGAATTCTGTAAATCAACATATAGCTGGCTTTTTGTACGTTGCAAGGCTTTCTGTCTGGCTGTTACTTCATTTCTGGATGTCTGATAAGTCAGTTCGGCCCGTTCGTACTCTATACGGGTAGTAGCATTACGGTCGTATAGCTCTTTGTAACGATTAAAATTGATTGAGTCGTTAGCAAGTTTGGTACGCGCGCTACGTAACTGGGAAGTAAGCTCGGCCAGCACCGGAGAGTTGTCGCCGTAGTTGGTTTCTGCCTGACGCAGGATATTCCCTGACGCTTCCAGACGGGCATCCTGAGAAATACTTTCGAGTTGGAAAATCAACTGGTTTTTTGCCACCAAATCTCCTTCAAAGGCTGTCTGCCGTACCAGAAAGCCATCGGCATTGGCAATGAGTTTATACTCGTTTTTAGGGTATATATTGCCGGATGCATAAACCGCTTCGGTTAAGGCTTTATACTGGGGCGTAGTTGGTTTGTCGTTACCTTTGTTACAGGCCGTTAATAAGGAAGAAATTACGACTACGAAAATGATTGTCTGCTTCATATTTTGAGGTCAATACGACGATTTATTTGGCTTATCTATAAATTTCAGAACAAGTGGCACTTGTTATTTCTGGCTACAAATAGAAAAGTAATTTATAAAATCCTCAAGAAATAATGAACGAAACGGAAGAAAATAATAGCGAGGCAAACAAGCTGCCCAGCAACCCACAAACCGCTAAATAAATATTAAACGGGGTTTTACAGGTAAAAACTTGAGATACCGATTGTTAATCGTATATTCGTGCCTGTTTTAATCTTTTTTTAATCCAAAGACAATTTTCATGAGAGTTTCTTCAACCATCCGCAAATTTACATTGCTGCTTACTTTATCATCTTTATCATTGGCGGTAATGAACTGTTCAAAAAAAGATGATCCATCTACCTCTGAAGGTCAGATTGTTGGTACTTGGAAAATGACCAACTATTTCGTAAAAGAAGGAAACGACCCTGAAATTGACCAATATGCGTTGTTCTTACTTTTCTTACCATGCGTGAAAGACCTCTCTTTGACTTTCAACAGCAATGGTACATTGACAGGTAATAACATTACGACAGACTGTGCCGATGTAATAGAGAGCCTGATAGGTGACACTAAAAATGCTAAGTATGCAGTGGCGGGTGACCAACTTACTATCACAGATAGTAACAAAGTACAAACTGTTATCAAGGTATCGTTCAGTGGCAAACAAATGTCATGGATTGATACTTCAACTACTGGCGGTGTGACAACAACAGAGAGACTTGTTTTTACAAAACAATAAAACAAAGTTACTCCAAAAGATTTAACAACAAAGCCAACCCCGAAAGGTTGGCTTTGTTGTTAGCGGCTTATGAGTTTACTGAGTACATCCCAGACCAATTCACTCTCAAAACCTTTTCCGATGGCATAGCGGGCCAGTTTCTGTTTAAGTATTAATGGCTGTTTTTCTGTGCGTAGTTCGTGTTTTTTCTTTTCTAATAAAGTTCTGAGGGTATCAAGGTAATCATCATCTTCTATTTCCTGCATAGCCTCTCTGATAGCGTGTTCAGACAAATGACGGGCTTTTAGTTCATGCCTGATTTTCTGCCGCCCCCAGCGTTTTACCCGAAACTTGCTTCCGGCAAATATTCTGGCAAATCGGCCCTCGTTCAGATAATTCTCTTCTATCAGGTACACGATTATTTCTTCGGCGTCGTCTCCATATACGCCCCAATTCTGTAATTTTTCGCGTACTTCTGCCTGTGTGCGCTCCTGATAAGCGCAATAATTGGCAGCTTTTACAAGAATATCTTTCCGAAGCATAATATTACAGGGTCTGCATCAAACTTAGTTTCTTATAAAACCCGTTAGGGATACTGAGTAAATCTTCGTGGGTTCCTCTTTCTATGATTTCCCCTTTATGCACTACCAGAATTTCATCGGCGTTCTGAATAGTACTTAAACGATGCGCAATGACAAGTGTTGTACGGTTCTTCATAAGATTGGTGAGGGCATCCTGCACTAGTTTTTCAGACTCCGTATCTAGTGCCGAGGTGGCCTCGTCCAGAATCAGCACCGGCGGATTCTGCAAAATGGCTCTTGCAATAGATAAACGTTGGCGTTGCCCACCCGAAAGTTTGGTTCCTCTGTCGCCAATTATTGTCTGGTAGCCTTCTGGCTGTTGCACAATAAAATCATGTGCGTTAGCTATTCTGGCCGCCTGAATAATAGCTTCTTCTGATACATTTTTACCGAAAGCGATATTGTTAAAAATAGTATCGTTAAACAAAACGGCTTCCTGCGTAACAATACCCATTAGCTGACGCAGCGATTGCTGAGACACCTGTTTTAAATCAACGCCATCAATCAGAATAGCCCCCCCAGTTGGGTCATAGAAACGCGGCACAAGGTCGGCAATCGTTGACTTACCCCCTCCAGACGAGCCTACAAGTGCAATCGTTTTGCCTTTAGCCAGTGTAAAACTAATGTTTTTCAATACCTGAATGTTGCCATCGTAAGAGAAGTCTACGTCTTTAAACTCAACACTTTTTTCAAAGTTTTTCAGGTCAACGGCATGAGTAGCGTCCTTAATAAGCGAGTGGCTATCTATTAAATCCAGTACTCGTTCGCCAGAAGCCAAACCTCTTTGTGCAGAACTAAAGGCGTTTGAAATATCTTTAGCAGGGCGCATTACCTGCGAAAAAATAGCGATGTAAGTAATAAACTCTGATGCCTCAAGGGTTGACTCGTTTGAAAGAATCAATGACCCACCATAAAGTAAAATACCAATAACCACAAACACGCCCATGATTTCAGAGAACGGCGAGGCCATTTCACGGCGGGCTGCCAGATTAAAAATGGCTTTTCGGTAACCCTGATTTTCTTCTCTGAATTTTTCGGTCACAAAACTTTCTGCCACAAAACCCTTTACTACACGCATCCCGCCAAAAACTTCGTCCATGAGGCTAATTAAATTACTGAGGCGTTGTTGCCCTTCTCCTGCATTATGTTTCATTTTCTTGACAAGCGTAGAAATGAAAATTCCAGAGATTGGAATAACAAGTAAAGCAAAAAGCGTGAGGTTCCAGGAAATAGCAAAAAGAGAATAAATATATGCCAGAAAAAGAAAGAATTCTTTTGTAGCAGCCGAGAATGTGTTAGCAATGGAGTTTTCTACTTCCTGCACGTCTGTCACGATTCGGGAAATGAGGTTGCCTTTGCGCTCGTTACTAAAGAAACCCAGATGCAAATGAATTGCCTTGCCAAATACTGCCTGACGTAAATTAGCCACCATATTCGACTTGAAGTTCTCCAGAAGCCTGATGCTGATGTATTTAAATACGTTTGATAAAATAATAGTAACGGCAACCACCGCACACACAAACATTAAAGCCCCCTGTTTACCATGTTGGCTCAGGAACTTAGCAAAATAATAGTTAAATTCCTTAATAGGGTCAAAACCAGAGGTTGGCACCAGCATTTTGCTCATTTCCTGCGCATCGACCTGATTAAACAGAACTTTTAAAAGCGGAATTAATAAGGTAAAATTCAGTACACCAAAAATACTTGCTAGTATAGACGTAATCAGAAAAGGGGCAATAAAACTACCCAGAGGTCTGGCATACGAAAGTAATCTGAGATAATTCTTCATTTAGGCTCACAATAACGCTTTCCGGCGTTTCTAAATACTACAATTTTAAAAGTTGCAAAGTTCGGAAAGAACTTATGATAATGCTAAGAATAAGTTTTAAAAAGCATATTATACTACTTTTATGTATTAATAAAGCTCCGTATCGGGCAAAAACACCTGCCTTAAAATTAAAGACCTGCTTTATGGCAGGCCCTTAATTTTATACTTGTTTAGTTTTCCATTTACCCATTCTGAACACAAAAATGGCTACAATGGCCAGCAGGGACTCGCTGATAGCAATAGACCAGAACACACCCGGAGGCCCCCAACCCAGCCCGATAGCGAAAATATATGCCAGCGGGATTTCGATGGCCCAGAAACAAACAAGGTTCATGATAGTAGGTGTTTTGGTATCGCCAGCACCATTAAGTGCTTGCGCAATTACCATTCCGTAACCAAAGAAAATGTAGCCCAGACAGATAATCTGTAAACATACCACACCAACGTCAATCACCTTAGGATTATCGTTAAAAATAGCGATAAAATCACGGGCAAAAACTGAAAATATGATACCAACCAGCAGCAGGAAAATCATGTTATAAAAAGCTGTTCGCCAGACTGACTTTTCGGCTCTGTCGGGCTTACCCGCACCCAGATTCTGCCCTACTAAGGTTGAAGCTGCGTTTGACATCCCCCACGAAGGCAGGATGGTGAAGACGATAATCCGAATGGCAATTGTATAACCTGCTACTACATCGCTACCAAAACTTGACAGGATACGGGTAAGGAAAATCCAGCTTGCTGACTGAATCAGGAATTGTCCGGTCCCCCCTGCCGAAACATTAATAAGGCTTTTGATTACTTCCTTGTCTGGCGTAAACTGGCTTTTATCAATCTGCATATTTCCGTTGCCTCTGAGTATGGCATATAACTGGTATATAACGCCAATAGTGCGCCCGATACTGGTAGCAATGGCGGCCCCTTCAACTCCAAAGCCTGCAATCGGAATTAATATGAAGTCCATACCAATATTAATAAAATTGGCCAGAATAATCGACCTCATGGCCGTAGAAGCATCGCCAGCACCACGCAAAGCACCACTCAGGGTATATAATAAAATAATAGAAGGGCTACTGGCAAAAATGATACGAGTAAAACTAGCCCCTTTCTCAATCAGATGGTCGTCTCCGCCCATTAAACGTAAGATATCTTCTGCAAAAACAAAGCCCAGAATACCTACCATAACCCCGAAGGTTAACGAAATAAGTATTACCTGTGCCATTGCTTGTCCGGCTTCTTTTTTATTGCCTTCGCCCACACGGCGCGACACAATGGCTGTGGCGGCTGTACTCAGGCCAATGGCAACAGAATAAATAAGTGTCAGAACCGATTCTGTAAGGCCCACAGTTGCCACTCCTTCAACGCCTACATAACGCGCCACAAAAAAAGCATCAACTATGGCAAAAAGCGACTCCCCCACCATTTCGAGTATCATAGGTACTGATAAAAGAAAGATGGCTCGATTGATGTTTAATTCTGTATAGTTTTGTTCTTCGCCACGAATGGCTTGTATTAATAAGTCAAAAAATTTTCGCATTGAATCAAATGTTTTACGACCAATACAAAACGGCACAATACCGCCTATCGGACGCTATAAATAATAGTTCTAATTAATAAGGATATAAGAAGTAACGTTACTAAAAGCTGCCAGCGCAACTTTAGTAAGTAAAGAGAAGGAAACTGATCCGTCTTTAACGGACGCGAACCGAAGCGGTCATATACATGGGTATTTTAAATTTCTTGCCGCAAAGATAGTTTTTTGCTTTCGTGAAGCAAAATGTTTGACAAATAAATTTCGTATATGGTGTTTTTTCAAACAAAGAGTGCTTTTGCAGTAGACCTCTTACCTTTTTGTTTGATTTTATTCAATCATTAGTGAGCCTTTAAATCTTTGATAAGTTTCAAAGCATAACCCACTATACTAGTAACTTCTGCAAAATTCTTGCTGGCTAATACTTCTTTAGGTACTAATTGTGAGCCTATACCCACAGCCGTAGCACCAGCCCCGAACCATGTTTTGAGGCTTTCGCTGGTTGGAGACACACCTCCTGTAACCATTACCTGTACATCGGGCATAGGGGCTTTCAGGGCTTTGACAAAAGCCGGGCCTAGTACTTCGCCAGGGAATATCTTGATAAACTCGGCTCCGGCTACTCGGGCATTATAAATTTCGGTGACCGTCATAACACCTGGCATCCACGGAATGCCTGCTTTCTGGCAAACAGCCCCAACTTCAGGATTCATGATAGGAGCTACAATAAAGTTTGTGCCTGCATCGATGTATTTTTGTGCAGTATTGGCATCATAAATAGTACCTATTCCCAGAATCATTTCGGGCATTTCGGTTTCGGCTATGCTGATTAGCTCCTTAAAGTTGATATAAGAATTTTCGGTCCGATTCGTGAACTCAAACACCCTTACACCTGCTTTGTAACAGGCACGTAACACCTCTAGGCAGATGTCTAAATCGTTATGCGTAAATAAAGGCACCAGCCCTGTTGAGCTTACTTGTGCTAAAGTAGTATTTTTATCGAATCGTGCCATTGCTATGGATTATTTAGATTTTACAATTGATTAACGTTTTAAACGGCCCGATTTATCGCCGCTCATTACTGACTCTACTTCCGCTACCGTTACCAGATTCTGGTCACCTTCAATGGTATGTTTTAAGGCACCTGCTGCTACACCAAACTGTAAAGATTTCAGGTCATCTTTTAGTACTACCTGCCCATAAATAAACCCTCCCAGAAAAGCATCTCCCGTGCCGATTCTGTCTACGATATGTGTAATATCCTGATACTCGGTTTCCAGAATTTCTTCGCCATTCCACATTTTTGCATTGTACTGGTTGTGTGAAGCACTTACCTGTACGCGGTCAGTATCTATTACTTTTTTTATGTTCGGGTATTGCTGCATCAATAATTTGCAGGCTTCTACAAATTTACCTTTTTCAGCCGTTATTTTTAATGAAAATATTTCCTCAATGTTTTTTCTACTAGCCAGAATAATGTCAGAGTAAGCTGCCAGTTCTGGTAAAATTTCTTGTGGGGTTTTGCCGTATTTCCATAAGTTACTTCTATAATAAATATCTGACGATACCGTAATACCAAGTTTTTTAGCTGTTTTTACGGCATCCAGACAAGCCTTAGCCGCACCTTCAGATAAGGCTGGGGTTATACCACACCAATGAAACCAGTCTGCCCCTTGCAGAATTTCCTCCCAGTTAAACCATGAGGGGTCTAGGTTAGCAAAGGCAGAATCCATGCGGTCATACACAATCTGGCTTGCACGCATTACTGCGCCAGTTTCCAAGAAAAACACCCCAATACGGTTGCCTTCAAGTTTTACATGCGTGGTATCAATACCTAAAAAGCGTAAGAAGGCCTTTGCTTTCTGCCCCATTAAGTTATCAGGAAAACAGGTAACATGGGTAGCATCGAAACCAAATTTCACTAACGAGGCCCCCACATTCATTTCGGTACCCCCGAAGGTGGCATTGAAAGATTGTGCCTGTTCTATTTTCTGAAAGCCGGGTGTTGCCAGACGGAGCAGGATTTCACCAAAGGTTACTATTTTAGGCATTTTGCTATATTGAATGTTTATGCTATAATCGATGTAAGTAACATACTTATTTTATTTGTCCTGAACGGATAATTCCAATTTCAAGCCCTCTTAATTCGGCTAGCCCACGTAAACGGCCGATAGCCGTATACCCCGGGTTTGTTCTTTTACCTGCATTCAGGTCGTCAAGCATTTTATGGCCGTGGTCGGGTCTGAAAGGCAATCTTATATCTTGTCTGCCTTCGTTTACTCTGCGTTGCTGTTCGGTTAACAAAGCCTTCATTACGCCGTACATATCAACGTCACCAGTTAGGTGGTCCGCTTCAAAGAAATTTCCTTCGTCATCTCGTTTGGTAGCACGTAGATGAATAAAATTAATTCTATTGCCTAACCTTTCTACCATACCTACCAAATCATTATCGGCCCTAACGCCATAGCTTCCTGTACAGAAACATAAGCCGTTATTTTTACTTTCGGCTGCTTCGAGCAATAGTTTTGCGTCAGCCTCGGTACTTACTACACGCGGCAAACCCAAAATCGGATACGGGGGGTCGTCGGGATGAATAGATAACAGTACTCCGTTTTCTTGCGCTACTGGCGTAATTTCTTTGATAAAGGTATAGAGATTCTGGCGAAGTTCTTTATCACCAATATATTTGTAGGTATCAAGCGTATCGCGGAAAGCCTCAATAGTAAAGCTTTCTTCGCTACCGGGCAACCCTGCTATAATATTTCGGGTAAGGCGGTGTATATCTGCTTCGCTGGCTTTACTTATCCATTCTTTAGCTTTGCTAATCTGAGCTTCTGAATATGACGCCTCAGCGTTTGTTCGCTTAAGGATATATATTTCAAAAGCGCAGAACTCTGTCATATCGAACCTTAGTGCTGTTGAGCCATCAGGCATCTGAAAATCCAGATCTGTGCGTGTC
Organism: Emticicia sp. 17c; assembly: GCF_037153985.1. Classification (NCBI taxonomy): domain Bacteria; kingdom Pseudomonadati; phylum Bacteroidota; class Cytophagia; order Cytophagales; family Leadbetterellaceae; genus Emticicia; species Emticicia sp. 17c. The sequence continues at coordinate 446,099 of NZ_JBBAYI010000002.1, forward strand.
CAGTCCAGAATAGGCATAAAGTTATAACACACGGTATCAATACCGCAAGCGGCCAGGTTAACCAGACTCTCTTTATAATTTTCGATGTATTGCTTATAATTGCCAGAAGCCTTTTTAATGTCTTCATGAACGGGTACACTTTCGACAACCGACCATGTAAGGCCATGTTTTTCAATTTCTGCTTTCCGGTTTTCGATTTCAGATTTTGTCCAGACTTGCCCGTTTGGAATATGATGCAGGGCCGATACTACGCCTGTTGCGCCTGCCTGTTTTACATCTGTTAAACTCACAGGGTCATTAGGGCCAAACCATCGCCAGGTTTGTTCAAGAGCCATAAGTATAAGGTTGAAATGGTAAGTTACAAAATTATGTTTTAAGTATTAAGTCTTCAAATATAATTTTGATAAAAATAAGTACTTTTTTGACTGAGCGAGGCAGTAGGAGGATAAATTTTTGTCCAAATATTTAACTATTTAAGTACATAATATAATAAAATAAAGAAAATTAAAAATATTTAAGTTTTTTTCAGATAAAATTTGGATAAAAAAAAACAAGCGTGCATCTTTGCAGTCCCAAACGACAACAACGGACGGGAGTTTAGCTCAGCTGGTTCAGAGCATCTGCCTTACAAGCAGAGGGCCGGGGGTTCGAATCCCTCAACTCCCACACTGATAATCAAGCACTTACGAGGTTTTTCTTGTAAGTGCTTTTTTTATTTTTATAGCAATTTACCTAACACGAAGCAACACCAAAAGTTGTAGAACAGTACATAATTTCGAGATTTGCATTTTATAAAAACAACAGATACAAGATTTTAATCAAAAGGGTTGTTTGATTAAAAACCGTTCAGTAATTCCCCATTAGAAGCCATAAAGCTTTCTTGTAGCCCAATAATCAATAAATTATTATCTACGGCAAGCCCAATCAACGTAATAACTTCTGAGTCGAATAATCGCTTACAGGTATAAATAAATATCTTCTCCAAAAACAAGTGCAAATACACTACAATATGACTTCTGCCAGATGGGTATAAAACAATCAAAAAAAGTGACCAAAAAATAAATTTCACTTTTTACTAAGCTGCTTTTTTGTAGCTTTATGTATTAATTACTGTGTCTAAATTTCTGCATTATTCATGAAAAACTATCAGATGTTTTTTGGCTGTGTTTTGCATCATTTTATTTACCGCCATAAGGAACTATTATTATTAAAGCACCCAATTTAAGGAGCATTACAAATCGCTATTCCTGAAGAAGTCTACTATGACAATAGCTCGATTTTCAGGGAAAGAATACCTGAACAATATAACGAGGTTAAGTCAAAGAAGTTTTCACTGCTGCCAAAACAAACCTATTAAAAGAGTTACCCAAAATTTAAGCTCAAACAGTGAATACCAACAACTGTCTAAACCAATAGTAATTCACCTAAAACCATCAATTAAATGCAAGAACTCAGTTCAGATTGTTTTACAATTTTTAACATTAACGGCCAACAGATGTTGTATTGCACACAAGACACATCTATAAACAAGCTTACCTTTTCTATTATTAATGCTACAAATGCGCCCTTGCCGCTCATCGGAAATCAAGCAGGGAACCCGTCGGTATTCACCTTTGATTTTGAGTCGTTGCTGACAGACGAAGTAGTGAAGAATCTTATATTAACACTTCCTGAAAACTGGGATTCTAAATTTATAGAAGCTACTGAATTTGAATCGGCCTCGTGGTCGGTTTATCCAAACCAAGACATAACACTGGACATCAATAACTCCGTCAGTATCATAATCACTAACATTTCTTGTACAGAGACGAATCCGGGTAACTTTTGGATAGACTATAAAAACGTTCCGGGATACACTCCTCCTTTTATGCCAATTCAAAAACACCTTGCGGTTCTCAACCCTCCTGATTCTAATAAAAAAACACTGCCCCTGAAAGACTCCTACACCAATGTTGTGCATCCTATTCAAGGGCAGTTTGTACTGGAGGATTCAGATTTAGAAGATAACTTAAGAGTAGCTTCTGAGGTCGTTCCTATTTATATTACCTATGACCAGAGTGCTATAATTGAAAATGGTTTTACTTACTTACTTACCAATACTTCGAAAGACCCACTGGTTTCATCCAGTACAGAAAACGATACTCTAAAAGCTCCGCGCGCTCCGACACTCTATATATCGTTTCTTTTTGGCACTAACGACCACGACCTTACTACCCAGCTTATTGCTGATAGTAATATAGAAATTGATGTGTCGGCCTCTTTGCCGTGGATGCCCGTTAAACACATGGGTGGTAGCTCTTACTGGCAATTTTTACCCACAAGTAAAGAGATTATGAAAGCCTACGAAACTGTAAGGTTCCCTATTCATAAACTCATTACCCCATTAAATGTACCGCCAGAAAAAATCACTATTATGTACATTCAGTTTAACGATGTTCCTGGGTATAACGACGGCGCATACACGCTCATTATGGAAAAACAAATTGCAGTTGCTGAAATGAAAAAACTTGAGGCCGACAGGTACACTATTTTCATTACAGAGAATATCAACATCAGTTGGGAATCTTCACTGGCAAAACGGGTAACAATTGAATACTTTTTGAAAGACGGAAGACGTGTTTGGCTCGACAGCAATCAGGGAGATATTAAGTTAAATGAAAACAATTTTTGGTTACCAGAACCCCCTACGGCCGAACATACAACTATCACAGCTATTGCTTATGATAATAACGGCCAGAATACTAAACAGATCTTTTTAAAAGTAACCGAACTGCCTCAGGCACAAATAGTATACTTTTCGGCAGGTGAAATGATGCTTTCTGAACTTACTGCTTCTGGTGATGTTAGTATCGGTTTAAGTTGGAACGTCAAATATGCCAAAAAAACTACCATTAACTATACTTGGAATAACAACGGCCCAATAGATGTGCCACTCACCAAAACTTCGCTTGATGTACCTGTAAACACTAAACTACACAGTTGGTGCAACTTTACTCTTTCTGTGCTATCTATCAATGAGAAATACCCTTCTCCAGTAACCAAGACAGTAGAATTGCGTAACCTCAACGGCAGTTGGGTAATTATAGACCCAGATTTGGCATCATAAACATCCATTTAAAAGCCATCCCGAAATAGTTTTCACGGGATGGCTTAAAATAAATCAGCAATTATTTACTGCTATACATCAGGCCGATTTTTTCCAGTAGGTATAGCTTAACACCGGAGGTGCCATAATATAATCTTCTGCCTTTGCGGCTATTTGCGCTACGTTTACTTCAGGATTCACCTGCATACCACGTTTTCTCAGCGAGTCAATAATATTTTTCCGGACAGTTTTTGCAGGTTCGTTATCAATGGTTTTCATTAATACTTCCATGCCGTTTACATTATCAGGGCCAGCAACCTGCTCAGGCTTGGCAGGAATAACCGGATAGGCATAATCTTTGAACCTATATTTGAAATTTTCGAGACTAATAGGTACTGACTGGGCAGGTATTGGGGCGCGTGGCGTAATTCTGAAACCAACCAGTACATTTTTTACCAGTGCATCTTCGGTATAACCTACTTCACGTTTTTCCCAGAGTGACTTTGGTACATTACGGATGATAGCCGTAATATCATACTTAATGTTAGGGGCCAATATACCTGCAAATTCAATCTTGAGGGTATGTTTAGAATTAAAGTCGGCGTTTGCCACTTCTACCATACCTACCCCAAAATCTTTGTTTCGGGCATCGAGTTCGGCCTGATTAATAATTACGAGGTTTTCTGCTGGAATTGCCCCATTTCTATCGGTTATGATAATCTCATATTCTTTCGATGGAATAATGCTGTAAGTCTCAAGTATAGTACCATTCCGGCTAACAATCCAACTGAGGTCATCGTCGTTTGTTTTATCTTTAGTCAGGTCTTCCATGAGGCCAGCAGTTACCTTGCTCAGGCAGTAGGTATCTGTTGGTATTGTTCCAGCAATTCCGTACAGCTCTTCGTGTTGCGAGGTTTTGTCAGACGGAGGAAGGAAAGAATCTTTGAACTCTTTCCAACTGATAGAAGTAGACTTCTTGTTGCCTGATGCACCAAACGAAATATTGAACGATATAATCCATAAATGAATTGAGGCTGTTCCTGAAAATTCAGGCCCCCAGATGGCCAAATCGGCACCGATGCTTACCGAGATAGTTTTGGTAACCGATGTAAACAGCAAGTTAAGGCGGAAAGTATACGAAACCCCGAAACTTACATACAAATGTGCTTCATAATGATAGGGTTTCCAGGCAATCAGGAAGTCGACACCCATAGTAAACCATGCCTTCAGGTTACCAGTACTAAACATGGCCTCAAGTGACCCACCCGCCATAATACAGGTTGGCGTAAGAGCAAAATACATACCCCCTTTCATGGTTACCTGACTGGTTATTATCCAGTTAAAGCCAAGCCGTGGCACTTTAGGGTACCAAAGTGGTGGTTTAAAATTAGGATGATACCCCCCTAGTGTTATCACAAAGTCGCCTTCGTGTTCGTTAGGTGCTGTCCAGAGGTAAAATGCGAAACCACCCGTAAGTACACAGGCTGACGACAACAGATACGAGGCCGGCGTCAGCTTGGCTTCAACGGAAAACTCGCCTTTATCGGGCAATAGTTTTACCAGTAATGCCAATTGTGCATAAGCAACTACCGTTGGTGATTTCGGAGGCACGGATACTGTCGACATCCCAATAATGCCGATTTCAAGGTTGGTACCGAAAGCAAACGAGAGCAGTGCAAACGATTCTACAAGTTGAAAGGAAGTAAATTTTATACCAGCAGCCAGCCAGTTCTGACCAATTTCGACCGGTACAACTTTATCTTTGATAAGAACCCCCAGCGCAGCACCCGGGTCTGAACTCTTAAACGGACTTTGCTGATTAGGTACAAAACCCATTGTGAGCGGGAATTTCGACACGGTATCAATAGTAGGTAATTTAAGCCCACGATTGTAACCAAATCCGGCTGCCACGCCAGTAATGAAGAAGGCAGGCGGGCCACCCAACGGTGGTGCAGAAAGTAACGCAAATATAAACAGGGACGGATGCCCATCAACCGAAGCATAAGAACCTAATGCCGAAAGGTTAAAGGTTTTTACTCCAATAACTGCCGTTCCGGTGTATTCGGTTACTCCATCTACAACTTGTTTTAAAAAGCCTGCTGCAATTTGTACAGGACCACTCTGGTAAGCAATGTTTAGCCCTGAAAGCTCAAAGGCTGGGTCGAGCTTGCTCAGTGGGTTGCTAACACCCAGACTAATCAACTCTATTTTGAGAGCAGTAAATATCAGTGAGGCATCTAGCAGTAAAGACACTCGGCCATCTTTGTAGCTTACCCCTGCCCTGTCGAAATATACCGGGCCAATTGTTTTTTGCAGTTGAATCCAGTAAGCATTATCATCTTTCGATGAAGTGTCGGCCGCAAGCATCAGGGTATTTTCTGGTGCTTTTTTGCTGGCGGTACTTATTGGAACCTCGAATCTGTTATCGGCCCCTAATTCCAGCACCAACGCACAATATAAGCCTTTTTGTATGCCTTCAGGCATTTCAGGCAATTGCAGATAGCCGCTACCTGCTTTTTCTTTTATTAGTTTATTAAATTCCTTGACGTTTTCTTCTTTAATAGGTTTAGTAGCACCAATGAGTTTAAAATCATCTAAGGCCATTTTACCAGCAACCGACTCAAGGTTTGAACCTACCAACGGTAAATCGCCAAGACCGATGTTAATCTTGATGTCTATTCCAAATACATACGTCCATTCACCTTCTATTTTCTTGGCTACAAAAACAGCAGAACCATAATTTGCTGACGCGGCAGCAATAACAAGCGACTGCGCATCGGTGGTAAAGTCATAAAAAATTGTTGCTTCTTTCAGTGCCAAGTCTAAACCCGATGGTATAGCAGGCACTTCATTAAAGCCAAAAGCGTGCGCTATATCGGCAAACTGAAGATACCCCTCTGGGCTTTCGGCCACCCATTTAGCAGCAATATTAGTATCGGATGATGAGATTTCAGAAACAAGTGAAAATACCGACTTGCCTACAAACAACTTGCCCGACAATACTTTTTTATACCCTCCTGTTTCATCCACGTTCATGGCAAAACCAACAATAATCTTTAATTCATTGTTGGCTGCAAGAGGAATATTGCCTGTAATTGAAAAATCAAAAGACTTATCAAGCGTATTAAGCATGATATAAAGGTCTTGCAGAGTAGTACCTTTTACCCAGTCTGGTATTTTGCCCGCACCAAAAGTTTCTTCGAGATAGTTAGTAACTACATCGATTGGAATTCTTTGGCCTTGCCCCGTTTTTCCGGTAAATATCCAGCCTTTTTTATCCTGTGAGCCTTCATAATCGGCGGTCATGGTTACTTCTACCTCACCTACAAATAGTATTCCGTAGAAACTGGCTGTTTGCACGCTTGAAGTATAGTTAACAGCAAAACCCAACTGGTGTATCATCAACGCGAGGTTTTGTTCGTCATTTATGTTCCATACGCCGTCTACTTCCAACTCAAACGAATAATCGTCAGACTTAAAGTCAAAGCTTAGTTGTTCTACAAAAAGCTCTTCTGGTATACCCGCTGCCTGACCTACAAACTGCTCGACAAACTCTCTGATGCTAAGTTCTGAATCTTCTTTCAGGAAGCCCTGTACTTCAAAATTAGGATAACTGGCCATAATTGCCAGCGAGGCTTTATCTGTAAGCGTGATTTCTCCTTTAAGATTCAGGTATGGTTCTGCTCCCGAAAATGGTGTCAGCACGAAAAAGTCAAGTACCATGTTTTCGGCACGAAAAGTTTTACCAGTACTGGATACCGTAAAAATTGTCCATGGAGAAGTGCTTTTTACCTGTAAACCCACCGTTTTTACACTTAGCCCTGTTGCATCGAAATCAAAATACAAGTCATTGAATTTCAGGATGTTTTCAATTGGGAATTGTGATTTCGGTGGTAATACGCCTTCAAGAGACACGCCATTAACCAGCGAACTCAGGGCATTGAGGGAGGCTTCAATTAAACTAGTTATATCTGCACTAAAGCGGATAAAGGTTTTCAGATTAATTATTTTTACAGCTACGGGTATAGAATACTGATTATTTGATGCCGAAAATGGAATAGCGGTACTCAGTTCAATATACGGGAGAGCCGAAGAACTTTCTGAAAACGGGTTAGGCAAATTAAAACTTCCTACCTTAAAATCAATACTAACGTTATTAGCCACATATAATTTTACACCAGTAATTTGTGGCCCTGTCAGGTCGAAAGAAACAAAATCTGCGGCTCCGTTCTGTAAAACTACTGGTCCGGTTATGGTTTGTGTCTGAATATTAAGCAACGTGCTTATGCCCGAACTTATCTTCTTAAAATCAATTTCACCAGTAAAAGACAATCCGGCAATATGGTTTTCATCAGGGTCAGACAAAAGATATAATGACGGTGGCTGTGGCGAATTATTAAATACTATCTCTTTGGCCATACTGCCTTGAAGCTGCGGGAAAGAGTCCACCAATGTGTAGCTGCTATCGCCGCTTGCTTTTAAGGTTAAAGCCGCTTGTTGGGTCAGGATATAAAATCTGGCCTCGGCGGCCATTCCTTTAAAGGGGCCATCAGTACCTGTTCCTGAAATAGTTATGCTGTCGGCATCAGAACCCAGAATTTTAGCCCCTGAGAGCGTCAGCTTTGATGCCGGCAAATTATTTTTTGCGATACTGGTTACCTCCGGCGACGATAAGGTTTCCAGATTCAGTGAAAAATCGGTACCTTTTAAACCATCTTCCACTATTTTTTTCAACTCGTTTATATCCATGTCTTGTTATATCAATCGTGTTATATAAATTTTGATACCGCTACATTTCCCATGTCTCATTCCATAGACTGCCTTCTACACCCGTTATCCAGATATCTTTATCACTTGTGATTCTATACAAAAAGTAATTTCTATTTGAAAATCCATAGAAACCCGTACCACTTTTTCTTGCATCGTCAGGTTTATCAAGCCACCAAAAACTACTGTTCTTATTATGAGAAACTGGATATTTTTTCCAAACTTCTTTAAGAAGAACGTTTAATTTTTTCCTACTATCGTAATCTTGATTTCCTAATACCCAATAATCTACTACAAGACTTTCCTTGCGTAAGTTTTTGCTCTTCAGCCAGGCATCAATAATTGATTTCTTCGGAAGGAAAAAAGAAGAATTCATTAACCCTACACTAACAATCAATGTCTTTGGATTAACTAATTTCACAAATGAAGCTTTCGGTCTACTGCTTTCTGAACCGTGATGAGGAATCTGAAATATATCGACGTCTTTGATTATATCCGCATGACTTTTCTCCAGAAAAGCGAATGTCTCGGAAGTAGAGTCACCGGTTAATAACAATTTCAAGTCATCATATTGTACTAGCGTTACCAAACTTGCGGTGTTATTTAGTTCATTACTAGACCTTAATTTCGATTTTACATTTCCTGCAATTATTGAGATACTCCAAGCTTTTTCATTAACTTCACCTCTGGCCAATTCAAAAGTCGAAAAAATAGTCTCTGTTTTGGGTACTGTATATGCTGTACTTTCTCTCCAGATTTTAAGCTCGTTTTTAGTTTCATTTAAAGTAACCTCTATCAAATCGGGGTTACCAAAATGATTTAGATTTGAGCTAAAGAATCCCACACTATAGTTACCCAGAGGCGAAGTATCGGATTTTGCCCGACTAAAGTAAATATTTTTAACATTTACAGTAGGATCTGCTTCGACCAGTAAATCCCAGAATTTATTGTAATGGTCACGGTCGGGATGCGTTATGATTAATTCAATGGTGTTTCCGGCAGCCCACTTACGCAGGACGGCTTGTGCGGTAGTCATTGATTTTTTAGGCATTCTGTCAATACTCCCGCAGTCAATTACATATACTTTATTATTAGGGTCACTTATGATGGTACAGTCTCCCTGCCCCATGTCTACAATAGCAAAATTCATCTCACCTATATTTGCCTCTCCGTTTGTAATCTTGGGTGTTGGAGAGTCGGCGCTGTAAGTTCTAAAGATGCTCATGTGTCCTATATTTAATTTCTTGTATTTTAAATTTCAAACGTTACTTATAACCTCGGATGCTTATTGTATTTAAGCAATAGGCATACACTCGTTCAGGTTTGGTTGGGTTTTTACGGCTTTCTCGGATTAAAAGCACACATTAGTTTTGCAACTCTTTGTCAGTTTTTTTCCGAATTAGCCATCCCTCTTTTATTTCCTGTGGGTCATCGGCCAGATTTGCCCTATCATCAATCGGCTGGATACTTTGTGACAATGACCATTTCGACAACTCATTTTCGAGCCACGCCCATTCTCCACCCCCTTCGGCCGGAACCGGAAAAGCAGGCGTATTGGCATTATAGAGTACTGGTGTAGTCAGAAAGGCTACCTGAAGATTTTCAAGAGCATCGGCAAAATGGCTTGGTGGTATATCAATCATTTTAACTGGTAGTAAGCCTGTGGTAGCATGCACGCCGCCGCGGGGGTCTAACAAAAGGGTAACAGTCATTTTGTTAGACTTATTGCTAGTAGTTAAAGTAATGTTGGTTTCTGTTGGCTCCGAGACTTTATCGGTCGGATTGTTGGTTTTCATGACGTAATAATGCCCATAGTCATTATCTTTGAAGTAGCCTAGTAATCCGTCATCTACCTGTTTCATTTTGCCTAATCTTACAGGAAACTTAATTTCCGTAAAACCGGCGTCGTTTTTTGGTGCGCCTTTATTTACTTCTTTCTCCATATCGTACCAGCCGAGGCTAGTGGCTGGTTGGCCTGCAAGTTCCAGACTCAGGCTGGCCTGCGTTACGGCAATGGGCGAACCAATTAGCACAGCATTACTACCCATCTGTTTGTAGCTTTGGGGTTGAATAAGGCTGTAAGTAGTGTCATTGGCACGCATAAAGCTATCCAGATAAGCTCCGTTACCACCATTATATAAGGCAATAGCCAGCTTTTTTAGCTGTTCGTTTACGTGCAGCCCTATTTCTGAATTAAAAAATTGCTCTATATTCATACCAAAGGTATTACTACCCGGCACACCTTGCCATACTACACGTTTAGCATCTTCGCTTAAGATGAGCGACCCTAGCGGGTTTCCTTCATGATTATAAAACCAAAGGCTTGAATCCAGATGATTGGCCAGTATCCAACCACAGATAGGTGTAGTTATCGGATGCGAATTTGTTTCCTTATTAGTATTAGCCGCTGCCAGCCAACGGAACATTAATCGGGATGGTTGTACAATTGTAGGCGATAAATAAACATAATTAGCCCCTAAACCCTCGGCACTTAGATTATTGGCAACTATAAGTTTACTAGGCGAATCTATTTTTATATTGCGGCCAAAAACATCTACGATAGTTAATGAGGCAATAGACATGACACCTGCTCTTACCGGATTATAAAAATTACCGGGGCTAGGCGCGCTTTCGGTCATTGGCCCTACGGCATCTTTTACTGTAACGTTAGTGAACTTATTAATAGTATCTGGTTTAGGAACAGGGTCTTTAACTTCCAGTTGAAGCACCTTATTGCGCATAATCATTGCATCGTTTATACCACTGATAGATTGCGAAAGCACCGGCGGAAAATTCTTTAGCGTCTCTAATATTTGTTTCAGGTCTTTGTTGAGAGGGTCTAGTGGCTGTGCATCAAGAAATTTCTGTATCTGTACCTGAAAGTTTTCTTCGGCATGAGGCGACATAAAAATTGAGTTGCTATAAGCCTGATATTGTGTCGGCACAGTTATCGGGCCTTTATATTCGTAGCTCACATCGCCCAATTTGAAATTCTTACTCATAAAGTCTTCTGAATAAGAGGCATTGCTATTGCCATCTGGCATAATATCGGCAAACGGATAATACGTAACTTTCCAAGTAAGCGAAAAAGGCAGCCACGGGTTGCCGTCCCAATCTACAAAGTATACCAGCGACGGTGCCAGACCCGAATATGTAATTCTTGACGACCAGTCTGCTGCCGACGAAACGAAAATATAATTCAGCCGTTTCAGGTCGGTTGCTTTTATGTCGACCACAGGTTTTTGCAGCACATATTTATCACCCTGAAGTACATAGAGCGTCAGAAAGAATGTAAAATCTTCGGCACTGATGATACTCTTGATATGCTCTACGGTAGTTACTGGCAAATTCGGCAAGACTGTTGGAGTAGTAAAGCCAACACGGTTGTTTTTAATAATTCGGGTAATATCAGCAAAGCTCATCGTTGCTCCGGCAGCCTGACAAAGCACAGCCATGGCGGTCTGGTTCAGCAGGCAACTTTCTGTAAATAGGGCATGAATCTGGTCGCTGTAATCAAGTGGGATAGCCTGTGATAATTGTGGGGTATTTTGCGCGTCGAAAGTTAGTTGTGCAGTATTGCCAACAAGGTTAGCAGGCAAAGTTGCACTGGTAACTACCTGTGACGATAAACGACATAGCAGGGTATTGTCTGGCATAAAACGCCCGTCGCCACCGTAGCGCTGGGGCGGGTTAATATCCTGCCCCTGAAACAGAATTACAGGTTCGGCAGGTTGCCAGTAACGTGGGGCCGAAATATCAGACAGTTTACAATCGGAAGGTAGTTTAGCTCTGATTTCCTGTGCCAGTTGTTCAATAGGCTGGATTCTAGTATCGATAACTTTCTGATTTAGTGTCTCTATTTCCTTAGTAATCATCTTGGCCATGTTGTTTGCATCCATGCCATGGCTGGGGTCATTATTGCCACGGCGTAGCACTAGCATAAACCGATACCAGTCCATAAAAATCTGTGTGCGCATCGATTCTATTTCCTGCAAATTATGGTCATACGCCAACTGCCATTCGTTCAGTTTGTTCAGGTCATCACCCAAATTATCAGCCAATGCGTGCAGACCTATATTGGTGCCATCATCGTCAATTTTGGTTATCTCCCATATTTTGCCACCCTCCGTAGAAGTGTAAGCACTCGTATGTAGAGCTATTTCTAGGTCTTCGAGGCGGTTCAGTTCATCAATGGTTGTTACGCCTTTCAATTTACCAAGTTGCAAGGCATCGAGCAGCAACTCAATATCTTGCGGATTAGGCAAACCGCCAACCTGTGCAATTAATGCTGCCAGTGCTTGCGACGAAGTATTACCAATAGCTATGTTTATCTTATCGTTTACTGCTTTGAAGCTGTTCAGGTTTTTACCCCAAGTAATATTACCAACCATGCCCGTAACAATGGTATGCGTTACGTTCGGGTTGGTTTCGGCAGTACCCGATGGAAGCGACCATTCACATTGGTTCAGTACGTAATTGAGGAAACTAAAACCAGCATTGGTTAATATACCGTTTAGCTGTACCTTCTGAGCGGCGGTCAGGTTAGCAGCCAACACATACGGGCCGTCTTGCTGACGGATGGTATAAGCACTTTCAAGAATTGCCTTGTCGGATTCCGAAACTTTAGCCAATATATCGTTAAAAGTATCGGGGTCAAATTGTAACGGCAACTGAGATAGCGGGTCAGATATCAATTCATGATACCAACCTACTACATGATACGAAAGCCGAATATTATCGCCGAGTTTATCCAGTTCGGCTTCGGTATCATAAAACCCGAATATACTTTTACAATTTTGATATGATGCCGAGAATTCAGGCGTACCATAACCCACAGCACTTAAGCCTTCGACAAAGTTTTGCGCTTCGAGTGCTGCTATTTCAGGATTATTTTTTTTAAGTACTTGCTGCGCTACCCATGTTTCAAATTCCTGCACACGCCCCATAAACCGGTATTGTTGCCCCTGATTTTTATCGGTTTTAAAAGGAACGGCAATGCTCTGACGCGTATAGTCTGGTTGTGTTTCAGAAACATAGTTACTTTCGACTACCCAAGACTTTACACGGTTTACAGGCTTCGATGGGTCAGAAATATCTGAATATACCCGCGTTATGAGCCACCTGTCGGGCGTTTCAGGAAAAGCAACTGCTCCTGTGTTGTCTTGCGGGCTAGTACCTTTAGTGAGGCCGTCGGGCAGGGCCCAATGCAGGTGCACACCCACCCCTATTGATACCAAACCACTACCCGTCATTATTTTTTCACTCAGGTTAGGCACATCTGTCTGTTTCGAGTCGGGGAGCTTACTAAAATTATATGGAGAAGGTGTAAATATAGCGCCCGCATCGCTATGAACGCACAACGCCTCAACGTTTATCGGAACAATCAGGCCCAAACCATCTGCTGCTAAAGTAGTTTTCATTTCAACTATTGGTTTATGTCAATTTTAAAATTCACCGCTTCCACGCCTTCTACCATTTCAAGAGCAAACTCAGCGGCTGTAAATGCTCCATTGTAAGCAATTGTATTTTCCAATTCTTTTTTCATGGCGTTAGCGAGGTCGTTTATACGCACAACACCTGTGCTGCCAGCACGTGCAAAATCGGCTATCTGCACAGGCGGGGCCACAGTAACAGGTACTTGCTCGCCTGCCGAATGCCCGTCGTGGTCAACGATATACCGGAATGATTTTGTAAATACAGTTTCTCCGCCCACGGCATCGGCATCTACACCAAAATGTAGTACTTCAGGATATTCATGGATGATTACCTTTTTAACCATACCTTCAAACATACATAGCAATACGTTGGGGCTTAGGTGGTCCATACGCAGTAACTGGCAGGGTTTTGTAGCGGCATCATCCAGAAATGCCTCTACCTGCAACCCCTCCCAGCCGCTCACCACACCCGAACGTAACAAAAATCCAGTGATTTTTTCGGTAGGGGTTATGGGGCTGGCACTATTAGCCAGTCTGTCTCTTTCGGCAGCATTCAAATGAAAACTTAAATGGCCTAATACTTTGTTACGCTGTGCTTTTACGCCAAACCTTGAAAACACGTGTAGGTCTCCAAGAAAGGCTTTATCGTGGACACTATCGCCTGCCGTTGAGCGGCCAATACTTAATGCCCCCTCGGTGAGGTAGTCTAGCCACAAGGAATCGACATAAAAAAAGCGTATCGATTCCATAGGCAGCATCGAAACATCAGGCACAATGTAATTAAATGGTACACCATGCAATAGTTTAAGTCGTCCTAACCAATCGGCCAGATTTTTTTCTTCGGAAGATAAAGGCTCTCCTGACAAATTTTCGGCCCGTTTCAAATTCCTTAGCCGGCGCAATTCCGCGGGGTTGCTTAGCGTATTAAGCAGGTTGTTGCTATCTAATTTCAATTGTGTTTTCACCGTCCTTATTATTAATAAATTGTGAAAGTATCTTATTCAGGCTGTGGGCCATTAGTTGAGCCAGTTCAAGCTGTGCTGCATCACGGCCAATAATTCTGGCTTCGTCTGTTTGAGTTTGTTCAGCTTCTTCGTCAACTATTTCTTTCAAAGTCTTTTTAATCATTTCTTCTTCAAAAGCCGATATCGCCTCTTGTGTGTTAGCACGTTTCCAGTTGTATAAAGCAGTGGCAAAATTGCCGTTCTGTAAAGCCAGCAAACGGCCTAGTTGCCACGCAGCAGCAAACGAAACATCGAACATACCTGTGTCGGGGTTATAAGCAGTGCAGGTATCTGGCCCGTTTACCGGAATATCTATTGTTCCGGCTGAAACAAACGGCAGGAATGGACCCTTATACCACGATACGGTATTATCGCCCTGACGGGTATGGTGGTTAAGTGGCACATAACCCATATTAAATGCGTTGTTGATAGCCTTATCGGCTTCACTTGTGCCATTATCAGGGTTTAGTTGTAGCATTGTTCCCGTTGGCTGACCGTCTTTTTTATTAAGGTTCAGTAGGTAACCAGAGAAGGTCTGGTCTTGCTTTGTTGCAAAAAACTGCCACTGCTTCAGCAGAATCATACGGACGGTTTCGGTACCTGCCGGAATATCGGCGCTTTGGCTCCCGTCGTTGCCGGGCAGGTATTTAGCATAGTTTTCAAATGATACCAGACAGGCCACATTTTGCGCTCCGGTTATGGGCAGCCGATTGGTAATTACCGTAGATAACTTAGGGCTATCTGTTTCGCTTGAAAGCGTTTTTAGTTTGTCGAGGTATTTGGCTGATTGTTTATTAGTAGGCTGAATTTCACGCACATGGGCTAGCCATGGCAGGTCGGCTAATGTAGGGGCTACCTGATTAAACAAAGCCACAGGAATATCTATTACCATGCAGCTATCGGTGTACTGCTCGCCATCTTCGAGTTCGAATGGAGGGAAGAATGTACCAGCCGGGAGTGTACCGCTTTTATTTACATTAGTCAGTTCGAGCAAAGTAACTTGTTTAATGGCAACAGCGGGGTCTGTTTCGTAAAATAATAATGTACCCAGCCACGGAGCTTTGTCAGCCTCAGCATCAAAGCCACTAGCCCCCGAAACTGCGTTTCGCTCCCACGGTAGTGTGCCACGGTTGAGGCAGACGTGTGCCAGCACATTGGCGTATTCTCCTTGCGCACTTTCGGGTGGATACACCGACGAAATAAGGCCGGGTAGCGAAAACCGTGGACTACGAACCCCAAACACATTTATGTTCTGGTAGGTGGTTTCCTCTATCTTTCCGTCTTTGCTCGATATTGTTTCTTCTACGGTAAGTTTATAGGTACCTCCTACGGCAGCACTCTCGGCAGCACCCGTGGCACTAGAGGTAAGCGGAGGTAGCATGTGCTGGTAGAAAATCAGGTTACCAGTTAGTGGCGATTCTTTAGCAGGGTTGTTTTCAATAGTTAACGTCATATATATGATTTCTTTTAACCTGTATGCAGGATTATCATTACATAAAATATTCGAGTGCTTTTAAGTATTAATAAGGTGGATTATTTCACTTGTCGAAAACTATTTGCCCGTACAGGCACATCTGGCAAAGTGGCTGATATACCTATCCGTAACCCTTATTCCATATAGGTGGCATTGCCGTTGCCTCAATACGATTAACTGGTAACAACTACTACACACACAGCCATATAGCACAAGTTGAGAACTTCCTATTGCACCCGCCAACCTGAATTTTGGTAAAGGCATTCGTATAGGCACTTATACCACGATATTTTACTACTTGAAAGAAAAAATTTGATTTGCTAAAACAGCCACACTGACCAGCATAGATTATTGATGGTCTTAACGTCAATGAGTAGCTCACAGCTTCATCTACTCTACCCTAATTTCTGCATTTATCTGAAGCCACAAAATGAAAAGTTCGTTCGCTATTGCAGGCTATATAGCCCATAATGCCAAAGATAGTGTACTATGGCAAGAAGTATTTTTCTATCCTTTACACCGGAAAGGGGGTCATAAGTCTCAAAATCAGAAATCCGGTTAAAGCCATTATCATCGCCCAAAGTATAATGTAATATCGACGGTGGAGGTGGCTTTCAGACAAAAGTTTTCTGTACGTGTAAAACTCTACACGCATTAAGGATTCTTTTTGAGAATACGTAAGGTAAGAAAAAATGCAAAAGCAAAATAAGGAACAAAGTATTATAGCACTCACTTTAATTTAGTTTTACTCAAGTTGTAATAATGCTAATGTACAGGCTTTTTTTTTAACTTTTTAGAATAAACAAAACTATTTATCCAGTGGTATAGGGTATTGATATAAAACCTGTTAAGGTTAACTGAATATTGAGTAGTATATGATGCTACCAGAGAAAAACTTGAGGTATGAAAAGGTTTTTTAAGGGCTTAATAAGGCAAATAAGCGATAATTGTAATGTGAGAAAGAACAAACAGATTTATTCTATGGCAGGAATAAATACGGTTCGGGTTTTTATATGAAACAAGCACGAAATCTTGACGATAAATGAAACAATAATGGTTTTATAATGCTCTGGCTAGTTGTTGTGGTAATTGTTTCGTATTTATGTTCTTGGCAGAGTAAAACCCTGAGACAGTTTCAGGGTGCGCCAAGATTTTCGGATTAACTGCCCAAAGCTGATTACAGAAAAACCTATGAAAACAAAAAGAGGTAATCATTTGGTTATCAAATAATTACCTCTTTATTTTTGTTGACCCACTAGGATTCGAACCTAGACATACAGAACCAAAATCTGTTGTACTACCCTTATACTATGGGTCAATCCTGAACTTGTGGGTGCAAAAGTAAGGCTTTTTTAAAAACGAAACAAGTCTTGTCAAAGAAAAAAGTTAAAATTTTACCAATTTTTTATTTTTTCATTAATTAAATCTAACAAAAACTGTGTTTTAGGACCAATTTTGCCTGAACCAAGCACCGAATCATCGACTTTTGTAATAGGTAGTACCCTTTTGGTGGTGCTAGTGGTAAATACCTCATCGGCTTCTAATAGTTCTGTCAGTTTTACGCTTCTTTCTTCTATTTTGAAATGCCCCTTAGCTAGCTCAAGGGTTGTCCGGCGAGTAATACCTTTCAGAATATCTGTATCTGGTGTAATAAGGGTATCGCCTTTAAAAATAAACACATTGCTTCGGCTTAATTCACTAATGTAGCCATTTTTATGGAACAGTACGTCTGAAGCCTGAGCCGCCTTGATGTCGGCCTGTAATATCATAAAGTGTTTGTAGTCGGTACTTTTTATTTCAGGTAAATCTCTTACATATTCATAAGCAATTACTTTAATGCCTGAGGTATATTCTTCTGGTTTAACGGGGTGAATATCCTCGCTGATAATTAACAGATTAGGTTTACTCATAGAAACGCTATCTTCTGCATAACCGCCTGTCAGTACAAATCTTATGGCACAATCATCCAGTCCACTTTTTTCAATCAGGCTCATCACAACCTGATAGGCTTCATCTTTCTGAACAGGATTAGGTAAACGAAGTAATCGGGCCGAACGCTCGTATCTTTCCCAGTACCAGTCCCATTGAAAAGGACGGCCATTATAAGTACGAAAATAGTCGAACAGACCATATCCGCGAAGTAGCCCGAGGTCAGTTATATGAATATTTGTTTGCTCTACCGAGTCAATTTTACCATTAAAGTAGCAGTGATGCGCCATTGGATAATGTTTAATTAAATTAGAAGTACAAAATTATTATTTTCCGATGTTTGTCTCAAAAAAATCTCCTTTGTTCCAAGTTGGTCTTTCAGGATTTTGTGCAATTAAATAGCTTATCAGAAAATTTACTTGTGCATATTTTTTACCAGCCGACCACACAAAAGTATCGTTCACTTCGTCGGACGGTTTATGATAATTAGCTTCGCGCCAGATTTTTACTTTTTGGGCCAGATTTTTCTCTATCGTTGTTTTTTTGTACCCGTATTTAATATGCAGTGCCGGAATACCCGCCTTCACAAAATTATACTGGTCGCTACGCACAAACCGGCCTTCTGTTGGGTCGGGGTCAGGTTCAACATTCAGGCCCACTATGCTGGCAGCTTCTTCAACTACTTTTAACAAACTACTATGCTCGGCACCTAGCGGAGCCACAGACTCCAGTGGGGCAAGTATAGTTGGCATATCGGTATTAATATCGGCTACAATTTGCTGTTTGGGTAATGTAGGCATGGCTGTAAAATACCCAGAACCCAAAAGGCCCAGTTCTTCGGCTGTCATCATGGCAAAAACGATAGAACGTTTGGGTTTTGTAGCAAGATTGGCATACGCACGCGCTATTTCCAAAGCACAAGCTACGCCAGAGGCGTTATCGTGCGCACCATTATAAATAGAGTCTCCGTTTACTGGTTTACCCACGCCCACGTGGTCAAGGTGAGCCGAATGAATCACAAATTCGTTTTTTAGTTTAGGGTCTGAACCTTCTACTTTTCCGATAACATTATAACTCTGAATATCTTCAAAATTTGACTCATAATGCCCTGATAGCGTCGTTTTAAGGGATTTGCTGACATAAGCCCCGTTTTCCAGAGATTTCCAGACTTCGTCTAATACAATATTTTCGGCCTGCATGATTTCTTTAAGCATAGCTACGGTTATGCCGCCTGCTACCTGAATTTTGCCCCCTAAAACCGATGCCGAACTTGCCCGTTTTCCGTCTGGTAGAACAGATACAGAAGTACCATTCTGTGACATATTATTGGCCAATGCCTTGAATTGAACAGTGTTATTGGTATAATTACAAACCAACACACCAATAGCCCCGTTTTTAGCGGCATATTCCTGTAAAGTAGCCGGATACTGCAAATGCAGCTTTACATTGGCCGATACATTCTCGGGTACTTTTCTTAATACTATAACTATTTTGCCTTTTACATCAAGGTTTTTATAATCTTCAATGTTAATTGATGGCGCATCAAAGCCTGTACCTACAAAAGCCAACTGGGCATCAAAATCAACCGATTTTTTCTCAGGGTGTGGATACACAAACAACTCATTACCAAGATTCAAAGGCTTTGTGTCTCCGTTAGGTAAAGTCAGTACAAAACTGGCTGTTTCTTTGGTTAATCTGCTTTTTCTAAGCGTAACTTTTTGCAGATACGTTCCGTTTTCGCCCGCAGGTTTTAAGCCTATTTCCTTGTATTGCCTCTGTATGTAATCAACGGCCATCTGGTAACCTTCTTTTCCGGGCTGCCGGCCTTTTAGTTTATCATCGGCCAAATAAACCACATGCGCTTTGATACGATTGGTGTCAATCTGGTTAATGACATTTAAAACATTATTACTGATAGGCTGTTGCGCAAACGTCAGAAATGGTAAAAGAGAAAGAAAAAGGCAGATGTTTTTTTTCATGAATTTTTTGGCAGGTATTTGTTTGGTTCTGATGAAACTCAGCTATGAAATTTTCTGCTAAGTTAACGAAAAAATTATTAGTCTGATTTTTGGGCCTATTAAAATACCCTAAAGGTGAGTGGTTTATTTAAACCTAAATCTTTCAGGCAAGAAACCATGAGAATTGAAAATAACAGATAAAATAAATTCAGCTTGATGCTATCTGAACATTTTAGCATCTTTACAGCATTATATACTACTAACAGAACCTTGTACGTTTGAACAAAAAATATCATTACAGACAGCGTTCTTTATTTTAATATTAGCACAATGAAAAAAATATTTTTGATAGCCCTACTTAGTTCTTTTGTAAGCATGGCTTATGCGCAGTCGGATACCCTGACAACCGATAAAGTAGCTAATTATGTTGATAAACCTGTGATTATAAAAGGTATAGTAGCAGGGGCAAGGCGTTTTGAATCAGGCAATGAGCGCGCGCCTTTTCTGCTCATTAATCTTGATGAAAACTATCCTAATAGCCCGTTAACGGTAGTTGTATATAAAGAAGTACTCGAAAAAATAACCATCAACGAGAACGAGCTTACAGGCAAAAAGGTAGTTGCTAACGGAAAAATAAGTGTTTTCAGGGGGCGGCACCAACTGGTAATTGAAAAACCGGAAGACCTGAAAATCAGTAACTGAAAGCCTATAAACAAACAGAGCCACTCATGAGTGGCTCTGCTGATATATGAGGTTTCTGTTAGCCTATCATTAACGATTCTCTGCGGCGCATTTTTCCTGCCGGTATCCCGAACATCATCTTGAAACGACGGCAGAAATAGGCGGTGTCTTTATACCCTACTTCATGCCCGATGGCACGAATGCTTTTCTTTGAGGTACGAAGAAGCGTAACTGCGGCTTCCATACGTTGGTACTCGATGTAATCCTGCGGGTTAATGCCTGTTAGCATTTTGAAATATTGCCCTACGTAATCTTCTGAAACGTTGGCAACGTTAGCTAATTGCTTGTTCGATAAATCTCCGGCCAAGCTATTCTTGATATAAGTAAAGATGTCAATCAGACGTGGGTCTTTGAAATAAGTACTATTGGTAGCCAGTTGCTCAACAAACATTCTGTTTCTGAGAATATGGCGTACAATCTCGATAACTATTTCTTCAGTTTTATTTTTAATTACTCGTCCACGGCCTACTTCATCCGAAAAGTCTTCTTTCAGAATATCATAAATCAAGGAGCCAAGTTTTGAGTGCTGCTTAATAAAGAATGGCGGAATATCAAGCGAAGTAAAGAAGTTAACCGAGTCAAAAACTTTTGCTTCAAAGTTTATCAACCCAAACGAGTTAGGTACTTTACCAATCACCGCCGACTCCGTCATGGTTTCAAAATAGCTCTCACGGCGAGTCATAAACTCTTCAAATGAGATATTTTTAGGTTCTCCTACCCCATAGCTAATGGTAGCGGCTTTACCGCCGGGTATGAAAAGTAAATCGCCTGGCTGTACACGCTCATCATTGCCCGCTAATTTTACATCTCCGTCATAAAGTATCAGAAGGGAGTTTTCAACGTCATAAACGTTTTTAATTTTTATTGGTTGCAAAATTCTGATATGGCGTGCTTTAGCGAATTTCACACCTAAAGATTCTATGATTTTATTGTAATCTTCCATTTTGTAGGAGCATTTTCGTGATAGCTTAGAATACTAAACGCAATGTATTAACAAATATTGGACAAAACTAATATTTTTCCATTTTTTTTCTAACAAAAGAAACATAAAAGATGTTCCTTTAATCATATTTTTTTACAATAAACCGACAATTTTTCTAAAAAAAGTCTAATTTATTTTATATGTATATACATTATTTTTGTTGTATTTTTCAGTAAAATTCCAATATTATTGGGTATATATCAAGCAAAAAAGGCTCATTTAGAGCCTTTTTTAATACAAAGAAATATGTGTTTTGTGCTAATGGTTTATAGCTTATTTCAAGATTTCGCGGGCAATAACCAGCTTTTGTATTTCAGATGTACCCTCGTATATCTGTGTAATTTTGGCATCTCTCATGAGGCGTTCTACGTGGTATTCTTTTACGTATCCGTAACCGCCGTGTATCTGCACAGCCTCTGTTGTAGCCCACATGGCTACTTCTGACGCAAAAAGTTTTGCCATAGCTGCTGCCTGTACAAAATCTTTGTGTTCGTCTTTTAAGCGGGCGGCTTTGTATACCAGCAGGCGGGCGGCTTCAATTTTGGTAGCCATTTCGGCCAGTTTAAACTGAATTGCCTGATGCTCACTGATTGTTTTACCAAAGGCTTTTCGTTCTTTCGAGTATTTCACGGCCAGTTCGTAAGCACCGGCTGCTATGCCTAATGCCTGAGCTGCTATGCCTATACGCCCACCATTAAGGGTTGTCATGGCAAATTTAAAACCGAATCCATCTTCGCCGATTTTGTTTTCTTTAGGCACTTTTACATCAGAGAACATCAGTGTATGAGTATCTGACGAACGAATCCCCATTTTATCTTCTTTTTTACCAACCATAAAACCTTCCCAGCCTTTCTCTACAATAAGGCAGTTAATGCCTTTGTGTTTGAGTTCAGGGTGTGTCTGGGCAATTACCAGACATACCGACGACGTACCTCCGTTGGTAATCCAGTTTTTGGTACCATTCAGCAGGTAGTAGTCTCCTTTATCTTCGGCAGTAGTTCTTTGAGAGGTAGCGTCAGAGCCTGCTTCTGGTTCTGATAAACAAAAGGCTCCGATTATCTGGCCCGATGCCAGAGGGGTCAGGTATTTCTGTTTTTGCTCTTCTGTACCGAAACTTTCTAAACCCCAACAAACCAACGAGTTATTAACCGACATCACAACCGAGGCTGAGGCATCAACTTTTGAGATTTCTTCCATAGCCAACACATACGAAACGGTGTCCATACCACCCCCACCATACTCCGGCGACACCATCATGCCTAAAAAACCTAATTCACCCATTTTCTTGATTGCTTCATGCGGGAACGTTGAGTGTGTGTCTCGCTCTATTACCGTTGGGAGTAGTTCGGTTTGCGCAAATTCGCGAGCAGCCTGCTGAACAGCCAGATGCTCTTCTGTTAAGTTAAAATTAATACCTTCAATTGATGTACCTGCCATGTGATTATAGTATTTGATTGTTGGTTTGTGATAGAATGATAGCAAAAATAAACAAAACAAAAATAGTATGCAAGCATACTATATGAAGAAAAAAAGGAATAAAGCAAATGGATTTATGTGGGTATTGTTTATAAATCTTTCAGGATATTTTTTAAAACAGCTTGTGCTGACCATTCTCTGTTAGCTGCCTGCTGAACTACAATCGACTGGTGGTCAAGCACTTCGTCGGTTACTTTCAGGTTGCGGCGCACAGGCAAGCAGTGCATAAACAGACCGTTGTTGGTGAGTGCCATTTTTTCTTTGGTAATCATCCATGAGGGGTCTTGAGTGAGTACCTGCCCGTAATGTACATAAGACGACCAGTTTTTGCCATATACAAAATCGGCCCCTTGAAGGGCTTCGTTCTGGTCATAAATTACTTTTGCATTACCCACAAATTCGGGGGCTAGGTCGTATCCTTCGGGGTGAGTAATTACAAACTCATAATCGGTCATGTTCATCCACTCACAAAAAGAGTTGGCAACCGCCTGCGGCAGTGGCTTGAAATGAGGCAACCATGTAAGCACCACTTTGGGCTTCTCAGTTTTCTTGTGTTCTTGTATAGTAATGAGGTCGGCTAAAGACTGGCACGGGTGCCGCGTAGCAGACTCAAGGTTCACAATAGGCACGCCTGCATATTGTTTAAACTTTTCCATGACTATCTCGCGGTAATCGGCTTCACGGTTTTGTAAACCCGCAAAAGCTCTTACCCCAATTATATTACAATAGCTGCCTATAACGGCTGCGGCTTCTTTTACGTGTTCGGCTTTGTCTCCGTTCATTACTACGCCGTCTTCCATTTCGAGTTGCCAGCTATCCTGCCCCACGTTCATAACCATTACATTCAGGCCCAGATTCTGCGCGGCTTTTTGTGTACTAAGCCGGGTTCTTAAACTTGAATTGAAAAAGATGAGCCCTATGGTTTTGTTTTTTCCTAACCCTTGTTCTGCAAAAGGTGCTTTTTTCTGACGAATCCCCTCATTAACTAACTCCTGAACATTGTCAACATCCTTTAACGAAATGAAATTTCTCATTTTTCTTTGGTATATATCTGAATAAGCAAGTGAATGATATAAAATCTGTTTAATTCCAGACGACATTAATGCCTACAAGAATTAACTGGTCGGCTTACCCGGCGGCCTTTCTTTGTATATAATAAAGTTTTTGATAGCGGCTCTATCAACGTATGTTATCCTTAATACTAAGAAATGTGATTCTACCGGATATTGTTCCCGAAACGTAAAATATAGCCCCTCAAATCAGCATAAATAACTGCCCGAAAAAGCCATGTTTTCTCATAAGCTCAGTAGGCATATTTCCTTACAGATACAAGCCAGCATATTTGCCACAAATATGGTTATTTGAAAAATAATTACAAATAATTAATTCATGACAAATGATATTTAGGCCCGTTCGTTCAGATATTTCGTCAATAAAAATAACGGATAGCTAAAAATCAGAAAAATGAGCGCATAGCGGCTACTATCTAAATCTTTATAGACAGCCCCTATTAAAAATGCCAGTGAGATAATAATTAATACCACAGGAATGAACGGATACCCGATTACCTTGTAAGGGCGAGGCAGATTTGGTTCTTTTTTACGAAGCATAATTACCGAGGCAAAGCCTGCAATGTAGCACATTACGAAAAAGAAAACGGCTATGTCTGACAGTTTCTCGCAAGTGTCTTTCCCACTCAGAATAAGCAGAATTGAGCAAATGCCTGTTAGTGGCATGGCTACCGAGGGGGTTCCGCCACTATTTACCTGTTGGGCTTGCTTAAAAAACAGGCCGTCGCGGCTCATAGAATAAATTACTCGTGGCGAGAACATAATCTGGGCATTAAGAATGCCGAAAATCGAAAGCGTAAGAAAAATGGTTACTATCTTGGCCGACCCTTCTCCAAAAATCATTTTTACGGCATCGGCCGCGGCTAGTTTTGAGGTAGCCAGCATATCTAATGGCATTATATAAAGTATAGCCAGATTCACCAGCAAGTAAATGGCAATAATAACCAGTACTCCGCTAATCATTGATTTAGGAAGGTTTTTAGCGGGGTCGGTGTTTTCTTCTGAAAAATAAGCGGCTGTATGCCAGCCGTCAAAAGTATAAAATACCGATTGCAACGAAATAATAATGCCCGTAATCAGGCTCGGTCGGGCTACTTTTTTGGTAGTTTCAAGCAGGCTTTGGCTTTTTACATCGCCACCATACACAAAACACACTATTACAAAGGCAAATAAACCGATGGCTTTCAGGAAAGAAACTATTTCTTGTGACCGACCTGCCGACTTTGTGCCTAACCAGTGAAAACCCATGAGTAAAATCAGAATCCCGATGGCCATGTATCTGATATATGGGTCGGCTTCAGGTAATAACAAAGCTACGAACTCGCTCATGGTATATGCCCCGAAACCCAATGCCGCCACAGTGCCGAGCCAACTGGTAATGCCCGTTACAAAGCCAACGTAATCGCCAAAAGCCCTTCGGGCATATACATACCAAGCTCCCGCCTTTGGTACAGACACCCCAAGCTCAATGGCACATAAAACCCCTAAAAAAGCATAAATACTTACCAGAACCCAAACAAGCATAATAATGGCAGGGTCGCCGAGGTTTGAGGCAATTATACCGGGTTTACGTAAAATGCCGGTGCCAATAGTGCCACCTATGGTTACTGCTATACCAAAACCAACACCTAAAAGTTTGAGAAGTTCGCCTTTATTTTTTTCAGAAGCCATGCTTTATTTTTATTACTTTTAAACGAAGATAGCAATTTATAAGAAAAACGAAACAAATAGTAGAAAAACAAGAATAGGCTTTAAACCCTTAAGTACACTTATACACAAAAAGCGGAAGTGTAGTTATTTAATAATCAGATTTTTACAAACCTATTAGTTGCTTGTAAAATGAGCCGTGAATGAGTAAAAAATTTGTTTATTTTGATATATCCGCCAGCTGATTTACCTGAAATGTAGCTATGTGAAATTTTCTATTTCAAAGAAGGGCAACTAAAAGGGGCCATCTAAAAAGTTAAAAGTGTAAAATATTATTTACCCTAAATAAACTTTCCAGATAGCCCCTTTTCTTCTTTATTTTAGAATCTTGCTTTTACAGCCAGCAGAAAATTAGTACCTGCCTGCGGATAATAGAAATTCTCGGTAACTACTTTTTGCTCATATATATAGCTGTAAGTATATCCGTTAGATTCGTATAGATGATTCAATACATTATTTGCCAGTAAACTGAAAGTTAACTCTTTCATGATTTTAGGTGCAACGGTATAATTGACACGTAAATCGTTCACAAAAAACGCATTTAACTTGCGCTTATCGTCAGAGGTGTTATCCATGTATTGTTTACCTACATATTTGGGCAACCAAGCAAACTCCAGATTCTTTACAGGCATATAAGCCAACTGCCCGCCAGCAATTACATTAGGCGAAAAAGAAATATCTGTTTTGCTATATTTATTTATTTTGTCAGCTTCGCCATCATAATTTACAATCGTTTCGGTAAAGTTTCTGATTTTATTCTGGCTAAATGTTGCATTGGCATTTAAACGCCATTTCGGGGCAAATTTCCAGTTAGCTACTAACTCAATTCCGGCCCGATAGCTTTTCGGAACATTTACCCGTATAGCTTCTCCTACGCCATTTACCTGCCCTGTAAGTACCAGTTGATTTCTATAATTCATATAGTAAACATTGGCATCGAATGTAAATTTCTGCTCAGCCCAACGATACCCCGCTTCAAGGTCTTCGAGGTGTTCGGGCTGCGGAGCTTTAGCGTTATCGACAAAGTCGGTACGGTTAGGCTCTTTATTACCAACAGCATAAGAGGCATAGACAGATGCCTGTGTGCTTAACTGATAGTTTAGTCCGACTTTAGGGTTAAAAAACTGATAAGAAGCCTTTTGTGTAATATCCTGTAATTTATCGGCTATG
Source organism: Emticicia sp. 17c (assembly GCF_037153985.1). Taxonomy (NCBI): domain Bacteria; kingdom Pseudomonadati; phylum Bacteroidota; class Cytophagia; order Cytophagales; family Leadbetterellaceae; genus Emticicia; species Emticicia sp. 17c. The sequence goes on from NZ_JBBAYI010000002.1 coordinate 472,897, forward strand.
CCTTTCATATCATAGCCAACTGTACGATACTGGATGTCTCCGAACAAGTTAAAGTTATCGGTTACCTGATAGAACAACTTTCCGAAAATATTGAAGTCAACTTTTTTAGAGTGGCTTTCATACCAACGGTAGTCATTGCTTGGTGTAGAGGCAAATTTGGTCCAGATTACTTCTCCGAAGTGGTCGCCGTCATACCTGTTCCATGCTCCACCAATATTTGCCGAAAGTTTCTTGTTACTTTGGTAATCGAACGAGTAAGTAATACCATAGAAATGGTTATCGAGCCATTTTCTGCGCACGAGGTCGGTACTGCTGATGGTGTCGCCACCCATAATTACATCGGGCAGTTTATAGTTAGCCAGTGCATCGTCTGATTTGAACTGCTCATAGTAGCCTCGCCCCCTAGTATAATGTAAAGTAGGGTTAAAAGTCCATTGGTTATTCAACTTGAACGAAGATATTAACTGATAATGGTCTTGCTGGTAATTATCGACCTGATTAGGGTAGGTATACGGGTTATACGTACGATTAGTCTTGAGCAGGCTTTCGGGTACGCCTTCCCACGCTTGGTAAGTTACTTCTTTACCTGAGAAAATATTTAAACGGATAAAATTACTTTTGTTATAATACCCGCCTGACACATAGAACGATTTCAGGTCAGAACTAGCTCTGTCGATATAGCCATCAGAAGCCAGTTTTGACAAACGTACATCTACCACAAAGTGGTTGTTCAGTAAACCCGTGCTTGCCAGTACGTTGGCTTTTCTGGTATTAAAGGAGCCATACGTAATATTTGTTTCTCCGAAAGCCTCGCGTTCATACCCTAGCGTATTAATGTTAAGGCTGGCTCCGAAGGCCCCCGCGCCGTTGGTTGATGTTCCCACCCCTCTTTGCACCTGTATGCTTTGTACACTTGAGGCAAAGTCGGGCATATTAACCCAGAATGTACCCTGCGATTCAGAATCATTGTAAGGCACGCCGTTCAAGGTTACGTTAATACGGGTTGGGTCAGAGCCGCGTATCCTGATTCCGGTATAGCCTACGCCCGCGCCGGCATCTGAACTTACTACTACTGATGGCAACTGATTAAGTAAAAAGGGTAGGTCCTGACCAAGATTTTGCTTTTTAATATCTCGCTGATACACATTGGTAAAAGCCATACCCGTTTTTTCGTTAGCACGAGTCGACCTCACAACTACTTCATTCAATTCACTGATTCTGGTAGAATCAACTTCCTGCGCAGCCGCAAATAAGGTACAGGAAAGATACACAAGCGAAGCTAGTACAACTTTTGTAAAGTTTTTTTGTTGATTGAAATTGGCGATTAAAACCGCTTTTGTTAATTTTTTCATTGGTTTACGAAAACTTTAACAAGGCAAAGGAGTAAAATCTTGTAAGCATAGCTAGGCCATGCTCTGATGGAACAAAATTTTAAGTGGAATCTATGAGCAAACCTCTGGATGCGCATCCGTAAGACCTGCTCTCTCTCCCTTCGGCAGAATTACCTGCATCAGGTTCGATGGGTATAATCTCAGCCCGTTATATTAAGGCACCCCTTTTGAGATAAGTTTTGCAAAGAAAACGTTTTTTTTAGAAAACTTGTTTATATTAGTGATAGAAATTTATAACGTATACAAAGAGTTGTTGCAAGAGCCTGAAAATCAAACAATTCCGTACTGATGTAAATTTTGAATTTATTTATTAAAATGTGTGAAGTTATGAATCAATTTATGGTGGAATTTGATTTGCCAGTGCCTTTCCCTGAAAGTTTCATTGCCAAAATACCGTATCAGAGAATTGCTGTAAATCAACTGTTGGAAGAAGGGAAACTGCATTCTTACGCGTTGTCGGCCGATAGAAGTAAACTTTGGTGTGTGGTAAATGCCCAAGACGAACTCGAAGTAATGGATATTATTGCCGAGTTTCCGTTAATAGACTATATGCACCCTACCATTACAGAACTGATGTTTGTAAACTCGGTTGTAATGAAAGTGCCTACTTTTTCTCTGAACTAAACAAACGTGGTTTAGCCGTAAGATAAACCACGTTTTAAATACATATCTACAAACAAACCAATGCCTAATTTTCTTGTTGCCAAAGATTTAGCACTGCCCGATAATTATTCTGTTATAGAACTGGATGGCCATAAAACCCAAACCCTCAGAGGATTTTATGAAGAAATAGCCGATGCGCTCGCTTTTCCTGAAGAATTTAGTTTTACGCTGGATGGCCTTGACGAAATGCTAAGCGATTTGTCTTGGCTGGAAGATGAAAGAATAGTTGTGTATATTTCTCCGTCGGAGTTATTTATTGAAAAAGAGCGTAATCCTGAGAAAATGTCGACTTTGCTCAATTTACTTGATGCCATTTGTGAAGACTGGCGTTGGGAAGAAGACAGCGAAGACATCCGTAAAAAAGAGTTACTCTTTGCTTTTTCTGATAGCGCACGTATCAGAGAGCTACTTGACAAACAGGAAATAAGTTACAGAAGCAATTGAAATGGATTACATTCTTAGACAATGGCAATCGGGCGATGAAAAATCTTTGGCAGAACAAGCCAACAACTATAAAATATGGCGGAATCTGAAAGATATATTCCCGCACCCATACACCCTTGCTGACGCCTACGAATGGATAAAAATAGCGCAGGACTCTGCCGCAAACTTTGCCATTGTAGTAGATGCCAAAGCCGTTGGAGGAATTGGCATTCTGCTTAAGGAAGATATTTATCAGAAAAATGCCGAAATCGGGTATTGGTTAGGCGAAGCCTATTGGGGCAATAATATTATCTCGACTGCCATTACAGATGTTGTTAATTACACCTTTGCCAACTACCCTGTTCATCGTATTTATGCCGGCGTGTTTGAATACAATGCGGCTTCTATGAGAGTGCTTGAAAAAGCAGGCTTCATCAAAGAAGCCATTTTGCGCCAATCGCTTTTAAAAGAAGGAAAACTCTACGATGAACATATTTATGCCCGATACCGAACCTAAGCTCAAAGCCCCTCTATTTTAATATGTTTGGTTTCAAGGTATTCAAAAACTGCATTTCTTGATAGCTCTACCCCATAGCCGGAGTCTTTCCAACCTGCATAGGGGGCATAATTAGTGTTTACAGCACCGTTATTAATACATACAGTTCCGGCCTCTAGTTGCTCGCTCAATAACATACTTGTTCTGAAATCCTTCGTAAAGGCATAAGCTACCAGACCATAATTTGTATCATTAGCTTTACCAATAGCTTCTTCAAGTGTTTCAAAGGTTTCTATGGCTACAATACAACCAAAGGTTTCTTCCTGCATAACTTTCATGGCTGCATGGCAATTGTCGAGAATAGTAGGTAAGAAATAAAACCCTTTTTCATATTGCTCTCCCTCAGGGGCTTTTCCTCCCGTTACCAGCCATGCCCCTTTACCCATAGCATCGGCAATATGCAGGCGCGAGGTTGTAATGCCTTCGGCTGTTGCCATAGGGCCTAAATCTACCGCACCATCGCTTACGCCATCGCCAATGGTTAGTTTTTCGGCCAGTTTTTTTAGCTCTGCCACTAAAGCCTGATGCTGTGATACATGCACATACACCCGATTTACACTACTACACGACTGCCCCATGTTTCTGAATCCTTTATAGGCGATAACGGTAGCCGCATTTTTTATGTCGGCATCTTCACACACAATGGCTGGGCATTGCCCCCCTAATTCTAACGATATTTTTTTAAGGTATGGCGCTACGGCTTGCATGAGTTTTTTACCTGTAAGGGTAGAGCCTGTCATGGCTACTTTTTTCACCAGCGGGTGCTGCGCCAGAACATTACCAACAGTAGACCCCTGCCCTGTAAGTACATTAATTACCGCAGGCGGAATGCCCCCCTCAACCAGAGCCATACAAAAAGCCATAGGCGAAAGCGGCGTTACAGTAGTGGGCTTTACCACAACCGAACAACCCACAGCCAACGCAGGCCCAAGTTTCCATGACAACAAAGAAACGGGGTAATTCCACGGAGTTATTAATGCACAAACACCCACAGGGTAATACTTTACCATCGAAAAAACGCCTGTTTTCTCGGTTTGGTTTACATAGCCTTCAACACGTACGCCCTCGGCGGCAAAATAATCGAGCGTATCACAGGAGCCTATTATTTCCGACTTTGACTGGTTGAAGGGCTTGCCTTGCTCAAGTGCCATCAGCATTCCGATGCGGTCGGCCTGTGTGCGTACATAAGCCGTTGCTTTTTTAATAATGTTTTCACGTTGATAAGCCGTTTGCTTACGCCATTCCAGAAAGCCTTTCTGAGCAATTTCGACAGCCAGATTTACGTCTTGCGCAGTAGCCAGCGCAATAGTTGCAACAGCTTGGCCGTTTGCCGGCGAGTAAACAGTACTCGTTGAACCATCAGATGCCGCTTGCGATTTACCTTCAAGAAAAAGCCCCCAGACTTGTCCTTTTACACTTTCGATAAGTTCTGTATTCATAGACTATAAGTTAGGTTTAATGCTCACTTTCAGGGCTTCTCCTGACTCCATCAAAGTAAATGCTTCCGTAATATTATCTAGTGGCAATACATGTGTCACGATTTTGTCGGCCGGAAAGTTCTTCTTTTGTACCAATGCCGTAGCTGCCTGAAAATCACTCATTTTTTCGGAGTAAGAGCCACTGATGCGTAATTCTTTGTAATGCAGATGATTGGTATTTAAAGTAGCAAACGGATTTGATTTAGGCAAGCCTCCGAAGTATTCTACCCTTCCGGCTTTTCCGGCAATTTCGAGGGCATCGGCTTGTGCCTGAGCTACACTAACAGCCACAATTACTACATCATAACCCAAGCCTTCGGTTAATGTCAGGGCTTGTTCCAGATGCGCCCCTTCTTTATCTACCTTTATTACATTATCAATATCAAACTGAGTAGCTTTCTCTAAACGCGCCTGCATAACATCATATATATCTACCTGTTGGGCCCCCTGAAACCTTGAAACCAATGCGTGCATCACTCCAATAGGCCCTGCGCCTATAATAGCCACTTTGTCTTTCAAACCTATTTCCAGCCGGCCTCTGCCATGTGCATTAATAACACAACCCAGTGGTTCTGCCAAGCTCAGGTATTCGGCGGGTAAGGTGTCGTCTACCTTAAATAATTGTTTTCTACGCACAGCCTTTGCCGGAACTTTCATGTAAGGAGCAAAGGCCCCATCGAGGTGATACGACATCGTTGTGCGATTCTGGCAGAGGTTCTCGCGGCCTGCTTTGCAATACCGGCACTCCCCGCACGACAACACAATGTACATCAAAACCCTGTCGCCCACTTTGATGTCTGTATCCGTACTTCTCGATTCTACCACTTTGCCACAGAACTCATGACCCAGAATACGGGGCGGAGTTATTTTCTTATCGCCATGCCTGTATGTTCTCAGGTCTGTTCCACAAACATTACAGGCTTCTATTTCCAATAATACTTCTCCTGCTTCCAGTTGGGGCATGGCTACTTCTTCTACAAGAATGGCCTCTTTACCATGATAAACTGCTGCTTTCACCGAATATATTTTTTTATTTTTATTAATTACTACGCCACAACTTGTCTATACAAGTTATGCCTTTACAAAGGTAACCAGCACCTAAGGTATAGACAAATGTTTTAAAATAAATTTTCATAAACTCCCTTCACGTATAACCTGATTTATAAAAAAAGGTGATAAAATTCTGGTTTATTCGATAAAAATTTGGGGTTGCATAGGTTAGTATTATCATTTTTTCAATAGTTTTGAAAAATATAGCATAACAAACATATAAAAACCTAAATATCTATACACTCATGAGTAACTCCCTTTTTCGTAGGAAAGATGTTAGCAAGGCATTACAAGAAGCCAAAAATGGCAATGAAAGCCATTCGCTAGCCCGTATTCTTGGCGTAAGAGACCTCACTATGCTCGGCATTGCTGCCATTATTGGTGCAGGTATTTTCAGCACCATTGGTCTGGCTAGTTTTAACGGAGGCCCTGCGGTATCACTCCTATTTGTTTTTGTTGCAGTTGCTTGTGTTTTTACAGCTTTAAGCTATGCTCAGTTTGCTTCTATGGTACCCGTAAGCGGGAGTGCCTATACTTATGCGTATGTATCGTTTGGTGAAGTATTAGCTTGGATTATCGGTTGGGCACTTATTCTTGAATATGCAGTTTCAAATATGGTGGTGGCCATTTCGTGGTCAAGCTATTTTGTTTCCATGCTTGAGGGCTTCGGTATTCATTTCCCTACATGGCTTGCCATTGATTATACTTCTGCTAAAGAAGCCTTTGAAACAGTTCAGGTAGGCAAAGGCGAAATCACAGAAGGCACCAGAACTTTAGCTAAAGCCTTTCAGGATGCGCCCGATTTAGGTTTTATTAAAATCATATTTAACTTGCCCGCAGGGCTTATTACAGTGCTTATCACCAGCTTATGCTATATAGGCATTAAAGAGTCACGAAATGCAGGTAATTTTCTGGTAGGGCTAAAATTAGGTGTTATTCTGTTAGTGATTGTGGCAGGTGTTTTTTACATAAAACCAGCTAACTGGTCGCCATTTGCGCCTAATGGTGTCGAAGGTGTGCTGAGTGGGGTAGCCTCTGTTTTCTTTGCTTTTATTGGTTTTGATTCTATTTCTACAACGGCCGAAGAAGCTAAAAATCCGCAACGCGATTTACCAAGAGCCATGCTCTTATGTTTGCTTATCTGTACGGTACTTTATGTATTGATTACTACCGTACTAACAGGCATGGTTCCATATACCGAACTTAACGTAGCCGACCCTCTGGCCTATGTATTCTCGAAAGTAGGTTTCGACTTCGTAGCGGGTGTTATCTCGGTCAGTGCCGTAGTGGCTATTACAAGTGCGCTGCTTGCTTATCAGATAGGCCAACCACGTATCTGGATGACCATGAGCCGCGACGGGCTGCTAGGAAAGAAATTCGGAGAAATACACCCTAAATTCAAAACACCTGGTTTTGCTACCATTATTACAGGTATACTGGTGGCGGTTCCGTCTTTATTCTTCAAAATGAGTTTCTTCGTTGACCTAACCAGCGTAGGTACCTTCTTTGCTTTTATTCTGGTTTGTGCTGGCGTTTTATATCTGGATACCAAAGGCATGAGCAAAGATGCCAAATTTAAAATTCCGTATATTAATGCCAAATACCTGACAGGCATTTTGTTGCTGGTAGCCTTATATTTTACTTACTCGGAAGGAGAGGTGATAAAACACCTCGAAAACCGCCCTTTACTTGTTGTATTCTGGCTAGTGTGGTTAGCTCTGACGGGTTTGAGCTTCATGTATAACTTCTCGTTGTTACCTGTACTGGGTATCCTGACCAACCTGTATTTAATGACCGAACTAGGCTGGTCAAACTGGCGTATGTTCATTATCTGGATGATACTGGGCTTGGTTATCTATTTTGCTTATGGGTATCAGAACAGTAAACTAGCCAAAGAATAGTATGCACTGGATTGATAAACTGGCTTGGATACGAATCGAAAACAAAAAAATTTTAAGTACTCGAAGCAAAGGCAAAGATACGTACTACTTTCCGGGTGGAAAACGTGAAGCTGGTGAGACCGACGAAAAAGCCCTTATACGTGAGATAAAAGAAGAACTAACCGTTGATTTAATACCGGAATCTTTACGGTTTTTCGGAAAATTTGAAGCTCAGGCACATGGGCATCAGGCAGGAACAAAGGTTATAATGACCTGCTATATGGCTGATTATGAAGGAGTATTAACCCCAAATGCCGAGATTGAGGAAATAGCATGGCTGAACTATCAGGACAAGGAGAGGTCGTCGGCTGTTGACCAAATCATTTTCGATTATTTAAAACAATCCGATTTAGTTATTTAATTTACTCATTAATAACCCCTAACCTAAACAACCTTTGGCAAATTTTAAGAAAGAAATCCGTTTATACGATGCTGTCATGCTCGTGTCGGGGTCTATGATAGGCTCTGGTATTTTCATTGTAAGTTCTGATGTGGCTAAAGAAGTGGGCGCATCGGGCTGGCTATTAGTATCGTGGATAATAGCAGGTGTACTTACAATGGTGGGTGCTTTGTGCTACGGCGAACTAACCGCCATGTTTCCGCATGCCGGAGGCCAGTATGTATTTTTACAAAAGGCTTATGGCAGGCTTACGGGTTTTTTGTATGGGTGGTCGTTCTTTGCTGTTATCCAGACCGGCACCATTGCTGCTGTTGCAGTTGCTTTTGCCACGTATAGCGGCGTACTTTTTCCTGATTATATCAGCGACAAACACGAGTTCTTTTCAATAGGCGACACCTCGTTTAAACTAACATCTCAGCGGCTTTTAGCCATTGCCAGTATTATTATTCTTACTTATTCTAATACAAGAGGAGTAAAAGAAGGTAAAATTATCCAGAATATTTTCAGCACTACCAAGCTGATTGCTATTGCCCTTTTAATCATTCTGGGTTTTATTCTGGGGTCGAACGCCGATGTTATTTCTCAGAATTTCTCTAATATGTTTGATGCCTCAAGTACCAAAGAAATCAATGGCCAATGGGTAACTACGGCTATTGGTGGGTTCGGCATTATTCTGGCACTTGGAGTAACTCAGGTGGGAACTTTGTTTTCGAGCGATTCATGGAATGGATTAACCTTTGCTGGCGACGAAGTGGTTGAACCCAAAAAAACTATTCCAAGAGGCTTAGCCATAGGCACATTGGTAGTAACGGTGTTATATTTATTGATGAATGTAGCCTATTTATGTATACTGCCCCTTAAAGGTGACCCTAACGGTACCGATGTACTAAGCCGAGGCATACAATTTGCCAGCGAAAAAAGAGTAGCTGCTGCCGCTGCCACACTTATTGGCGGGCAAGGGTTTTCAATTGTTGTTGCGCTCATGATTATGGTATCTACTTTTGGGTGTAATAACGGGCTGATTCTGTCGGGGTCGAGAGTTTATTATACTATGGCTAAAGATGGCTTATTCTTCAAAAATTTTGGCAAATTATCAGAAAACGGCGTGCCTAAAAATGCACTCTGGTGGCAATGTTTATGGGCTTGTTTCTTGTGCCTGACAGGTAAATATGGCGACCTGCTCGATTACCTCATGAATGTGGTTATTCTGTTTTATGCCTTTACTATTTACGGTATTTTTATTTTACGCCGTAAAATGCCTGAAGCCGAACGCCCCATTAAAGCACCGGGCTACCCTATTATACCTATGTTATATGTGATTGCTACGTCTGTTATTGTACTGATATTAATTAAAGAAAAACCAGAATTTACATTGCCCGGCTTAATTATTGTAGCTATTGGCGTGCCAGTTTATTTATGGTTTAACAAAAAGAAATAAAGCATTTGAAATAATGCCCAACGCTCTTTCTTTTAAATCAGGAAAGAGCGTTTTTTATTACTATGAGAAAAATAGTTTTTTTCGATACCGAAACCACAGGGTTGCCTTATAACTATAATGCCCCTTTTACTTATGTGCAGAACTGGCCCCGAATGGTTCAGCTAGCTTTTCTTGAATATCATGAAAATGGTACATTAGCAGCCAGACACAATTATATTATCAAACCGGAAGGATACACCATTCCACCAGAGGCAACCCAGATTCATCGGATTACCACCCAGCAGGCTTTAACCGAAGGGCATGATTTAAGCCAGATACTTACTTTGTTTCAGCGGGTTATAACCGAGTCGGCTATTCTAATTGCACATAACTTTGAGTTTGATAAAGCCATTGTGGGTGCAGAATTTGTAAGAAAAAAAATGGACGTGCAGCCCCTTGCAAGCAAACGCAGCTTTTGCACCATGAAAGATAAAAACATTATTAATTTTTGCAGAATACCCGGCAAATACGGCTATAAATGGCCCACACTCGACGAATTACACTATAAATTGTTTCAGGAGCATATTACTGAAGCACACGATGCCAGTATTGATATTGAGTCAACCGCGCGGTGCTTCTGGGAACTACTAAAAAGAAGAATAATATAAATAAATAAGGGGCGAAATACTTCACCCCTTAAGTTTAGGCATATACATTTAACGCAGATGTTACTTCGCGCACGCCCAGCATCATCATATTCGACAAATGCGTAGATACGTTCTCGGCAAAGCCCGCTAGTTGTGTCAGGTCGGCACCCCATAAATCATTATTCGACAATACCTTTGTTACTACGCCATTGGCTGTGTTTTCCTGCCAAAGCTGGTAAAAATATTGGGCAGCATCACATTGTATAGGGTAAAAGGCATCACCTTTTTGCCCATAATATTTACCATTTTCTTCTTTTACTGCTTTCATAAACAACAAATAAGCAGCAAAGCCTCTGGCAAAATATTGTGGTACGGTGTTAAACTCTTTATAATAATTCAGTAACAGAGGAATATTTCTCATGCGCATCTTCATCGTATACTGAAGCGTAATACTTATCCACTGGTGTTCCAGATAAGGGTTACGGAAGCGGTCTAGCACTTCTCTGCCATAACGCTGGCATACTTTTGCTTCTATTTTATACGGTATTGCCGGAACAACCTCGGTAGTCATCAGTATTGTAATGAACTTCTCCATTAGTTCATCTGCTAATGCTTCTTTTACTGTTTCAAAGCCTGACAGATACGCAATACCACACATCAGGGTATGAGTGCCATTCAGCATACGGAGTTTGAGTTCACGATACTGTTCAATATTTTTTTCGATTTTCACGCCGCTATCAGCCTCATGAAACGACAGTATTTCTTTCACTCTCTCGTCGCCCTCGATGGCCCACAGGCGATACACCTCCGCAATGGTTGAGAGTTCGTCAGTATAGCCCAGTTTATCTTCCAGTTCTTTTAGTTTTTCGCCTCTTAGTTTACCCGGCACAATTCTGTCAACCAATGAGTTGCAGAAGTTATTCTCCTGTTTTACCCAGTTTACAAATGCCTCTGGCAACTGATTAAAAGCACACAATTGTAATACAATTTCTTTCAGTTTATCACCATTGCCCACAATCAGTTCGGTCGGAATAATAACAACACCCGACAAGCCCGCCTGAAATCTTTCATATAGCCATGCCGTTAATTTGGCAGGGAAAGAAGCCGGAGGTGTTTGGGTAATGCTTTCTTCTACGTATTGTAAACCTACTTCGGTAGTATTAGAAATAACAATGCTAATGGCCGGATTACTGGCTGTTGCCAGAATGTCGTTCCATTGGCTTTGCGCAGACAGCACACGGCTGATAGCCGCCGAAACAATGTTTTCCTCTTTAGGAAGACCTTTATCGATACCCCGTACACAAATGGTGTAGAGGTTATCCTGTTCAGCAAAAGCATCGGCACCGCCAGTGTCGGTCGATTTAACTACAACAATTCTACCATTAAATATGCCTTGTTTATTTGCTTTATCGATAAAATAATCACATAAACCGCGCAGTAAAACACCTGTGCCAAACTGTAAGACTTTTTCGGGAAGTTGCGTTAAAGAGGGGTCAGAAAGTAAAGATTTATTAAGTTTCATTAAAGGTTAACGTAAAATAGATTGAATAGAACAAAAATAGAGAATACCGAAACGCTTATCAACTAATATTCCATTTAATTCTAATACTTTTTTGCGATACTGCAATTTCATCAGGCTTTTATACGTTGCTGTATGTCTTTATTTTCCTTTTATCAAGTTCAGATTTTGCGAAAATCATTAAAACTGATAATTTCGTCCATAAATAAACCGAAAAAATAAAGAATGGAACAAATTTTAACAACCGCAGCGTTGACAAGTATCGTAAGTCTTACCCTTTTGGAAATAGTACTGGGGGTCGACAACATCATATTTGTATCTATTATTTCATCAAAATTACCTAAGCAAGAACAGAAAAAAGCTCGTCGCATAGGCTTACTGATGGCTATGCTTATACGCATTGCTCTGCTTTTTGCTTTGGGCTGGATTCTGGGCTTAGAGAAAGAACTATTTAACCTGAAAGATATTGGCTTGCCTCTCGAAATAGGCTTTAGCGGCAAAGATATTATATTGTTGGTAGGGGGTATTTTCTTATTATATAAGTCTACCTCTGAAATACACCAGAAACTGGAAGGCCATGAAGAAAACGTATCGGGCAGAAAAACTGCATCGAAACTTTCAAAAGCTGTTTTTGATATTGCTATCATTAACTTGGTTTTCTCTATCGACTCTATTATTACCGCCATTGGTATGACCGACAACATCATTGTGATGGCTATATCGGTTGTATTATCAACTATTGCCATGCTTCTGTTTGCTGGTAGTGTGGGCGAATTTGTAGAGAAACACCCTACCGTAAAAATGCTCGCGCTGGCGTTTCTGGTAATGATTGGTACCTTGCTGATAGCCGAAGCCTTTAAAGTACACGTACCTAAAGGATATATTTACTTTGCAATGGCGTTCTCGTTCTTGGTAGAAATCCTGAATATCAGAATGCGTAAAAAATCTCAGCCTGTCGATTTGCACGATGAGATAAAATAACCTTAAATCTTCATAGGGGAAATGATTATACATTATCTTTGTATAATCATTTCCCCTGAATATATCCTGATGCAAGGCTTCATGAAACTATTATCCTGGCTTTATACAGCTTGGTGTCTTTTTTGGCTAGTACTTATTTTCTTCTTGCTATATCCTATTGTTTTTATCAGTTTACAAAAAGAAGAATGGAAAATTGTTGCTCACCACTGTAACCGTATATGGGGTAAGACATTCTTTTTGCTGGCCGGAATGCCTCTGAAGATTACCTATGAAGCCAAACTCGACCCTAAAAAGGCGTATGTGTTCTGTGCCAATCATTTCAGCTATCTGGACATCGCCCTGATGGGTACCATCATCAGAAACTACTTTGCTTTTCTGGGCAAAAGCTCGGTTAAGAAAGTACCTTTGTTTGGGTATATGTTTACACAACTACACATTCAGGTTGACAGAAGCGATAAATCGAGCAGAACAAAGGCCCTTAAACGGGCTATTAAGGCACTCAAAGCAGGGCGAAGCATTATGATATTTCCAGAGGGGGGGATTCACTCAACGGATTTTCCGCAGATGGTACAGCCTTTTAAAGACGGGGCGTTCTCGATGGCTATCGAGAATCAAGTACCTATTGTACCTATCTCATTGGTAGATAATTATAAAATAATGCCCAACATACGAATGTCGTGGCACCCACTGCGGGTTATTTTTCATACACCTATTGAAACAACAGGCATGACAAAAGATAACCTTGCGGCACTAAAACAACAGGTTTATGAGGTAATTCAGCCAACACTAAATAAATATACCGACTAAGCACTCGTTGGTTTTAAGTATTAGCCCTAACTTTGCGGCATAGAAATAACCTGAAGCCATATAGGTTAATCCATTTTAAAGTGTAGTAATATATCCGTATGAAAATAGAACAACAAACTGTAAAGAAAATAGCCCATCTGGCAAGACTAGAACTGACCGAGCAGGAAGAAGTAAAAATGGTTGAGGATTTATCTAAAATTCTGGACTGGATGGACCAACTCAAGGAACTAGATACAACCGAAGTAGAACCGCTTACACACATGAGCGAAGAGGTAAATGTTTTCAGAGAGGATACCCCTAAAAATGAACTTACACGTGAACAGGCACTAAAAAATGCGCCTAAGCAGGATGGTGAGTATTTTCTGGTACCTAAGGTAATTGAATAATTACCCATGAACCTGATGGCGGGCTGCCCTGCCAAAACATAAAAGGCTAATGGCTAATAAATAATGGTAGAGGTCGATAGAGTCAATGAAGGTATTAGCCATAAAGCGTTTGTTATAAGTACCCATAACCACAGCTATAACAGCCAGTACAAGCCATACCCCTATTGCACGTTCTTTGCGGAACAACCCCCATACGCCTATCAGCAATACCAACGGAATGGCAACGGTCTGAATGGCATTTAGCACTTCTATTCTATCATAAATCCTGACGGCGGCAAAGGCCAAAAAGCCCAATAGCCCCACTACATAAGCAAATTTAATCGGAACGGGCTTTCTTAATACCAGAAAGAAACTGACAAAAACCAGACACAACGCCCCTACGGTTCCGGCCAGATGCTGAAAAAACTCCGATACCATCGTTGCTTCGGTAACACCCATAAAACGAGCCACCCCAAACATGGCAGCAACTGTAACGGATAATATAAAAGCCTCCCAGAGTAGGCAAGCAGCTAAATCTAACTTGAAGATATAACGAAAAAACACAAAAAAACCCGTTAGGGTAAGTATAGCATCAGAAACAGCATGGGAAAGTTCCATAAATTTAGTACAGCATAAAAGGTGGGAAAAATCGTTTCAAAAAAAAGGGAAGTATATGATATACTTCCCTAAGTTATATGTATCAGAAGCATAAACTCGCGGCGCCCAGTAGTCCGGCGTCATTTCCGAGGGTAGCTTTTTTTATCACTAGTGTTTTCATGTAGTAAGGCGTTAGCCAATACTCAAGTTGTTTGTTTATCGAAGGCATGATGTAATCGAACGAAGCCGATAAACCACCGCCTATCAGAATAGTTGTGATGTCGAGGATTCTAATCATCGCCACAAGGCCACTACCTAGCATTTCGCCTACTTCATCAAATATTTTTTGTGCCAGTTCGTCTCCTTCAGCAGCAGCGGCTACAAGGCCCGTAGTCGAAATAGTTCCGTCAGCTGGCAGTTGAGTTTTACCCGAAAAGCCTTTTCTCATGGTATTTGCGAGGTCGAGCAATTCGTTTTTACCTATATTACGCTCCAACACCTTACCATGTTTTGATGGGATATGCCCCGGTTCCATGGCATTACCGCCACCACCTTTAAATACTTGTTTATCAATAATGGCTGCCCCGCCAATACCGGTTCCTAGTGTAACCATGATGTAATCTTCGGGAATATCGCCTTCGCCGAAATAGTACTCTCCTAAAGCTGCGGCATTTGCATCGTTCTCAAGGAAAAAATCATGATTAGGAAAACGTTCTTTTAAATCAGGAATGATAGTAATACCATTGATTTCAGGAATAGCCGTAATTTCAATGAGGGTTGAGCGGTCTCTTGTGATAAGCCCCGGAACACCTATACCTACCTTCTGAATATTTTTGTTTTCGAGTAATTGGATAGCTATTGCGTCGCCCAGACGGTCTACAAAATGCCCTGATTTACGCCAACTTGCAGTATCGTGACTATAAAAATTAGAAAGTTTACCTGTTTCTGCTTCTACAATGCCCATTTTGACATTGGTACCGCCTATATCAATTCCCAAATATTCAGTTGCCATTTATTATAGTTTTGTTAATTTTATTCGGTAAATATATATAAAATCAATTTTTAAACAGGTTTTTTTATATTTCCCTCAAAATTAAAAATAAATATCACTCGAAGGCAATTTGTAGCAAGGAAATATTACATTTATTGCATTAAGTCTGCATTAAAGCCTTTTCGGGAGCCTCTACAAAGTCCATTTCAAACAGGTTTCCCAAATGAGTTTTCAGTTTGGTGGCTACTTCATCAATATCAACCAGATGCCCAAGTTCGAGAGCCATTGAGGTAACAGCTTTGTCGTCGATGCCACACGGAACAATGTTACTGAAATAGTTCAGGTCTGTATTCACATTCAGGGCAAAGCCGTGCATGGTTACCCACCGGCTCGACTTCACACCCATTGCACATATCTTTCTGGGGTTGTTTTGCGCCAGATGGTCAATCCAGACACCCGTTAAGCCTTCTATACGGCCAGCTTCGATATTATAGTCGGCTAAGGTCAGAATAATAGCTTCTTCCAGCAAGCGCATATAACGGTGTATATCTGTAAAGAAATTCTCGAGGTCCAGAATCGGGTAGCCAACCAATTGCCCCGGGCCATGATACGTAATATCTCCGCCACGGTTTATTTTATAAAACTTTGCTCCTTTTGTTTGTAGCCCTTCTTCGTTCAGCAACAGGTTTTCTATTTTGCCACTTTTGCCGAGGGTATATACGTGTGGGTGCTGGCAAAAGAGCAGATAATTGTGGGTTGGATGCTGGCTTTCCGGCGCAAAATTTCGGTTTTGAACTTTAATATCGATTATTTCAGCAAAAAGTTTTTCCTGAAAATCCCAGCCATACTGGTAGTCAATTAATTCTAAATTAATAAACCTTACCTTTTTATTAATAATATTATTCATCAGTTTCGTAACTTTGTGGCATGAATACAGGTGCAAATGTAATAATTCGGGTAGGTACAATTGCCGAGTGTGTAGCCGTTTCGAGGCAAATTCCAGAGTTTTCAAGCAATCAGTATGATGAAAACATCTATCAGAACCGATTACTTAACACGAAATTTCTGATTTTAGTTGCCCTTCACAACGAAACTCCCGTAGGTTTTAAAGTGGGGTACCAGCGCAATGCCGACGGAAGTTTTTATAGCTGGATGGGAGGCGTTATACCCGCTTACCGCGAGTTAAAGATTGCACAGAAATTAGCCGATGTTCAGGAAAAATGGGTCTTACAGCAAGGCTTTCATGCCATTACACTAAAAACACGGAATCGATTTAAAGCGATGCTGGTTTTTTGTTTGAAAAATGGCTTCCTCATCGAAAATATTGAACCAAAAGAACAAATTGAAGATTATAGAATTATTCTTCGAAAAAAATTAACCAATCATTCATTTACCAACTGACAAAATGATATATCCTATTGTAGCCTACGGAGACGCTATCCTGCGCAAAGAAGCTCGTGACATTGAACCCGGCGAAATTGATGTAAAACAACTCGCCGAAGATATGTTCGAGACTATGTATGCAGCGGCAGGAGTGGGTTTGGCAGGCCCACAAATCGGGCTAGACCTTCGTATTTTTGTGGTAGATGGTACGCCCATCAATGAAAGTGCCGAAACAGAAGACGAATTTGACCCTTCTCTGGTAGATTTTAAGAAAGTGTTTATTAATGCAGAAATTCTGGAAGAAGAAGGCGATGAATGGGCTTACGAAGAAGGCTGTTTGAGTATTCCTGGAATCCGTGCAGATGTATACCGCCCCGAAAACGTTACTATTCGTTATTTTGATACCGACTGGAACGAACATACCGAAACCTACGATAGCATGGCAGCCCGCATTATTCAGCATGAGTATGACCATATCGATGGTATTTTGTTTACCGACCACCTTACTCCTTTGAAAAGACAAATGCTAAAGAAAAAACTGGCAAATATTACCAAAGGTGACGTTGACGTTGATTACCGGATGAAGTTCCCTAAATAATTTATTAGCTTTATTCATTACGCTGATATGGCCGAACAAAAATCTTCTCTTCATGATTTAAGCATTACGCTTATACAAACCAACCTGTATTGGGAGGATGTAACCGCTAATCTGGCTATGCTGGAAGAGAAGATTTTCAGCATTCAGGCCGCTACTGATTTAATTATATTGCCAGAAATGTTTACAACTGGCTTTACGATGAATCCGGCAAAACTTGCCGAGCCCATGAACTTGCACACCACCCGCTGGATGAAACAAATGGCCGCACAGACCGGAGCAGTAGTAACAGGCAGCGTGGTGATGAAAGAAAATAACAACTATTATAACCGCCTGTTATGGGTTAACCCCAACGGCGAAACAGATTATTATGATAAACGCCACTTGTTCAGAATGGGAAAAGAAAACCAAGTCTACACAGGTGGCTCACAACGCCTCATAAAAGAACTGAAAGGCTGGAAAATATGCCCGCTTATCTGTTATGATTTACGCTTCCCTGTCTGGAGCAGAAACTCGAATCTGGCTTATGACCTGCTGATTTATGTTGCTAACTGGCCGCAGGTCAGGATGTACCCGTGGGACTCGCTTCTGGTAGCACGTGCCATCGAAAACCAAAGCTACGTTATAGGTGTAAACAGAACCGGCACTGATGGCAACAACGTAGCACACGCAGGGCACTCGGCAGTTATTGACTTTACAGGGAAAGTGCTTTTTCGTGAAATAGACCACGAAGTGATTCACCAGCATACACTCGACAAAAAAGCCTTAACCGATTTCCGCGAGAAATTTCCTGCTTATCTGGATGCCGATACTTTTCAGGTATCTTAATCAGACTGTTTGCAACACAGGCGTTGTATTTTTTGCGGCAAACTTTAGTTTATATTTCTTCAAAATTCTTGCTGCAATTACCCCTATCAGTACACCGGGTAAAACCCATGTCAGTACAAATACAAAGGTAGGCGTACCATCTGGCAAATATCTTGGTACAATGTTTACACAGAAGGCTGTTAGTGCGGCCGAGTAAGCACCCATCATTTTACCTCCATGCCCTAAAAACCAGTGCATTTTTTGGGGTTGCTGATACCCCAGATATATTTTCAAGTCAGCGTAGGCATTCACCAGACACACAATACCGAAAATAACAAACAAAATAGCCATACCGCTCAATGCCTTAGGGTGCATAAAACCATAAACCGAATAGCCCAGCATAATTATTCCGCAAAGCCCTACTCCCCAAGCCGCTACCCAGTCGACCAAAGCAGGAACAATAGCCTTTTTCATGCTTAAAATACGTTTGCCCGAAAAGTTAGGATAAAAACTCACGATACCGATAGTCAGGAAAAACTGATATTTTAACTGAGTTGGGTAAATGACAAAAAATATAATGGTTGTTACAAAAACGCCTAACATAGCCCAGTAAAAAACACGCCCCGAAAAATTGTGTACTTTTTTCCCTTTTTGAGCTATCATAGCTACCAAGCCTGATACTAAAGACAGAAAACCACAAATAACGTGTATAACCAGAAAGAAATTAAAAATTAGCTTTTCCATAATTCGGCAGGTTTAGAAAATAAATAAGCAATAAGTAACAGATAAAGTAGTTTGTCAGAAAGCCATTAAGCCTATGGCAATAACCTTGTTTTCGTTTACATCAAACATACATTGGTCAAAACTAGGTGGCCCCATTAGCATTGTTACGTTCGAAAAACCAAAAGGCTCGGCGGGCATTTCGCCGTTCATATCTAACTGTTTGTTATCGTTTAGGTCCTGATACAAAACAATGGCATATTTGCCTTCTAACAAGCCCTCAAATTTTAATGAAACTTCGCCTTCTTTAGTAACTTCTGCGATGGCCGATTTAACACCACCACCTCTCGGAAAACTATTGGCATCGTTCGTAATAGAAGCATATATTTTACCCTGACGCTGCTGAATACCTTTAATGACTACCGTAACGGTATACTTGTTTTGTGCAAAAGAAAAGGTTGAGATAAAACCTAAAATAACGGCTACTGCAATTGACTTGATGAATGTTTTCATTGTTACGAGTGATTTATGTGTTATTTGTTCGATGACACAAATGTATAAACACCCACCCATAGCAAACAAATGAAAGGGCTGTGTATCAAGCCTTTGGGATATTTGACAACGCTTTGGGAAGAATAGCAGGTTTCAGGGGAGATTGACAAACCTGTTTTATTTGCCTGATGTGGTAGTTTTAAGTTTCTCGACTACGTCGGAATATTTGCGGGCAACGGGAACGGTCATCTGGATGGTTTCCAGATGCAGTTTATAGCCCTGTGCATTGCCAGTTACTTTTTCAACTTTTGGCAGGTTAACAATATATGACCTATGGCACCGTATTATATCGCTTGAGTTAATCTGGCTTTCCAGACGTGTCAGGCTACTTCTGATTAAATCTTTTTGCAGCGTGTTGTTTCTATAATAAAATACAGTAGAATAATTATCTGAAGATTCGATGAAATACAACTCGTCGGCGGTTAAGTCGATTATGTCTTTTTCATTTTCGGCAACAAGTGTAAACCGTTGAGGTTTGTTTTCTTCTTTTGTTTCTGGCGCAGGATTCTGCTGTATCAGAATGGTTTGGTTATATTTTTTAAGCTGATAAATATAATTAGACATCACGCCAAACGATATAGGAATAAAACCTATAATGGTAACAATAAAAAACATGACTATAAAGCCGAGAAGCGAAAGCGGCACGTACCTGAAAAACAGCTTGGAGTAAAACATATTGGCGCATGTTATAAGCAAGAGCAGAATCAGGATATCGGCTATTTCTTTCCAGACTACCCATTTTTGCTCATTATAAATGCGTGGGAAAAGCCGCGGGAGTACCAATCGGTTAATGCTTGTACATATACTCACTATCAGGCCAAAACCTGTAAGCACCCATGTTTTATGCGGGTGCTGCCACTCGGCAAGACCAAAAGGCTGAAAAATGATAAAGAATAAAGCTACACCAGCCCCTTCAATCAGGCTTTTACGTAAACTTGTGCCTATTGATTTATGCGGAAAAGGATAAGGCTGCTTTAGTATCTGAAGCATTAATGGAAACTACTAATAATTTTATCAATGAATTCCTGCATTACAGGAGGGTAAGCCAGCACTACAAATATAACGCCCCATATAGCACCCCAGAAGTGCGCCGTATGACCGATATTATCATATTGTTTTTCGGACATAAATCTGGAATATGCCAGATATAACAACCCGAATATCCAGGCTGGAATAATAGGCGGAATAGGAAAAACTCCCATTTTAGCAGTAGGGTTAAACATAATATAACCAAACACTACCGACGACACACCACCCGACGCCCCTAGCGCATTATAACCCGAATAATTTTTCTTACTGAATGTATCAGAAATATTGGCAACTATAATGCCTAGTAAATAAAGAAGAATATAATAGAAAGTGCCTTTATCACCTAGTCTCATCAGGAAATATCTTTCAAGACCCTGCCCAAAAAGGTATAAACTGAACATATTAAAGAATAAATGCGCGTAGTCGGCGTGTAAAAAACCCGACGAAAGCATACGCCACCACTCATTATTTTTATGAATAATGTATGGGTTCAGAATATACTGGTTTCTGAGGCGTGTGTTGTCAAACGCTATAATGCTTATAATGGCAGTAATGATGATAATAATTACGGTTACAGACATATCTTTTTATTTTTCGCGGTCAATCAGCAGTTCTACTAACTCTAGTAAAGGTTGTTTTCTTGTATCGGGGGCATCTAGTTTCTGGAGGCCTGCCAAACCCCTGTTAAAAAATTCATTCATTCTGGTTTCGGCTATTTCTTTTATTCCCAGTTTATTATAAATAGCCGTTATTGCTTTTACTTTTTCGTTTTTATCAAAGTCTTTTACTGAAAGCCAGTATGCCAGTTCTTTTTCTTCTGGCTGGCCTTTTGCCTGCTCGATGGCTTCTATGAGTAAAAGTGTTTTTTTGTTCTCAATAATATCTCCGCCAACCTGTTTACCAAATTTTTCGGGGTCGCCGTATACATCCAGAATATCATCTTTCAACTGGAAGCCTATGCCCACGTTTGTACCTATTTCATAAAGCAGGTTGATGTTTTCCTGACCAGCACGGGCTATTATTCCGCCTAATTCTAACGAAAAACCCAATAACACAGAGGTTTTCAGGCGAATCATATTTATATACTCGGCCTCTGTAACTACATTGCCCGATGCAAAGTTCATATCCAGCTGCTGCCCTTCGCATACCTCGGCGGCCGTGCGGTTAAATCTTTTAATGACCTGTTTAAAGATATCGTCTTCAACGGCTGTCATTAGCTCATAGGCACATACCAGCATTACATCGCCCGAAAGAATGGCAATGTTTTCGTTCCATTTTTTATGAACAGTTGGTTTGCCACGACGTATCGGCGATTTGTCCATGATATCGTCGTGCATTAATGTGAAGTTATGAAATACCTCTACCCCTAAAGAGGGCTTTACAGCCCTTTGCCAGTTGTCCGAAAAGATATTTGCAGCCATAAGTGTTAAAAGTGGGCGCATTCTCTTTCCTCCGAGCGACATCAGGTAGCTGATTGGCTCATATAATTCGACCGGACTTTCGCCATATTCAGTACGGGTAATTTCTTGTTCAATTGCTTCCAGAAAAACTGCTAAAGACATCAGATAATGTTCAAGTGAATAACAAAATAAATAGAACTTGGCAAAACTACCAAGTTCTATGCACATATAACCAGAATATTTCTTTTCAGGTACCTGAATCAGGCTTTACCCAAGTATTTCTGCACTACTTTCACGATAGTATCTTTTACAAAGGGCTTGGTAATGTAATCGTCCATTCCGGCTTCCAGACACTTTTCTTTTTCGCCTTTTACTGTTCCGGCAGTAAGTGCCACAATAGGTACGTGGCTCTTATTGTTTTCTATACCTCTGATAGCCAGCGTAGCTTCATAGCCATTCATTTCTGGCATTTGCATATCCATAAAAATAATATCGGGTGGGTCATTGCTGAAAATATCAACGGCTATTTTTCCGTTTTCAGCTTCTAGTATTCGCCCATTCGGAAATATCGACTTAAAAATGGTACGGGCAAAAAGCATATTCACCTTGTTATCTTCTACAACTAGAATCGTCAGGAATCTTTCATCAACATATTGTTTAGGTTTAGGTTCTTCAACCTTCTGGTTTTCTGATATAACCTTAGAGGCAATCTTCGACATGGCCTCATATACCTGCTGGCTGATAACAGGCTTTACCAAACGCTGCCCTATCTGCAATTTCTCTGCTTCGGTATTGATATACTCGTGTGCGTGCGAGCTATACAGCATAATTACAGGCAGCTTATCAACGCTGAATCTGGGTTTCTGCCGCAGCAGTCGTACAGTATCAAGCCCATCCAGATAAGGCATGTGGTAGTCTGTAATCAGTAAATCAAATTTTTCTCCTTTATTCAGAATATTTAGTACTTCCTGCCCATTTTCTACTTCTTCATAAGCGATGTTTCGGAGCTTAAGCATATTTTTCAGTAGCTCACGGTTGGTTTTGTTGTCGTCGGCGATTAATACCCGTTTAAATACTTCAAGGTTTTTCCATTCATCGGCCTCACCTGTTTCGGTTTTCAGCGTAAGGTCAAAATAAAATTTAGTACCTACATTTACTTCGCTTTGTACGCGCAACCTGCTGTTCATTAAAGCAAGTAGCTTGTTAGAGATGGTTAACCCCAGCCCCGTACCGCCAAACTTTCGTGTTGTTGAGGAATCTTCCTGCGAAAAAGCCTGAAATATTTTTTCCTGATTTTTTGGGGCAATGCCTATTCCTGTATCTTTTACCGAAAACCTGAATGTGTTCTGGGTGGTTTGAACATCGGCCAGCATTTCAATTTTTAACTCTATCTCTCCTACCTCCGTAAATTTTACAGCGTTGCTGAGCAAGTTTACCAGAATTTGTTTAAGCCTGACCACATCAACCCATATATATTTGGGCACACTAGGCGAAATATTAAGTATCACTTCCAGATTCTTCTGACTGGCCTGAAATGTAATAATATCGGCTACCTGACTCATTAACTCGTAAATATTTGCTTTTTCGACAATAATTTCGAGTTTACCGGCTTCAATTTTCGAGAAATCCAGAATATCGTTAATAATATCTAGCAAGGTATTGGCCGACTGAAATACTGTTGACATATACTGCTGTTGTGTACTATCCAGTTTGGTTTTCATGAGTAAATCGGTAAAACCAATAACGCCGTTTAGAGGTGTTCTGATTTCGTGGCTCATATTTGCCAGAAATTCCGACTTCGCTTTAGCTCCTTCCTCGGCTTCGCGGCGTGCTTTCTGGAATGAATACACAAATCGGTGCGATAAAATGAGGGTCTCGAACAGAATAAAACCAAAATACCCAAAAAACAGGTAAAACGACGAGGGCTGTATGAAAGCAAAATAACCCAGAATATTCAAGGTTACTGCAATGCCAATAGATGACATACTCAGCATGGCAAAAACCGACCCTTTACGTTTATGAATAAGTGCAACCAGTGCCATATAAAAATTATAGGCAACAAAAAACAGTATGATAAAGAAAAAGAGTTGCGAAATATAAGAGATAATATAAATAGGTGCTACCACCAAAACAGCCATATAAAACAGGCTTATGTAACCTATGATTTTAACAATTCTGCTCTGGCTGGAATAAAGCGACCTAACGAAACGGGTAAACAGATAGATACAGAAAAATATCGTAAAATACTCCAGAAAAAATGAAATGCGGAATGGAATATCAGGAAAAACCTGATGCAAATAATAAATCTTATCAACTCCTACTAATCTGTATATATATATCAGGCAGTATAACGCAAAATAGATAATGGCTTTGTCTTTCTGGCCGAGAAAATACAATCCAAAAAATATCAGCGACACCATCAGTAAAATTCCGGTCAGGATTAAAGTAATAAAAAGCTCGCTATTCCAGAAACTCTCTATATACTGATTACTACCCATAAGAATAGCCTGCGAGAAACCACCACGATAATGGTCGAAATTAGCTACCTGCAAAACCAGCCTGAGGGTGTCTGACTGAGGCAGGTATAGTTTCTTAATCGGAAGCCAATGGGGTTTATAGGTTTCTTTGGTAGTGGCAACAATTCCGTTATGAGCAAATTCCTGCCCGTTAATCCAGAGTTTATAACTTGAGTAAGGAGCCGGAATAAAAAAGGAAATCTGAGGGTTATTCTTGTGGTCAATATAAACTGTTAAAGCATAGGTTGCATAACCAAAGGCTTTAAAAGGCTCGTTTAGTTGCTTGTGCTTGTTCCAGACTTCAGTAAAAGGAACATAATAATCGGGCTTGAGAGTATCGTTAAGTGCTTGTGGGGATAATAATTTATGCCAGTAAAAAGCCCATTCGCCTGATAACTCAATATGGTTTTTGTTTTCAATGAAGCTGATGTGCCGTAGGTCTACGTGTCCGCCTTTAAAGTTCTGCGCATGAGTAATGGCAGGAAATATCAGAAAAAGTAACCCTGACCACAAAAGAGACAATCGTGAGAAGGTTTTCCATACACGGTGGGTAATATATCTGTGCAGGTGTTTGATATACATATCTAATCTCAGCCGTTACCAGCCGAATAACTTGTATAGTATTGCCAATAAATTTGTGGTTCGCTTTTATGTAAAAGATAGCCGGCAAGTAGCGTATCTTCCGAAAAACACAAACTTTATATTGGTTATACCGAGTAAGAAATAAATTTGGCCTTTATGATAAATATAGTAGCAACAAATGTGCCTAATGAGCAGATAATTTAATGAAAATCTGAAGTTTTATATGAAGGCTATTATTAAAAGGCTCAAAGAAATTATCAAGCGGTAGCGAAAAGCCACATTTTGTTAATAATGGCGCAACCTATAAAACCGAGCGAGTTCTTTTTTAATGTTGATGGCTGTGGCAAGCACGTTTGTGCCAATACCAGTTAAGCCCATAAGCCGATGCCATCAGCAAGCCTCCGCTTACATTAAAAAATACTTCGTAGCTACCTGAAACAAAAAATATACCGATTACATTAAAAACCACTGCCAAACACAGCAGCATAAGCGGCAGAGGGTTGCGGTGATTTTTGTAGTCTTTTAATAGTAAGTAAATGGCTAAACCCGCACTAACTCCTATAAGAATTACCTCCGAACGCTCGCTAATGGCGTTTCTGCTAATGTAGGGCAACGAAGTAAGTATGAATGGCATAGCCAGACAGTGGATGGTACAGAGTATAGAGAGCCACAGACCTACTTTATTGAGATTATGATAATGAGTGAATATTTTTCGCATAAACAACGGAAATTGTGTCACCGAAACAGTGCTACAAATATAGAACAAATATGCAACATCATTGCAATTGTTTTAGTTCATTATCAGTAATACTTTCGTCGCTTTTAAGGCTGCTCACCTAGTTTTATCAGATTGTTGCGGGCATCAACGTAATTAGGATTCCGCTTCATTACTTCTCTTAAATCTTTAATGGCTCCTTCGCGGTCACCCATACTAAAACGAGCTACGGCCCTGTCGTTATAGGCGGTATCTACGGCTATTCCGAAGTTTATCATACGGCTGTAATCGTTATAGGCTTCCTGAAACTTATTGGCTTTCAGGTAAGCAAAAGCCCGCATACCTATGTAAGCCGTACTGTCTTTTCGCAGGGTCATTGCGGCCGAAAAATCCTTGGCGGCCTGTATATAATTACCTCCGTCCCGATTAGCTATGCCGCGGTTATAGTAAGCAATAAACTTACGGTGGTCAGGCGAGCCATCGATACTTTTCTGATAAAAATCCAACGCCTTCGGGATATTTCCTTTCAGGTAGTAAGCGTTAGCCAAAGCCCCCATTAATGCGTATGACTGCACCCCTTTCGACAAAGCAAACTCACCGTAATTCAATACTTTATCTATTTCGCCCAAACGCCCGAAATGATTCGCGAGGTTTTCGTTTACAACAGGTGAGTTTGGTTCATACTTGTAAGAGTTCAAAAACAATGTGCCTGTGTCTTTGTAGGTTAATGTTTGCTTGTAAGTAAGGTACATGAATATAACTGCTACAATACCGCTACCCGCCAGCAACATTTTTTTTGACTGAATTCGCTGGTTCAGTAAATAAAATACTGCAAATATTATCCCAAAATAAGGTATGTAAGAATACCGCTCGGCCAGAATTGCCCCCCCTACCGAAAGAAACTGTAATACCAGTACTATCGTAAAAAAGAAGAACATAACACCAAAGAAAACCACCTTTTTACGCTTATAGGCTGCTATTGCCAACCCCAGAATAATAAATGCCCATATAGGAGCCGTTACGTATTCAAGTGCACCGTATTGCCCTGTTTCGGGGTATGCATAGAAATTGTGCTGATTTATCGGGATAAAGAGTTTAAACAAATAGACCAGAAACCCATAAAAGCCAAATTTGATACGGGTGCCTAAGTCAAAAACGTCGGCAATGGCCACATCGAGCGTCATTTTTTCTATGAGGCCGTTCAGGTTTTTTCCTGATTGAATTTGCACAGCCAACGCACCAAATGCAAGGGCTATTATCCAGAAAGGAGCTTTGCTCAGTATATTTTTAACGGTCAGGAAGCCTCTGTCGAACCAGTAGTCAAGTAGTAATAAGACTAACGGTAATACCACCGCCATTGCTTTTGACAAACACGATAACAAGAAGAAAATAAGGCAATAGACATAATATTTACGCTGGTTTTGTTCCAGATACTTTACATACTGGATACACGCCAGAAAGAAAAACATCGTATAGAGTACATCTTTACGTTCTGACACCCACGTAACCGACTCAACGTGCATCGGGTGAATGCCCCATAACAATGCTACCAGAAAACTTATCAGAACATTGTTCTTGGTAAGCTGGCTCGTAAACCTGAAAATAAGAAAGGTATTTACTAAATGAATTAAAGTATTTACTACAATAAAAGAACCCGCTCCCTTGCCAAATAAAGCAGAATTAAGCCACAACGAAGCCATTGTAATAGGGTGATAGTTCAGTGCGGCTTCTACTCTTAATAAACGAAGAAGGTTAGCAAAAGTAGGTGTTTGTATAAGTACGTTATCTGTTACATAGGCGTTGTCGTCCCAGTTCACAAAGCCATTCGAGAATCCTCCCGCAAACGCTATTAACACAGCTAAACCCAAAATAATGTAGGCAACAGTCGGGCTCATTTTAAAGTCACTGACAGTGTAGTCAGAAGAAAGCGCAGATGCTTTTGTTATTGGAGAATTAGGTGTGGTAGAAGGAGTGTTTTGTCGGTTCTTTTGTTTATTTTTTGCCATAATTAATCTATTTGGATTCCCGTAGGCGAATATAGCAATTTCTTTGCCAATTGTGCAAAAGCATAAATGGGTGAGGCTCGTATTGCCCCACCCGTTCTGCTTTAAAATCCGTCTTTTTCTTTTTCGGCCTCTTTCTTTTTATCGTCTTTTTTCTGTACCTGTTCTTTAGGTGCTTCGGCCAGTTTTTTAGGGTCAGTTGGTTTCTTTCCTGCTGCTTTGGGCTGTTCTTTCATGCCTCTGTATGTTTCCAGAAACATCTTTCTAAACATAATTGCCTCTGAGTAGTCAACCGAAATAACCTGATAACTCTTGTCTTTTTTCTTTTCGCCTTTGGTTACCAACGCATTAAAGGCATCGTCTGAGGAAATGATGCCCATTTCGCCATCTTTATAACCCATATAATACCAGCGTTCGCCCGATAGTTCTATGAAAATATACACTTCGTCTGTTCCTACCGGATTCTTACGGATTTCAACATAGCCGTCTACTTTTGCATTAATGTCAGTTTCGCCAATGTTAGAAATACCCAGTTTCCCCACGCTTCTGTAAGCATTTTGCTTAGGAGCCCAAACCAGTTGTAAGTCGCTGAAAACCATGGTATTAATAAACTTGGGCGAAAACTTGAACAACGGCACATACTCTTTTGCCGACTTCAGCTTATAATCTTCAATGTCTTTATCGCCAACAATCTGGGCAATTTTTGAAATTAATTGCGGAGAATTCAACTCAATGGCTGCTTCATTTACGCCTAGGTCAAGGTTGGTTTTCACGATTTTTTCTGCCATGTTAGCCAGAATTGGTTGTGCCACCGGAAAACTCACCAGCATCATGGTATTAAATTCATGATTCGAGGAGTCCAGACGCAACTTGGCAAAACCCGAGGTTTGCATATATTGCGACAGGTCTTTACTCAAGAGGTTAAATTTCCCTTCCAGATTAATAATGCCCTTTTCGTCGAGAAGTTCATATTTATTAGCAGCGGTTATTTTTTCGCCTTCTGGTTTTATACTGAATAACTTATTGGGTTCGTCACGGCGTAAAACTCCGTTACTGATAAAAACATCTTGGTCTTCATCGTTTTCTTTTGCAGACAAGAAAGTAGGATACAAACCATTGCTCGATGTAGTGGTTCGGAGATGCAGCCCTGCAAAAAGCAATGCCTCATTACTTTTCAGGTTTTTGTCTACGGTAATGGCCACTTCTTCCGACTTATCTCCTTTATACGGAATCCAGTACCCGCCCAAACGAGGGTATTTTTTCAGTACCGGCAACACAAAGCCATCAAGTGTAAGGTTTTTAACAGGGGCCAGCATCGAGATTTCGCCCTGATAAATAATACGTGGCGATAAAAACAGGCTATCACGTTCTTTTACTGTGGCGTGTGCAAAAGTAGAGTAAGACTTGGCTTTTTTAGAATTACCAGCCAGATTAGTTTCGCGCACTTCAAAGTCACCCATTTTAATATTGAAGGTATCTTTGCGCACGTTCACAAACTGATAGGAGGCATCGCCCGTAAATTTGTTTCTGGATAAAATCTGGATATTCCCGTTTCTGAGGTTATGATACCCATTCAGGGTGTCGATGGTCAGGCGGGCATTTTTGAATGGTAAAATTTCCGCATCCCGACGGATAGCTACTTTGCCTTTGTCGGGTATAATTTTAGCATCGGCCGATTTTATAAACGGAACAGCCTCTATATTAAGCGTCATTTGTTCAATATCATACACAGCCGCCCCACCATTAAAAGCAAGTCCTTCTTGCGCAGCATTGGTCGAGCTAAACACCGATGTGGCTACATCGCCTTTCATGCTGATTTTCTTATTTTTGATATTCCATTCAGCACGGTCAATATTGGTTTTGTAGGCCGCATAAGGGAAGTCGAACGACGATTGCAGGGTGCTATCATTGAAATTACCCTCATTGGTAGCTATATTTACAATGCTGGTGTTGATGTTAAAGTTAACGTTTACGTTTTTACCCAATAACACTGGCTTGGAAGCCGCCGCCGCAGGCTTGATAACAAACTGCGATTTATCGGCAATAAAGCCTTCTTTATTAAACTTGAACTGTTCGGAGGCCGTTTCGGAGTCGGTGCGGGTTAGCTTGCCTAAACCAAAAAGACCATTTTTACGCACCAGTAATTTTCCTTTCAGAGAAGATGACCCCGTATAAAAATTGAACCCTTCTTTTGAGGCAATCAGCATTGAATCGGCTTTAGGAATCCATTTCAGCGAGTAGTCGTTTATTTCTACCTGCGGAAAATAAGAACCCGGCTTGTTGGTTTCAACTATTTTTCCGGCCACCCCTTTAGCTAGCAGGGAGTCGGTCATGAAAACAATTTCTTTTGCCGTAAGAGTAGCCGCCAGATGGGTGATGTCACCCTCCGAGTGCAGCCCGTTTCCGTCCATTACCAGTGCAGAGGCAAATTTTACTGAGGTTTCGTTGCCAAACACTGTGTACTTACCCGTAGGCACTTTATGCGCAAAGCCGATGGTTGTATCGGGCATAACCCGTAGTTTCTCTTTAAAAGGCTTGAATATATTACCCGAGTAGAAAGTACCACTTAACTCAATATCTTTTACAGTCAGGCTATCAAAATCAATTTTAGGTACTTCAAACCGAACTTCCTTTTTATAGGCTTTATCTCCTCTGAAATCGTCATCGAAGTACACAGTTACGCCTTCATCGATTCTCAATCTCGGAAATTGCGGTAAATACAGTTTTCCTGCTTTGTTGTCTGGTTTATTAAGTTCCAGAAAGCCCGGTTTATCAAACTTGATTTTCCCGCCTATTTCTCTTCTGCTACCTTTCGCATAGGCATTGTATGGGGTAAAAGTAATAGAATCGATTTTAGGCAACGACAGCATATATTTTTCGTAGTCGAACACAAGATTCTGGCCTGAAAAACGATAGTTTTTGGTTTTGAACTGGCCGCTAAATGTAATCATCCGGTTTTTACCAACCTTTATTGTTTTGTCATAAGGCAGCACAAATGCTTTCAGAGAATCGCTCACATTAAATCTTTTTACACCTCTGATAATCAGGCTTTTGTCGGCCAGATTCATGGTGGCATTAGCCGTCGAATCTTTGCTGTTGCCATAAATCGACGGAATGAGCAAATCGTCAAAATCTTTTTTACCTACATAAGCCAGCAAATAATGTTGCCCTTTTGCAGTAATGCCATAAAGGTCAGTAGCAGCATTATAATACATAAAACCTTGCTGCACGGCCACCATCATTCCTGATTTAAGTATCTGGGGAGACACCTTGTTATTATTAAATGTTACCACGTCGGCAACGCTAAAGAGAGGTTTGTTGTTTTTCTGGGCAAAATTACCAGCTACCAGCAACGGATTAAACCCCGACCCACTACTTAAACCCGTCAGGCGTTGTGAGTCAAAGAAATCGAGCGATTCAAAAACAGCCGGAACCTGTGTTTTGCCTGAAACAATATAAAAATCGAGTTTACCTTCGTTCAGGCTCCAGCGCATGGCATCACATTTAATGCTCATCTGATGGTAGCTATCCGAGAAGGTAGCATCCTTAAAGCCCCCTACTTCTATTTTATTGAGCCGTAAGGTGCCGTCGGCAGGTACATAATGCAATCTTACTGCTGGATGATAGATGGAATCCTGCCCGATGTATGTAACAAAAGTAGCCGCTTGCGCGCTAATGTAGGCATCGTTTATTTCAAAGCGGGTACTGCTGGTTTTAAAAGCTACCTTGCCCTCGTTTTTAACCGTAATGGTAGAGTAGCTGTTTTTTACAGAAGAGGAGAAAATATTTTTACCTATAATAGAGAAACCACCATGATATTCGATGTTTTTGTCGATATTTTTAATGAAGGCATCGCTTTGGTATGACATAAACCTCGGATACGTAGAAGGTGCATTTTTTGCACGTTTTTCTCCCTTAAATTCAAAAACTCCTTTGATGGGTGCCGTCAGGCGGTCGGTGTAGGTAAGGGTTACATCTGAGGCGGTCAGGCGTGGGTTCCGAATTTCAAAGGAATAGTCATCAAACATAGCCGAAACCTGTGGCAAACCCTGATTCTCCCAAGTCATGCTTCCTCCCTTGCCAACAAAAACACCTTCTTTTAAAGCTACTGCGCCCGACGCTTTGGCAATACTGGCCGAGTCGCTGGCAGTTGCCATAATAAGGTCAACGTTGTTTAGTTCTATCAGTACGCCGCCTAGCACAGGCATTGTTTTTTTGTCAAAATCCTGTAAAACCTGTGTAGCAGCACCGGTGTTGTCGGCAGGTGATGGCGTTCCCCAACCGTCGTCCTGTTTTGAGTTATCGGCAGGAGCCGGCGTAGCAGCAGGTTGCTGAGCTTGTGGTGCAGATGCTGTTTCCTGCTTGGTATCAACAAATTTAAAATCGAAAGTGCCTCCTAGAGCGTACAGACGGTTAAAGTTAGAGGCATATAAACGCCGTTTTTCCAGAAAATCCTTGAAGGTTTCAAAAATGCGGGTAGTAGTTTTTGCATCATATAAATCAACAGATTTTTGTACAATAGCCAGAAGGTTATCCAGTTTTTCGTCGTTATACTTTTCTTGCTCAATTACTTTATCCAGAATAGTAAACAGGTAATAAAACTGAGGCATTTTATAACCCTTAGGACCCATTTTTTTGGAAGTACTCATCAGAACTGCTTTCTGATTGGCAGTGAAACGACTAGCCCAGTAAGACTCGAACTTGCTCCCCATAGCAATAGCTATTGAATTATTATCAGTAGCCATTATCGTTTTTATTTCGCTAATGAAGTTCTGAGGATTGTCAGAGAATCTTATTGACTGCGCCCGGGCAGAAAATGACAAAAAAATGCCACAACATAAGATAATTGAAAGGTGCCGCATAAGTGAAAGAGCAGCGAATTAGCTTCGCTTTTTTAATTTACTGATACTTAAAAACGACCGCAGCCCAATTATTCTTGCTTAGCTGAGCTATTTTTTTTAAGCCGGCAGCCTCGGCAACAACCTGAATATCAGCGATGTCTTTTTCATAAAAACCACTGATGATAAGCTCACCCTGTTTTTTCAGAAAATTCACATACAGTGGTATTTGTTGAAGCAGAATATTTCTGTTTATATTAGCCAGAATAATATCGTAGGTATCGGCAGGTTCGTTTTCAATGGTTCCTAGCCTGACGCTAATATTAGAGGTCTGGTTCAGACCAATGTTTTCGAGGGTATTTTCGACCGACCACTCGTCAATATCAAAAGCACTAATAGCACTTGCGCCAAGTTTAGCAGCCAAAACAGCCAGAATACCCGTACCTGTGCCTACATCAAGCACTTTTTTACCTTCGTGCGGAATAGTAAGCTGATGCGCCATTACCATTGAGGTTGTTTCGTGGTGGCCTGTGCCAAACGACATCTTAGGTGTAATAATGATTTCGTAAGGGAAATCAGGGCGGGGTTCGTGGAAATCGGCACGTACATATACCTCATCTCCTATCTGGATAGGCTGGAAGTTTTTTTCCCATTCTTCGTTCCAGTTCTGGCGGGCAATTTTCTTGAAGGCATAAGAAATAGCCGTTCGCTCTGCATAGGTTTCCAGCATTTGCTTCACGGCTAAATCATCAAAAATTTCTTCCTGCACGTATGCGTCCAGCCCTTCGTCTGTTTCAACAAACGATTCAAATCCTAACTCGCCCAATTCTGCCATAAGAATTTCAACAAAATCGGCATCTATCTGTAAAGTAAGTTCTATGTAATCCATGCCGTAAAGTTCGGAAATTCTTCTGACTAACAAAGCATTTATATTAAAGTCTGACAGGCACCCTTATCTCTGTGTTTTCCCAGCTTAAAATCATGTCTGCACCACCGGTAACAGGGGCAAAATCAATTTTAAACTGTTCGACAGTCTCGGCAATTTTACCAGAAGGCACTTCTACCCTCATGATATCTTTGGTTTCATCATATTGGGTTCCCCATTGGCCGGTTTGCCCGTTAAAGATAATTGTCCATTTATCAGGGGTCGGAATTGTCCATAAGGTATACTTGCCTGCTTTCAGGGTTTTATCTCCTATTTTTACATCCTGTTTTACCTCAAAAAGGGTTGCTTCGTTGGCTCCGGTTCTCCAGACCTTTCCATAAGGCACTAACTGCCCGAAAACCTGACGTTCTTTTTTGTAAGGGCGGCAATAATCGACCTTTACTTCCAGACCATTTTCTTTAAATACGGCTTTATCGGCAGGACTTTTGCTTTTAGTAAACGTAAGATACCCGAAAAAGGAAATGGCTAGTACAGCCACAGAGATTAGGACAATTCTGATTATTTTCTTCATTTTTTTAAGTTTTTATAGTTAAACGCAAAACATTTCAGTATATAAAAAAAGTTCAGGATTGTATTGGCTTACTTTGTTTTTAACTTTAAGTGTTTTTTAGGTACACGAAATAAATTGAAGTTTCTCTGCTTATTTCTGTTTGAAAATAACAACTTTGCAATAAAATGTAGTTTTAAGTTTTTCGGCAGATAGACAACCTTCATATTATTGCTGGTTTTTGTAATTTGTGAGTATTTGGTGCCCAAATATTTACATCTATGGAACAAAAACCTTTAAAATTACAGTTATTTAAATAAATTTGAGAGTTAAGAGGGCAAAAAAGATACAAAATGTTAGATATTATTCATTTACTACCAGATTCTATTGCAAACCAGATTGCAGCAGGTGAAGTTGTGCAGAGGCCATCTTCAGTAGTAAAAGAATTATTGGAAAATTCGATTGATGCACGTGCCAATACTGTTCAGTTGATTGTTAAGGATGCAGGAAGAACCCTGATTCAGGTGATTGACGACGGTATAGGGATGTCGGCAAGCGATGCCCGCATGAGCTTTGAAAGACACGCCACATCTAAAATAAGAACTGCCGACGACCTTTTTGCTATTCGCACGATGGGTTTCAGGGGTGAGGCATTGGCTTCTATTGCGGCGGTGGCTCAGGTTGAACTCAGAACCCGCCGACTGGTTGACGAAGTAGGAACGATGATTCGGATTGAAGGTTCGGAGTTTAAAAGTCAGGAGTCGGTTTCATGCCCTAAAGGCACTAATTTTCAGGTAAAAAATCTGTTTTTTAATGTACCTGCCCGCCGGAACTTTCTGAAGTCGAATCCGGTAGAGATGAAACACGTACTAGACGAGTTTCAGCGAGTTGCGCTGGCTCATCCTGAAGTTACCTTTACGCTTTACCACAACGACGTAGAAGTATATAACTTACCTTCTGGCAAACTTAGCCGACGGATTGTAGATATTTTCGGAAAAAATTACCGCGAGCAGCTAGCTACCTGCGAAGAAGAAACGCCTTTCGTAAATGTAGAAGGCTATGTAGGCAAGCCGGAATCTGCCAAAAAGGGCCGTGGCGAACAGTTTTTCTTTGTCAATAAGAGATTCATTAAACATAATTACCTGCACCACGCGGTTCTAAGTGCCTTCGAGGCCACTATTCCAGAAGGAAGCAGTCCTTTTTATGTGTTATTTTTAGAGATTGACCCCTCGCATATTGACATTAACATTCATCCGACCAAAACCGAAATAAAATTCGACGACGAAAGGGCCGTTTATGCCATTATCAGGTCGGCAGTAAGGCGTGCCATAGGGGTTTATAACCTTACGCCTACAATTGACTTTGAGTCAGACATTAATTTCGGGAATATTACCTCTACAAGCAGGTTTAGTGATATACCAACGCCTATTAATCCGGCCTTGTCAGACTTTGAGAAGCCGCGTCAGGGTTCAGGGTCATCATTGCCTCCTGTAAAAGATGATTCCCCGCGTGAGAAATCGAACAGCGAAAACTGGCGCAAACTTTTTGACGGCTTAGATAGCTTCAAGGTTAATAACCAGACCAATTTTGATTTCCAGCAAGAAGCCCCTATTACACTCGGAAGCAAGGCCAATGACATAACCGACGAAAGCAAGCATCTGGCAGAAGTAAAAGACATAAGTGCCATTCAGATTCAGAACAGATTCATTGTGGCGCAAGCAAAAAATGGGTTAATGCTTATTGACCAGAGGGCCGCTTATGAACGGATTTTATACGAAAAATATCATAATAGTTTAAAAAATAAAACCCCGTTTACCCAACAACTGCTCTTCCCGAAAACACTTGATTTCAGTGCAGCCGACTTCCAGTTGGTTTTGGAAATACAAGATACCATAAGAGCTTTAGGGTTTTCTTTTGAAGAATTCGGCCAGAATACCATTAAAATTACGGGAGTTCCGCCAGAGGTGCAGGAAGAGAACGAAAAAGAAGTTTTTGAAGGCTTGGTGCAGCAGTTCAAGACAAACCAGCGCGATTTGCACCTTGATATAGTTGAAAACGTTGCGAGGTCTTTTTCGAAAAAATCTTCTGCCAAATATATTGGCGAACTTTCAAAAATTGAAATAAATTTACTAATTCATCAACTTTTTGAGACGGCCGTTCCCGGCTATACACCTAACGGCGAACCCATCATGACCATATTGTCATTAGACAGTTTAGCCGACTTAATCAATAAAAAATAAAAGAAAAGCTATGTTTTACCTGAGCCCTGTTGTTCGTAATTTACTGATTGTAAATGTAGTTGTGTTTTTCCTGTCAAGTTTCTTAAATTCTGATTATATTGCTGCAACGTTTGCTTTTTTTAATCCGATTTTGCCCGGCAGCCCCGATTTACTAAACCCGAATTTTAAAATCTGGCAGCCGCTTACATATATGTTTCTACATGGCGGAACCACCCATTTATTAAGCAATATGCTGGGTTTGATAATTTTTGGTCCCGGAATCGAAACATTTTTAGGTTCTAAGCGTTTTTTAATATACTATCTGGTTACAGGAATCGGAGCAAGTTTTATATACTCGCTGGCAAATATTTATGATATGATGCAGTTCCTGCCAGAATCTGGTGCATATTATGCCATAGCTAAAACGCCAATGGTTGGTGCCTCAGGAGCTATTTTCGGGATTCTGATAGCCTATGCTTATCTTTTCCCTAATAATCAGTTAATTATTTTTCCGTTTCCCATACCTATTAAAGCCAAGTATTATGTGTTCCTGTACGGGGCTTATGAGCTTTATGCTGGTATTCATGGAACATCGTTAGGAATTGCCCACTTTGCCCACGTAGGTGGCTTATTAGTAGGATTTGTTCTTTTAAGGTTTTTTGGTTTTGGAAGACCCCAATATTAGTTATAAATTTGTTTAAGGAAGAAACGAGCGAGTGGCAAATTTTTTAAATGATATAAAGAATACTTTCCGTCGTGGAAATACATTGATGCAGTTGATACTCATCAATACTATCATCTTTTTGTCTTTGATAATAGCAACGTTTCTCCTTTCGTTTTTTCCGCAGGGAGAAGAGGTCCAAGACATTATTGATGACAACATCGTGCTGATTGCCCCAATAAAGGATTTCATCTGGAAACCCTGGACACTCCTTACCTATTGTTTCACCCATGATGGTTTCCTGCATTTACTTTTTAATATGCTTAACCTGTTCTGGTTTGGGTCACTTATACAGGAATTTATCGGCAGCCGGAAACTTCTAAATATTTATATCATCGGTGGTATTGTTGGTGGCTTAATTTATATAGGCATATACAACCTTCTTTCACTGGCACCACAAATCAATAACATCAGCCCAACCATTATAGGAGCCTCTGCTGCAGTTTGTGCCATTATGTTTGCGGCAGTTACGCTTCTGCCCGAATACGAGTTTTACTTTTTTGGGCTTTTTCTGATTAAAATCAAGTATATAGCTTGGCTTTTCCTGATTTTATCATTTACTATTCCTAGTAGTGGTATCTCGCACCTCGGAGGCGCACTGGCAGGGTATTCGTATATTTATTTTCTTCGGAAAGGTATTGACCTAGGCAGCCCTATTGAAACCCTCAGCGACTGGTGGTCGAGCCTATGGCGGCCCAAGCCTAAAATAAAAATTCCTCAACGAAAATATAGTGAATCAACCGTTTCGAGCAAAGGGCTAAGTACAACTGGCCTTGACCCTAACTACTTTCCTGATCAGGATGAGGTTGATGCAATTCTGGACAAAATCAATAAGTCTGGATACGAAAGCCTTACCAAAGAAGAAAAACAAAAACTTTACAGAGCAAGTCAAAAGAAAGATTAATTCAATTATTTTTTTGTATCTTTGTTGGCTTTTCTGACAATTTCATTGCAGATGATTTGCGTTTTCCCTGCTTAAACCCAAAAATCTATAAATATTTTAGTACAAGCTAAACATTTTATCATAAGTTTGGTTTAAACAGAACAGTCGACTTATAATTGATTATAAAGATATGCTCATCACACCTGGCGAACTCCTTGAACGCATCAACGACCCCTCCGATCTAAGAAAACTTGACCGAGCAGCACTTCCACGAGTATCGAACGAACTACGACAGTTTATTATAGATAATGTTTCAGTATATGGCGGGCATTTTGGTGCCAGTCTGGGCGTTGTTGAGTTATCCGTAGCCTTACACTACGTTTTCAATACACCCGACGACCAACTCGTATGGGATGTAGGCCATCAGGCTTATGGGCACAAAATCCTGACAGGCCGCAGAGACAACTTTCATACTAACCGTTTTTACGGGGGTATCTCAGGGTTTCCCAAACGCAAAGAAAGCATTTATGACACCTTTGGGGTGGGGCATTCGTCTACCTCTATTTCGGCTGCGCTAGGCATGGCCGTTGGCTCAAAAATCAATGGTAATAGTAGCCGCCAGCATATTGCTGTAATTGGTGATGGCTCCATGACAGCCGGTATGGCTTTTGAAGCCATGAACCACGCGGGTTCATTAAAAGATGCCAATGTGCTGATTATCCTGAACGATAACTGCATGGCTATTGACCCCAACGTAGGTGCATTAAAGGAATATCTTACCGACATTACTACCTCACAAACCTACAATAAAGCCAAAGACGATATCTGGAAGCTATTAGGTAAAATGAGCAATTTCGGCAAAAGTGCCAGAGAAATTGTACAAAAAGTAGAAAACGCCTTTAAAGGTGCCTTGCTAAGCCAAAGCAATTTATTTGAAGCCCTTAACCTGCGTTATTTCGGGCCGATAGATGGGCATGATATTGACCACCTTGTAAGTGTACTCGAAGACCTCAAGAATATTCCGGGTCCTAAAATACTCCATTGCCTAACTGTAAAAGGCAAAGGTTACGCGCCTGCTGAAAAAGACCAAACCAAGTGGCACGCCCCGGGTTTGTTCGATAAAGTTACAGGCGAAATAAAGAAAAAGGTTTATGACAAACCAATGCCTCCTAAATATCAGGATGTTTTCGGGCATACCATTGTTGAACTGGCCGAGGTGAATGATAAAATTGTTGGGGTTACTCCTGCCATGCCTTCGGGTTCATCATTAAACATCATGATGAAAGCCATCCCCGACAGAGCATTCGACGTAGGCATTGCCGAGCAGCACGCCGTAACATTTTCGGCAGGTATGGCTACAAGAGGTTTAGTGGTTTATTGCAATATTTACTCAACCTTCATGCAGCGTGCTTACGACCAAGTAATTCATGATGTATGTATTCAGGAGTTACCTGTTATTTTCTGCCTTGACCGCGCTGGTTTTGCCGGAGCAGATGGCCCTACGCACCACGGTGCTTATGATATTGCCTATATGCGTTGTATTCCGAACATGGTAATAGCTGCGCCCATGAACGAAGAAGATTTAAGAAATATGATGTACACCTTCCAGTTGGATGATGTACAGAAACTTAAAACTGCTTTTACTATCAGGTATCCGCGCGGCGAAGGCGTTATGCCCGACTGGCGACGCCCCCTAAGAAGAATAGCAATTGGCAAAGGGCAAAAAATCAAAGATGGTACCGATGTGGCCATCCTGACTATTGGCCATATTGGCAACTATGCCGTTGAAGCCTGCCATGCACTTGCACAAGATGGCATTAGTGCTGCACATTATGATTTAAGATTTGTAAAACCACTTGACGAAGAACTTCTACACGAGGTTTTTCAGAAATTCGATAAAATAATTACCGTAGAAGATGGTTGCCTGAAAGGAGGCATGGGTAGTGCTGTACTTGAGTTTATGGCCGACCACGAATATAACGCTAAAGTGAAACGTCTGGGGATTCCTGACCGTATAGTTGAACACGGCGAACAGCTAGAACTCCACCACGAATGTGGTTTTGACCCCGAAGGTATTGCCGAAGCAGCCCGCGAAATGGTAACCAACCGAATACTGGTTTATTAATAAAATCAGTAACGTCATATACTAAAAAAGCCGAAAGATTAATCTTTCGGCTTTTTTAGTTATTTTCACTCAAATTATTTAGCTATATTATGTAACCTTTCGCCTTAAATCTGAATTAACTTATTAGCAACTCTTGATTCGTATGACTACCTCAAAATATACACTATTCCCCTTTTGCCTGACAGCCCTGTTTTTTATCTCAGTAAAACTAACAGCACAAACCAAAACCACAGGAAAAACCCAAATGAATAAAACAGTTTTCAGAAGTAATTCTTTAACTTCTGAAAAAATAGCGGTTATTCCGAGCGGTGCGGAATTTAGTATTTTGCAAGAACATAAAGACAACATCTTTACTTGGTATAATGTAACCTATCAGGAAAAAACAGGCTGGATAACCAACACAAGTACAAATATTGTTACTAACTCAACTACCGATAACACCACCACTACCGATGCCACAGACCTCTTGTTCAAAAACGTTAAAAGTAAACTTACTTTAAAAGAGCGGCAAAGCATTTTACAGAAACTTGGGTGGGGGTTATCAAAAGATAAGAAATCATTCGTAAGCCATACTGATAAAGTTCAGCTACACCCTTTTATACCGAAGGTTTTTCCGACCGACCTCAACATGGACGGCAAAGAAGACCTCTTTATTTTGTATGGCAATACTTTTACATCAGGCACAACAGGTAGCAACCTTATACTATTTATTAAAAATAATGCAGGCGAATACCAGAAGAATCTGGACACGCCGGGGCTACTACCCGAAGCATTAAGTACTGTTAACAATAATTATCCTGACTTGGTAGTACCTAAGCCAGGGCTTGAATATTCGGTCTGGCGATGGAACAACAACAGCTATACTGCTTATAAACAAATAAATGTCATCGAATTCAAGAAATTAAAGTATACAAGCATATTCAGCTTGAGCAATACTTATCAGAATACCAGTCAGAATACCGACATAAACCCTGTGGAAGACCTTGTTGCTGACAGCACAGCTTCTTTCTATGACGAAGTATCAACAAAAAAAACTGGCATGGCATCTGTAAATAAAGTTATTTATCAAGAGAAATCAGCCCAGTCAGAACCACTCGCCGTGCTGGAAAAACACACTAGTTTCGACATACTGCTTCAGGAAAAAGAGAAAAACCTACTCTGGTATAAAATACAACACAAAGGCACAACCGGCTGGATAATGGATGGAAATATAGACGTAAAAAACGGCACAGCTGAGAATCATTCAACGCCCATAGAAACAAACACCAGCAAAATTGATGAGGCATTAGTAATGAAAATAAAAAAGATACTCAATAACGTGTATCCTCAATTTAAAAATCGGATGAAAGACATCAGATTATTGAAAGGTGAAATTGATGGCGATGCTTCAACCGATGATATACTAATACCGTGGCGAATTGATACTTATAATGAAGGTTATACAGGCCCTCAGGGTAATGGGGTATTTTCGGAAAGTTTTGGTCTATATCTGGCCACACACAAGAAAGGCTCTGGCTCATGGAACATTAATCCTGCCATATTAAACCTGAAAAATGAAAAAGGTGAAGCGCAAATTGCCGGAGTTAGCGAAGGGCAAGCAAAAATAAAAAATGGCAAACTTTATGTAGAACAACTGGAGATGGCTAATTCGGATGCTCACTGTTGCCCTTCCATTAAAAAGACGTATATTTATGTTTTCCGAAAAAATAGCTTTGTACTGGACGACTACCTGAACGAGAAAGTAAAGTACTAAGTTAGGGCGGCAGGTAAGGCACACCCTAAAAACCGAGCGGTGTCTTTATTTTCATGCTTATAGTATGAACCACAAGCCTGTATTTTTCGTTACTTTCTAAATAATCTGCCTTATACTAGTGAGCGAAAAACAATTGAATGATATTGACCTGACTGGCTATGAACAAATAGAAGTTTTAGGTGCCAGAGAACATAATCTTAAAAATATTGATGTAAGTATTCCCCGCAACAAGCTGGTTGTGATTACGGGTATTTCGGGCAGTGGAAAATCTTCTCTGGCCTTTGACACCATCTATGCAGAAGGGCAAAGGCGTTATATGGAGAGTTTCTCTTCTTATGCCAGAAGTTTTATTGGAGACATGGAAAGGCCAGATGTTGATAAAATCAACGGGCTTTCGCCAGTAATTTCTATCGAACAGAAAACTACTTCTAAAAATCCTCGTTCGACGGTTGGCACTACCACCGAAATTTATGACTTTCTGCGTTTGTTTTATGCCCGCGCCAGCGAAGCCTTCAGCTACGTAAGTGGCGAAAAAATGGTAAAACAAACCCAAGACCAGATTATTGACCAGATTCTGCAACAATTTGAAAATCAGAAGGTTACTTTGCTGGCTCCTTTAGTAAAAGGGCGTAAAGGACATTACCGCGAATTGTTTGTGCAGATTGCCAAATTAGGCTATAACAAGGTAAGAGTAGATGGGGAAATTATGGAGATAAACCCCAAAATGCAGCTCGACCGCTATAAAATACATGATATTGAAGTTGTCATTGATAGAATTGTACCAAAAGCTGACGACCGCTATCGCCTGAGCCAATCGGTTAGCACGGCCCTTAAACAGGGTAA
Source organism: Emticicia sp. 17c (assembly GCF_037153985.1). Taxonomy (NCBI): domain Bacteria; kingdom Pseudomonadati; phylum Bacteroidota; class Cytophagia; order Cytophagales; family Leadbetterellaceae; genus Emticicia; species Emticicia sp. 17c. The sequence goes on from NZ_JBBAYI010000002.1 coordinate 515,239, forward strand.
AGGCTCAATGATGATGCTCGACACACAAGGTAAGTTACAGTATTTTTCTCAGAACCTGACCGACCCCCGCTCAGGCATTTCGTATGAAGACCCCTCGCCCAATAGTTTTTCGTTTAATTCGCCTTATGGTGCTTGCCCTACTTGTAACGGCTTAGGCACTATTGAAGAAATAACCGAGGAATCAATCATCCCTGATAAATCGCTGAGTATTAGCAGAGGCGGTATTGCTCCGCTGGGCGAATACCGCGACTTATGGATTTTTAAACAGATAGAAATTATTCTGAAAAGTTTTAAATCCAATATATCAACGCCTATTGCCAAACTACCACCAGAAGCCCTAAAGACTATCCTGTATGGTAGTGAAGACCCCGTGGCAGTACCTTCAAAAAAATATCCGGGCACTGAATGGAATACCACCTTTGAAGGTGTAATTACTTTCCTGAAACGCCAACAGGATTCCGACAACGACAAAATTCAGGAGTGGGTACGCGATTTTCTGGTTATAAAAACCTGCCCCGATTGTAACGGTTTACGCCTGAAAAAAGAGTCTTTGCACTTCAAGATAGACAATAAGAATATTGCCGAACTGGCCGAAATGGACATTCGGGAAATTGCCGACTGGTTTAGTAATATAGAAACCCGTATTTCGGACAGGCAAAACACCATTGCGCGTGAAATACTGAAAGAAATTCGGAAAAGGCTTGGATTCCTCTTAGGTATTGGGCTTGACTACCTCACGCTGAATCGGCCTCTGAGAACACTCTCAGGAGGAGAATCGCAGCGTATCAGGCTGGCTACCCAGATTGGAACCCAATTAGTAGGCGTGCTTTATATCATGGACGAACCAAGCATTGGGCTACACCAGCGAGACAACGTGAAATTGATTCAGGCTTTGAAAGATTTGCGCGATTTAGGCAATACGGTTCTGGTTGTGGAACACGACAAAGACATGATGCTGGAATCGGACTATATTCTTGACATTGGCCCGGGTGCAGGAAGGCACGGCGGAAATATTGTAGGGAAAGGAACCCCTCAGGAGTTTCTTAACAACAGAAGTACTACTTCGGATTACCTGAGCGGACGCGTAGCTATTGAAATTCCTGCCGAGCGCAGGGCCGGCAATGGAAAAGCCTTGGTTATTAAAGGTGCAACAGGGCATAATCTGAAAAACGTTACTCTTAAACTACCGTTGGGCAAAATGCTTTGTATTACAGGCGTAAGTGGTAGTGGTAAATCATCGCTCATTCATGAAACCTTATTTCCGATTCTGAATCGCCATTTCTATAATTCAAAACGAGAACCGCTTCCTTATAAATCGGTTGAAGGTCTTGAATTTATTGATAAAGTAATAGAAGTTGACCAAAGCCCTATTGGGCGCACGCCAAGAAGTAATCCGGCTACTTATACCGGAATGTTCTCCGACATCCGAACGCTATTTGCCGAATTACCTGAGGCCAAAATCAGAGGCTATAAACCCGGCCGTTTTTCATTCAATGTGAAAGGGGGGCGTTGTGAGGATTGCGAGGGAGCAGGGATGAAAAAAATTGAAATGGAGTTTTTACCCGATGTGCACGTAGCTTGTGAAACCTGCAAAGGAAAGCGTTTCAACCGCGAAACGTTAGAGGTACGTTTCAAAGGAAAATCTATTGCAGATGTACTCGACATGACCGTTGAGCAGGCATTAGAGTTTTTTGAGTTTCAGCCAAAGATTTTCAGAAAGGTGCAGACGCTCTTCGAGGTTGGGCTGGGTTATATTACCTTAGGGCAACATGCCACTACGCTTTCGGGTGGAGAGGCGCAACGCGTAAAACTAGCCGAAGAGCTATCAAAGAAAGATACCGGAAAAACTATGTATATTCTGGATGAGCCTACTACTGGATTACACTTTCAGGATATACAAAAATTGCTTGAGGTTTTACAAAAACTGGCCAATAAAGGTAATACCGTACTCATTATTGAGCATAATCTGGATGTAATAAAGGTTTCGGACCATCTGATAGACCTCGGGCCGGAAGGCGGTAATAAAGGGGGGCAAATTATTGCAGAAGGTACCCCAGAGCAGGTAGCCAAAGTAAAAGGCAGCTACACAGGGTATTTTCTGAAACAGGAATTAAAGTAAAGCCCATAAATTCAGAGAGCAATAAACGCTTGTTTATTGCTCTCTGAAATAATTCTAATATTCATCTTCATTGAAGAAAAAGTCGTCCTTGGTCGGATAATCAGGCCAAATTTCTTCGATACTTTCATACGGCTGTCCGTCGTCTTCTAGTTCTTGTAAGTTTTCAATAACTTCAATGGGTGCTCCCGAACGAATCGAAAAATCTATCAACTCATCTTTTGTAGCGGGCCACGGAGCGTCTTCCAGGTATGACGCAAGTTCGAGTGTCCAATACATAGTTTAATCCTTAATTTAATGTTACAAAAAAATTTGTGGCTGCAAAAGTATAATAATTTTTAATTTGACAAGTGTTTTAGTATAAAAATGTATTATCTGTCAAACGATTTTTTTAGAAATTATTATATACTAATTAAAAAATTATATTTTTTGCCGACCAATATTCTGACTATCAATTGTTTACAAAAATAAAAAAAACTCCTTTTAATCAAAATAAAAAGGAGTTTTTTAATGAATTATTTAAGAAATATTTCTACTCACGGGTTATTTTACTTGCGCCGCTTGTGTGTGACGTGTTCAGGTCTTTTACATTTCCTAAACGTATCTGGCTTGCACCGCTGGCATCGGCATTTACCTGATTAATTTCCATGCCTCTAGTATTAATCTGACACGCCCCTGTTACATCAATATCCATCTTATCGGCAAAGCCTCTGAGGTCGGCATTAGCAGCACCCGTAGCATTCAAATCTATCTTACGGGCATCTACATCAATAGCGGCTTTTACTGCTCCTGTAAGGCTTATATCAATATCCTGATTTTTATCTTTGAAGCCTATTACTTTTATGGTTGAAGCACCAGATAAATCAAGCCCTTCGAGCGTTGGCATGGTAATATTGATTCGGGTTGTTTCATTACGGCGGCTGAACGAGAATTTATCTCTGTATTCGATTTCAAGTGTATTACCTTTTACGTCTATGTCAAGGTCATCGATATTATCCTGACTATCCGAATTGGCTACGATACTGAATTTATCTCCCTGCCGAACCGTTACTACAAACGCACCGCCTACCTCTATCTTGCTAAAGTTTTTAGTCTCAAATTTTTTCTCAAACTGGCCTTTATCTTCAAACACATCCATATCAAAAGAATAATCGTTATCATAGTCATTCCGATTTCTTAGTGCCTCTCTTTCTTCTTTACTTAATTTCGGACAATCACGGCAAATCATTCCAGAGTCACGCTTCATCACGAATGTATATTTATCGATGTCATCGCCATCTACATCAAAATTCGGGTGGTCGTTCCAACGATTGGCGTATATGTCATAAAAACTTCTGGTCAGTTTAAATGGTTTTTCGTAAGGTATGTACAGGGTCATCTCCAGATTCTGGTCACGTAAGCGTGCGTTTTCTCCCAGAAGCAAATGTTTATTAAATACCAGCAATGAATCTTTTTGCTTAATATCATACTTCACATTTTTAGCGTTGTTTTCGGCATCTTTTCTTGAACGCCCCGCAGCTTTGAATGTTTGTTCCAGTTTTAAGTCAGTACCTTCATAACCCTCTAGGTCTACGCTCACGCTTCTGTGTATATGTAAATCGTCGTCATCGTCATCATGGTTATTATAGGCATCAATCACCAGTGTTCTGGCAGGCAGGCTAAAGTTTTTAGTTACCTCTATTCTACCTCTGTTTTTAAAGTTAAGGGCAAATTTTGCGCCTAAAATACCTACACCCATTAACCCAGCCAGCCATAAGCCCAGCAATGAAATCCAGAAGTTACGAGTACCTATGCGGCGGTTGCTTATCAGGATTAATCCGACTAACAACAGGGCTAAAAACGGGGTAAAGAAAGCAAGGAAAGCAAATAAACCTGTAATAGGCTGCACATCGGCCGCAATACTTTTAAACGGGCTATCGTCAAGGAAACCGACACCTTCAAAGCCTGTCATGACCCCAAAGAAAGCAGCTACTGAAATAGCTATTATAACTACCACAAATAACGAGAAACCCATCAACACAATTCCGGCTAGTATTCTGGCTACTGGCCCCAGATTTTTGAGTATATCGCCAATTCCTTTGATTACTATGGCTATCAAGCGGAAAGGGAACAAAAGAATTTTTGTAAGTGTATTCTCTGGTGCGTTTTTCTCTACTTTTAAACTTTCTTTGATATTCGTTTCAATATTCGACAAAGTTACGGGCTCGCCTTTCATTTCCATTTTCTGGGTCAATGTCTGGGCTTTAGGTGCTACTATCCACAAAATGGTATAGGTAATAAAGCCTAGTGCAAAAACAGGTACAGTAAGTACAAATAAAAGCCTGATAACTGTTACATCGGTTCCGAAATAGGCTGCTAACCCGCTACAAACCCCTCCTAGCACTTTACTGTCGTTATCACGGTAAAATTTCTTGATTTTTTCATCCTCAACCAGTGTCGAATTAGGCGGGAATACAATCCAGCAAACAAAATAAGCTATCAGCACAAATCCCGAAGCCGGCGCAAGGTCTTCAATCAAAGGCGGAATACCCAGAAAGAAGAAAAGGAATAATATACGCAGCCACACTACATCAATGTTAAAATAGTGGGCTAAACCTGCCAATACTCCACCCAGAGCTTTGCGTTTTACGTCACGATACAAGCGTTTAGGGCCTGCTGGCTCGCTGATTGGTGGTGTAGTAGTTGTTTTGTTTTCTTCTGCTGCTGTGCCAGGCTGTGTGGAGGCTTTGCTTTCGGTTTTGGCGTGTGTAGTGCTTTTGAGGTCTTCTTCTTCCTGAATGGCCTCAAAATCGGCCACACTACCCATTGATTTAATAAGGTCGTTTACCCTTTCAAGCGTAATCACCTGCGACGAAGCATCTGTTTTGTCTTTAGTCCAGAATTTCTCAGCAATCCGGGCTTCAATATCTGAAACAATTTCCTGACTTCCCTCGTAAGACGAGAAGTATTGCTGAATAGAACGCAGGTAACTGTTTAATTTATCGTAGGCGTCTTCTTCTATATTAAAAACAACGCCAGCTATATTGATTTGTATTGTCTTTTTCATTGCTTTGTAACTATAAATACCACAGGGAACTGCCGCAGTGGCTAAATGAATGAGAGTTAAGTCTTCAATTTTCTGATGCTATTTGCTTTTTTTACTGATAATGGTAGTTACCGAATCTGAAAGCTCATTCCATGTACCATTAAGGTTATCTAAAAACAATTGTCCTGTGTCTGTTAAAACGTAGTATTTTCTTGGCGGCCCAGAAGTGGATTCAACCCACTTGTAATCTAAAAGACCAGAGTTTTTCAGGCGGGTCAACAGCGGGTAGAGTGTTCCCTCAACAACCATAATCTTGGCGTTAATGAGCTCGTCTAGAATTTCGGAGGCATAAATTTCGCCCCTCGAAATTATGTGTAAGATGCAGTACTCCAATATCCCTTTCCGCATCTGCACTTGGGCGTTTTCTAAATCCATGTTATCTATATCGTTTAAAGCATTTTCTGCTGAAATTAATGATACAAAGTTAATAAAAGGTACTATGCAATGCAAGATACTTGGCAAAAAAAATATTCTATTTAGGACAAGCGGTAAAATTCCATGAATAAAACCTGATTTTCAGGGATGAATTTAGCTTTTTTTAATTCTTATTTATGATGAATACCCTCAGCCGAAACATAATATTTTGTATTTTTGGGCAAAGTATAGCTTTTTTGTGAAAACGCCTGACTTTGAAGTTTTTATCGGTATCAGCAAACTGATGCAAGCGCTGGGCCTACCCGACCCCCATTCGCCTGATTTTCAATTATACAGATTTGAAGAATCCATGCGAACCAGACCTGCCATGAGCCCTGTTTACCGGAGTGATACTTACATTTTTGCTTTGGTTACAAGTGGTAAGCTAGCCTTTAAAGTGGGTATCTCTGACTTTCTGATGCAGGCCGGAACGCTGTATTTTCTTAGCCCGTGGCACTTGCAACAGTATCATCGCCTCGAAGACCTGACGGGCTACATCTGTTTCTTTAACGAGAATTTTTTTGCTTCTACACCCGAAGGTTTACAAACCATACGAGAGTTACCGATGTTTCAGCTCGAAGGCAGGGCCGTATGTGATTTAACGCCAGATGAGCAACAACCTTTTATAGATTTATTTGAATGGATGCTGAAAGAGGTAAACTGCACGCCAGCCTCCCGCTGGGAAACCATGCGGCATTTGTTACATATCTTTTTTATAAAAGCACAAGAAATTTACGAAAAAAACTGTGATACTGTTACAGACGCCGCCAAGAACATCAGGCTTACCAGAGCTTTTGAGCGGCTGCTGGAAGAACACTTCCTGTTACTTTCAAAAGGCCGGACAGGAAAAGTTTTTTCGGTCAATGAATTTGCAGCACAACTCAATGTGCATCCGAATCATTTAAGCAGTATGCTCCGGCAAGAGTTGGGGAAGTCGGCCAAGCAACTAATTAACGAAAGACTGGTTTTTGAGGCAAAATCTTTATTACATACTACCGAACTTTCGGTAACAGAAATTGCGTATCGTTTACGATTCGACGAACCCACCAACTTTACCAAATTCTTTAAAAAAGCAACCGGAATGTTGCCGAGGGAGTATCGAATGCAGGCTGTGTAATGCTTTGGTTTTTACCATTCAGGTTGCATATAAACCGTAGTTTCTAAAAAATCTTACTATAATCCTATAATTCACGTCTTTTCAATTGCTGTATCTTCGATTTTTACCATTCTTCCTGTAAAACTTACCGTGTATTAGCATTGGCTGGGGTTCATCTTTGCAAAATATTTTACCAGAAAAATCTTCATGGAAACGCTAAGTAAGACATTTACTATTGGAGATACCTTAGAAGTGAACCGGATTGGTTTAGGCACTATGCGTGCTACCACAGGCGCAGGCTCGTGGGGAGAACCCGCCGACAGGCAGGCTGTTATTAAACTTATCAGAAAGGCTTATGAACTAGGAGTAAACTTTTTTGATACTGCCGATGCCTACGGCCCTGGTTGTTCAGAGTTAATTCTGGCCGAAGCTATTGAGCCTTTTAAAAAGCAGGTAATAGTAGGTACAAAAGGAGGTTCGGTTAAATATGCTCCGGGCAAGATGTTTGCCAGCGGCAAACCCGGCTACCTGAAAACTACGGTTGAAGCCAGCTTACGCCGCCTGAACATTGAAACCATTGATTTGTACCAGCTTGACCACGTTGACCCCGAAGTTCCGATTGAGGAGTCGGTCTGGATGCTTGCCTGTTTAAAAAAGCAAGGCAAAATTCGTGAAATCGGCTTGTCGAACATTAAGCCAGACCAACTACGTTTAGCACAAGGTATTACCCGCATTGCATCTGTTCAGAACTCGTTGAGTATCGCTAACCAGACACACCTGAAACTAGCCCAAATATGTGCTACTGATAACATTGCCTTTATAGCCTACTGCCCTACGGGGATGTTCGACGGAGAAAAATCGGCTACGTATCAGCAAAAAGCCTCCGAAATGGGCATTACGCTACCACAATTGTCGTTGTTCTGGCTCCTGAAGAAATCACCTAATATTATTCCGATTCCGGGCACTTCTTCAGAAAAACATTTACAAGAAAACCTAGCCGTGTGGGAAATGATACCCTCATTCATGAATCAGGCAACTTTAAAATAAAATAGTATACTATAAAACTGAATCTCTCTTATGTGGATTGTTCGATTAGCACTCAATCGCCCTTATACCATTGCAGTCATGGCTTTTTTGATGATGCTCGGAGGTGTTATGGCAATCCGTTCGATGCAAACGGATATTTTCCCGAAAATTGACATACCTGTTGTAAATATCGTCTGGGCGTATCCCGGCTTATCAGCCGAAGACATGGAACGTCGGGTAGTAATTAATAACGAACGCGGGATTTCCTCGCAGGTACAGGGGGTTTCGCGTATCGAATCAAGTTCTATTCCAGGAGTAGGCTTGTTACGTGTATATTTTCAGGCTGGCACCGACTTGGGGCAGGCATTGGCCCAGATTTCGGCGGTTTCGTCTACGGCCTTGCGGCAGATGCCTCCGGGTATGCAACCGCCCGTGTTACTGCCTTATAATGCCTCAAACCTGCCCGTGTTACACATGATTATTTCGAGTGAAACAATGGGCGAAGATGCCGTAGCCGACTACACCAATAATTTTTTACGTTTACGCCTCTTTACTATTCCGGGCCTGCAAACTCCCGGTGTTTATGGTGGCAAACAACGCCAGATTAATATAGACATTGACCCTGCCCAGCTAACTGCCAAAGGGCTGTCGGCAGCCGATGTAATTGCGGCCCTGCAAAGCTCAAACGTTATTCTGCCAGCAGGTACGGCCAGAATGGGGCAAACAGAGTATAACATTGCCCTGAATGCCAGCCCAAGCACAGTAGACCAGTTTTATGATATTCCGGTAAAAGTTATTAATGGACAAACTATTAAAATTGAAGACATCGGTAAAATATCAGACTCCTTTGCCGACCCTACCAATATTGTTCGTATTAATGGCAAACACGCCAGTTATTTGAGTATTCTTCGGAAATCAAGTGCTTCTACGCTGACTATCGTAGAGGCATCAAAAAACATGATTCCGAAAATCAAGGAAGTAGCCCCCGAAGGGCTGGAGATTACCACAGATTTTGACCAGAGTATTTTTGTTCGTGCCGCCATCGACAACGTTTTGCATGAAATGATTCTGGCTATTGTGCTGGTAGGTTTAATGATTTTTGGTTTTCTGGGCAACTGGAGAAACGTGTTTATTGTAGTAACGTCTATTCCGTTGGCTATTCTGACGGCAATCATCGTGCTTGACCTCACAGGTAACTCATTAAATATCATGACTCTTGGTGGCTTATCGCTGGCAGTTGGGATGCTAGTAGATGACGCAACGGTAGCTATTGAAAATATTCACCGACACCTAAGTATGGGTAAGTCGCTGGTCAGAGCCGTGCTGGATGGCTCGCATGATATTGCTACCCCTGCGCTGGTAGCTACGTTATCGATCTGTATCGTTTTTATTCCGGTATTGTTTATTACGGGTCCGGCAGGGTATTTATTTATTCCGATGGCGTTATCGGTGGTAGTAGCCATGCTTACGTCTTATGTATTGTCCAGAACACTGGTGCCACTACTTTCGCGCCTGATGCTTTCTGCTGGTTCGCATGATAGCCATTCGACTAGATTTGACCGCTGGAGAGACCGCCAGTTTGAACGCTTGCAAGATACTTACGCTAGCAGGCTACGCAAAACCCTTAAGTATAAAGGCTGGTTATTAATTGGCTCGCTGGTGCTGGTTATTCTTACTGTTGTGATTGTTACGCCAAGAGTAGGTACTGACTTCTTTCCTACTACTGATACTGGTTTTATGAAACTCCATTTCAGGGCTCCATTTGGGACACGTATTGAAGAAACAGAAAAATATGTAGAACGCATTGAACAAGCCGTAAGAAAAATAGTTCCGCCTGAAGAACTCAGTACCATCAGTGCTAATATTGGTATACCGATTTTCTTCAATCTGGCTTATGTGCAGTCGGATAACGTTAACGGTATGGATGCCGAAATCATGATTGCCCTCAAGAAAGGCCATAAGCCTACCGAAATCTACCGGAATAAAATCAGAGAGGTACTTAATAACGATTTCCCGGGGACACAATCTTATTTCCAGACGGCCGACATGGTAGGACAAGTATTGAACTTTGGGTTGAGTTCGCCTGTTGACTTACAGGTTGAAGTAACCAATTATAATAAAGGCTACGAACTAGCCAAAGTACTGAGAGACTCGCTCAAAAAAGTAGAAGGGCTAAAAGACGTAACCATTAAACAGGTGCTCGACTACCCTACCCTGAAAGTAGACGTTGACCGCATAAGGGCCGCACAAGTGGGCCTAAGCCAACGTGACGTAGCCAGTAACTTACTGGTAAACTTGTCGTCGAGTGGTTTATTTGCACCGTCTTACTTCCTGAATCCTGCTAATAACGTAAACTATACGGTGGTTGTAAAATCGCCTATGAGCAAAATACAATCGGTCAGCGATTTAATGAATCTACCTTTAACCACCAGTGCTGCGGCAGGAGCATTAAATAGTAACACAAGCGTGCAGCCAACCGATGTACCCCGTCAAATTGCCCAAACGGTAAGGAATGTTTCAGATATTAAGCCGGCTGTAATGCCAAGCCAGATTAACCATGAGAATATTCAACGGGTACTGAATGTATCTGCCAACGTCGAAGACAGAGACTTGGGTTCTGTTTCGGCCGATATTCAGCGCATCATTAAAAACATAGGCCAACTACCTAAAGGCTTTAATATTACAGTACGCGGACAAGGGCAGGTAATGAACGATTCGTTCACGAATATGGCACAGGGCTTGGTACTAGCTATTTTGCTGGTATATGTGCTAATGGTAGTGTTGTTTCAGTCTGTAAAAGACCCTCTTATTGTGCTGGCGGCTATTCCGGGAGCCTTAACGGGCATTATTTTGCTGCTCTATGCCACAGGCACTACTATCAACGTAGTATCGTTGATGGGGTCTATTATGGCCGTGGGTATTGCAGCTTCTAATGCTACGCTACTGGTAAGCTATGCGAACGACCTCCGTCTTGAGGGGTATTCAGTACTGAAAGCTGTTACCGAAGCCGGAAAAACCCGTCTGCGCCCTATCCTGATGACAGCCCTTGCTATGATTTTAGGTATGATTCCGATGGCAATCGGGCTAGGCGAAGGCTCTGAGCAAAATGCACCACTAGCCCGAGCCGTAATTGGCGGGCTGGTAATTGCTACACTCTTTACGCTTTTTGTAGTACCCGCCGTTTACGCAGGCTTATATAGAGGCAAAGCCAAAGCAAAAGTAAGCTTATTAGAAGACCAAGAAGAAACTACGCAGGTAGTAGCCTGATGAACCAACTCAAAGAAATATAACAGACATTCAAAAACAGATAAATACTATGAAAAATCAACAAAATCTTCGCCGAATCGGGTTATTAGCCATAATTCTGGTTATCGTAGGGGTCGGGATTTTTGTGATAAGCCGGGCAGATTCTGCTGAGCCACCAGCGGCCAAGTCTGATGCTACAAGCGTAAGTACAACAACCATTACTCAGCAAAAATCAGGCAGAACCCTCATGCTTTCAGCCGAGGCTCGTCCTTATCAGTCGGTAACCCTCTATGCCAAAATAAGCGGTTATTTACAAAAACTCTATGTAGATAAAGGGCAGGATGTAAAAGCAGGCCAAACTATTGCCATTATCGAATCGCCCGATTTGGAGCAGGAAAAGCTAGCTTTAGAAGCCGACTTAAAGCAGAAACAAAGCTATTTGCGTAGGGTAGAATCGTTACTAAGCAAAAAGTATGTAACTGAACAAGAAGCCGACAAAGCCCGTGCCGATGTAGAAATGGCACAGGCAAGGCTCGATGCTCAGAAAGAGAAGTTATCTTACACCACCATAAAAGCTCCTTTTGCGGGCAATGTGTCGGCGCGTTATGCCGATGTAGGGGCTTTATTACAGGCAGCTACATCTTCACAAACCAGTGCTTTGCCTGTGGTTACGGTTTCGCAGGTGAACCGTTTAAGGATTACCATTTTTATTGAACAGGCCGATGCCGCCACTGTGCGCCCGGGTACACCTGTGGATATTCTTGTGCCGGGCTCGTCAGATACGCTTCATGCCAATATTACCCGCCTGACGGGCGAGCTGGATATGCGTACCAGAATGATGCTTGCCGAAATAGAATACAATAATGCCGGTAACAAAGTATTGGCAGGTAGTTTTCTGAAAGTGCTGATACACCTACCTGCGCAGGAATTTCTGAGTATTCCGGCTCAGGCATTAGTAGTAAAGGGAGATAAATATTTTGCTCCCATTATAAAAGATAACCGTATTTTTTACCGCCCTATTAAAATTGGTGCAGGCGATGGGCTACAATACCGTGTGTACGCAGGCTTAAAAGAAGGAGATGTAGTGGCACTGAACGTTGGCAATTCATTAATCGACAGCACATTGGTAAAGGTGGTCAATAAACCAGAAAAAAAATAATGAAAAAAGGTATATTGTTTTTAAGTATCTGGTGTTGTGCCACTACCCTGCTGGCGCAAACCAAAGTATTGAGTTTTCAGGAAGCCCTACAAATGGCAATTCAGCAGAATGTAGGTATTAAAAAAGCACAAAATAATGTTGAAGCAGCTAAATGGGATGTTTACGGAAGCAAAAATCTGTTTTTACCCAACGCTACTTTTAACGGAGCGTTTAACTTTCAGTCAGGAAGCAACCTGCTCACTGTTGCTACTCCCTCGCTGGTTGCCAGTACCTATACAGGACTGAACTTTCAGGCCAATAGTAATTACGTGTTAGCCGACGGAGGTGCGCGCAAATCGCAAGTACTGGTTTCACAAAAAACCGAAGAAGTAGCCAATTCACAGCTTATTTTTACCCGTCAGCAAATAATAAATGATTTAAGTCTGGCTTTCTTACAGTTATCGCTCGACCGCAGGCTGATTGAGATTACCACACAAAACTGGCAGCTTTCACAAGAAAGAGATACTATCCTGACTGGCCTCGTAAAGGCTGGCTTACGGCTCCCGAACGAGTTATATCAGCAACAAGCACAGACCCGTCTAGACGAGCAGCAGGTAATAGCGGCCAGAAATGTTCTTCAAAACCATAAAATTTTTCTGATTCGTCGTTTAAATCTACCAGCAGGCGAATACGACTTTCAGGAACTACCCGAAGAAGGTGTGGCTAGTTTTTCGCCCCAAAGTCTGGTTAATTCAGCTTATACCAAACGTTATGACTTACTCACGCTGAAACAACAACGAGAAGCCATTGCCCTAAGAACACCCATTATTCAGGCAAATTTAAAACCTCAGTTAGTAGCTTCTGGAGGGCTTACAACTGCCGGACGACACCTGTTTCAGCAGAACATTAACGGAACTGATGCCTTGAAAACCATTGAACAACGAAATATTATCAGGCAATTAGGCAATCAGGTTAACGTATATGCTGGCCTGAGCTTAGTGTGGAATATTTTCGACCGAAATCAAACAAAAACTGCGGTAGCCAAAAACCGTATAGAGGAAGCAAACCGTGAGTTAGATATACTGGACAGACAAGACCAGATACGGGCCGAAATAAATCAGGCCCTGACCGATTACGAAACAGCTCAGCAACAGTTTACTACGGCACAAGCGCAGTTATCGGCGGCACAGGCGGCATTTGAATTACAACAAGGCCGTTTCCAGAATGGCCTTGCTCCATTAGTCGATTTATTCGTGGCCCAGAGTGCAATGGCTTCTGCCAAAATAAATGTAGCCCGTGCGGGCATTCAGGTACGTTACCAGCAAAAACTGATACAGTTCTACACCGGAGACATACAAGAATAACAATATTGAGAAGGAGGCACGGCCTCCTTTTTTTATGCACTTACTACCAGCTTGGCTGAGTTATAATCCTTTTGTAACTACTAGTTTTTTCGTATATGCTATTAAAGCCCAGATATTATTTTTCTGAAAATCGGTTATTTCTTTTGAAGTTTCTGCAATAGCTCTTAGCTTTAAGTTCCTGAAAATTAATGCCTTATTACTGTCAGGCTTTCCCTACCATATTTTCAGGCAAACATTCAACCTTAATTTTTATCATGATGAAAAAGATAGTTTTCGTTTGGTTGTTGTCGGCGGCAGGAGCTTTGGCGCAAAACACAGCATCGTCTGGCAATGGGTTACCGCCATTAGTAACTTTTACCGACCAACAAGACCACGATAACATGATGCAGCAATTGGGTATTAAACGCCTGAGACCCGGCCCAAGCGGTAATGAGTCGGCTCCTAACCATGCAAACTACGATGAAGCTACGGCAAACCCCTGCCCCGAACTGCCAGAGGCGCTTACCTTAAAAAATGGCAAGAAAGTAACAACCGCCGACGACTGGTGGAATAAACGCCGCCCCGAACTGGTGGAGGATATCGAAAGGGAAGTATATGGCAGGCTTCCGCAGAAGATACCATCGGTAACATGGACGGTCAAGATTACTGACAAGGAATTTGTGGGCCGTATTCCGGTGGTAGCCAAGCAACTGATAGGCCATGTAGATAACGCTGAATACCCACTTATTACGGTTGATATAAACATGATGCTGGTAGTACCAGCCAATGTAAAAGGGCCTGTACCGGTATTAATGATGTTTGGAAGGCCGTCGTTTCCGGCTCCGGCACAGCCAAGCCCCGAACACATGGAAAAAATTAACACCGCTTTTAAAGACATGATGATAAAACATGACCCTTCTTTAAAGGCTATTTTTGAGCAATACCCTGCTTATAACCCAATTACCCGCCTACCCGGACCTAATTTTTTTGCCCCTCCACCCAATGGAGAATCCCCTTCGACAGAGCAATTGCTGGCAGCAGGTTGGGGTTATGCAACTATTGACCCCGCTAGTATTCAGGCCGACAACGGCGCAGGTATTACTCGTGGCATTATTGGCTTGGTTAACAAAGGACAGCCCCGAAAACCTGACGACTGGGGGGCCTTACGTGCATGGGCATGGGGAGCCGCCCGAGGGCTTGATTACCTAGAAACTGACGCTGCCGTAGACCCGAAACGCGTAGGCATAGAGGGGGTATCACGTTATGGCAAAGCCGCTTTGGTGGCACTTGCTTTTGAACCACGTTTTGCCATAGGGTTGATTGGCTCTTCGGGTAAAGGAGGAGCTACCCTGCACCGTAGGGTATTTGGCGAAGCCGTAGAAAGCCTTACAGGAGGTGAATATTACTGGATGGCAGGTAATTATATGAAATATGGAGCAGAAGAAGCAAGTTTTGGCACTAAAACCGGATGCGACCTACCCGTTGACTCTCATGAGCTAATTGCTCTTTGCGCTCCGAGACCTACTTTTATCAGCTATGGGATTCCTGAAAAGGGTGATGCCCGCTGGCTTGACCAACAAGGGAGTTACATGGCAACGGTAGCGGCAGGTTCGGTTTTTAAATTATTGGGAGCGAAAGATATTGGCGTTTCTAACGATTATAAAAGTGAGAAAATGCCCCCTGTTAATACTGATATGCTAGACGGACAACTAGCTTGGCGGCAACATGATGGCGGACATACCGACTGGCCTAATATGAAGCACTTTATTCCGTGGGCGAATCGGGTGCTAAAATATGAAAAACAATAATAATCATTGATTTACTGTTCATTACAGCCTATTTGTAAAAGGTCTGGGAAGTTTTATATACCCAGACCTTTTTGCATAATTAAGGCTTTGATGACATCGACACTGGCGCAGCTTCGGGTTTACTGCCCCAGTTTTTATTAGGCTTCTGCCCCATTTCAAGCACAAGTTTGCCACCATTTACCAAAGTATCGTGCCATATCCACGGCTGATTCAGTGCTTGTCCGTTCAACTGCGCTGATTGAATATACAAGTTACCTGACGAATTATTACGGGCTTCAATCACAAATTGCTTGCCCTTATAATAATCAGTATTGAGGTGAAAAGTAATTTTGTTAAAAATCGGGCTACTGATTTCATAATATGGTTTGGGTGTTGTGCCTCCGCTTGTCGAGAATATACCTGTTTTTAATAAAACGGCCAAACTTCCCATTAAGCCCTGATCTTCATCGCCACTGTATCCGAAATCAGGAGAAATACCACTATATACCTTACTGATAATCTGGCGGGTCCAGTATTGGGTTAACCATGGCGCACCCGAAAAATTAAACAAAAACGGTGTTTGCATACAAGGCTGGTTTCCGTAATTGATATATACTCGTCGGTATTCTTCAAGCGTTTCTTTATCGTGCGATTTGCCCGATACAAAATCATGTTTCTGGGCTTTTTCAAACGATGAATTCAGTTTGGTTGTAAATGCCTCTCTGCCACCCATCAGGTTAATCAGGCCCTGAACATCGTGTGGCACAAACCAAGTATATTGTGCAGCGTTACCTTCTTCCCAACCGTTGTCATACCGTAGAATATCGACAGGCTCGCCCCATTTGCCTTCAAGTGTTCTGTTCCACATCCAGCCAATTTCAGGATTCCAGATATTTTTATAATTCTCTGCACGTTTCATAAAAAGGCTATAATCGTCTGTTTTTCCGAGTGTTTTGGCCATTTGTGCCAACGTATAATCCTGATAGGCATATTCAAGCGTCTGAGTTGAGCCATCCTGATGGAATCCGTATTTAATGTTGGTTAATGGGTGTGGCACATACCCTCGTTCAAGATAATACTCCAAGCCGCCACCTTTCAGGGTTTTATGCTCGTAGCCTGCTTTGCTCATTAAGCCTCCGGGAAAATGGTTTTTACGCATACCCTCGTATGCTTTATCAATATCAAAACCTCTGATTCCTTTCAGATACGCACTCACGATAAAAGGTGTTGATGGCGCACCCGACATTACAAAAGTATAGTTTCCTCCTGCTGGCCCTCGCGGAATAAGACCGCCATCGTTATACATCAGCAACATAGAATTAATAAAAGACTCGGTTACTTCTGGATACACCAGATGCCAGAGTGTATTTAACGACCATTGCGCCCCCCACAAGGCATCAAAGTTATGATGATTAAACTTAGGCTTTCCGTCTGCGTTTAGAGGAATCTGCCCGATTCTCCGCTCTGGTCCGGTCATGTCCGAGTATTTGCCGTTTACATCCGAAATAATTCTGCGGCCTAATAGTGCATGCCACAAATCTGTGTAAAATCGGCTTTGTTCAAGCTGCGTTCCGCCCTGAATTTCTATCCGGCTTAGCCAGTTGTTCCAGTCGGTCTGGCTTTCTGTTACTATTCTGTTAAAATTCCAGTGCGGTAGCTCAGTTTGGAGATTTAATCTGGCCTGTGCTTCACTCACATACGAAATGGCTACTTTCATTTGCCGCACTTCTCCCTGACTGGTTCTGAAACTCACATAAGCACCCGTTTTTTCACCTTCAATCGAATCTTTTATATCTTCCAACTGCCCTTTTCTCCAGCCCTTGAAACTATCGAAGGGTTTATCAAAAACAGCCACAAAAAAGACCGTCAGGGTTTTGGGCCTGCGCGTGGTTGGAGCCATAATGGCATACCCTTCTATTTCCTGATTGCTTACTTTCCTGACATAGCCCTTTTGTGTATCAGATGGCCCCAGAAAAGTTGAGAAATCAAACAAGATATGGCTTTGTTCGGCCTTCGGGAAAGTATATTTATGAAAGCCCACCCTTGTGGTAGAAGTAAGCTCGGCAGTAATATTATAGGCATCTAGCACAACCTTATGATACCCCGCCTTGACTATTTCTTTGCTATGCGAAAACGAAGAACCATATTGTTGGCTACCCAGATGCCCCTTAAAAATACCCGTAGTGGGCATTACAGGAACACCCGATAACTGCCAGCCATGAATATGGCTAAAACACTTGATACTGTCTGAATGATAACGGTACCCCGACCCCCAGTCAGAATTTACGCCGTTATCGGGGCTTAGGTTTACCATTCCGAACGGACGACAAGCCGAATTGAAAAAGAACCACCTCGAATTGGCCGTATCAACCCACGGATTAACAAGGTCAACAGGCCGAGTTTTTTGAGAAAAAGCGGTGTTAATTATAAAAAAACTAATCAGATAAGTAATAATAGTGGTGAGTTTGCTCATGCCATCAGGTTATTTTTTAAACATAAATTATTTATCAAGCCATGTTAACTGGCTCCAGTAAGCAGGGCCATCGTTGGTCTGTATTGTGCCTTTCGTACTTCTTCCGTCTTTTACATATCGGGTAAGCAACGTTGTTAGTTCTTTCACAATTTCAGGGTGTTCGGCATAAACATTTTTGTTTTCCGCCATGTCTGTCTGAAGGTCGTAAAGCTGAATAGGTGGCAGTTTTTTTGCTTCTTCGCTATCTTCTTTAGGCTTACCATTGCCGCCCGAATGCGAACACATAATGAGTTTCCATTGCCCTTTGCGAATAGCAAAGTAGCCATTTGATGAATGATGAATAGCTGAAGTTCTTTGCTCAAATCCAGATTTTTTATTGGTTATTTCACCTAAAAAACTGAAACTATCTTCGGCTATATTATCGGCTAGCTGAGCCTTGTTAAGTTCGGCAACAGTTCTGAAAAAATCGGTACTACAAATGAGCTTGTCTGACACCTTGCCTTTTTTAATTGCCTTACCCCAGCTAACAATAAATGGCACTCTGTGGCCTCCCTCAAAAATATCGGTTTTTAAACCCCGATAATCGGCCGACGGGTTGTGTCCTTTTGCGAGTTGTGCCTGTAAATTGGCCGAGTTAGCAAAGCCGTTATCTGACGTGAATACTATTATGGTGTTGTCGTAGATTCCGTTTTTTTTCAATGTAGCTACAATTTGCTTCACTACGTCATCAACCATCAACACAAAGTCTCCATAAGGAGAGACCTTACTTTTACCTACAAAATCGCCAATTGGTAACACAGGGGTATGCGGAGCCGCTAGCGGAAAATATAAGAAAAACGGTTTTTCTTTGTTTGCATTCTGATTAATGAAACTCAGGGCTTTTTCGGTGAATTTCCCGATTACATCTTCCGGTTTGAAATCTGGCGCGCTAATACCTGCCCTGAATAGCTCAATACCTTTGCGGCCTTCGCAGGTATCTTTAGGAATAGCCGTACAAAAGCCGTTTTCGACGTAGGCATACGGCGGCATATCCAACGAAGCCGGAATACAGAACGAATAATCGAAGCCATTGCTATTGGGGCTATTCCTGATTTGTTTGGCAAAGTCAACCTTTTTTTCGCCAGCTTCAATATTACCCCATGTCCAGCCGAGATGCCATTTACCTACAATACCCGTCTTATAACCCTGCTTTTGCAAAAACGACGCTACGGTTTCGCGTTGAGGGTCAATCAGGGGAGTATCGTAGCCATGTAATACCCCTTTTTTAAGGGTTGTACGCCAGTTATATCGCCCCGTCAGGATTCCATAACGGGTAGGCGTACAAACGGCAGAAGTAGTGTGGGCATCGGTAAACCGAACACCGCATTGTGCCAGTTTATCAATATTGTCAGTCTTTATTTTCCCGTTCGGGTTGTACGACGATACATCGCCAATACCTAAATCATCGGCCAGTATATACACTATATTGGGTTTCTGTGCAAACCCCGATGCGAGTATATTCAGGCAAAGAATAATAGTTATGATGAATTTCCTTTTCATATTTAATTCATTTTATAATCTGCTTTTACTAATTCAATTCAAATTTATACCTTCCTGATTTTGCCATTGGTAATAGGTAATACCCATTTTGTACTGTCAGGCTTTGCTGTTGCCCATTAATACGGAGGTGTTTTTTGTGCGCATCGGCAGGTATGTAGATGTCTGCGCTTGTGCCGCCGGGTACAACTACCTCCATTGTTGTAGAGGCATCAGCTTTTTTGAAGCTAACTTCAACCATGCCTTTAATGGTTGGTGTTTTAAGGCTGGCAAACGTTAAGCTACCTGTTTGGGGTTTTATCTGGAAAGTGTCGAAGGCAGGAGTGAGAGGCTCTACTCCCATCAGTTTCCGCACAATAATATTGGCAGGGGCCGCACCCCAAGCGTGGTTCCAGTCCAGATTAGGCTTATAGGCTTTATCCCATGCTTCGAGCGTAATGGTTGAACCAACCCGAATCATGTTATACCAGCTTCTGTGTGCTGTTGATGAAAGTAGCTGAAGGGCGTAGTCGGCTTCTCTGGCTTCGTATAGAGCTTCCATCAAAAACTGGGAGCCATATACACTACAAGCCATTTTTCTACTTTTGATAAAATCAACTACCTTTTTTACATCTTTCTGAGGCACTAACCCAAAGGCTAATGCAAACATATTGGCATGTAAAGAGGTATGGTTTGTGCTGTCGCCATCTTTGATTAAACCCGTTTTGGCTTCCTGAAAAGTTTTAAGATAAGAAGTATACACTTGCCTTGCTTTGTTCTGATATTGTTGTGCGTCGGTCGGTTTTCCTAACAGATTAGCTATTTTCTCCATCAGAACCAGATTCCGGTAATAATAGGCGTTAATAACGGCATTGTAAGTATTGAACACAAAGCCGTCGGTTTCGCCCTTATATTCTTTTTCATTTCCAATGTAATCTCCGGTCTGAGGCCAGTCTACGTTATCGTGCAGGCCACGCCTGTTATCGAAGGTTTTGGTTATATGAATGGTTTTCAGAAACTCATCTGTCTGTTTATTAGTACGTGTACTTATTAAGCCATTATTACCTGCCAATGGCATTAACATTTTGTTTTGCAGGTCGGTATAATAGTTTTTTAATAACGAGGTATCGCCGGTATACATATAGTCATTCCAAGCAATGAGAACATTCTGCAAACTCCATTCGGTAGGCCATGTCGGATGAAAAATCAGGTAATTCATTGAACGCCGCCCGATACTATATTCGGCATCAACCGCATAATGCGACAACTGGTTAATAAGTGCATCGGCTTCGTAGGGAATCCTTTCGCGGTCTCCGTCAACATAATAGCCAGTAAAACTTGTGGCTTTCATAGAGTATTTGCACAAGTCCCATACCTGATTCAGAACGGTATCGCTTGAAATAAAGCTGGACGCACGCTCATCGAAGGGGTAATGTACTATTTTTCTTTTGATAGCTTCTTTTGTAAGACTTCCTGTGAAATTCTGAATACTTACATACCTGAACGGATATACCTCACCTATATAATCAGGCATTAAAATCGGGTTGCGGGCATTGCGTTTTTCGTTAGTTTGCCAAACAATCGAATATTCGTGCGTACCTGCTTTTATTAGTAAAGGTATTTTCAAGTAACGGATATTACGCCCCGGGTTTTTATGAATAACTGTCGGTTGTTGGAGTGCTTCGCCTACTTCAATCCAGATAGAATCAGTCTTAGGACTTGTTAAATTGAAAGTCAGTTGCCCGAGTGCATCTTTACCAAAATCAAGAAAATAGGCATCTGCGCCTGTTTTTACAAGCTGAACCGGCTCCTGAATGTCGGCAACCAAAGGATGATGTGCAAATGGTTCGGCCTTGTCGGGGGCATCAAGGTAAAATGCTGCCACCTCTGAAAAACCTGAGGCTTTGCCACCTGCACCCCATGTTTGCACTTTCCAGTAATATACTTTTCCGGTGTCCAGAGGTTTGCCGCTATAAGTAAGCCTGTTTTTACCAGTGTTAACTTTATGGGAATCCCAGTAATCAGCTTTGTTTTGCGCCAACAGTTGGGTGTCAGACGCAACCAGAATCTGGCAGGCTGTTATTTTACTTTGCGAAGTGGCTACCTCCCAACTGAAATGTGGTTGCTTGTTACTAATGTACGCAAACTGAAACAATTGTTTTTGCTGACTGGCTATTGCAAGAGTCTGTTTGGCCAAAATACCCTCCTGATATACATTACTGGTATTGAGCAGCAAATCGCAACGCAGCCGGAAAGGTGGCTGGCTTTGTGCAGCAAATATCCATAAGCTAAAAAGTATTCCTGAAATAATTTTATTCATGCACTTTGAAAAACTGGTTGTAAATAAATGGCCAAGCATTGATGCCCTAATTTATACCTTTGGAAAAACAAATCCGTTATGATACGTTGGTTTTATTAAAGTATTAGCCGTTTTATTGTCGAACTTGCCTTTGGCGGCATCCCAGTATATTTTATCTCCGCTACGCAACGAAATATTACCCATGTGGGCATTAATAGCTACGGTTGCTCCGGCATGAATAGGGCAAGCCAATTGGTCTAGCTTTCCGTTTTTCATTACTTCAATAAAGTTTCTGGCGTGTAGTTCAAGCCCATTGTCAGACTTTTCGATGAGCGGCACGGCTTCCATTCTAAAACCCTGTTGTCCTTCTCTTTCGGGTATTACCTCCCATCCATTACGGGTTACAACCAGTGTGCCTTTGGTGCCAATAAAAGCAATGCCGTGGCCTTTGCCGTATTGTCCGGCCCCAATGCCCATGTAGTGTTCCCATGTGTTTGAAAAACTACCAAAATCGTACGTTACATGAATATAATCGGGGGTTTCGCGGGCATCGGTCGGGAAAAGGCGTTTACCACCAACTGACGAAACCGAAAGAGGTTCGCTGACACCCATACCCCAAAGCATAATATCGAGCAGATGCACACCCCAGTCGCACATCAGGCCACCGGCGTAATCCCAGAACCAACGGAACTCATAATGAAATCGGTTGGCATTAAACGGGCGTTTAGCGGCTGGCCCTAGCCACAAGTTATAGTCAACCCCTGCCGGAGCGGTTGTGTCTGGCAACACAGGCAAAGGCTGTGTACCGCGGTACATCCAGGTTTTAGTATTAATAATAGTGCCTAACTTACCCGATTTTACAAAAGCAACGGCATCTTTGAAATGCTTTTGGCTTCTTTGCCATTGATTTACCTGTACTACTTTGCCCGATGCTTCTACTGCGCGCACCATGGCTTTGGCCTCGGCAATAGAATTAGCTACTGGTTTTTCGACATACACGTGCTTTCCGGCCGATAGCGAATCAACCATTTGCAAACAATGCCAGTGGTCGGGGGTAGCAACCAGTACTGCATCAATGTTTTTATCTTCGAGCATTTTCCGGTAGTCTTTATAAATGGTAAGGTTTGGAAAACCCGCCTTGCTGAGGTCCTCCTTGCGTTTGGCTAGTTGCTCATCGTCTACATCACAGATAGCCACAAGGTTTACTTCATTTATTTTCAGAAAAGCCCGAATATTATTAAAACCCTGATTTTTAACCCCAATCAGCCCAACATTAATTCTATCGCTTGGGGCAACTTTTTTTCGGATAGAGGCAAGTGTTTCTAAAGGCAATAGCTCCATTAGCCCTAGCCCTCCGATGGCAGAAGCGGTATTTTTAATAAAATTTCTACGAGAATTCATAACTGTAAATTATAGGGTTGAATAAATTATTTTTCGGGTGTGATTTCCAGTAAGGGCTGATTGAGGTTCCAGTTGGCCGGAACCTCATATACTACCTTATAGAAGAAAGGAATATCGTCGGCAATAGCGTATTTTTTATCAGCGTCTTGATGGTTTATTTTTTCGGTTTTTATCAATTTAAGTGTTGTTCTGGTGTGTAGTTTCATGCCCGACAAAGTCCAATCCTGCTTGGCAAATACTTTTTCGTCTGTTTCAGGAGAATAAACCAGAATTTCGAGCTGATAGGCAACGGCACTACTGGTATAGATAAACATTGCTTGCTGGCTCACTTTAACATTCGTGTTTCCGTCGCCCAGTATAGCCAGCCATGCAACTTCACCATTGGTTGCTTTCCAATGAATAGTTCCGGCTTTTATCTGTTCCCATACACGCTTATTCCCCCACAAGCCACCCATCATCCAATCTTTATTAATTACCGTGGTGGCTAGCTTAATGCTATCGCCTTTATATTTGTTAGGTACATTGCGAATAATGCTATGAGGTTTTGAGAAAGATTTCAAGGCTTTTAAGTCGTCTTTCGGAATAGAAAGCCCCAGATTCAGGATGGTAGAAAGGTTACTTACTTCGCCATATTTAGGGGCGTTTGCAGGTGGTAAAGGGCTGAGGTGCTCATCGTCTAAGGCCAACGCAATCCAGATGCCTGTAATAGCAAAATATCTGGTCATGTCCATACCATATCCTCTAAAATGTGGCCCCGGAATATTCTTCAGGTCAGGATTATATAAGTTGGCTATTTCATGCCAGAATTCTTTTTCGAGGTTTCCCCCAATGGTTTGTATTTCTTTTGAGGGGGCCAGTTCGCGCCATAAAGCCAGCCCGATAAGGGTTACGCCATAGTAAGTAGGTGAATTATACTCGCTGAACGTCTTATGGCTTTTATATAAATTGAATATCTCGTGCGCTTTGGCAATACCTGCTTTTTTGAGTGACTCCAGCCCAAATGTTGTGCCGACATATTCCATCAGAAATGCGCTCATGATAGAAATATTGGTATAATCTGCCCCTACATTTCTGGCCAATGCCCCTTTGGCTGCATGAATCAGCCCTGCATCGATGTTTTTAACAAGAGATGAAGGCAACAGATGACGAAACCGCTCACGGATAATTATTAAATCGCAGCCTATAAACTCACGCCAGTTCTGGTCAAATCTGTCATTAGCAACGGAGGTTTTCCAGATACCATAAAGTTTTGAGGTTTCGTCCTGATACTGGTTTTTCAGAATCCATTCCAGAATTACCACGGCGTTTTCTTTATCTCCGTTGGCGTTTCTGAACAATAAGGACTGGGCTACGCGTGTCATCGACCGTAGGCTTATGTTATCTGTCAGGGCTGCTTCAACTCCTTTATTCTGAGGAACTTCGTTTTCTATAAAAGTATTGAATAGTTTTTTCTGATATGCTGACAAGTGCTGATAGCTATATTTTTTTGTGTATAGCTCGTCCTTTTTCTGGGCTTCTGCCCGAAAAAAAGTGAGTATTGCGCCTAAGAAAAGCGTTCCGGCAATAAGAATCTTTTGCATATCTTCTTCGTTTTAAATCATTCTCTATTATTAATTTTTCACCGGAAATACCCGTACCAAAACAACTCCGTGGTGGCGTATTTCGGATTTAAACAATTGGCTAAAAGTACCTAAGTCTTTCTGCCGCCAAACATCCCGTATGTTGTATTTTCCTTTTAGCCCGAGTTTAGTTAAATCCAGCGTAAAGGTTTTGGTTTTTTCGTTACCCCAGTGAAAATAAGACTGTGGTGTTTTTCCAAAATCGGCGGTGTTAAAAAGACCAATGGCATACGAGCCATCTTCTAATGGTTTTTGCCAAACCTCAACGCCGTTCTCATTCAAAACCAGCCTTCCACCTTTACCAAGTGGGTCCTGATTAATTTCAATAACTTCATCATTCGACAGCAGGCTTAGCGTAAAGGCATCCAGTTTTTCAATGGGACAGCCTATCAGTAGGGGAGCCGCCAGTAAACTAAACATACTTACATGGCTATACTGCTCGTCGGGTGTAAGGCGGGTATCGTGCATTTCGGAGCCAATCGCAACTTTTCCGACAATCATCATGTCGGGGTCAGCCCAATGCCCATGCCCTGTGTAGGGCGACCACTTGTCGAGCGTAAAAGAAGTAAGGTAGAGGCTCGTCCAGCTATCTTTAATGTCAGGCCCTGTACGATACATATTTGAGGTACGCACCCAGTCGGCTACTTTATCGAAAGGGGCATTATTTGATAAGCTAAAGACGATATCACGCCCCGACAGTTTCAAGGCATTGCGCATACGTTCGGTTGAGTTAACATCAATCCGCCAGTCATATTTCAGAAAATCGGTTCCCCATTCGGCCATTTGGCGGGCATCTACTTCTTCAAATCTGTATTTGGCAATGTGGTTAAAAGCGCGCCTATCCACCATAATAGACTCATGCGTTTCGCCTCCTTCTTTAAAGTCTGACGATGCCCCCGGGTACCCGCCATAACTCGAAATATAAGGTGTAGAATACAAGCCCACTTTTAAACCAAGCGAGTGGATGTAGTCAAACATACCTTTAATATCGGGGAATTTTTCGTTAGGTTGAAGCGCAAAATCGGGGCCGCCGCGTTTTCCTTGCCAAGCATCGTCAATATTTATGTAGCTCCAGCCGTGGTCTTTTAAGCCTGTTTTTACCATTGCTTCTGCCGAAGCAATTACTTTTTCTCTATCAATTCTGGCTTCCCATGAGTTCCAGCCATTCCAGCCGATGGGGGGCGTTAAAGCAATTGTATCTCCTATTTGTATGGTTAGCACTTTGGTTGCTTCTCCGAGTACATTTTTAGCTTTCAGGGTGGTTGTATAAGTCCCTTTTTCGCTGATACTTCCGGTAATAATTCCGGTTTTTGTGTCTAATACCAAACCTTTGGGCAAATTTATAGCTGAAAAACTGATTGGTTTCTGCCCTGTGGCTACAATGGTATAGAGAAAGGGATTCTGGGGTGTGGCACCAAATAATTTTGCCGAATTTATTCTGGGCTTAGCCGAAGGCTGAGGGGTTAAAATATATTTTTCGCCCGGATTAATTACGTGTTCGGGCATATTATTGCCGAGCATTTCAAGTTGTGCGTCTATCCAGTTACAATAGGTTCTTTTATTGTTTATTCCACCCACTTTATCGGTTACTAATAAACCCAGTTGTTTAATACCCGTCAGATTTACGTCTACTTTAACAGGGGCATCTCCTATCGACATTTCCTTGCTTTCAAAAAGTATCTTGCCGTCGCCGAGTACATAAAAGGTCAGCGGAATATCCTTATTTCCTAAGTCGTCGACCCCTACCAATGCCGAAAACCGTTTAGCTTTCTGGTTCAATGCAAAAGCCAGTACACAGGGAGACTGCGCCCCTAAGCCTCGTTCATACTTTTTACCGCTCATACGCAACGTATCGTTTGAGTAGTTTCTTTTGGCCTGAACGGGACGTAGCCCCTCTGAGTACGACTGAATTTGTAAATCATCTAGCCACACCACCTTTGTATGTTGGGCAGAGGCAGCTAGTGATAAAATTATAAAAATAGTGGTTAAGTGCTTTTTAAATTGTAACATGGTCAGATAACTTAATTATTTTACTGGAATCATGCGTAGCATGGTAACTCCGTGGTGCCTGATATTAGTTTTGAACGACTGGCTGAAAAGACCCAAGTCTTTTTGTCTCCATACATCCCGTAGCTTGAAACTACCCGACAACCCAACTTTGCTGAAATCGAACTGATAATTAATGGTGGGTTCATCGCCCCAACGGAAATAAGACTGGGGTGTTTCTCCAAAATGAGCAATATTGAAAAGCCCAACAGCATAGGAGCCATCTTCTAAGGGTTTCAGCCACACCTGTACTCCGTTTTCCTGACTTATGAGGCGAGCGGGTTTTCCCAGTACATCCTGATTAATTTCGATAACCTCATCGTTGGTAAGTAAATTAAGTGTAAAGGCATCGAGCTGCTCAATGGGGCAACCAATGAGTAATGGTGCCGACAATAAACTGAAAAGACTTACGTGACTATATTGCTCGTCGGGTGTGAGGCGGGTAGGATGCAACGCCGACCCCGTAGTCACATTTCCCAGAATCATCATGTCAGGGTCAAGCCAATGCCCACGCCCACCAAAGGGTGCCCATTTATCGAGCGTAAAAGCTGAATGATAGAGGCTCAACCAACTATCACGGATATCGGGGCCAGTTCTGAATGTATTGGTTAGTCTTGCCCAATCTTGCGCATTGGCAAAAGGGGCAGAATTTGAAATACTATAAACAATGTCTCTGCCCGAAACTTTGAGGGCCTCCGACATCCGCTGTGCCGAGCCTACTTCAATCCGCCAGTCATATTTCAGGTAATCAATACCCCACGCAGCCATCTGGCGGGCATCGTTCTGTTCAAATCTGTATTTCCCGACATAGCGGAAAGCCCTTTTGTTTTCTTTGATGGCCTCTGTAATTTTACCGTCTTCATTATCAGAAGACCCACCAATATAACCCGCATAACTTGTAATCATGGGTGTTGAATAAACGCCGACTTTCAGGCCAAGCCCATGAATGTAGTCAATCATTTCTTTGAAACGGGGAAACTTTTCGTTAGGCTGAATAGCATTAAATGCACCCCCGCGTTGTCCCTGCCACGCATCGTCAATGTTGATGTACGTCCAGCCATGCTGGCTTAGCCCCATTTTAACCATGGCATCGGCCGAGGCTATTACTTTTTCTTGGTCAATGTTTTTAGCCCATGAGTTCCAGCCATTCCAACCTATGGGCGGAGTTAACGCAATGGTATCACCAATTACAATACTGAGTTCTTTCTGTGCTTCGCCCCACGCATTCTGGGCTTTCAGTATTGTTTTATAAGTACCCCGCTGGGCGATTTTACCAGAAATAACTCCTGTTTTTTTGTTAATTGAAAGCCCCGCAGGTAAGTTCTGGGCAGTGTAGCTAATGGGCTGCTCGCCAGTGGTGGCAACTGTATATAAAAACGGATTACCAGGCCTTGCACCGAATATTCTGGCCGAATTGATTTTAGGCTTTTTATCGGGTAAGGGTGTCAGTATATATTTTTCGTCGTTATTGGGAAGCGTTTGTGGAATGGCATTTTCTTTCATAATGAATTTTGCATCTGCCCAGTTTGCATAAGTTCTGTTTATTTCCATATCGACCAGCACCAGCAACCCAAGTTGCTTAATACCCTCTGTACTTACTTTAATTGCTCTGGCGGCATCGCCTAATTTCATTTCTCCGCTATCAAACAATATTTTTTTATCGCCAATAACATAAAACCGATGAGGGAGGTTTTTTACACCTTTATCATCGACCCCTACCGAAGCCGAAAACTCGGTTGCGTTGCCATTCAGGTAGAAAGACAGCACACTTGTTGAGTTAACCCCAACCCCATGCGTATAGTACACACTTTTTATTTTCATGGAGTCGCCGGCTGCATTTGTTTTAGGCAATACTGCCGGAATACCCTCCGAAAATGATTTAATTGGCAGGTCGTCCAGCCAGATACTCTTTGTTTTTTGTGCGGCAAGCCCTGTGCTTAGCAAAGCCAGCACCCAGACCATTATTATTTTTTTATTCATATAAGGGTTAAATATTGGAACAGATTCTAGGATAATCGGATGGTATGCCTGAAAGGCGTAAAGCCTGTGAGGTACACGGTGGGGGTATCTAACGCTGGCAATGCCCCTCGTAGCTGAATGCCTTTATGCTCAATTCTGCCCGGCGAAAAATGGATTGTATCGTTGCCAACAGAGTAAGAACCCGCCTGAGCAGAGAACAGATAGGCTTTGGCATTATTCGGATAACCCGTAACCCCTGTAAATGTACCCCCTGCCCTGAAAATCAGTTCAAGTGAAACCGGAACCCCATCGGTTCCGGTCATGTTTATTTCTACTTCTATTCCGTTGTTAACTTCCTGAATTTTCACCACGGTATCAAGTTGCTGCACTTCGCTTTGTTTACGAAGCGTTCGGGGCATTTTGTCCAAGTCGCCGTCTGGCGAAATTTTATCTTTATCAAGTGGTTGGTAATAAGGGCCTTCAAGGTGTTTTTTCAGCACCCATGCGTTACCTTCCTGCACAATTTTTTCAGACTGGAATTGTCCCTTTCCGAAAAAAGATGCCGCTACACGCATGGCTTGCAGAACGGCATTACCTTTATGAAAAGTGAGCCATCCGGCATTGTTCGACAACAGGGTTGTATCCCACTCCCCACGCCTGATTCTGACTACCCCCGAATACGGGAAGGCTTTAGCATAACTGGTAGGCAGGGGTTGGTCGGCCGGTAATTCCTGCCATAAAGATGGGTCTTCCAGAAAATAATCGAGGTAAGCCGCCAATTGTTCTTTTGTACTGGTTCGTTCAATTTGCCGGCACATAGCTGCCATTTGGCCGTTGTTTTTTTGCAGGGCCATAAAGCGGTAACAATAGTAGTATTTATACATATTACCGATACTACCTTTGTCCTGACGATTCGAGGCCTCGGTAACTACCTCTCCGTTAGGATGAACATAATAGAGCGTCATTTCAAGATTTCTTAAAACGGGCTCCAGCAGTTCGGGTTTACCAAGACCTCGCGCCATGATTATCAACGAGCGATTAACGATTGGAGAATAACTATTGGTGCTTTTTTCGGTGTATTGTCCGTCAGGGTCAATATCTATATGTTCAGCCAGCCATTGGTCTATACGATTCGTATAACGTTTGTCAGGAAATAACTCATTCAGTTTTGTTAAAGCAGCCGAAACCACCCAACGGTGGTTAGGCGTATGAATACCCCCTACTATGAGCCCTTCGCCAGCATTTTTAAGAAAAGTCTGTAATAAACCCATTGTTTTGTCAGCACCCTTTACCTGCGACTGTTTCAGGAATTTATAGGCCGGAACCATGTTTTCCAGAATAAAGGCGGTGTCGGGGGTTGAATGGAAATTAGTAGCCAGTAAATCGATGGTGCCATCGGTATGCTGAAATTTAAGCATGGCATTGGCAGCGGCTTCTACTTCTTGCAGTATCTCTTTTGATTGATAATAGGCTGATTCGGGGCAAGACATCAGCATACAGGCTTTAATTACAAAACTACTTGTTGTATGCGGGTTGGGTATTTCTACATCATCAGCATATCCGCCGACGTATTTATTCTTAGGGTCGTTTACTTTCAGGGTTTTAAACTTTGGCAGTTGCTGGTCGTGTAGTTTAATCCATTCTAGCAGCCAACTGGGCTTAGCGTAGTTGCTAAATGCACGAAGGTTAACAAAAGGAACCGCACAAACCGAAAGTATGCCTGTATTTACGAATGCTCTTCTATTCATAACTGCTTTTAATTTTGAGGAAGTCTGTTGATGAAGCGAATTGTTCCCTTTCAAAATTCTCTGATTTTAATACTTCTGAAATGTACTTCATCGCCGTGGTCCTGAAGTAGAATATGCCCTGCGTATGCCTGTGCAAAATTGGCATAAGTATTGTATTTGCTCTTGGCTACCAGATTCTGGAATATCTGCGAGTGGCGGTCATACTCAACCATTTTCAGGTTATTCAGCCAATGTTCCACATGCCCGTCTTTCGATACAATTCTTAGCTTATTCCACTTACCCGGTGGGTTCATTCGTTTCTCTTTGTTGCCTTCTGACAGATTTTCGGCAGTGATAAGGTCATATAACGAGGCCGTTGTACGGTTGCCATTTACACCCGCTTTGGCGTCGGGGTGTACGTTATCATCCAGTAGCTGAAACTCAGGACCTAAGCCCGTGCCTTCTTTCCGTTTGGGGTCATCTACCACAAAATATTTCAGGCCGCTGTTGGCACCTGTGGTAAGTTTAAAGTCCAGTTCAAGCTCAAAGTTTGAAAACTCTTTTTCTGTTTCAATGTCTCCGCCCTTACGCAAGCTATCTTTTTTTGAGCCTGTAACTTTCAGAACGCCATCTTGTATTTCCCAGCCTACTTTCGGAAACGAGCTACCATTGGCTAGTTTCCAGCCTGCTGTTGTTTTGCCATCCCACAGTAAACGCCAGCCTTTTCTGATTTCGTTTTCAGATAGTTGATTCGGAAGATAACTAACCTCAGGGGCTTCTTCTCCCCCTTTCCATACAACATCTTGCAGGTTTTCAGTAGCAATTCTGATATTGCGCCATTGCACGGTTAAACCTTCCTGCTCTGGTCTTTTAATCTGATGCACTTGTAATGCTATCAGTCCTTTGGCTGTTTGGGAGTCGAGCAGATTAGCGCACGGAATACCGTTTATCCATGTTTTAATGCTATTACCGATGGCTTCAATGTGGTATTTGTTCCACTGCCCATTTCGAAAAGCCTTCTGGCCTTGCGGGTTAACCGATAGCGGATACAACCAGCCGTTTCGGGCTTCATCATAAATGCCGCCACTCCACGCACGCAAAGCGGGGTCAATTTCTACCTGATACCCATGTACCCTTCCATTCATAACGGCGGGGTCGCTGATACTCCTAATCTGAATCCCTGAGTTTAGACCTACCTCTACTTTTACGTCTACTTCCAGCACAAAATCGCCGTAGAGGTTTTCTGTACAAAGAAACGTATTAGGTGTATTGAGGTGAGACACCCCTATAATGGTTTTGTTTTCAATTTTGTACTCGGCATTGCCGTTGCGCTTAACCCAACCTTTCAGGTCTGAGCCATTGAAAAGGTCTTTCCATTGTGCTTTTGAGGCAAAACTCAGCAATAACATTCCGTAAAATGCTAGCTTACTTATATTTTTCATAGTGTTCAGGTTGAATAGATGGCTGTTTTAAAGAGAGAAGAAACATTGGCTTCTTCTCTCTTTTATAGATAGGCAAACTAGGATTAGTAGCCCGGATTTTGTGACATCTTAGGGAAAGAAAGGTCTATTTCAGACTGTGGCACAGGTCTTAAATAGTGCTTGTCGGTAATTGATTGCCCTTTGGTCCAGGGGTTATATTTTTTCACGCGTTCAACCAGTTTTCCGGTTCTTTTCAAATCAAACCAACGGTTGTATTCACCCATTAATTCACGGGCTCTTTCGTCCAGAATGAGGTCAATGCTAATATTGGCAGCGGTAGCTCTGTACGAAACAGCATCGAGAGATTTCTGGTTTTCAGGCGCAGCGGCGCATTTAGGGTCTGAGCCTTTTTTGGTTCCTAAGGCGCGGTCAAGCACTTTGTTATAATAGACTTCTGCCCCGCCCAGTTTGCCACCTTTTGCTCCTTTTACGATTGCTTCGGCAGCTATAAGATAGGCTTCGGCGGCTCTGAAAACACATTCGTTGAAAGTTCCGTAGGCATCGCCATAAGGAATACCCGGTTGCCAGAATTTCCACATTAATGGTGCCTGAATATTAAAACCTGAGTTATCTATCGGATACCCTCCACCGTATTCATACGTATTTACGACGGCATAATTTTTAGTTCCTCCTAAATCAATGCCTCTTTCGGCTAGCGTAGTAGTGGGTTTGTTCCAGGGGCGACAAACAAGAACGGTGTCGCCCACTGCGAAACTTACTTTTAAATTAGGGTTACTTAATGGTAGCGGCTTATAATCTTTTACAGCCGAAAGCGCATAGCCTACGCTTACAAAATTATGTGCATAACGCGTGTCGATATCAGGGTCAAATAAACGGTATGTGGCTGTGTTTATCTGGTGAATGCCTAAACTACGGTTGTAGTCAGACGTACGGCCTTTACTACCGATGAAACCCTCACCACTTGGGCCAAAGCGCGAGTGCAGGTCGTTACCTCCGGCGGCATCCTGTGTAAAGGCGGCGTCGGTTTTGTTGGTTAATACATCTGAGTTGTATTGAACAGCAAATACAATCTCTGCGTTTTTATCGTTTTGTGCGCCTGTATATTGTGTCAGGGGGTTATCAGACCTTTTCGGGAACAAGTCTTTGTAATTAGCTGCCAGTGGGTAGGCATCTATGATTTTGTCGGCATACTGAAGGGCTAAATCAAAGTCAGCGTTTGAGCCTCCCAACGAGTTATTGAAGTTCCAGCCTCTGGTAAGGTATACACGTGCTAACAGAAATTGCGCTGTACCTTTATTGATACGCCCGTAGTTTGAGGCTGTTGCTGGTAATTTTGTTTCGCACTCAAGTAAATCGCTGATAATCTGTTTGTAAACTTCGGCTGCTGGTACTCGAGGGAAATCTTTCTTAGGTGTGGTTATTTCGGACAAAGGCATTGGAATATCACCCCATTGCTGAACAGCATAAAACAAACATAGGGCTCTTAAAAATTTAGCTTCTGATACTCTGGCATCTTTCAGGGCTGCCGCCATAGTAGTGATTCCGTCGGCACGGCTGATAACGGTATTGGTACGGGCAATTTCGGTATACAATAGTTGCCAAAGGCTTTGTATTTCGGGTACGGTTGCATTAAAACGGGTATCGTACACATCGAACAGGCTTGGCGGGGTTTCTTTACCCGTTGCCGTGGGGTTCCATGTTCCTAGAGAAGAGAAAATGTCTGTACCATTTAAGACCAACATTCTGTTCTGGTGAATATTTCTTAGTAATGGGTAACAGGCTCTTACCAAATCCTCAAAACCAGCCTCAGTTTTGTAATAAACATCGGTAGTTAGGGTAGTTTTAGGATTTTCTTCCAAGAATTTATCTTTACAACTCATCGAAACAAGTAATAAACCAGCGACAAGTAAAAATTTAGTTTTTGAATATATAGATTTCATTGTCTTTCGATTAAATAGAATTAGAAACTAAGGTTAACTCCCAAGCTGACAGTAACAGACGGAACATCATCCTGATAAATCGCTGAATTGAATTCAGGGTCAAATCCAATAAATTTTGAAACAATAATTGGATTAATTACCTGCGTGTATACTCGTGCGTTATAAAGTTTCCATTTATCCATCAAGCCTTTAGGAATATTATACCCCAAAGTAATATCCGAGATTCTGAGGAAGCTGGCATCCTGATAGTTAATAGCACTACGGTAAGGGTTAGCCGCTGCTACACCAAAGTAAGTATTTGATGGGTTCTCGCTTGTCCAGTAATCCAGATTTGCCAATTTATTGTAACGTTGCGCGTTTATTTCACCAAAAGTTCCTGAAAGGGTTTTGTTGTTATATAAGGTTCCGTTACGGTAGTAAGCAAAGAACGAGAAGTCGAAGTTTTTGTATCTGAAACGGTTGGTCATACCCATCAGGAAGTTAGGTAGTTCAGAACCCAGATAGACTCTGTCGTCTTTACCTTCTGCCGACGAAATAATACCATCGTTGTTTTGGTCTACTACCCTTACCGAGCCTGGCACCTGATTGTATTTTGCTGCTAAATCTTTATCGGCTAACTGCCAGATACCTGCAAATTTGTAATCGTAGTTGGCTCTGATAGGGTACCCTACAAACAAGTTATTTCCTTTGTCGGCCATTTGCCCGTTGCCATACAGTTCAAGCAACTTGTTATTATTTTTGGTAAAGGTAAGTGTAGTGTTCCAAGTGAAATCCTGTGTGGCTATATTGACCGTATTTAACAAGATTTCGATTCCTTTATTCTGGATTTTACCTACGTTTGAGGTTACCTGCGAGAAACCAGAGGTAGTTGGTATTTTCTGATTCAGAATCAAATCTTGTGTTTTTCTGTCATATAACTCTAACGTTCCTGAAATACGGTTTCTGAAAAACCCGAAATCCAAACCCAGATTAAGTTCTTTACTTCTTTCCCAGCGTAGGTCTTTGTTGCCGAGGTTTGCAGGGGCAAAACCATAAGCAGCGGTTCCGTCAAAGTCGTAGCCTGTATTTAAAAGACCTGCCTGTGTGCTATATGGGTTAACCGTTGAGTTACCTACTTCACCATAACTTACTCTTAGTTTCAGGTTTGAAAGTACTTTTATGTTTTGAATAAACGATTCATCGATTAATCTCCATGCTAAAGCAACCGAAGGGAAAAACGCCCACTTATTACCCGGTGCTAACTGAGAAGCTCCGTCGGAACGGCCTGTAAGCGTTAAAAGGTATTTATCTCTGAACGTATAATTGATACGACCCATATATGACGACAACGAACGCTCAATTAAAGAACTGTTATATGCCGTAACGGTTCCGGTATTGATGGCGTACCAGTCTGAATCATAAGGTAAGTCTTTTACTGCAATTGATGAGGTTTCGTTACGCTGATAGAATGCACTTTGCAGCCCCGTCAGGTTAATTTTGTGGCGACCTAGCTCAAGGTTATAAGTAATGATGTTATCGAGGGTATAACTGCCCAGAATACGGTTATCTATTTGTGTTCTGGGTTTGCTTCCAGTCTGAGATTTAGACCATGTTCCTCTGAAATCGCCCACTTTGGTTGTGCTATATGTAGATGACAACGAAGAGCGGATGCTCAGCCCTTTAATTGGAGAGTACTCTACGTACGCATTAGCCATAATGTTAGAAACCGTTGTCTGAAGTTTCGATTG
The DNA here is from genome assembly GCF_037153985.1 of Emticicia sp. 17c. Lineage (NCBI taxonomy): Bacteria > Pseudomonadati > Bacteroidota > Cytophagia > Cytophagales > Leadbetterellaceae > Emticicia > Emticicia sp. 17c. The sequence continues at coordinate 550,638 of NZ_JBBAYI010000002.1, forward strand.
GTTAGGATCAACGTCGCTCAACGGATTCGGCACTTGTTTATCGTTAATTCCCATCCAGAAAGCCAGTCCGTTCACATTAATGTCCTGATTTTCAGAAGGGTTAGTTAAGTCGCTGTAATAAGGTACGCCGGTAGGTCTGGCACGGTAGGCCCCTCTTAATGATTCCTGCGAACCCAAGTTCTGAATCGAATAGGTAGCATAAGACGTAAAACCTACTTTAAAGTGGTCGCCTAGTTTGCTGTCAAGGCCAGCATTGAGGTTATATCTTTTAAAATTGGTGCTAAGTACGTTTCCGTCTTCATTAAGAAACCCACCCGAAAAACGATACGTTGTTTTTTCGGTACCACCCGATATGCTCAAAGTCTGGTTTGTTTGTACACCCGGGTCTGTTACGAGGTCAACCCAGTCGGTACTGCGTCCGTTATTAATGTTGTCTAACTCAATAGAGGTAAACTTGGCTTCTGCGGCACCCTCCAGAATTCTATCGGTATAAGTTGCTTTATAGAATTGCTGGCTATTCATGAGTTTTGGCAGGTGAGCAGGTGTTTTTATACCTACGTAGCTGTCATAACTAACTCTTGGCTTACCCGACAACCCTTTTTTGGTAGTGATAATAATTACCCCATTTGCGCCTCTGGCTCCGTAAATAGCCGTTGAGGAAGCATCTTTCAAGACATCCATCGACTGAATATCGTTCGGGTTCAGGTTGTTTATGTCTCCACCCATAAGGCCGTCAATTACAACCAGAGGGGCCGTTGAGTTATTGATGGTGTTTTCACCTCTGATTGTAATGTTATAAGAACTACCGGGTCTGTTATCTGCTTTTGTAACGGTTGCACCTGCAACTTGCCCTTGTAGTGCTTTCGATGCCAGTACAGGGTTTGCTCTTACAATGTCTCTCGACTGCATCGAAGCCACCGCACCAGTAAGGTCGCTTTTCTTTTGCTCGCCGTACCCTACTACTACTACTTCGTCGAGGGTTTTATCGTCTGGCATTAACTTTACATCAATTATAGATTTATTCCCTGCCGGAATTTCCTGTGTAAGATACCCCACGTAACTAAAAACCAGAATAGCCGACTCGTTTGCCACCTCAAGGCGGTACATTCCCTCAATATCGGTGGTAGCTCCTTTGTTGGTTCCTTTAATAAGGATACTTACCCCCGGAATACCTTCGCCCTTTTCGTCGGTTACCTTACCTGTAATTGCTTTTAGTGGTTTGGCTTCTTCAATGGGTGCCATAGGTAATACCAGTTGGGCTTCCTTTATAACGCTGGCGTTTTCTTTAAAAAGCAAAATTTGCTTACCGTTCACCTCATACGAAATTTGCAAGGGTCTGAAAATTCTTTCCAGTACGTTTTTCAGGGTTTCATTTTTGGCTTCAAAGGATACCCGTTGGCTGATGTTTATCTCTCTGGGATTATAAACAAATCTTACACTTATGTTATGTTCGATTACATTGAGCGTTGATTTCAGGTTCTCGTTTGCTGCCCTGATACTTATTCTTTGCTCAAGAACTTCCTGGCCTGCTGCTGAATGGGCATAAGAAATGCCAAGTCCGATTATACTTAATAATAGTTGTACAAGTGAAACCCTCATAAGTTTCTTTATTAATAGGGGGGAGAAATACTCTTTCATCAGAATCAGATAAAATTTAGGGTTAATATATTTTTTATCAAAGAATAAGTAGGAATATTTTATTTTTCCATTAGAAAAAACAAAGGCGTATCACCCACTCAGGATTCCCGGTGATGAAAGGTACGGCAACAGGCAGTCAATGTTTTTGTTTAAAATAGGGTAAAAGGTTGCATCCATATAAAATTGTGGTTTTACTTATGGATGGCACAGTGGTGTTGCAGATACTTGTTTTTATCGAATTTTTTTTTGAAATAATACAAAAAATTAATTTCAACAGCCATTGCTGTATATAACTATCTGAGCATCAACGATTTCGTAATTAGCATGCGTAATTTTACAAATCAAATTTAATTTCTCATAAAGTGATTCGTCCGAAAAAGAGGCTGTCAGGTAGCAGTTCTCCATGGTTTTTTCGTCGTAGATAATATGAATACCATAGGCTTTTTCAAGCTGTGCAAAAACGGTAGCAATGGGTGCTTCATCAAATACAAAATTGGTGTGTGATTCTCCGACGAGTATTTCAGGTTGTTTGCTGATTGATTTTAATAATCGGGCATCGGCTATCGAGTATTCGATGGCCTGATTCGGGGTCAGGATAATACCTCCTAGCTCGTTCTTTTTCTGCCGCTTGGCTTTTTCCAAATCTTCGCGGCTGTAAACCGATACTTTTCCAGAGCGAACTTCAACTTTTACGTTTTTTTCATTTTCAAAGGCTTTCACCATAAAGCTAGTGCCTAACACCTGCGTAGAAATGTAATTGGTATAAACCCAGAAAGGCTGTTTAGGATTCTTGGTAATATCAAAGAATGCCTGCCCTACCAGATACACTTCACGCGCTTGGGGGGAAAATTGTTTGGGATAGCGCACTTTGCTTTTCGGATACAACGTTATAACGCTGCCGTCGGCAAGTGTTATTTTTTTACTGGTTTCTTCCTGATTTTCGGTTTCAATATAGTTTACTAGCAGATTCGGATTGATTTTCGACAAAAATGCCATTTTCTGCTTTTCGGTATAGTATTTCATTCCCAGAAAGCCAATTCCTAAAAGGATAGCTATTGAAGCGGCAATTCTGAATACCTGAGTTTTCCAGAAAGGAGGCTTAACAATTATGGTTTCTTCAACTATTTTTTCGGTAATACTGGCTAGTTGTGCATCGTCTAAATCAATGTCTTTTTCATGCAGCGTTAATAAAAATGCTTTGGCAAGATTGATGTGCTCAACAGATTCGGGATGTTGAGCCATCCAATTTTTCCAAAATGTTTCGTTTTTGTTGTCTGGATTAAAGACCCATTGCCGAAACGATTCATCCCGACTAAAGTCTTCAAAATTATAATTATGATAATCTAAGTTCATCTGATAAGTGAGTAATGTTTATAGGATGCCAATCTTTGGTTCAAAATACTGTTTGCTGGTCATATTTTTTTTACAACATGGTATTCAACAGTAATACATAGTATATCATAAAGCCCGACCAGTTTTCACGGATGGTCTTGAATGCCACCTGCAAAAGGTTAGATACAGACTGGGAGTTAATACCCATTATCTGGGCTATTTCGTCACGTTCCAGATTCTGATAGTACCTCAGGTATACTACTTCGCGCTGTCTTTTGGGCAGAAGATTGAGCAGATTAGCAATTTTCTGAGTATTTTCCTGAATATTTTCCTGTTCGATTATTTGTAACTCAGGCGAGAATTCTACAAAGTTCAGGTCGTTTTCGATATCAATTACCTCTTCTTCATGATTTACTTTCTGCCGAACACTTTCACGAAGAATTTTTTTTCGGACACAACTCAACAAGTAAGCTCTTACACTTTCGGGTTGCGCAACTGTATTCCGACGGCTCCAGATTTCGACAAAAACTTCCTGCACACAGTCTTTCACGAAATCTTCTTTCTTAATGAACTTGTAACCATAGTTTTGCAGAAGATTAAAGTATTTTTTTATGAGTTTACCCAAAGCTAGTTCGCTGCCGTTTTTCATCTGTTGCCAGAGTTGAGAATCGGTCTGAGTATTCGCGTGTAATCCTTGGGAGTTCATGTAAGCCTTACATTAAGTTGTATCCACTTCAGTGTTACAAAATAAAAGATGTTTTTAGAATAATTATCTATCAGTCCGGTAAAATATCACTTAGCAGATTAAAAAAGAGGCCCAAAGCATGAATTAAGTAAAAACACTCAGTAAGCGTGAGTATATATTGCATCGCTAAGGATGAATTATGGCCTATATACTTCTTATCATATAAGAGCTATATTTTTGTGTTTCAGGGGTTTATCGCTTTTGCTTAATAATTGCAGATAGGATAAGAAATAAAAAAGAGTTTTATTTCTTATTAATCTATCTCCCTACATTACCAGAAATAGTATCATTATTATAGGGCTTAAAATCAACTCTAATCTCCTTTCCAATAAATGAAAGATTTAGGGCGTCAATAGGGAAGTATTCAATATCTCAATTACCTTGAGAAAATGCCTTTGCATTAAATGTTATTGAGATAATAACAAAAACAATAATTTTTCTTTTGTATGACCCCACTATAAAGAATTCTTTTATTAGTAAACGCTTTCATTTTCTTGTAAACCTACCTATTTCAAAAAAATGGTTCCGTTCTTCAAGAGTATTAAAATTAGAAGAATGCATTCCTTCATTTGTCGAAATTAAAGAGAATAGTCGTTTTGTATAAATTCATCTTAAAGCAAGATATGCTTTTGTTGCTCTACAACTTCCATTAACGTCCATATAGGAGATGTTGAGAAATGAAAAAAATTAAACCACCCTTTATAAAGCATCTATTTTTTTTTGATTTAATTGGGTATTAAAAATATCATCACGTAGCAATACCGCATTCGCTGTTTTAATAATTGTTACACCTTCCTTTGCATTAAAGTAATAAAATATTTGATGAGATTGCCTTATTTTTAGTGGCTCCAGCACAATCTTTTGCAAGATTGTGCCATTTACCGATACCTCATTTTTAAAAATAATTTTATATTTTACTTTTGACAAATTAATACTCCCCCCAGCTTTTCTATCGTAGTCATAAAATAACTTCCATCTAAGTGATGATTTATAATACCAAGTATGGTTTTCTATTTTAAATAAAATTGCCTTACGAGTATCTCCAGAAAATATTCTTGTTTCTGAAAAGGTATTTGAGCTATAATAATATCTAATAGAGCTAAACTCTTGATCCATTCCTAAGAATAAACTATCAGTTTTTAAGCCAATATTCTCATTTAAAATATAATTAAGTTTTATTTGCTGACCATGTGAATATATGCTGACTGTTAAATAAATAACTATGAGTTTAATGCTCTTCATCCTTAGTTTCTTTATTATTCGTATCTTGACTTTTTTTATAGAGTAATGAGGAGATTAGAGAGTCGTATTTGGGCTTTTCTTGCTCATATACTCTACCATTTGCTTTAGCTTTCTCGTCAATATAATTTTAAAATCTTTTCGAAAGTTGTTGCCCTGAAAACGCTAAAGCTGTAATTGCTTCTGGAGAGAAGTTTAAATTATTATCAGTACTATACTTACTAATAACAGCTTCTAAGGTTTTTATTTCAGTATTATATAAATTATGATTGCTATCTTCATCTTTGGCTCCTAAGGCAAGCTTTTGATGTATACCTTCATGAACCATTATCAATGTAATAACTAAGTCCGTATATTCATAATTTGGATGGCCTTGTAATTTTCTATCTTCAAAGAAAAAGCTTTTATATTTGCATTATCTGGTGCCTTTGTTCTCCCAAATGGAACTCCTGTAACTGCGCCAGCACCCGCTTTTAAAACTTTTTTAACCTCTCGTTTTCAGAGATTAACCCCAAGCTAAAGTTGCTTTGCTCTTCACTTATTTTGTTTTTAACTTTCATTTTTGATTTCTAATTGTAGAGAACATTCTCTCCAATTCCATATGTCGCATATTGCTGACGTTTTTTTGTTCTGTTACCATTTTGCTTTTTTATGCAAAAATGTGTAACTATTTACTGCACCATCTCACTTCAAACTCTCGTGAAGTATCCGTAAGTCTATGCGTCATTAGAAGAAAAATAAGTATAGCACATCACCCGGCCCAATTCTCTCTGTCCAGACTCCTGAATTGAATTGCTTCTGCCAGATGCTCAATACGTATTTCCTCCGATTCTGCCAAATCAGCTATCGTGCGCGATACCTTCAGTATTCTGTCATAAGCTCTGGCAGATAGCCCCAAGCGTTCCATCGCTTTTTTCAATAAGGCCTTGCCGCCTTCACCAATATCACAGATTTCTTTTACCATTTCAGGGGGCATCATGGCATTGCAATGAATATCCTGAAAATCCTCAAAGCGTTTGGTTTGTAACTCACGGGCTTTAACTACCCTCTCTCTGATGGTAGCTGATGATTCGCTTTTTCTGGTAGAGGCAATCTGGTCGAAGCTGACGGGGGTAACTTCTACGTGTAAATCGATTCTATCTAATAAAGGCCCAGATATTTTATTCAGGTATTTGCCCACAGTGCCGGGTGGACAAGTACATTCTTTTTCAGGGTGGTTGTAATAGCCGCATGGGCAAGGATTCATGCTGGCTACTAACATAAAATTAGCCGGAAACTCAACCGCCTGTCTGGTGCGGGAAATCACCACTTTTCTTTCTTCCAAAGGCTGGCGCATCACTTCAAGAACTGTACGTTTGAACTCCGGGAGTTCGTCTAGGAATAGTACTCCATTATGGGCCAACGATATTTCTCCGGGCTGAGGAAAACCTCCTCCACCTACTAGCGCAGCATCTGAAATAGTATGATGCGGCGAACGAAACGGTCGGCGTGAAATCAGGGAGGCTTTTAAACCTAACTTGCCCGCTACTGAATGAATCTTGGTTGTTTCAAGTGCTTCATGCAAAGTTAAAGGAGGCAGAATTGACGGTAAACGTTTAGCCAACATGGTTTTACCTGCACCCGGTGGGCCAATCATGATTACATTATGGCCACCGGCGGCAGCAATTTCCATTGCTCTTTTAATGTTCTCTTGGCCTTGCACATGAGAGAAATCCGCCTCATATTCGTTTATACTGTTAAAAAATAAATCTCTGGTATCTGTTACGAGTGGTTCAATATCTTTTACACCCGTCAGAAAATCTATGGCTTCTGTTAAGGTTGATACGCCAATAACATCCAGATTATTCACGATAGATGCCTCCATGGCATTCTCGGCTGGCAGTATAAATCCTTTGAGTTTCTGCCGACGGGCTTCTATGGCAATAGGTAAAACTCCTTTAATCGGGCGTAGTGTTCCGTCTAGCGATAGCTCTCCTAAAATAACGTATTCTTCCAGATTTTTAACGGGTTTTATCTGCTCCGAAACAGCCAGCAGACCTAATGCCATAGGTAAATCATAAGATGAACCTTCTTTACGGATATCGGCTGGAGCCAGATTAATGACCGTTTTCTGACGGGAAATCTGGTAATTACAATTTTTCAGGGCAGCATCTATTCTTTGTTGACTCTCTTTCACAGCACCATCGGGTAAACCTACAATCGACATCCCAATTCCTTGTACTACACTCACTTCAACGGTTATCAGCGTAGCATTTACGCCATACACAGCAGCACCAAAACATTTTGCAAGCATATATTTATATATATCTATTAGATGATTCTTTACCAAAGGTAAAATTTATTTTTCATTCAAATTGCGGCTATATCTATTTTTCTAAAACGTATAGTTGAGCATTATATATATTGTTAGAACACACTCGGCCTTAGATGCCTGACCAACACGTTATTTATTATTTTTATAATACATAAGCCAGCCTTAATTGTAGTTGTCACTATTAGCTAAATAAGCATATAGGTTTTACAAATCGGGCTGTCTGGCTTTTCCTTTAATTTATTCAATTACCTGTTAGTTACAGTAGCTGTTGATATTGGATAGTTTCTGTCAGGCTAAATAAATAATTATGCTTTAAATTCTAAAACAGGTATTTATACCTGTTAAAATTATTTTTAATCTCCGAACTTTGCATGAAATGATACCGCACAATAAAAATAACAAAAAATCCCGATTTATAAATTTTTTATTATATACATTTACGCTCATTAATCGTTGCTTAGGCTTTCGTTCTTTATAAGCACCCAAACTCTCAGAAATAACATTCAGACTGCTCCAAAACAAATACAGCATATTCAATGCCTTACTCAGGCTTGCGTATGAGGTTGGCAATGTATGCCCGTTCAAAACCATTAATAGCATTAATAACAACTAAATCTATAAATCTATGCCTGTACTTACAAGAAAAAATGCCTGGAACAACAACGGGACATTTAGTAATCCTGACCTGTTATGGTACGCCAAAGCTGTGGGCGTAATGCAAACTCGTCCTTTAAATGACCCTACAAGCTGGTGGTTTTATGCTGCCATTCACGGGCAGAGTATCTCTGACAACCCAGGCTGGGGAACAATCCCGCCGCCGCCTAACGTACCTACAACACCGTTACCATCTAGTAGCTTAATAAGCCAATACTGGGACCAATGCCAGCATGGTGGCTGGTTTTTCCCTCCGTGGCATCGTGGCTACCTGTATGCAATTGAGAACATCCTTCGAGGAATAGTTGCACAACTCGGCGGCCCTTCAGATTGGGCGTTACCTTACTGGAACTATTTCGGACCAGGAAACCAATACCAAATGCCTCCTGCATTTGCTCAGAAAACCCTACCTGATGGCAGTGCGAACCCTCTTTTCGTTAATGCCAGATATGGCCCGAATAACGATGGAAATATTTTTGTTCCGTTTTCGTGGGGTATTAATCAGAACTGTCAGAGCAACACCGTTTACACAGGTCGCCAACCTGCTTTCTATGGCGGTAATACAACTGGTTTTGCTCATTTTGCTAGTGGTACCGGCTCACTTGAGGGAAATCCGCATAACCCTGTTCACGTAGCAGTAGGCGGCCAAGACCCAACTACTGGCCAAGGGGGGCTAATGGGCGACCCCGATACAGCAGGACTTGACCCTATTTTTTACCTGCACCATTGCAACATTGACCGCATGTGGGCCTCATGGAATGCCGCAGGAAACAGCAACCCGACTGACCCTAACTGGCTTAATGGCCCTAACGCTTCTGGAAACCGCCAGTTTTATATGCCAACACCTGCTGGTACTCCTTGGTTGTTTACACCTGCTATGGTTAACGATATAAGCCAACTTAATTATACCTACGATAACCTCACGCTAGGAATAACACCTACCTTAGTTAGCCAAAATGCCTTAAGATTACGTAACTTTGGTTTATCAGTTGATGATTCTAAACTACTTAATGCTAAAATGGACGAAAATAATGATTCGGAACTGGTAGGTGCTAACAGTGCCCCTCTTAAGGTAGACGCTAAGGGTGCCCAAACGAATGTTCAGCTTGATTCCAGCGGGTGGAATAACGTGGCTAAAAGCCTCAAGACTACTACTATGGCCCAAAGACTTAGCGAAAATAAATTACCGGATCAGGTATATCTTCAACTTGAAGGTATTAAAGGAAAGGAAGACTCGGTTGTTTGCTCAGTTACTGTTAATAATCAATACGCAGGGCATCTTTCTCTTTTTGGTCTTAAAAATGCCTCTCAGAAAGATGGTCCGCACGGGGGGTCTGGCCTTACCATTAGATTCGATATCAGTTCGATTGTTGACAAGCTCGAACTTAGCAATGCTCTCGACATTAACTCGCTTGAAGTGCATATTCAGCCAGTAAATGTTATTGCTGATGGCAATGAGCTAACAATAGACAGAGTAAGTATTTACAGAGAAGAACAAGGCTAAATTATGAATTTACCAGAGAAAAAACGTACGTTAATCAGCCTTGTCATTTTTGGCATCAGCATCCTTGTCTGGATTTTGTTATTGTTTAACCCCGGTCATATCATGACCGTGCAACACTGCCATATTTCAGACTCAGGGCCATCGGCAGCATCGTTGCGTATGTTACTCCAAATGAACCCATTCTCGTCTCTTATGACGGGCTGGGGGCTAATGGTAGTAGCCATGATGCTTCCAAAACTGATTATCCCGATTCAGCAGATTTATGCAAGTAGTTTTAAACGGCAGCGTTTTTTGTCGACAATTCTTTTTGTTTCTGGTTACATCGGGGTTTGGATGCTGGTAGGAGCCTTTATGGTTGCTATTATACTTGGTATACACCTCTATATGCCCGGTTCATATATTCCGGCAATTGTGTTAGGCGTTATAGCTATCATCTGGCAATTTTCTCCTGTAAAACAGCAATGCCTTAACCGTGGGCATGACCACTGGACTTTAGCCGCATTTGGATGGCCCGCCTGTCGGGATGCTATCCTGTTCGGTATCATGCACGGTGTTTGGTGTGTAGGTGCAGGTTGGGCATTAATGCTCCTACCTATGCTTTTACCGGTGGGGCATAACCTTGCCATGATACTGGTTACTTTTATTATGCTCAGCGAACACCTTGAGCATCCGCAAGTACCTCGTTGGCATGTAGATTTTCGTCTCAGGCTATTCCGTTATTTAATAGCCCAAACAAAAATCAAGTTCCGTCAGGCTTTGTGAGCGAAGGCTTTTTGTCTTGAAACAGGTTGTAATGCAATCAATTTCAGGGCGGAAAGCCTATAAAACAGAGGCCGTAGTAATCTCTTGATTATTACGGCTTCTTGCTTTATATTTTATTTACTTCTGATAGTTTTCTACAATTAAATAACAGCCGCTCTGGCAGGCTTAAACCTTCTGTTATGAATTATCCTGTGGCAACCATTCCAATGGCAATACTTGCTAGAAGTAGTGCCAATCCATAACAAAAATCGATCTTTAGCAGATATTCGGAATCTTTAGTAATACCTGAAATATATGTTCCACACCCATTCATTATTCCAGATTCCTGAGAAGAATACCTCTGAAATTTTACAGCTACTTTTGAGTTAATTCTGATTTTTCCGAAGTCATATTAATCAGAAAACATTTCGCCGTACTAATGTGGTAATTATTTCTACTTTTTTGATACAGGCAAATTCACAAAATCTTCGTAGAAGTGCTTTTGTTTCTGCTTTTTATTGTCATAAATCCATCAAAAAACTGTTTTTTTTTGCTCAATGTAAAAAACAAGCAAAAGAAAGTCATTTTTGAGTTAACAGGGGAAGTGTTTTTTCTGATAGTTTTGGCACATCATTTTCAAATACATTCTCCAAACCCTTTAAGACCTTATAACCATCGAAATCATTTTTTAATTTAAAACTCTTAAGCCCATGGGAACACTCCCCAAACAACTTAACTTGCTGCTATTGATGACGGAACCCAAAAGTGAGTATTTACAATTACCGAAAAACCGGAAAGGGGAACCTTGTGTAACACCACTCCGTCTGAAAAAAAAGAAAGCTACTTTTGCTAATTTATTTTGTACGAGCCACACTAGCTCATACAACCGTACCGCCGCTTTTACGGGCGTATATCCAATTCAGCATGAGACTATACTAATCTCGACCGAAAATATACCCTACTCTGCCCAAGAACCTGCAAAAACCTCACAAAACGCTATTAATACACGGTTAAGCAGCTACTTTTAATTTACAGCTATCCAGTTTTACAGCCATTTATGACCCAAAAAGAAATTAAGAATTCTTAATTTTTCAGCAGAATCTTTTTATTATCCGATTCGCCTGTCAGTTTCTAATGGTGTAAATACCCGACATCAGGCAATTACCTGAAGTTGGTACTCCCTGAACTATTGTTGGCACTACCTTTCCTAGCAGAACAGGCCAGCCAATAATTGGTTAATGTGCGCTCTTCTGGCCTTAGCCAGAAGAACCCCCATTCCTTATGCTATTTTTTACTTCGGATGTAACCCGTATAAAATCGGTTTGCAGGGGTAATTCCTGCTTGCTATACATATACCTAAAACGCCCGATTTGCTGCAAAATAAATATTTTATAAAGCAGCCACAGCACCCGTTTACCCTCAGAAACAAGTAGTTTTTACTCCCTGCATACAAGTACCATTACCTTAATTTTTATTAATCTTTAAACTTTTTAACTAATGAGTGCATTAAATTCAAACTTAACAGCCGCAAACTACGATTTGGTTTCGGCACTATCGCAAGATGCTTTAAATGCTAACCTGAAAGCCCTTTTGATGTCATTGGGCGGTAGAGGGATTCCTCCAATTACGGCCTACTATAAATTTAACGACCCCAGCCATACCTCAGGTACAACCCTGATGACACCTGACGAAGTAACAGCAATGACAAACGGTGTAGATGTTTTTTCTATTCCTGACGGAGCATCGAATCAGAATAACCCTACTTATGCCAGTGCCATCATGAATTTGGCAAACGCCGGATTTGCTTATGCTTTTCAGGCTGCCATAGGTGTACCTCCTGAGGTTGCCCCTTCACAACTCCCTGACATGATTTTGCTGGGGCCTAGCTCATCAAAGAGTTCTAATGCCAACAATCCACAGGTTGTTACCTATTACACGTATTACCAGTCTTTCCAGATAATGGAATTAGCTTATGGGTGGAATCTGGCTACGGTTTCACAGACTTATCAAAATACTTATGGTGAAGATAGTAACTCGGACGGCGTGCCGGATCTGGACCCGTGGACATTTGAGTGGGAAGTAAACATGAATTTATCGGCAGCTGATAGTGTGGCGTTTGATAATTTACCGCCTCAGGTACAAGAAAACTTAAGAAGCGCATCAATAAACCCGAATCTTATGTTTAGTATGCAGCAACTGTTTCTGGATTTAAACTCTCCAAGATTAATACAAGGAGCAACGGCAGAGGTTTTCAATTTTCCTTCAGTAGACCCTATTTATGCCTCACTAAATGAGTATATTAGTAATTACTGGGAAATTCTTAAAAATAACGGCGGGGTAGTTTTCAATACTGCTATCAGACCTGCTCAGCCACAAGACTACCCGCCTTCTTCTATTGTGCCTACTGCCCTTAACTTTGTGGTATCGCCTTATTCTGGCGGTGTACAAGGCTTGAGCACCCTCGACTATCTGGTGATGTCTAACAACAGAAGTTTGCCAAGTACTATTCAGCCTTTTAGCTGGGACTGGGTAAACAGCGATAGCGTACAGGGCATTATGTCGGCAAGGCGAGACCTCTTCATCAGCTACCTTAACTCGGCGTTATCGCCAGCATTATCGGAGATTTGCCTTGTGCCTGTGGTAGATGTAGATATGGACGGCCGATTTGTATTAAGCCTTAAGAGCCCAAGCACCACACCTGTATATACTTCACATACGACCAATCCGGTGCTAAGCATCAGCTTTAGTCAGGAAGGCAGCGACAAAGCAGGTCTAATGGGTGCCTTATATAGTGCCAGTGTAAGATTAGACGTAACTTCAAATGTTACATTTAATGGCAATACTATTGTTGTTACTACTGTTATGTCGGTCTATGCCGATATTTATACCATGCTGGCTAATACAAAAGGCTATGCGCTGGCTACTCAGAACGTAACAACCTTCACCATGAATGGCGTGGGTGCTGGCCAAAACAATGCTGGTATCTTGTCAATAACTGCGTCTGCGGTTAATACAGACCTTGTGCAAAACACCGATAAAGATGGTGCCTATTATGGCGGCAATATCGATGACCCAAGCTTATGGGCAGAAGGTATTACATGGGGGGCTATTAATGATTATCTGGATACACTCAATGGTTTCACTAATATCATGAATAACCTGATGAATGGCTTTGAAGGTGAAATCACTAATATCTGTACAAATTGCTTGGGGTGGACCTTCCCAGGGGCTGGAACATACTATTTTTCAAACCCGCAGTTTTCAAACTACCTCGACCTGACTGTTCAGGTAACATTGCAATAAAATCGGTTAAATTTTCACCTTTCAACTCATTAAAAAATGGCAGTTAATATCTCCTACTCATCTGAACTGATGAGTAACTATATGCAAAGCGAAACCGTTTCGCCTGATAGTAAGTTTGAGGCCCTACAAAGCCCCAACGGACATTCGTTGTTGTTTTCAATCGGTACTGACCGTGCATTTTATCTTACCGAAGAAATGCCCACTTTATCTACTGGCTGGCAACAAAACAACCTTAGTGCACCTTTAGCTAGTAACTTTCCGGCGGGGTCGAGCATGGTAGTTAAAACATTCGCTACTGCACAAAACAGTTCAAACAACAAGTTTTCGGTAGTGTTGGTCGTAACCGTTAGCAATACCGACTATTTATATATTGCTACCGCTTACACCCGCGATATCAATAATTATATTACTTTAAACTGGGTTCCGATGCCATTCGATGCCGTCGGGCAATCGGCTAGTGGTCTTAATATTTCCAATATCTCAATTATTCAGACAGCAAGCCTGCCGCTTATTGTTGTTGACACAGTACAACAAAGCACCAACAGCATTGAAAGGTACTACATTGATAGCACGAAGCATGTATCTTCTACCTACTGGAACTTATATACATTGCCCATAAATATGGATGCTACCTCGGCCAGTACCTGTGGAGGTCGTAAAGCTGGCGAGTCTGTCGATGGTATTTATTCATTAGGGCAAGTGGCTGGGGTATGGTCCGTTTTTTATCAGGAGGTTTATAACCCTTTCAATCCGAGTATGGCCGGAGCTACCTCACAACTATTTCTGCCTTCTGGTGCAACTCCGGCGGCTATGGCGAGTACTCCTTCGGCCATTACCAAGAGTACCTCAACCATTACTTATACCGACCTCTACGTAAGCTCACAAGAGGGTGATTTGTACTTTTTTGCTGCCAACAATCAGGCAAACAGGTCGACTGGAGTATTCATCATGAATAACCCTTTATTTAAAAACATTGATACGCTTTATGCTTACACAACCGACACAAAAGTAGTGGTATGGGGGCTTAACAGAAATCAGCAGGTTTTTTATACCCAATGTAGTATTGCCAATGTAAAAACACCTTCGGCGTGGTCGTATCCGGTCCCTATTGGCGCAGGAGTAGAACAAATTTCGCCCTATATTAACCGAGTAAATGGCGGAAACACATTTTTTGCCCATACAGGTACTAATACGTTCAAGAAAGTTTTTCAGGACCCTGTTACTACCTGCTGGACCTCGCAGGATATTCTCTTGGCAACCGACCCTTCGGTCAATGCCACAAAGTTTGATTGCTACATGACACGCATAACTGTTCTGGACGACACCAACTCGCCAGTAGTTGGGGCCAATGTTAATATAGCGAGTGCCTATCGGGTGCCTGTATATATTAACAACCATTACTATGTGCTGGATACTGCGCCAATTGTGCTCCAGACAGACTCAACCGGAGGTATTAAAGTTGTACAAAGAGTTGATGGCCTGCAAGGGGCTTGCCTGCAAGTACAAAGTGCCAATGGCGGGCCAGTATTACAGATTAATCCGATGGACAACGCAGCTACAAAAGTAGCTACATTGAATACGCCTGACGCTCTGAGTGCTGCCACAGTAACCGACGACAAAGGAAACCCTGTTAAGCCTTTGGTAAGCCCTGATACAAGTTCTGACGACCTGACCGCGGCCGCAAGCTCGATACAGTCTTTATCTGATGCTTACAATAACTATAACCCTGCTACTTCAAGCCCAAGCCCTAAAGCGGCAGTATCAGCCAATAGTTTTGCGTTTAGCCCTTCAACAAGGGTTTATACGCTAAGGGTAAGCCCCGGCGTTACCACCATGCAGCTAAATGTTATTAGCGATGTTGGGGATACTTTGTCTGATATTGGCAATGCCATAGAAGTAGCCGCCGGCGATTTATGCAGTTGGCTGAAAAACGCAACCGAGTATGTGGTGCAGATTATTGAAGATACGGCTCAGAAAGTATGGTCTTTTGTTGCCAACGTTGCAGGCCAGTTATATACCTTTGTTATTGATTGCGTAGAAAAAGTAATTGATGCCCTTGAAGCTATTTTCTCTGCTTTAATGACCATCATTAAAGATTTAGTACAGTTCCTGAAATTCCTGTTCTCTTGGGACGACATCACTCGCACCAAAGATGTAATGAAAAATATGCTGATGCTGTATATGAATTATGGTGTGGGCAAACTATTGAGTGTTAAGGATGATGTAAATGATGAAATCCTTTCATTAAAAGATTCTATCAATAAGTGGGCAGGTTTACCGCCAGCTGCCGATAACCTCACAAACGCCGACCAGCCAATGAGCTATGTACAGTCTCAGACGAACTACAACGACGTTTATACCACTCCTAATACTTATCTGCAAGACCATTTCACTAATAATATCTCCAATGCCAGTTCTACAAGCGATGGGCATATAGGCGACCTGACAGATTTGGTAAAGAAATGTATTGACGATTTAAAAACTGCCTTAAATAATGAAGAAGATGCCATTAAGGATGCTAGCAAGCAATTCCAGACGCTTCTTTTCGATGATGACAAATACAAAACAATGTCATTGATGGATATTATCAAAACCTGTACTGCCATTATTGCCGATTTGGTTCTTGATACCGTTGGCGTTTTGGTTGATGCAGTTATTGATTTAATAGTCACCGTTTTTGAAACAATCATCCAGAATCTTTCAGAGCCTATCTGGATACCTGTTTTATCAAATATTTTAGAAGAAATATTTGGCTATGAATTTCAGTTTTCGTTGCTTGACATCATCTGTCTGATTGGGGCTGTACCGTCAACCATCATTTACAAGTTGATGAACAATAAAGCACCGTTTACGGCCGACGATGGTTTTAGTACACAAATCATGAATGCTCAGGACTATCAGCAACTCGTAGCAGCTTTTGGAAATGCTGAAGATACTCCGGTAGATTATTCACAAGAATTCTCCAGTGCTTTCTTTTTACCCGAAAGTGCCAAAAATATCATTTTTGAAACTGCTCATACCCTGTCAGGTTCGGCCGCACTGGTTTATGGTGTACTGGTTATTATAGAAGATATTGCACAAATTCCGTGGGTGCCGTATGTAAGTCAGGCAAAATCATTGTCGTCAACGGTGCAGTCTCTTGCCTATACAGCTTCAAGTGTGTTTGCCAAGCCGTATCCGATACAAAATTCTGCGGTATCGAATCTATCTACGGCCATTACAGTCATCGGCGTTTTATCTGGTGTTATTTTCGGAATTGCTCCTAAACTAACAAAGTCAGAAGTTACCAAATCTACTATTGCTGAAATAGGGGCCGGAGTTGATATTGCCATTAATTTAACGGCTATTGCACCTGTTGCCTATCATTTCGTAGAGTTAGCAGAGACCGACTCAAACAATATGCGTACACTGGCAATCATTGACGAAACAGCCCGCATTTGTAATTATCTGTCGAGTATCTGTGCCGATATTGCCAAATTTGACCCAGAGCCAGCTACCAGCATTGTTACTGCCGGAGTTAGCTCGGCCATATCACTCTTAAATGGTGGTTTACAAATTGCCGAAAGTATTGTTGACGACCAAGATTCTAATTGGTAGATTGCTTTTATCCTCAGGGTTTCTTTTTAGGCTTGCTAAAGGTTTGAAAAGAGACTCTGAGGTTTTTTGATAATGCTGCTAAAGCTAAGCATCAATCAAAAGTTTTTGGTTAGCTTTTACACTTCGTTCTCTCTTTTCTGCCTTACTCAGTGTTATATTATCATTTCTTGATATTAGTTTTCTGTACGTTTTCACTCTTCATTTAAAAATGGTATTGGTGGTTTAAGCAAAATCAAACTCTTTGACGATACTATTTTTCGCAGCCATCACCCAAAATCTGTTTCTACGATAACTAACGATTAAAAAATTTCATACAGGGGCCGAAATTTTTTTGTTCTTAGGCTCAATTTTAATTTACCCACAGAAAAAAATTGAACACAACAGCAAAAAATGGCTAAATCTCAAAAAAATATACTCCAAAATACCTCATGCCAAAATTTTTGGGCTTTTTATCCGTGCCAAACTTATGTACGATTCATGCCCGAGTGTACGAAAACGGAATAAAAACGTACGAAAACGGACAAATTTCAAGGGTTTTAAATTTTTTTTGGCACACTTAATTTTTTATAAAATACTCACTATCAGTGACTTATAAATATTTTAACAAATTTTAAAATTTTCTGGCACGAGTTTGTCATATATATATAATGTACGGATGAAGCAGAAAGGCGAAAATGAGGATTTTACAAAATATTATTTTGTTTGTAACCTTTTTTTAAAAGCGAAGTATATATAACAAAAAATAAAATTTCGTAAAAAGCTATTTGCTAGCCAAAATGATAGACCGCTACAACCGTTCATAACATAGCAGTGACCGCTCATAAATTACAAGTTATCTGATAAAAAAGAAGCCCATAATTTTGAATCGTCAAAGCAGAAACGGAAACAAGAAAAAAACTAAGAGCAAAAAGAATATAAATTAACAAATTTTAACTTTTGCAAAATTTTATTCCGACAATCTCTTTAAATTTGAAAAATAACAGTTTTAAACAAAATAAAATTTTAAAGAAAATGAATTACAAGGCTATCAAATATAACTACCGTTTGTCACTTTAAAATAACCATTCAAGTAGTTTGTATTACACAGTACCAAGTAAAGCATATATCTTTGAATCAACAAAAACAAAAACAGCGTACCAGCAAAGCAGAAACAGTAACAGAGGCACAGATGAAGTTTATCACAAAGTAATTAGGTTTCATCACAAATCTGACACAGACCCCGAAAGCCGAGCTAATTTTAAACCATCAAACATTAATTAAAATTTTAAAATAATAAAATTATGAAAAAGTTAACATCAGCCATCGCAATCGCTTTATTAGCAAGTTCAGTAGCATTCAACGCCAATGCAGACGACAAAAAAATAGAATACAAAAGTAGCAACCTTAACATAGGTATGTACGAAGCAGGTTATACCAACTCAATGAAATTGAGCATGAACCTGACCAAAGATAAAGGAGTTGCAGCCACAGTAAAATTAATGGATGCAGACGGAAACCTTTTACACGAAGAAGTTTTAGGCAAAAAATTAACCGCTTATAAATTGTGTTTCGACATGAGCAGCCTGAAAGCTGGTAAATATTATGTAGAAGTTAAAAACGGCGAACGTATCATTACAAAAACAGTTGTAAAAGGCGACCACACTTTGAGTTACTAAGGTTTTTACCACTCATCAAGCCATACAACCGATTAACGTAAAATCTGAAACACACAGCTCGTATAACTCATCTATTTAATTGAAAAAGCTCATTATTTAACATTTTAAAAAAATTATGATTATGAAAAAGTTAGTAAGAAATTCAGCATTAGCTCTTGTAGCAGGTTTATTCACATTCTCATCAGTATTAGCTACTGAATTAGCCGAAGGAAAAACATTTGATGTGGGCATGTATCGCGTAAACAACACCATGAAGATTAACGTGATGATTGCCAAAGAACAAGGTAACTGGGTCGAAATCCGTTTGAAAAACGAGAAAAACGAAACTATCTATGTTGAAGTAGTGAACAGAAAAACTACGCAGTTTGCCAAGAAATTTGATTTGCAGGGTTTGGAAGACGGTAAATACCGTTTTGAGATAAGCAATGGCAAAGAAACAATCGTGAAAGAGGTAAGTTTATTAACGAACTCTCCACGCCCAGCTGATTACAGAACTGTAGAAGTAAAATAATATATCATTAGTATTTAGTTTAGGGTAATCAGACAGCGTTGTGGTTTTTTTCCGCAACGCTGTTTTTTTGTGCCATTCGTGTAGCCACCAAAGTACACAACCAAAAAAAGCCCTGCTTGCAGGGCAAACAGGGCTTTAAATATACTTAAACGCTACTGGTTATTGCACATTTTGTGCGGCGCGTCTTAATTCTTCCAGAATTACTTCTTTCATAAGCAACTTGCGGCGTTGCGTCTGAATATTCGAGTTCATGATTTTATCCATGTCAGGATTACGGGCTACCCCATCGTAACTGTCAATGAGTTGTTTCAACTCACCGCGCGCACGCGTTACAATGCTTTCCATCTCGCGGTATTTCGTCAGTGTTTGCTGTCTTTCGCTCAGGTAATTATAATTAGGTAGTTTACGCGTAATTACTTTCATCAGATAACTCAACTCAAAAATCTTGTCGCAGGCAGCTCTGAATCTTTCGGCAACATTACGTACTGCCAAGTTAGCAGGCACTTTAATGTTCTTCCAGTCGTTGAGCATTACCTTTGCTCTTTCGGCCGATGCAAAAATATCTTTGGCTTCTGCCAGTCTTTCGGCTTCTTCCATCATTTTTTGCTGTGCCTCTACGCGAGGGTCAACCCTGACTTTAACTTGGATACCCTTAGCGTTACAATATTTTTCGTAGTAAAGAGTTGTCAGTTTCTTGAAACGGCGGAACTCGAACTTCAAACGCTTAGGTGGCACATCGCCCACGTTTTTCCACTCGTGTTGCAGTCGTTTTAACTCTGCAAAAGATAATTCCCAGTTGCCCATACGGAACAATTGTTCGGCACCTTTTACTAACTCCGTATATTTTTCCATGCGTTGTGCAATGATTCTGTTCTGCTCTTCGTAGAAAGCTTTTCTACGTTGATAGAAATCATCGAGTACCTCGCGAAACTCTGTTTCGACATCCTCCTGATAAGGTTTGTCAACAGGGCCTGTCCTAATCCAACGGGTTTTGATGTCTTGCAGTTTGTCAGCTACGACATTCCAGTCAACATCTTCTTTGGCTTCCTTAGCTTCATCAATCAAGGCTTTCTTGATAGTATAGTTATTAGCTTGGTTACCAACAATCAGGCTACGGAGATATTCTTCTTGCTCATCTAATTTTTTGAGCAATGGAATAAAATCGCCGATACCGTCGAAGTTCAGCAGTCGTTTGCGAAGTTGCGTGAGTTTTGTTAAGAAGGAGCCCTTATTCTGGGCTTCAGTGATTTCTGTTTCAAGTTGATTAACCTTATTTACCGCAATCTGGTAACGGTTAATGAAATACTGGAAAGCTTCTTCTTCAGTGCGTTTTACTTCGCCGATTTGTCGGTCGGGCATATCTAAGTAGCCCTTTAAGAATACCTTACCGTCTTTGATGTAAGCATATTCGTTTTCTAATGTTACGCCGTCCATAATTAAAAATCACATGGCTTGTGAGTCAAGGGTTGTGGTTTGAAAAGGTAAAATTCGTAGTTTTTTTGTATAATGCAAACTTGAATGCCGATATTTGACACAAAATTTTATTTTAAGGGTAAAAAAAACTAAAAATTTTTCATATTTCCTAAAATTTAACACTAAAATACAAAAAACTCTCTAAGAAACCTCCTTTAGACCATGAGTGAGCAAATTATTTTTTCTATGGAGCGGGTGAGTAAAATCATTCCGCCTAACCGCCAGATTCTCAAAAATATTTACCTGTCGTTTTTTTATGGGGCAAAAATCGGGGTATTAGGTCTGAACGGATCCGGTAAGTCTACTCTGCTCCGCGTAATTGCTGGTATTGATAAAAACATCAATGGCGAAGTAGTTTTTTCTCCGGGTTATACCGTTGGGCTGCTTGAACAAGAGCCACAGCTTGACCCCACCAAGACCGTAAGAGAAGTAGTAGAAGAAGGTGTGCAGGAAATCGTAGATTTACTAAAAGAATTTGACGATATTAACAATGCTTTTGCTGACCCTGATGCCGATTTTGATAAACTACTGGCCCGCCAAGGAGAAGTGCAGGAAAAACTTGACCAGCTTGATGCTTGGGAACTCGATACCCGCCTCGAGCGCGCCATGGATGCCTTGCGCTGCCCACCTGAAGATGCCAAAATTGAAACTCTTTCGGGTGGTGAAAAACGCCGTGTAGCACTTTGCCGCCTGTTGCTTAAACAGCCAGACGTGCTTTTGCTTGATGAGCCTACCAACCACCTAGACGCCGAGTCGGTACTATGGCTCGAAGAACACCTGCGCCAATACAAAGGAACTGTAATTGCCGTTACCCACGACCGTTACTTCCTTGATAATGTAGCTGGCTGGATTCTGGAACTTGACCGCGGCGAGGGTATTCCGTGGAAGGGTAACTATTCGTCATGGCTAGAACAAAAACAAAACCGACTGGAAAAAGAAGAGAAGTCAGAATCAAAACGCCAGAAAACCCTGCAACGTGAATTAGAATGGGTAAGAATGGCACCGAAGGCGCGTCAGGCAAAATCAAAAGCCCGTTTGGCCGCCTACGACCGCATGGTGAGTGAAGATAGCAAAGAACGTGAAGAAAAACTGGAGTTGTTTATTCCGCCAGGGCCACGCTTGGGTAATAAAGTAATTGAAGCACACAACGTAAAAATGGGCTTTGGCGACAGGCTTCTGTACGAAGACCTTAATTTCAGCCTGCCACAAAATGGTATTGTGGGTATTATCGGGCCCAATGGCGCAGGTAAAACCACTTTGTTCAAACTTATTACAGGGCAACTAAAACCTCTTGATGGCAGCTTTGAAGTAGGCGAAACCGTGAAATTATCTTACGTAGACCAAGAACATAACCAACTAGACGGAAGCAAATCGGTTTATGAAATGATTTCGGGCGGCAACGACTGGGTAATGCTTGGCAACCGTCAGGTAAATGCACGGGGCTATGTGAGCCGTTTTAATTTTCAGGGAGCCGACCAAGAGAAAAAAATTGCTAACCTGTCGGGCGGAGAAAGAAACCGTGTGCATCTGGCCATGATGCTAAAAGAAGGCGGTAACCTGTTGCTGTTAGATGAGCCTACCAATGACTTGGACGTGAACACGCTTCGTGCTTTGGAGGAAGGGCTAGAGAATTTTGCGGGTTGTGCCGTAGTTATTTCTCACGACCGTTGGTTCCTTGACCGAATTGCAACACATATTCTGGCATTTGAAGGCAACTCGCAGGTATATTGGTTTGAAGGTAATTTCTCTGAGTATGAAGAGAACCGCCGCAAACGTTTAGGTACAGATGTAACACCTAAACGTATCAAGTACAAAAAACTTCAATAGTAGTTCATTATTAAAAACATACCGAACCATCTGTAAATCATTGTCTTTGCAGATGGTTTTGATTTTACAGGCGTTTATACAGGCTTGGAAACTTTGCCGTAGCGTAAGGCATAGGTTTCTTTATGTAGGCATTTTCTCATGAGGCGGTCAACTATAAGCATCAGGCCAATAGAAAAGAACACTTTGCCAATGGTGTAAGAATACACCGGAAAAACTTTCAGAATAAAGATACTTACATACACATAAATATCGGTTATTGTCAGGGCTATGGTTCCTGCAATTACCCTGTACCAGTTTCTTGACTGAAGTTTATCAACAAAAAAACTTGAACACACAGCCATAATTGTTGTAAGCATAGTAAATAATACTACTACTACCAATGGTTGGTTGGTCTGGAAATGCTCCTGCAAAAGGCGCATAGCCGACCACAGAAAACCCAGCCCGAACACCACACCTGCCCCCGTAGCATAAAGCAGGGTTTTACGGTTGGCTACACGTTCAACTCGCTGGCTTTGCATCTGTGAGTAAAGCAATATTAAAGCTATATACATAAAGCCGTTGTTCAGCACATTAGCAATAAGCTGATTTTTTTCAGGCATCAAATAGAAATAAATTTCAGAAATGATATTTATCAGAAGGAACCCTAACAGCAGGTAGTATAACGTAGCGTTTTTGATTCGCCGACGTTGAAAAATCATATACACTACACAAAGCAGGGCAGGCATTTGATTAAGCAGTTTTGACAGTAGCACTTCTTCCCATGAAAGCATTTCAGGTGAGGGGATAAACTGAAAAAACAGCACAGTTAGCATGACAACTAACCCATACAAGGATATAAACTTGAGGGACATTCCGGTACGTTTACAAAAGTTAAAGCATAATCCACTAACAGCAGTTTATCAGTTTTTGATAAACACTAAAATATTTGCCATTTGCTGGCTTATAAGAGGTTTGGTCTGAATAGTACAGCAATTATATTTTACTTCTAAGAAAAATCCAAATTTTATGCGTCATAAATCGGTTTTTTTCTGAATTTTAATTTTCCGGCGTCTCTTCCTGAGAAATTTGTACGGATTTCGGCACATATTGCCAGTGCAATTTCTTCAGGAGTGTTGGCACCAATATCAAGCCCTACGGGGCTATAAATACGGTTTTCGTCGGCCTCAGCAAGTGCCATTCCTTCTTCCTCCATACGCGTGTACATCTTCATAGTGCGCTTTTTAGGCCCCAGCAAACCAATATAACGGATGTCGGTTCGTAGCAGGGTTAATAAATTACGGTAATCGGTTTCATAATCATGGCACATCGAGATAGCTGCCGTATAAGGGTCAACTTCAGGTATGTAGTCTTTAGGCACGACTGCATCGGCCATCGTAAAAAGCGAAGGGTGCATTTTAGCCGGATTACACACCACCACCACCCGCCAGCCCAATTCTTTAGCCAACCTTACCATCGGGTAAACATCATAATTACTACCAAAAACGTAAAGCTGTACCGGAGGGGGAATCACCTCAATAAAAAGGCTGATTTTTGTTTCACCGTTAATAATATACGTTTGTGAAACCGATTTCAAAGTGTGTAAAACCGTTATTATTTCGTCAGAAACCTGCCCCTGTATCTCATCCAGCGGAAACACTTCTGCAAAATGCGCAGGCGTATCAAACCTGAAAACCTCTCCTAACGCAATAGCATCATGAGCCCTGCTTAACCCTGTAACAGTTACCAGTACATCGGGGCTTCGGTGGTTGAGGCAATGGCTAATCTGGCGCACAGCATTATGCTCATTTTTAGGGTCGAGAGGCGTAACTAGCACATCAATGATGCCATTACAACCCAATCCAACGCCTATCTGGTAAGGGTCATCGTCAGAGGTATCGTATGTTACCAGTGTAGCCTTGTTCTGTAACATGGCTAAGCGTGCCTTTTTTAGTGCATCGCCCTCCAGACATCCGCCACTTATGCCACCAATCCATTCGCCAGACTCCATCACCAACATTCTCGCGCCCGTTCGCCTGTACGACGACCCCTCAACCCGCACCACAGTTGCCAAAGCTGCTCTGTTCTTACTAAAATCAATTTTCTGATAGGCTTCAACAATTTGCTTAATCTCTTTCATGTATATCCGAAAAAAGGGCATAATTGGTTAATAGTCTGTTTTGTTCTCTTTTTTTGCCCATAAAACAAACGCTTCGTGGGCTTCTTCACGGCTTAGAGGTTCAATACTTATTTGCCGCTCTGTATGCGGCAACGGAATTTCCTGATACAGAAAAGCATCATCGAAGCCTATGGCGGCGGCATCGTCACGGGTGTTTCCGTAGTAGATTTTTCCGAGTCTGGCCCAGTAAATGGCACTCAGGCACATGGGGCATGGCTCGCAAGAAGTATAAATCTCACAATCGTTTAACTGAAACGTACCCAGATTTTTACACGCATCTCTGATAGCCATTACCTCTGCATGAGCGGTTGGGTCGTTCAAAGCTACTACCTGATTGTGCCCTTGCCCAACTATTTTGCCATCTTTCACTATTACCGCCCCAAAAGGCCCCTGCCCTACACCTTCTTTGCTTCCTATCATTGATAGCTCAATGGCTTTTTGCATAAATATCTTTTTTTGCGCTTGCATATCAGTCGTACATTGTTGTAAAATTAAATCTATCGAATTAAAACAGACTTGTCAAATAGTTTCACTCTCACAAGGGTGCATTGTCGTTATAAATTGGCTTAAAACCTCTTAAATGCTAGTGCATTTAACCAGAACAGGCAATAATGGCTTACCTACCCGAAAACCAAAGCAATGGCAATTTACCAAAAAAACAACATACTACGATAAACCGAAACCTCGGGCAAAAGCCACCTCTACCTGAAAACAGCCCTTTGTTTGGGAGAAATTTTTCCTACAAGCGCATCCGTTTCACTACCTGAACCACATGCTCGATAGCCAGCGTAATATCTTCGGCAGTGGTATAGCGGCCCAAGCTAAAACGTACAGAACTGTATGCTTGGGTGTCGTCCAGTCCGAGGGCTTTTAATACATACGAAGGTTCGGTAGTAGCCGAATTACACGCCGAGCCGTTCGATACAGCTATGCCATTCAGGCTCATGAGTAGCTGTTCGCCATCCATTTGCCCAAAACTTATGTTTGTTATATTGGTTAAGCGGTTTATGCGGCTTCCATTCACTTGTGCCTGAGGCAAAGCCGCCAGAATACCCGCTTCCAGTTGGTCGCGCAGGGCAGCCACCCGTGCACTTTCTTCTACGAGCATCTGCTGGCAAAGCTCGCAGGCTTTGCCTAACCCCACAACACCAGCCACATTTAAAGTACCTGAGCGCAAGCCACGTTCGTGCTTGCCGCCATCTTGCTGAGCTACAAGGTTGAGTTTTTTTCTGACATACAAAGCTCCTACACCTTTAGGGCCATAAATTTTATGGGCCGATAAACTCAGTAAGTCAATGTCGTCGGCTACTACATCAACAGGCAGTTTGCCAATAGCCTGTGTGGCATCGGTATGCAACAACACCCCATGCTTGTGCGCCAGTTGCGCCAATGCACGCAACGGATACGTAGTACCGATTTCGTTATTAGCCGCCATCACCGAAATCAGGAGGGTATCGGGGCGGATACTATCTTCGAGGGCTTCCAGCGCAATATTCCCTTCTGTATCTACTTTCAGGTAAGTTACCTCAGCCCCCAGTTTTTCCAGATGCAGGCAGGTATCCAACACAGCTTTATGCTCGGTTGCAACAGTAATAATATGTTTACCTTTATGGTTAAGGGCTTCAAAAATGCCTTTAATAGCCAGATTCACCGACTCAGTGGCACCGCTTGTAAAAATAATTTCTTTTTCGCTGGCCCCTAACAATGTTGCTACCTGTTGCCGCGCCATACTTACAGCCTCAGCCGCCTGCCACCCATACGCATGAAAACGGCTGGCAGCATTGCCGAAGTGTTCGGTGAGGTAAGGCATCATGGCTTCCAGCACAGCTTTATCGATAGGCGTGGTAGCGTTGTAATCGAGGTAAATCGGGTATTTCATGAACAGATTGTTTTCGGCTTCTTTTCTGAAACAAGTTCGGATATGGGTATTGTTCCGACACTTTACTGCCAAAGCGTTTTTTAGGCGGCTTGTGGTTTCATTATGTAAAATTACAAGTCTTAATTGAAGAGAAACCCATTCTCATAGAATTGTTATATCTTTTGAAAGATTTTAACTTTTTCAAGAATCCCCAAACTTTATTCGGTAAAATAATCAAAATGCCATACATTTTTACGTAGTTTGTTCTGTCATACCATTAATACTTGTAAAAAAATGCTGGGAAATTCTATTGATTCGATTTTTACACAGGAAATTCACAACAAATATCTTGTATTCAATACGCTTTTTTCAAGGCTTCCGTACGACAAAATGACCAAGATAGGCCAGTTAATGCCTTTTTTGCATGATTTGTCAGAAGCTGGTTTCAATCAGGAAAAAGAACCAAAGGAAATCATTGATACGTTTTTCAATCAGTACACTTCTATCAGGGAAGAAAAAGAAAAAATCGACCTGTTGTTCAGGTTTATTACTTATATTGAACGACAAGTGGTACTTTTTGATAGCGTGGAAGACTCGGCCTTCGACAAGTTATACCCGCTCAATGGTAAAGGAACCCTACAAGGCACGCTCGATTTAGCACTGCAACACGATAAGCTAGCCGAAGTACAGGAAAAACTCAAAAACTTTAAAGTTCGGATAGTCTTTACGGCTCATCCTACACAGTTTTATCCGAGTAGCGTATTGCGTATTATTCAGGATTTAGAGCAGCTAATTCCGAAAAATGATATTAATGGGATTGATTCGCTGTTACAACAGTTGGGTAAAACACCATTTATTAACGAGCAGAAACCAACTCCACTAGAGGAAGCCCAAAGTATTATTTTTTACCTGCGCCATGTATACTATCAGGTAATTGGCGAAGTACATGATAAACTTTATACTTACTTCCAGAACGGAAGCCGGAGCTTTAACCCCGTGCTTGAACTGGGTTTCTGGCCCGGTGGTGACCGTGACGGCAACCCTTTTGTAACGGCCGAAATTTCAAAGAAAGTTTCTATTGAACTCAGAACCAGTATTCTGAAATGCTATTATAACGATTTCAAGATTATTTGCCGCCGCCTGACTTTTAAAGGCGTAATGCCTTTGCTGACGGCCATCAGCAATCGCATATATACAAACATGAACGGGCTAAAACATGACCTGACGCTGGAAGAACTCCTGACCTCACTCGACGAGGTGCGCCAGATACTTATTACCCGCCATAATAGTATTTTTCTTGATTTGCTCGATAAGTTCATCCGTCAGGTAAAACTGTTTGGCCTACACTTTGCCAGCCTAGACATACGTCAGGACAGCAGCATTCATGAGAGTGTAATGGAGCAGATTAACCAGCGTTATAAAATCTCTGACAAAAAATATGCTGACTGGAGCTACGACGAAAAACTTCGTTTCCTGACCGAACAGGAACTCTTAGTTAATGAAGATGACTTTGAAGACCCCCTCACGCAGGATACTTTCAGAACTGTAAGAATCATTAAAGAGATTCAAACGATGAATGGCGAAAAAGCCTGCCATCGGTATATTATCAGTAACTCAACCTCGATTTTCTCGGTACTTGAAGTGCTGGCTCTGTTCCGGTTCTGCGGATACAAAGAAACAGATGTAAAGGTAGATGTAATGCCGCTATTTGAGACTATCGAAGGGCTAGATGGCTCGCAGGCTACCATGACAGCCCTGTATCAGCTAGAATTCTATAAAAACCATCTCGAACGCCGCAATAATCACCAGACCATCATGCTCGGTTTCTCTGACGGCACCAAAGATGGCGGATATGTAAAAGCCAACTGGGAAATTTATCAGGCTAAGGAGAAGCTCACAGAGGTGTCAAAACAAAATCAGGTAGAAGTTATTTTCTTCGATGGCCGTGGTGGCCCACCAGCACGTGGAGGTGGCAAAACGCACCAGTTTTATGCTTCGCAAGGCCCAACCATTGCTAATAACGAAATCCAGATAACTATTCAGGGGCAAACCATTACGTCGATGTACGGGTCACGCTCACAAGCCATGTACAACTTTGAGCAGTTGTTATCGGCGGGTATTATTAATGATGTTTTTCAGGACGATAAATCAGTTATTAACAGCAACGAACGTAACCTGATTGATGAACTAGCCGAAGAGGGTGTAAAAAAATATTTCGAGTTAAAAGAACACCCGCTATTTGTACCATACCTAGAAAACAAAAGTACCCTTAAATATTATGGGCTAACCAATATTGGCAGCCGCCCAAGCAAACGCAGTTCGGGCAAGAAACTGAGCCTTTCTGACCTCCGCGCTA
Organism: Emticicia sp. 17c; assembly: GCF_037153985.1. NCBI lineage: Bacteria > Pseudomonadati > Bacteroidota > Cytophagia > Cytophagales > Leadbetterellaceae > Emticicia > Emticicia sp. 17c. The sequence goes on from NZ_JBBAYI010000002.1 coordinate 579,540, forward strand.
TTCCGTTTGTAGGTTCTTGGAGCCAGCTTAAACAAAATGTGCCGGGTTATTTCGGATTTGGGTCAGCCCTGCAAAAAGCCGTAAACGAAGGCCGACTTGAAGAGTTGAAATCGTTGTATGAAAACTCGCTGTATTTCAAAACATTAATGGAAAACAGCATGATGGCTCTTACAAAAACGTATTTCCCGCTGACCTACTATATGAGAAAAGACCCTGAGTATGGGCAGTTCTGGGAGATTCTCTACAAAGAATACCAACTCACCGTAGACAATATGCTGCTTATTTCAGGGCAAAAAAGCCTCATGGAAAATGAAAAACTCAGCAAACTTTCGATTGAATACCGCGAGCATATCGTATTGCCATTGCTGACTATTCAGCAATATGCCTTGCAGAAAATAGAAGAAACAACCGACGAGCAATTAAGACTGGTATACGAAAAAATGGTTACCCGCTCGTTGTTTGGCAACATTAACGCCAGCCGAAATTCAGCCTAAGGTGTTTATTAAGCTCCTGTTTCAGGCTAAAGTTATAAGCAACACCCATTTACAAATACTAAGAGCCGTATTGTGTACGGCTCTTAGTATTTGTAGACCTCTGCTTGTTTTTTCTCTCTGAAATATCTCTTTTTTGTGTTTTAGTCGTTACAATCTTCAATAGAAACTTTAAAGACTGACCCTACTTTTGATTCGAAGCCGGGCAGTAGCTCGACCTTTGCAGCAGCACTATAATTAATTTTTCCGCTAAGTTCGATTTTCTGTACACTCTGAATCGATTGTTTGCTCTGATACGGCGACTGGCTGTCGCTAACCGAGCCATTTAACGATAAACTGGTAGGAAAACAAGAAGAAACCTTGATTGACTGTGTAGCCGATGTAACCTTACAATGCAAGGTTTTACAATCGACGGTATAAGCCGTAGTAACCGCCGGACTTACCACTAATGGGTTGACAACACTGCCCGTAGACCACGCATAGCTGGCATTACAGTTACTACCTGTAAGCGTAACGCTATCGCCCGGGCGAATCTGTGCCGCCGAAGGCGTTATGGCAGGAGTAGTGGGTAACAAGAATACCGATAAATCAACAATCGGACTAAAGAAAGTCTTTTTACTACTATTGCGCACCGATGCCGCCAGCCGTGCCGGTGCTACTGTAATAGAACTGGTATGAGGCAGGGTGGTCCAGTTAAGTCTTTCATACCCCGCAGGTGGATAATACGTAAAATTACAACAACCGCTCGAGTTACCCCCTCTGGCTTCGGCATCGGTGTTATCCCGATTCGACCAGTAATATTCATTATAAGAACCACTTACCGAAAGCGTAATTGGTGTTGACGGGTTATTCGGCGCACACGCCAGTGTAAGCGGCAATAATGGTGCAGCCATCATAGGTGTAGACTGGCTAAAGAAATTATCAGTCAGGCTGGCATTCCACAGGTTAGCAAATTCGGCTTGTCCGGCGTATGTATCAAAATGAATGCCGTCGGTGCGGTTCTGCCCGCCATAGATATTATCTGTTTCAGGGCCTGCAAAAACATTCGGAACAGGCGGAACATTATACCCGTTATAATAGAAGCCATCGATAAGGGTATTCTGCCCGATAATTACATTCAGGTGTTCGCCCGGATTGCGAGAAGCACGCGCCACTACCCAAGCCAGCGAACTATGCTCGGCATTTTCTCTCGACTTCTCAATTACATTCTTGACATTATTATAATATGTTTCAAAGAACGTATCAGGGTCACTTTCGCCCTGATGCCATAATACCGCCCTAAGCCCTGTCAGGCTGGCATATACAGCCACCGAGTTCTCAAGGGCGCGGTAAGGTGCGCCATATTCTTGCCTTACAAAGAAAGGCCCATCGAAAGGTTGCCCTAAGGCCGATTTACCCCAGTTTTCGCTTGAAGTTCCGCCGTGTCCGGCTCCATAAAACAGAATTGGCACATTCAGGCGGGCAGCGAGCAAATCGCCAAGCCTACCCCATGCCCACGGCACATAATGAAAAGGGCCTATTCCGGTCGAATCTCCGGTAAGTTTCGAAAAACCAATGGGCAGTTTGTTATAGTCCGAATACGCGTTATTATAATCAATAGCATTTACACGGTCATCTTCGGCGGAAGTACTCACTCCTGCGCCTCCTTGTGCGTTCGACTGCCCCGCAATGGCAAAAACCTCTCCTACACCCACACGCTCAACAATTTTGCCATCGACCAGATTATTATTTTTATAGGCATTTACCTCTAGCTGATACCAGCCTTCCTGCACAGTAAGGCTTCCCGAAAAATACCCATTGGTAGGATTGGTCTGAATAACCACCCAGTTGGTAGAAGTACCCCAGTTGAGTTGTTTAGGCACAACTCTGGCCTCAATGCGGTCTACTTCTGACAGATACGTACCTGCAATAAGTATGGTTCCCTGATGCGAATTATTACGCTGAAACACCATCCGATTCATTGGGTGCGACAGCGCAATCTGTGCCATACCCTCATAACCAAACAAAGTAAGTAACACAAAACAACTAATCAAAATCCGATTAAAATTCATAATAGTAACGGGGCATTAACGCAATTCCTTAATTTTACTTACCTGACAGTTTTAACCTGCATAAAGTTGTAAGCCTATACAAATGTAGGCAAATTTCAGGCAGGAAATGAAATTTTCCCCATAGATACGCTAGGTACGCCTTTCCTTGAGCCGAAGTCAGTACGGCCTCCGGCCAATGCTTCGTTGGCAAGCGTGGCAAATAGTACTGCTTCTTTGGCATCGCCCGGAATGTTACAATCATCGGTTTTTCTGAAACGTAACCACGGCAGTAGTTCTTCGAGCCAGCCCATAAGTAAGGGGTTATGCACACCACCTCCGCTGCCAAATATGGTAAACGAACGCGGGTTGTCTTCGTAGTCAGGCAGGGAGTCGAGCAATTTCTGAATGGCTTCGGCTATGGTTTCAGCCGAAAAACGGCACAAAGTAGCCAGTACATCGGTATGGGGCAGGCTTTGTGTATGGGTTTTCTCCTGTGCCTGTGCCAAATATGCCAGATTAAACAATTCAGGCCCTGTGGTTTTTGGGAAAGGCTTGCTAAAGAAAATATCTTCTTTCAGAGCTGCCAGTAAAACCTCGTTTACAGTACCCTGCTGGGCCATGCGCGCATCGGCATCGTAAGGGAGATCGAAATGCTTTTTCATGTAGGCATCTATGAGGGTATTACCCGGGCCAGTATCGGTAGCAAATACTTCGTTGGCATCCAGATTAGCAGCCAGATAGGTAAAATTAGCAATGCCCCCCATATTTAGCAGCAGGCGATTTTCGCCCCTTTTTGAAAAAATAAGGTAGTCGCCGTATACAGCCAGCGGAGCGCCTTCGCCGCCTGCGGCACAATGTTTCTGACGGAAATCAGAAAGCGTGATAATGCCCGTTGTCATAGACAGGTGGTCTCCATCGCCAATCTGTAAGGTAGCATTCGGGAATTTCTCAAGCCCATGCAGAATTTTAGGTGCATGAAAAACCGTCTGCCCGTGGCTGGCTATTACATCTACTTCGGTTGCTGCAACTCCCCATTTTTTCAGGCAATCGTTTACAATTTGTCCGTGCAAATTACCAATCCACGGGTTAAGCAAACATAATTGCTGAAAATCGATCTGTTTTTTGGCAAAAACCTTTCTTATTTCGTCTTTAATATCTTCTGTAAAAGGTACTGTCTCAAAATATTCTACTTTCACGTTTGTGTCGCCTCCACTACCTACAAATCTGCATAAGGCTACATCAAGGCCATCCATTGACGTACCCGACATCAAACCTATAATTATTCGTTCTTCACGCTGTGCAATGGCATAAAGTTTTTCTATGTTCTGATTCATACAAGTGCCTGCCCGAACCGGACTTAAACAGGGTTATGGTTTATTTTTTACAACAAAAATAACTATTAAGTAGGCAGACCCTATTATTTTAAATATAGTTCTTTTGAAAATTGGGTCCAGTACTCAAAACCAGCTACTTTAAAAGGTATTGTATAACCACTTATGACAGGTTTTAATTTTATTATATTGCAGATTATAAAGGCGTTTTGCCCACAATAATCATTCAACCGATAGAAACCATTTTTCATAGAAAACCTTCCATATACAACCATGAAAAAAGTAATTATTTATTTTCATTTACTAATTATAACCTGTTCTTTTAGCTTTTCTCCTAAAAAAATAAAAGAAATAAAGATGTTTTATCACGACACCCAAACTGAAAGAGGGAAAGATACTTATAGAGAATTTACTCAAATTGGTGAAGAGCCGTGGTCAAAGCCCGAAAAATTTGATATAGTTTTGACACTTGATGGACTTGAACTATCAACAAATGAGAGAATAGAAATTTTAATTGAAGAAAAGCAAAGACCTACCTCTTTAAATCAATCGGTTGAAAGTTTAAGAGATGAACGCTGGATTCCAAATAAGATAATTTTTTCAGAAACAGGAAAAAGTATTAAACAAAAGCAGTATATAAAAAATGGGAAATTACTGATAAGAGACGTTTTTTATCTTTTGATAGGCTATAAAGATTCTATGCTTTACGAAAAAACAGGTTTCAGGCTTGTTGCTGTTTATTATAACGAAGCCACAAATGAATTCGAAAGGATAGAAAAAGAAATTCTATTACCAGAATGATAATTTTGCATAACTGTATCAGTAAAACAGGACACCAAAAATTCATCAATATTAAAAATATGAAGGGGTAAAGAGCAAGGCCCCTACCCCTCACAAATTAATACCCCAATAAAAAGGCTGTATTCTACAACCGTGGTAGCCACATACCCATAGTTGCGCCGATTATTCCGATACCCATAATAACTGTAAACAGCACAATAACTCCTGAAGCGAAAAAACTCAGGATACTTTGTTGTTTTCGTTGTGCGTAGAAATATAATTCCAGTACAAGTAATGAAAGCGGAACAACATAAGTAAAGACCGACAAGGCCGTAAGAAAAGGCCCCGTAAAAGTTTCGGGGTCGAAGCCCGCAGGGCCACCGTTAATTACTAGCCATGACATAAGCCCCACCCTGAAAAACCAAACTCCATTAACCACCATGAAGAGCCTTAATGCCCATGCCCGATGAAGCGCAAACTGACGCTTTTTCGCATATTGAAAAGTCAGGAAAGCAAATACCATAATGTAAACACCCTGAATACTGATTGAGACGTGTTGTAGCATATCTCCCACGCCGCCGCGTGTCCAAATCATTATTACTCCTGCCAGACTTACCAGAAAAGCTATAACAACATACAAACGTCCAAGCCAGCGATGAAAAACCGGAAAGCGTTGGCGTACCGCCGGAATAAGCTGTAATGGTCCACCAAAAACAATAATAATGGCTAGCAAAACGTGGGCTCCTACTACAAGGTTTCCTTTCCAGTCTCCGGCAACATAGCCGTGGGGCAATACTTTATTCCAGCGTTCAAAATTGCCTTCAACGGCTGTTTTGCCATAAAAAAGAAAGATATAAATACCAAATAGCCATTGCCCGATACTTGCCACCACAAGCCAGACTGCAGCCGAATAGGTAAGAAATTTGGCAGCAAGTGCGTGCCTTGCTGATTGAACAGGAAAGGTAGTTACATTGGTTTGCATACGAACAAAGCGTTAAGTTTTATGCAAACTTAAGACAAGCTCTTTTGCAGCTTTGTAGACAAATGTCTAATAGGTACAGGCGGTTTTATTTCATTTTAAATGGCCCGAAGAAAAAGGCTTTCGGAGGCGGCTCAGGTGCCTTTGTGTAATACCCAGATATGACGCAATATAACGCAACGGAACATGGCGCGCAAGGTTTGGTTTTAAGCGCAACAGTTTCTCGTAGCGTTCTTCTGCCGTCAGGTTTATCATATCATTAATGCGGGTTTTGTCTTCTTCGAGGTGTTTTTGAAGAATCTGAATGGTGTAGTCTTTGAGCGTACTACTGGTTTTTGCACTTTTTTCAACATCTTCCCGACTGATTCTGAGTAATTCGCAGTCGGTAATACAATGAATGTTTTCATTAGATTCCGTCTGGTTCATAAAATGATAGTAAGACGTAAAAAAACGGGGGCCATCATTAATATCGGTAGTAATTTCATTGTCATTTTTATCCAGATGAAAATTGCGCATATACCCCGACACAATGAAGTTGTGGTAATGTGGAATCTGGCCAGCGGCTTCAATGATGGTATCTTTTGGTGCAAAAACCGGTTTAAAAGTCTGTTGAATCGATTCTTTATCAGCTTCCGGCAAGGCAAGAATCTGTTCGATATAATCAAACAATGTAGTGTAGTAATGTTGCATATTAATGAAGCAGCAATAAGAAAGAAGTCTTTTTAATACGAAACGCTCTTGTGCATTAGCAATAATACAAATCTTTACTCAATGCCTGTCATATTCGTAATAAAAATTATTATTCTACTTCAAAAATTAAGCTATTCTGCGAAAACACTACCACCTTGCAGCTAATGGCTAGCCACCATTTGCACCGAAAAACTTTCCTGAATTTGTAAAGCTCTTTGGTCGGCAGGATTAATTTTCAGGGCATGGGCTATATACTTTTGCGCTTCTGCCTCATTACCGGTAGCCATGTACAGAACCCCCAAGTCGGTGTAAGCCTTCTGATGATTCGGGTAGAGAGCAATAACTCGTTTCAACTCAATTTCGGCGTTGGGTAAATCGTTTGTCAGAAAATATGTGAGCGAAAGATGGTAACGTGCCGACTCATTTTCGGGTTCAAGACCAAGTGCTTTTTTAAAGGCTTTCTGAGCGTATCCGATATTATTCTGCATTAACTCAACCAAGCCGATTTGCCCCCAGACAAAAGCATTTTCAGGCTCTATATTTATTACTTCTTCAAAATAGTCGATTGCCTCCTGAAACTGTTTCAATCCGGCCTTTACTATGCCTGCCTGAATGCGGCTTGTGATATTTTCAGGATTATGCTCAATTGCTTTTTGCCAGTATTTATCTGCCGCAGCCATGTCTCCGTCGTTCATCATGATTTTAGCCAGACTTTCCCAAGCCATGGCATTGGTTTGGTCTAGTTTTATGGCATTCACAATATAATCAAGCCCTTCCTGCTGTCTGTTTTTCTGAAACAGAACATTACCTAAATTCAGGTTCGCGCTCGAACTATTCGGGTTATGGCTGACCGATTTTTGCAATAATTCTTCGGCTTTATCTAATTGTCCAAGCTGCTGAAGCAATAAACCATAGTTATTAAGTGCCGAAGCGTTGGCAGGTTCGGCTGCGAGCGAAAGGCTAAAATACTGCTCAGCCTCCTCGAATTTTCCTTCTAAAACCAGCAAGGCTGCCTGATTATTGAGGTCGGCGGGTGAAAGACGAGAAACATCCATATTTTTAATGAAAATCTTTTTAATTCTTACATAAACTTACTTGCAATTCCTTTGGCAAACTCACCCAGATTGATATCTGGATAGGTAAACTCCACATCATTAAGCGATACATCGAAGGGTTGCCCTTCCTGATAATGTATCGGAAATTTAAGTCCTACGGTTAATGCCGAGCCATATTCAAACTGTGCGAGTGTCCATCGTTTTTCTTCTGAAAGTTCTGTTACCAGCAAATCGAGCGAGGCTTCTACATAAGCACTTACATCAAACTTGAATTTTGGTTGTACCGAAATATTAGCCTCAGCATTGAGTTGCAAGCCCGTTTGCGGGGTCCAGTTTACGTTTACAGCGGCACTTGCTTCGCCCTCTATGGCAAGGCTTCCTCCTAGTTCGAGCCCACCTGAAACCCTTGCAATAGCCACACTTGCCCCAATACCAGCGCGGGCATAAATGCGCAGGCCAGCATTGGCAGGTACTACAAAACGGGCATTACCTGTTACGGTTGTCTGGTCTTCATGGTCGGGGTTATATTTAACTTCCAGAAAAGTGTCGCGAAGCTGCCCGGGGCCAATGCCTGCAAAACCTTGCAGCCCCCCGCCAATAGTACCCACAAGCCCTATACTACGCGACCCAAGTGGTATGGCAAAAATGGGTATTTCGATAGTCGGGAACCGGAATAAATCTTTGCTTATTTCTTTGCGTGGAAATACATCAACCGCACTTGGCAGGGCTATTCGGCCTAATATTTCTATTTCGCCATTGGGTAAAAACTTAACTCCAGCGGTGGCCTGAAGCCATGGGGTTAGTTTCAGGGTTAGCTGCCCGCTTCCATAAAAAGTTAGTTGTTCGGTTTGGGTTCCGGTAGGTTTTCCGTCTGCGCCAACTGCCTGATTTGTAAATCCAAGTGATAACGTACCCGACAACATTCCGCGGGTGTAGCCTGCTTGTGCCGAAATATTAATGATACCATTCTGATAACTTACTGTCAACTGGCTACTAATGCCGGGTATTCGGGGGCGTGCCGTGCCAGACATATTAACGGTGTATTCCTCGCCTCTTTTAATGATTTCAGCCTCCAGCCTGCCACTTTCAATGAGGCGGTGCTGCAAGTCGGCAGTGCCGGCAATGCGAAACTGCTCGCCACTAAAATTAACTTCCAGATGCGCACTCTTTACACCCGGCACATCCAGTTCTGCATCGCCAGTTGCGGTCAGGCTGCCATCTGTATAAGTCACATTGATTGTAGCACTTTTTACGCCGTTAATTTTTCCTTTCGGAATATTTATTACGCCACTTACCGTCAGCGAATCATCCCCCTCCTCGGGGTGAACATACCTTACTCTTACGCTTGCATTATTAAAAACCTGTTTGTCAAATTCAAAATTCCCTTCCAGTTCAAAACCACTACCTACGCCAGCCCTTGCACTTATACTGCCCTCACCTACTTTATTAATGGCGAAATCTATTTTTCCTCTTGCGCCTACACCTCTTGTACCTGCAAACAGCGAAAGGCTACAATCATGAATCTTGAATGGTGGCGGAACGGCAATTTCGCCCGATGAGAATGTCTTGCTGATTTCTACGTTTTTGCCTTCTATGCTTAAATCGACTTCTACATTTTTAAACAGCTTAACCGATGGCCTGATTTTACCTCTTGCTACAATTCCTACGCCGGGTACTAAATCGGCTGAATTAATAACAATAGGACTTAAACCCTTAAATTTGAGCCTGCTTAGGATAGTCTCTAAACCGCCACCTGCACCACCCCGCTTGATATACCCCCCATGATTAACGTTTGTCATACGATGGACGGGGATATTCAGCGGTTCCTGATCAAAATGGGTAATATCAACAGTACCTACGATTGTGCCTGTCTGAGTTCCGGCATCCGCCATATTTAGTGCTGCCCCTGATAACCCTTTGCCATTTAATGCAGTAATATCATTCTTTTTCATCATTCTACCTCCGGCAGGGCTGGTAAAAACCACGGGTTCTGCTTCTGTACCTTTTGCTTCTGCAATTTCGGCGGCCGTCATAGGAACAAAATCTTTCAGGAGAGCATCACCGGCAGTACCTTTTATTTCATCTAACGACCATCTTTCATTAGCACTCACAGCTTCGCCATCGTTAAAATGCTTATCATCAAATTCGATTGCGTATCTCTCTAAAGCCGCATCAGTAGCTAGTTTTTGGTTGGTATCTTGTGGGTCTTTTATATCTTCCTGATCAATAGTATCGGCTACAGTACCACGAATCTGGTGCATAATAGATGAGCCAGAACTACGATTGGCCGAAAAATTAAGTAGTTCAAGATTATCAACTGTGTTGGTTCCGCCTTCAAATTGTAGCTCTTTTATGTGGTCAACATCAAAAGCAGTAGCTTGCCCTGCCTTATTCCAAGTAGGAATGAGGGCAGCATTACGAATAACCGATTCTCGACCGATGAGTTTTACCTGTGGATTACGCCTGTTTTTGAAATAATAAACCTGTTTTGAGGCGGGGGTTGTGGCTACTGGTTGTGCTGCTTCTGCCCCTCCGTCTGCTTCTCCTTCGGTCCCTTCAGTGCCTTCAATGGGTTGGCCTGCTCCGGGTTGTTGCGCTATTAGATTTTGAATTTGTGTACTTACTCCTTCTCTTACATTTTGTTTCCAGAGAGTGGTTTGACTTGCTGAACCACTTGAGGTTGACTCGCTCACTTCATCACGGCTATAATTTTTTCTCCGTTTTACTATGCCTGCATATTTTCCACCGCTATGGATACCTTTTGATCTAGGTAATTGCACCGGGCGAACGCTCATATTGTCACCTGAAATTCTGTCTGCTCCGGTTTTGCCACCACCAGCCGGAGTAGTTGTGGGGTTGCGTTGCACCATTCTATGAATATGCCTTTGCTGCTGCACTACGTGCGTGAGTTCGTGTGCTAGTAATTCCTTGCCTGTGGTTTGCTGAGGGTCATATTTACCCGAATTAAAGTAAATATCATGACCATGTGTAAAAGCCTGCGCATTAAGGGCCTGACAAAGCTCAATGGCTTCATTGTCAGTATGGATTCTGACATCCGAGAAATCATGCTCGAAACTACTTTCCATTGCCTCTTTAGTGCCTGTTTCGAGCGGCCTCCCATTACCTTTTGTAGCATTGAGCCTTTGCTCGATAGCATCCATGTCGTTAGAGCCATCTCCCGCTTTTTTATCTTTTACGTTTGGCTTTGCCTGTATAGACCTCGCTATGGCTGGTTTTTCTTCTTCTTTCTTGGCTAGTTTATCGTCTTTCTTGTCGTCGGCTTTTTTCTTGATGTCGTCTTTTTTGTCTTCTTTCTTAGCTAGCTTATCGTCTTTTTTGTCGTCGGCCTTTTTCTTGATGTCGTCTTTTTTCTCTTCTTTCTTAGCTAGCTTATCGTCTTTCTTCTCGTCGGCTTTCTTCTTGATGTCATCTTTTTTCTCTTCCTTCTTGGCTAGTTTATCGTCTTTTTTGTCGTCGGCCTTTTTCTTGATGTCGTCTTTTTTCTCTTCTTTCTTGGCTAGTTTATCGTCTTTCTTGTCGTCGGCTTTTTTCTTGATGTCGTCTTTTTTCTCTTCTTTCTTGGCTAGCTTATCGTCTTTCTTGTCGTCGGCTTTCTTCTTGATATCGTCTTTTTTCTCTTCTTTCTTGGCTAGCTTATCGTCTTTCTTCTCGTCGGCTTTAGGTTGTACTTTATCTTTCATGGCATCGTTTTCGACCACTTTACGCGCGACGGCATCGGCTTCTTTTTCGGCAGGGTCGCCGGGGCTACCTACTGACAATTTGGTCTGGATAGGCATCGTAGCGTCTTTACCATTGGTAAACGACTGCAAGTTGGAAGCCGAGCTGCTTGATTTTGATGTTAGAAAACCCATAACGTTTGAATTTATGACTTTATAAACCAGCGGATATACCTGATTAAATGCTGAAAAACCATTTCTTTATTAAGGCTTTTTCTTTATTAAGGCTTTAATACCTGCGCAGGCTTTTCAGGTCAAATTATTTTCCCCTCTTTTGTATATTCTTTTCTGATACCTTCAAAAAGGTACTCGATTTTAATAATTTTCGATTGATGGCTGATTGCCATTAATGCCGCATAACGAACCACATTCTGGATATTAGCTCCTGAAAGCGTATAATTTCGGGCTAGTTCTTCGATAATGATATTTTCATCCAGAATACCTTTGCCTGCAAGATTGTTTTTCCAGAGGTGTATCCGTTCGACATAATTAGGCATAGGAAAATGTACTGCACTCTGAAAACGCCTTGCAAAAGCATCATCAATATTGCTTTTAAGATTGGTTGCCAATATGGCAAGCCCGTTGTATTCTTCCATCCGCATGAGTAGGTAAGAAACCTCCTGATTGGCAAACCTGTCTCTTGAATCATTGATTTGAGTACGTTTGCCAAACAACGAATCTGCTTCGTCAAAAAACAATATCCAGTTTTTATTCTGTGCCATATCAAAAATAGCAGAGAAGTTTTTCTCGGTTTCACCTATGTATTTTGAAATTACCATTGGTAGTTCAATGCGGTAGACGGGCAGTTTATATTTTTTTCCTAAAGCGGCAGCCGTAAGCGACTTGCCAGTACCCGGGGGGCCATAAAAAAGGCATTTAAATCCTGTATTTGTATGTTTATTAAAGCCCCAGTCGTTGAGCAATACGGTGTGGTGGTCGAGCCATAGCTGAATATCTTTTATTTCTTTTTCGGTTTCGGGTGCCAGCACTACCTCTTCAAACTGATAACTGGTAGTGATTTGTCTGGCCGGAAAACTTGTATTGAAAACTGGCTCGTATGGTTGGCCCACTGTTAGCAACGAAAGAAGTTCTTTTGAGACCTCAATGGGGCTGCTCAAATCGGGTTCACCAGCCAGAGGCGAAGCCAGTTTGATGATATTGGCTTTTATGAGCCGACTCTGTGCCGAAAACAACGCACTATATTTAAACCGCTGGGCGAGGTTGTTTCCTGCCAGTAAAAAAACTGCTGTTTCGCCTGTTGGGATAAACCCGCCGTGGTGCGTGCCATTTAGCCCGCCAAGTTCTACGAATTTTCTGCGGTCGAGGTTATATTTTATAAAAAGTTTATCGATGAGCTGTGGCTGAATATGCGGAATTAACGCCAATATAAGCAATAGGCGTTCGGCGGGTTCGAGTTTGTATTGATTGACAAATTCCTGATAAACAGATGGGTGATGATTAAGCGTTACACACGGAATAGCAGTAAAATCGCCCTGTGCTTCTGAATTAACAAGCGCATTGAGGCGATTCTCGAATACTTGTGTAAACCATTGGAGTTCTTCGCCCAGATGGTTTGCATTGTGTTGTATTCTGTTATCGATTACACTCTTTTCCATTCGATTATTAGTTTTTGGGGCATCCAGCCAAATTCGACAAATTTCAGGTGCCACGGTAAACTGTTCAGCAGGGTATCGACACCCCCTTTAGGTTCAACTTGTAAAAACCACCCATCGTTGGTTCTGTCAAGTTTGCCTTTACGCTGCAAAAACACCTGCCTTAACCAAGACACTGACGAGTTTTTCAGGATTTTCCATTGTTCAATTACGGCTTTCTGCAAAAATTCTTCAATAATGAATATGTCATTATCAGTTAATTGCTGAGTCAATTCAATGCTTTCTTCTACTTCCATTCCTACAAGAATTTTGTTAAGTGCCAAGCCATGTTCTCTGACTTCGTGCTTGCCAAAAACAATAAAGTCTAATACCAATAACGCCTTCGTTTGGGCCTCGGGGCTTATAAATTTTTTATTCTTGACTATACCCAGATTCTCAAAAAGCAGGCGAAGGTGATACCATACAATAACCAGTCCGGCGTTTTCGATAAAATAAGCAGGTGGGAGGTCGTCGGGGTCAAGTTCCAGCCCTTCGCCAATGCCGCTAACAGGTAGCGAAGTATCTTTATGTTTTTGCTGTTTAGTATTTTTTTCTTCAAACGCTAATGCCGACGTTGCGTTTTCGTTAAAAATCAGAGGCAGTTGCACTGCTAATGCTTGTATTTCAGCCAAAAGGAATGTTTCGTTAGAATACTTCTGCTGTAACTTTCTTAAATTTAGCCGAATTGCATCACGTTTTGCGGCATTGATGGTTTTTATGTCCTTAAGCCGCTGAATCAACTGTTGAACTAAGACTGCTGAAAACTTATGCCCATTATTACTAGCTGATACGATATTCTGGAGTAATATTTCATTTTTTTTCTGCACATAATCTAATGAACTAACTGCAAAATGCCGGATACACGCTTCGATGAGTTCGGCAAACAGGGCTAGTTCGGGCGTTGGGTAAAATAATTCATAAATCTGTTTGAAAACATTCTCTGATACCGAACGAATCAGCCGTTCCTGTACCACCCTGTAAGGTAATATTCCTAAGAGTTTTTGTTTGAGAACTGCCCTTTGTCTGCTTATCAGACTGGTAATAATTGTTTCGAGGTCAAATGAATGATTTTCTTTAAAAGCCCAGTGCAAAGTGCCTGTTTTTAGAAAATTTATGAGAGCATCGAGTTCAAGTTCTTGAGGCTTAGCCAACTCATAAAAGTGGTAGTAAGCAGGTTTTTTAGCTATTAGATGGCTAATCCTCTCTGACAGAACTTCCCTTAACTTTGCCTCTAAATCGTTATATGTTATTGTGCCTAAGTCGAGGGTCAGGTTATCAATCAGAAGCCTGTCTGGTATGAAATTAAAAGGAGCCAGACCAGTATTGAAAATACCTGCAACGTCTATTGACTTTACGGCATCGGCAAAGTCATCAACGTCATCACGTCTGGGTAAGGTCACATCAAAAACAATGCTTTGAATATTATGTGTCTGCTCCTTTAGCATATTACTTGATTCTCAGGTTTTTAGCCCCTATTATATTTATCAGATTTTTATTACTGATATTATCCAGCAATCCGGTTTTGGCAAGATTCTTATTCAAGGTCAGTTTTGATTCGGTTCCTACCTGCACTTTCAGCTCGTCGAAACCGTCTTTCTGAACTAAAAGTAGCTCTCCAGCTTTATCCGATGGAATTTCGTACTCGCCTTTGTCGTTTGTAAATACCTCTATATTTTTCACGGTGTTAAATACCCTTGCCTTAGCAATTGGTACTCCTGCGTTATCTACCAGAACACCCTTAAAGAAGCCCGAAGAAGGAGGTCCGGCTGTAACAGGCGTTACATTGAGAGTGCCAGTAGCGGCAATTGTTTGCCCATTATAGGTTACTTCAAACGCAAAATCTTCGACACTTGGCTTCTGGTTCAGTTTGAGAACCTGAAATTGCGGATAGTTCTGTGCATCGCGGCTTATCATGAGCGCGTGGCCAGCAGAGGTTTCTAAAACCGAAACATTGGCTACGCCACCTATGGTTTGCTTACTAATTTTGCCACCGCTCTTAAATTCCATGACAGGCGGAGCAGTAAATTGTGCTTTGGTAAGTGGTGTTACTGGTGTAAAGGCTGTTTGACCGATGGTAGCCGTTATGACAAGATTCTTGACATCAAATGCGGCTCGGCCCCCTACTATGCCCAAAAACAGTATCCCCTCGGCTACTTGACCAGTCTGGGTTTCAATAATGTATTTTATCTGATACCATCCGTTGGGGTCTTTGTCAAAATCTGGTACATAAGCAATCTCAAATTCTGTGTCCGTTTTTTTCACTAACAGTTTGTTCGTGACAGAGGCTAGTTTAGGGTCACTTTTATCAAACCTAAAATCTTTGATTTTATCATCGCCCATTAATAAGTCTTCTTCAAAAAAACTGATAGAATGATACGTTTTCCCGCTTTTCCGAATCTCAGGTATATTTACAAATAATATCATTGGCGTAGCAACCGGATTTGCGAACGACATTTTTTTGTTTGCGCAGGTTTCTTCTATACACCCACACTCACAGGGTACATGATAAGGCAGATTAAAATCCGCAACAATGTTGGTTCCGTCATGCACTACCACAAAGGTCTGGCCACGCCTAACGCCTGCCAAGTGTTCCAGACCGCTAAATTTAGTAGCCAATTGTTCTAGCGAATCTACCGAATTACCCTGCATTAATGCCTTTCGGTGTTGAAGAGCTATGTAAATTTTGTATAAAGGGGCAAACAAAAACAGGTTTGCGGCAGTAATGGCCATATTAACGGCTTCTTTGCTCTCGGCCTTGTCTTGTGTAGTTATTTCATCTTGTTTGTAGGCGTAATCAATAATCAGGAACCAAATTTGCTCGTATATTTTTTTAACATCAATATAATTAAAATTGCTTACGCAAGGTTCTTTTAATAATTCAATGATTTTGTTGAGGAGCTTTGTTAATTCATCCAGAAGTTTTTTCAAAAGTCCGAAAGACTTCAATTTCTGTTCTCTTAGCTTATCGTCAGGAGCAAGGTTATCAATATTTTCTTCGTTTTCCTGCTTTAATTCACCCAGTTTCTTGATAAATCTTTTCAGAATAGCCAAAAGCCTTCTGCGCTGAAAATCATATTCTTCCTGCAAATCGGGCATAGCACAGTCAGAAGAGTTACTGCCAGCATTAAGTGCAACTGTTTTAAGCTCGAAAGGTAAATTATTATTCTTACGGATGCTATCAATCAGGGCGTTTGTTGCGGCAAAAGGCTTACCAATATGGCCCTCAATACGGAAGAAATCGTTACGTACCCAGTCGAACCTGAAAGGCTCTGTATCATTAGCAAACATATCATAGAACAAACTTCTGGAAGACTTGTTGCGTCGGGTATTTTCAAAATTCCAGTAGAGTTTAAGGCCCGACATGGTCGGATTTGAATAATAAGCCGGAATTACTCTGTCTGAAAGGTGCTTGTCATAATCAAAACTTGGCAGAATACGTGGGCTAACCTTATTTTTGATGGCGTTCAGGTCAAAGCTATTGAGCAGAATATTTAATCTTTCTATTTTAAAATAGATTTCCTCCCGCAAGTCTCTTTGTAGCATATCGGTAAAAGCAGGCGAAAATCCATGACGATATTTTGAGGTTGGGTTAGTAATTTTTGTGGCATCGAACTGTTTTATTGCAGCCGGGCTTTCAACCAGCCCAAGCATCAGGTGTGTCGGGAACATCCACTCATCAGGGCAGCAGATTGCCAGTAGGTCACAGATTTTTTCGTATAAATCATTATGCGCTTCAACCACATCTCTTACAAAATCATACGCATACTGTATTTGTGCGCGATTGGCTCCGGCGGCAATGGCATTCAGGATATTATTAGCAAATATATTACCCGTAGCATCTGAGAAATAAGAAGAAACAGGCAAGCGCAGTTGGTTATCAAATAACCATGAAAACTCGTTTCTCAGTTTATAAATGGCTTGTCCTATCTGGGTTAAAGAGGTATCAGTTGCGCTTTTGCCTTTAATGGCATCTTCAAACAAAAGTTGTAAATCAGCTACTGTTTTTACATTTTTAAGCTGAACCCGACCAGCTTCATTAAAAGATAACTGATTAGCTCTAATATAATTAAGGTTGTATTTATCATTCTGAAATTCGGCGTAGCGTAACCTATCGGCCGACTTCTGCGTTGCACCATCGGCCAGATACGCATCCATAACAGCTTTCGGAACCAGCAATGGCTTTAATGCCAACTCATGCACCATGCCTTTTTCGTCGCAATTTTCGTTTAAACACCCCCCTGTTTTAGCCAGAAAATCATCAAAATAGAGTATTACCACGTTATCAGCCAAATCGGCTGCGGTTAAGGCTGCTCCACCTTTGGTGCCTTGGTTAGCCGTAAACTCAGACGTGGTTACAAGCTCCCGTATCTGGGCTTTCTGAGCATCATTACCCAGATTAGCCAAGCCTTTAAACTCGTTGTCGTCTTCGCCTATAATAAACTTATTATCGTTGGTTTTAAACTGGCGCGCGTGCGTATAAGGCACAATAACTGCGGAGTTATTAATATCCCGTGGCTGAATGTGTAAGCCCAATGCCCCCATGGAGCTAATGCCACAACCATCATGAATGATTAGCCCCAGAGGTGAGTTCACCTTTTCGAGTGTCATTCCGCAAACAATGCCTATCCCGATGAGTTTGTTTCGGGTGTGTAGCTCTTGTTGCAACAAATATCCAACAGCACTATTGAGGGCATCTGCTGTCAGCACCTGATTGGGCTGAAACGCCGGGTATTTACTTATCGCCTTCTGGGGTTTCATTGCTTTTTTAATTATTTATAATGAAATCAACTTTCTTCAAAACTCCCTAGGGAAGTCTGACCTAAAATCACCGAATTTCTATCGCCCGAATTTGAACAGGAATGCAGAAACCCGACCGGATAGATATTGGTAAGTTTATTGAGTTTTTGTATCAATGTTGTTAGTTTTTTATCCAGCATATTGAAATCAGGGAGTAATTTCTGATTCAAATCAAACCATTGCTGATAGGCATTTTCGAGGTCATACATTTGTTTCATGCTTATCCAGCAAAATTTTGGCAGAATATGCGCGGGGGTTTCCTGATGAATAAGGTTTTCGGCAAACTTTCTGAAATTCATGTTTCTGAAACGGCTACACCAGTACGGAAGAACCACCGAAATGCGGAACGAATAATAATCGCTGTCGAAACAATCGTTGCAATCAGGGCTTTGATGCGAACAAACAGGATAGTAGCCGTCTTGCACCAAAGGGTACTCAACCACTTTCTGAACAGGCAATGGCCGAAGCAACAAATGCTCAAAAATGTGCATTCCCTCATTCATGAATTCTTTTTGAATATCAGCCAGAATTTTACCTCTTTCAGTTTCGGCAGCGGCTGTATCTGCAAAAGGGGTGGTTTTGGCTAGTAGATTAGCTTCGTTATCGATAATCGTGATTTCAAAAGTTAAAGAAATACGGATGAATGCTCTGTCAGTGTCGGGTTGGTAGAGGTCTATGAGCATCACCATGTTTTCGAATGCCTCCCAAGCCTTGTCTTTGCTGAGATAATCTTTTTTTTCAGATACCAATGGCTGGCTCATGGTGGCTCCCTGATAACTGTATTGCCACTTACCCGGCGATGCCTCATTGACCGTAAGGTTAGCAGGGTTAAAGAATCTGATATTTTTTGATTCATCAAAACCCAATAGCTTAGATGCCCTCAACTGCAAACCTGCCACATTACTGGTATTGTATGCGGGTAGTTTATCTGCCGGCAGGTCTGAATTTGCTTTGTATTGAATAGCCTTGCCCCTGTCTCGGCTTATTGTGTCATAAATTTTTAGAAACGCTTGTTTATCGTTTAGCAGTGTCTGCGCTGTTGGTTTTTTGTCTTTTTCCGACATATTGCCTGTTAACTGATACATTACGAAGGCATACTCCGAAAACTGTTCAGCAAAACGTGCCAGCAGGTGGTCGAGAAAACGATTTTTACGTTCAAGTGCTAATTCGGGCGTTTCTATGATTTTATCGAACTTGGCATCATACTCGGCTTTATTGAGCAGGTCAAGTGTATTCGGAAAATTGGGGTTAGCCACATCTGCCTCGTATACCTTCTGTGCAAAATATGACTGGTTTTTGGCAGGATTGACTGAAAACAATTCTTTTACATTTGCTAACTGCGAAAGATAATTTGCCAGAAGCTGGTCGAAGAACAACAAATAAGCCTTAAATTGTTTTGCCTGTGCTTTTCGTAAGGGTGTTTCTGAGTCTGCCAGCGCATCACGGCCTATGCCGTAAACCGAAGGAAAATCGTTCTGGATTGAATAATAATCTTCCAGAGTCAGGTATCTGCCTTTAGGAATCTTCATGTCGATTATTTCATCGCCAAAACGATTCTTTTTATTTAGCATCTTCAAGTCATCATAAATCTGCTGTGCTACCTGTTTATCAGCAAAAAGAGGCAGGTTATCACGATAGAAAAGAATTTTTGAGCGTAAGCGGTCTAAATTAAGATGAAAACTACCCGATAGTTTTAAAACCCATTTACCGTTTTCGCCGATAGTTTCAATGGCATTCCCGTTAAGATAATTGGTTATTTGCAGCTTTGTAACAGCCTTTACACCGCTTATGCCCATAATGATTCTGTAAATATCCGAAAGCCTGACCTCGGTTTTCAGGTCAGATGCCAGTAGTTCCGAATCCTTAATGAAGCCATTCTTCATGTTCATGCTACCGTTGTTAAGCTCGTAGCTTTTGCCTTCAAAAATATCTTCCGTCGAAAGCCCCTGCTCGTACATTTCCCTGAGCGAATAAAACCTTACGGGAGGCGATAAAAAAGTGTCAATTTCATAAAGTATTTTCCCTCTGATTTCTTCCAGGTCAACCCCCGCTTCAACATCAATGTCTGCACACACGGCCAACTGCTGGGTTTGTACCAGACTGATGCTGTAAACGTCTTCGCAGAGGTTACGATACTGCTGCATTGTTTTATAGGCTTTGTCAATCAGGCTAAGCGATTTGATTACTTTCTGACGGTAAGTCTCAAAAACATTCAATTTGTATGTTTCTTTGGTAGCTGCATTCCCTTTTAAGTCATTAATTACTTTATCACGGATGTCTGCCAGAGTTACGGCTGAACTCATCAGTTGAAAATATAATTTACAACCTGCTATTGTAATGTTTGATGCATTGGCTGTGAATGTGATGTCGAAAGTATTGTCTACAATTGAGTTAATTGTGAAATCATCAATCTGGGTTATATGCTGCAACTGCGTTATTTTTTCTGCCTGAACTTCAGGATAAGTTTTCTTGATTTCTAACGGAAAAATAAACTTTACAATAGCCAGACGCGCCTGCGATAGCGTGTCTCTTACCTCGAAGTCTACTTCGGTAAGGTTTAAATCACCTAAAATACTGTCTTCTTCCAGTTGAAGCCTGATTTCGTATAAGCCGTTAATTTTTCGGCCTTCGTCGGTAGCCAGAGGTGCTATGGGGTTAATAGTGGCTTTATTAAGGGCGGGTTCGCACCTTGCGGTAAAATAATTGCCTTCATATTTTTTTAACCATGCGTTTTCGATACCGTTGATACCAATGAGCCATTTACGGTAATCGTCAAACGAAACCGGATTACAGGCAAAAATCTCCTGTGCTTTAAAAAAATCTACGTTTGTCTCACTGGCAGGGCGTGTCAGTATATCTTTAATATCAAAACCCGTGCGATACCCCAAGTCAGTAAGGGCATAGCTCAGTACTTCCAGCGTATTAATACCGGGGTCATGTATGTTGTAGTCTGTCCAAATCTTGCTCGAAAACTTCTCGATGTATTTTAAGCCCAGTTTTCTCAAGAACTCAAAGTTCTGGCTATCGGGCAAAATACGATTACGGACGATATATGTTTTTTCAGTTAACGACATCAATGTTATGGTTTTCGGCTGTTGTTAAAATGGAGCGTGAACTCTTGGTAATGGCTTCATCAGGATTAGCTGCATTTAATAGGTCTCCGTTTTCTGAGAGTAATGCTATGCCAAAATCAGTAATGTAATCAACATAATTAAGGTTTTCGATAAAATTCAGAATGACCGATTTATGGAGCGTTCCGCCAAAATTCATGGTTCTGTTTTTTTCGGAGGTCCACGGAGCCAGATACTCGTTCAGGTCTTTTAAAAGCTGGTTTATATAAAACTTGGTATCCAGACAATCCATAAATTTCACTTTACCGCTTACTTTAATGCGTTCGTAGCATGGGTTCTCGACCAGTAAATCGGCAAACCCGCAATTCATTGCCGTTTTTACAGGCTGGCATGGCTTGGTAGCCATGCCCTGAATATATTGTTTAATAGTAGCCAATGTGTTTTTGCTGACTTTTGGCATAAATGCGTTTCCGCCCGTGCGGGTACGGATGTCAGGAATCACCACCAGCATAACCGAACCAGCCAGACTTTCACTATATTTTTTTACAGGCTGAAGTGTAATCGGGTCAATTTTTTCTTTGTATCCGGTATGATTCAGACATTTCACTTTATGTATGAGCGGAAAACGCTGCAAGATTAAATGCTCGTAGTCCCAGATGGTGATGGCTCTGTTTTTATGGCGTAGGCGTTCGCTGATTCGGGTATGAAAAACAGTGTTGTCTTCAATCATTCTGCCACCAAAAGAAGCAAAAGGCTGTGAAACAGATTTTATTGAAGAGTCAGAATTAATCAGTTTTGAAATAACACCGCCAGCAAGAGGCCGAGTAAGATGATTGGGCGAATTTTGCTGATTCTGAAAGGTAGCTCGCACAGCCTGCGTTTTTACCAGCAGTAATCTGGGCTGAGCCAGCGAATTGTCTTTAACAGAAGCCCTCAGCCAGTATTTTTTTGACGCAAACAATGGGCTTGTTCTGGAGGCATCGGCAGGTAGATTTATTTTTACAATACCCGATTGAAGCAAAGATTGCGTTGAATCTCCGATAAGGTATGTATTGAGGTTCTTCCAGCCTGTGTTACTGAGGTAACTCCAGCGTAAATCAGCAGGGTCTTTTTCAATATTTTCTGTACCTTCGGCTACCTGAAAAAACAAGGTCAGGGTTTGTAAAACATCAATATCTGTAATACCGAGGTAAAGAGCCGACTCAAATGGCTCATTGGTTTCGGCTTTGGACTGATGTTCATATTGCACCAGCATTTTAGCTCCGGCTTGCTGTTGCTCGTCGAACCCAAACGGATGAATCACATAAAACTGCCCTTTAAGCAATTGTTCGTCTTTGCCTAGTTTTATTTCTTCATAAGCGTCATAATCAAGTGTAAGAGCTTTTAATGTGGGGGTATGTGGCGGATTGGGCAAGGAGTATTTGGCGGAGTCAGACGCTAGCTTAACGGCCTGTTGCGCCATTATAATGGGATACACCTCATGCCCAAAACCCTTATCGGGGTTAATTAATTCAAATTTAGCAAACCCTTTTTCTGTATCGGCACTAAGTGGCTGAGCTGTTTGGGTATTGTGGGGTGTTTTCCAAACCAGTTTTCCGTTGAGCCACACAACATCCCAACTGGCATATTCGCCAAACTGAAAACTAACCTGATTAGCACCGGGGGTATCGGCGGAGTCTATTTTACCATCAACAATAGTAATGTTACTGTCGGTCGGAAATAGCAACGCTTTACCTGCATTTTTCCAGTTTTTTTTATCTAAAAAAGAGACCTCAACTTGAAAATCGCTTAAATCTTTTAATTCTAAATAATTGACATTTGCCGAAGCTGAATTGTTCTGATATTCGTAATGTGCTACCAGATTTGTTGGTAAACCTAGCCATTGCAGTTTAAAGACTAGTTTTTTGAGGTTCTTTCTGAATACTTCCTGATTTCCTACATAAAAAGTTGAACCCTTTTTAGGCACTGCACCAAATGGCATAAATGGTTTGGTGTTATCCATATTACCCAAGTCGTTTTGAAGCGACAGGTTCTTCACGTCTTCTACCGAAGCATATATATCGATTTGTGTCAGGCTCAGGTTCCTGAACTTATCATAGGTGCCGTCAATATCCTGTTTCAGCATAAACCGGATAACCGGATATTGTGTAGCAAAGCCCCCTTCCATTGTTTTGGAATCGTACGGAATAATGGACGGAAACTCAGGAATGATTTTAAATTTGAGAATAAAACTGCTACTGCTTGAGCTAAAGGTATCTGCGGCATCGGCCAGAGGAGCCTCAGCCCACCCTTTTGAGGTACTAAGATAAACCTGAAAGTATTTTTTAAATTCGGCTAAATTATTACAGCTTGCAGGCATTCCGGTGGCTGTAAAATTGAGCGTAAGGGTGCGAGTACCCTCTTGCAAGAGCAACACGGGCGAGGCCACAGCAAAGCCAATGGCAGCCGTGTTTTTCTTGTTTTTATCCAGCTTTTCATCTAAGCCAAAACCTGCCCATGAAGGTTCGGCAGGAGTTAAATCTTTGCCCAGCCCATCTGCCGAATTCGCTACGGGCAAGGCATATATTTTTTTATTTGCTTCAACAAAAACTGTTTTTATTTCGTCAACCTTAGCCTGATTCAGAATTAAATCTTCGTTGGTTGTATAAACCAAATCTTTACCGATGTCGTCTTTACCTGCTTTAAGAGGAGTTTTGGCTGCTATTTTATAACCGTTTACGTTGGCCGTTGGCTCAAACAAAACGTGTACTTGGTCGGGAGAGCCAGCAATCTGGTTAAGTTGAAGAGCCTCTTTCAGATAAAAATCAAAATGCTTACCTGTAAACTGATTAATTTCATTCTGATAAATTCTAAATAATTCAAGAAAGGTCAAAATCAAGCCATGATGCCCCTGATGGGCCGAGTTTTCGGTAAGTTGTTTTTTAAACGATGCTTTTGTTTTTTCAATAATACGGTTGTAGGTATCAAAAATTCTGCGAAAAAGCTGTTTTATTGATACCACCGAGTAATCGAGCTGGTCGAATTTATTGGTCAATAAAGGAATACCAAAAAACTTTTGATTAAAACCATCTGCCATTTTACCCAACATTACTTCACTGAAAGTAGCGTTAATTAGGGCATCACTTGAAAGAACAGGTGCTGCAAAACGAAACTTGTAACTATAATCATTATTTTCAATGCCCAGATTACTGTTGGCAACAAAAATGTTATTGGGGGCATTGGTACCAAACCTGAAGGCTTCTACCAGTAAATTAAATTCAGTTGCCAGATATTTGTCAATTTCAAAATATATTTCATTTTTGAATGAGTCTCTTTCCGGCATTGCTTTATACAAGTGGTTGATGTCGTCAAGAACCGAATACAGGAGGTCGTAAAGGGCTGCATAAAACTCCTTACGTTTGTCAGCTTTGCTACTTTTTTCGTATCCTTGTATTAACTCCGAAAATGTCTTGCTAATAGCATTCAGATTCGTTAAGGATATTTCGGCCAGTAAGTAAACAGTGTCCGAAGCCAGTATTTTTGAGAAATCGCCCTCTACTACATCAAGTTCGTTGTAGTACTTTACTAAGGGGGCATATTGTTTTAAAAAAACCAGTAAATCTTCGGTCGAACGCTCATCTACCTGCACATAAGAAGGCGAAAGCGTCGTTTTTTGCCGCTGTTCCTGCGTTTGCCCTGAATGAATTAAAGGATTTTTTTTAAAACAAGGGTTCATATCAAATTGTAAGGCTAATTTCTATGGACTACTTATGCTTTTGTGACTGTTAAATCTCAGTACCTTCTACGATATAGAAAGGATAAACGTAGTTGGCTCTTGAGTTGGTCGAATCAATGAGGTAATCAATCAGAATCTCCATACGGCCTTCTGGCTGCACAAAGTTCACGGTGAGTTTTTCGAGCGAAATTCTCGGTTCAAAATAAATAATGGCATCGCCTACTATTTTTTTAATATAGGCTTCCATTGTTACGTTCATGGGGTCAAACAAAAACGATTTCAGATTACAGCCATATTGTGGCTGCATGATGCGCTCGCCGATGGTGGTCGAAAGCAAAATGTGCAAACTGGCGTTAATATCGTCGGCACCGGTAGTCATTACCAAGTCGCCGTTTTTTAAAAACGTAGGCGGGAAACCCCAGCCTGTTCCAATAATTACATCTAAATCGTTCATTTTATCTGATTGATGATTTACCTTAATCCTTTCTACTTTAATTAATCATTACCATACTTCCTTTCAGCGTTGTATTACCTCCTGACGAAAACTCTGCCGAACTCCCCCCTTTAGCCGTCAGGCTACTCTGGCCGTTTACTTCAACGGTATTGCCTTTTCCGGTTAAACTGTTTGAGGCTTCTATGGTAATATCTTTGATACTTTTTATTTTGATTCCGCTATCATCCATCACTATTTCATTTCCGTTCTGGTCTTTGAGCGTAATCCCCTTTTTATCTTCGCTGAGCTTGACAGAATTGCCCGCTTTGGTTAATATTTCGAGTTCTTTTTTTTCATCATCGAACCAAATCTTTGTTTCTTCTTTGGTAACGAAGCCTCGCTGGTAATTATCTTTGTCTGGCTTGTGCGGAGGTACATTTTTATTGGAATGCAGCATTCCTAGAATTACAGCTTCGTTGGGGTCGTTGTTGATAAACCCTAAAATCACCTCATCGTCTTTATAGGGTCTGAAAAAACTCCCTCTTTTATTACCGGCATCTAACATTGATTGCCTTGCCCAGATGCCCTGTGCCTGATTATCGGCCACGGGTAGCTTAACCAACACCCTGTTTTTACTTTCAGGGTTATTGCTGTCTTCTTCAATATCAACCACAACACCAATCTGCAAGCCCTGAATGGCCGAAAAAAGCCCCGATGCAGGCAATGGGTTAATGTCTTTTTCGGCGGCAAACCATTCGGCCGGAAGCCCGAATTGTATATCGGTTGACCAATTGCCCTGACTCAACTCGTGCCGGATACCCGACACAAAGGCTTTGCCGTTAAATCTGTTGCTCAGCCCTTCAAACCTGACAATAGCAAAAGGTTTCAGTAAAGCATTTCCGTTTGCTTTGGCTGTTCCTTGTATTTTAGATAAAGTATTTTTTAATTGCTGGGCATCGGCCCATGCTTGTAACACCTCGCTTTTAAGATTACCCGAATGCCTGATGGTATCGGTATTTTTTCCGGTTTTGTCGGCAAGAGTAGCCGTTGTAAGGTTTCCGATTTGCACAACCGACGACGGCACCCCAGCTTCTACTTCTTCCAGTTTCTGGTCTGATTCGTTCCATGATTCGGCCTTTACGGTCTCAAACTGATGGTGTGCATTGAGTTCAGCGTCAAACTCTTTCAGGTTGTCTCCGAAGGTTAAAGTTAAAGCCGGTTCGGGGCTGAAATCAGGCTTTTTCATTATCACCTTTGCGTCATCTGTTGCAATCAGAAAACCATTAGCTTCGGCCCTGCAAACCATAAAGTCCCAGTCGGTTATCTGGTACTGGAACAACTCTTTGTGTGTAACGTTGGTAGCCGAAACCTCTTTTTGCAGGTTATACGGGCCAATTATTTCTTCGATTACGTCGCTGTCTTTTACATCTTTAAAATATTTCGACTGCCGTACTTTTGTCATTTTAACGGCTTCGTCTTTGCACTCTACAAACAGAAGCGTCGTTTGGGTTTTGGTAAGTTTTACCGAGTGTTTTACTACAATGCCCTTAAAAATTGTCTGGTCGTTGCCTCCATTTCCTGCCAGAATCTCGATTTTACTACCCGGCTCGAAATCGGCAGTGTTACTGATTTCGAACTTTGCCTGTGACGACTCACCATCTGCTATCAGTATACGTGCATAGGCCAACTGGTTAATAGTTTTGTTAACTATTACCGAAAGAATAGGGTGCGAAACCACTTCTCCGTTGGCTTTTACTTTAAATGATGGTGACGACGAATCTGCCATTTTTAATTGCTCTCTTGAATAAGTGGTGGAAAAACCAGACTCTGGCCTGTGCTGAGTTTTCTGAAATTAACCAGACCGTTCGCTTTGGCCACATCAATATAGTATTGATTGTTTTCGTAAATGTCGAATGCCAGAAGCGGCAGGTTTTCGGCATCTTTGATAATGCGGGCATGCGTAATATCGGGCGATTGTTTCTTTTCTTTTTTCTTTCTTAACTCTTCGTTCACAAAGCCTAGAAACTTGGCTGTTATTTTGGCTCTGAGGGGGCGGCCGTCACTTCTGAATAAGGTAAAAGAGATGTCGGCGTCTTTCAGTACACAATCAAATATCAGATACGACCACGAAATGCGCAGATAATTGTTTTTGTGCTTTTTGCCGTCGTAGTTATAAGCCACTTTCAGAAATTCGTCTACGCGCTCGTCGACAAACTTTTTGCCGTCGTCTTCAACCCCTGTGCCATCCAGAAAAAACTCCAGCGACAACTCCTGTTGTTTCATGTTCGAAAACTTCGGAGCAGATGGCGACGAACCCGACGCTTGTTTTTTGTCGTATTCGATTTCGTATTTGAGATTGTATTTATTCGGGTTAAACATAGCCTTGAAACTGAGGCCTTTATTTTGTTTAGCAAATTTTTCATCATCAAACACCTCGATGAGTAACTTTTCTAATTTCCCGTTTGTAGCATTGGCAGACATGGCTTTATCTTTCTTTTTTATCTCTCAGCATTTGCATCATTTGCGTTACCGCTTCGTTTACAATCTCATCTTTTGATGGAAGCCCGCCAGCGGTGTCCTCGCCAGAATCGGCGGTGTTTTCGCCTCCCTGATTAGGATTCGCAATGGTAGCTTTGATGACTATTTCTCTAATTTCGATCGGCATTTTTCGGAAACTGGTTTTAAGGCCAAGCCCTTCTTTTTAGTAACTATTTAAGAACCCTGTACGTATGGCTGACGAGTCAGACAGTAACCTGATTATAGTACTGATAATTAAGCTCGAGCGTTTCTATGACTATTGCGTTCTCCTGAGCTTTCAGGTCTGAACTAGCCCATTTAACCGGAAACGCCTTCAAAAACTCCCATTTTACCAGTGGCTTGTGGGCATCGTTTAATAAAATAACCGAAACCGTAGCAGGCTTAAAATCAAAGTTATCGATGGCATCTTTTACCCATTGTATTACGTCTGACTCTGGCTTCATGCCGCGTTTAAGTACCAGATTAGGGTACTTTGTACCTTTAGGAAAATGGTATAAAAACCGATTTTCTCCGCCTTCGGTAAACTCTTCGGTTGTCATTTCTTTGTTCAGCCCGCTAACTTCCTGAAAATGAATGTCGCCGCTTAATCCATTGGGTAGATTAAACTCAACCTTGAAGTGGAATCCAACGGGCGGGTAATTACTTTTGGTTTCCTGATTCTGCTTTGCCATGGCTTTCGTGAGGCTTTCTGAATGCTAACTAACTTGCCACAATATTGAAACCTTCATGTGCCAGTTCGATAGACTCGATGGCTACTTCATTGCCACTGGCTTTCAGGCTTGGGCCTTCCATCTTGACAGGAAACGCCTGCTTTACATTCCATGTCATTACGGGCATGTGTTCATCGTTCAGAAGTTTTATGGTCAGGTCACGTCGTTGAACGTTATTCATACTAATGGTATTAACCCACTCAAAAAACTCGTTATCTCCTGAAAAAATACCTCTTTTGAGCGTAATATTATTAAACTTCTGCAAGCCGGGCATTTTGGTTACATGAAACTCAGGGCTTGCGCCGTCGCGGTACTCGATTGCCTGTATTTCGTAGGTTAATCCTGAAACCTCTGTAAATCCGACTTTGCTGCCTCCCCATTCAACTATGAAGTGAAAGACTGGTAATGGATATGATGCCATTATTTTTTATGTTTTTATGTTTTGAAGCGAGGGCGTTTACTCCTCATTTATATTGCTAGTTTTAAAAATATATCAGAAACCCTACCTGCCTATGAGGTTTGTAGCTTGTGCGAAAACTCAAGAATGATAAATTCAGCAGGGCGCACAACAGCCATTCCTATCTGTACAATCATTCTTCCTTCGAGTATATCAACCGAGGTCATTGTCTGGTTAAGCCCTACCCTGCAAAAGAAGGCATCGTCAGGTTTTGCCCCTGCCAAAGCACCTTGTCTCCAGAGCAGCGTCAGGTAGTTATCAATCATTCCTTTTACTTTCATCCATAAGTTGGCATCGTTCGACTTAAATACTGCCCACTTGGTTGATTTCATCACAGACTCTTCTACCATGTTAAAGAATCTTCTTACGGGTATATATCGCCACTCGTTGTCGTTTCCGGCCAATGTTCTGGCTCCCCACACCATAATACCCATACCTGTAAAAGCCCTTATAGCATTGATTGATTTACCCGCATTAACGTCAATATTAAAATCGGCCTGGTCTTTGTCTGTCATGTTATAAGTAAGCCCTGCAACCTCATTAAGGCTAACATTAGCTGGGGCATTCCAGACGCCAAGTTCGTTGTCTACGCGGGCATAAACACCAGCCATTGCTGCGCTTGGCGGCAAGTTTGTAAGGGTTTTATTAAGGGAATTAACAATGGTTTTGAATGGGGGCAACTGTTGTAGTAACGACGCCTCTTTGGCTGTTTCGATGTCGTTAATTGTAGAGGCTATCTCGTCATATACCGAAGCGATGTTGGAAAAAATTTCGCTCAGTATATTTAGCCCTGCACTCATATTAGCTATCCGAAAAGCATCATTGGTAGGTTTATTTGTCGGATAAAAACCGGTATCTACAACCGTCTTCACTGCGGCAGTAACGGCTGTTTCTAATACGCCACCGGCGTTCAGGCTTGCTAGCATTGCTTTTATAGGGAACGATGCAACAGTGCCAATTGGCTTATCAATACTGGTAGAGGTTGCTGCCGTGCCGTCGGCGGCTGTTGTGTTGTCTAACTTCAGTAGTTTTTCTATTTGGGGTTTTAATTGTCCCATTAACGTAGTAATTACACCTCTTAACTGCACGTTGGTGGTTTCAGCAGTTTTGGTGTAATTATCCAGAATGTTAAGCAATTTATAAAGTTGCTTGAAAAGCCTTTCGTACTCGGTTTGTGAACTTGCAATTGTTCCGGCGGCAATTCTTCCGCGTAAGGTTGCGGCTACTCTGTCGAATCCATCTCTTATGTCTTTCACGGGGTTGGCAGGGGAGCCTAATACCAGAGAGGCATCGTTTAGGTAGGCATCAAGGTCTGTTCTTATGTCGTCAGAATCTTTAATAATTTGCGTTAACTCATCAATAATAGCCATAACAGCAGGTTCGGAAGTTAAGGTTTTAAAATCAATAGCAGCATCAGCCCCAGATTTATACACCTTGCCATTTATGTCTCTGAACTTTACGTCTTTCTTGATATTTGATTTAAGCCACGGACTATATGCCGCGCCATATTTGAGGCTTGCCATTCCGATTTTGTTTCTGAACTCCTCTTTTACGGCATTCATTTTGACTTTATCTTCAAACAATTTCAAGTCGCAGATAACGACCCTATCCATCATTTCATCACATTGTTGCAAGGCCAGTTTCTGAATGTCATAGAGGTCATCGTTATCCATATTGGCAGCATCAGGAAATACTAGCATGGTAGGCTCATCGGCCTCGTATAAAACCTCAATTCCTTTTTCAAAGGCACTTTTTACTTTAACAGATTTAAAATCTCCAACCGAAACTATGTAGCAGTCTCCGCCGCCATTGGCAAAATACAATTGCAGGGAATCGTACAGCAGGAAGTCCTGATCGATTTTTGATTTTATTACCTGAAACTCACTGCCTACATCTACTCTGTTAATTTTAAGCCTAGGACTACCTCCGAAAAACTGATTGTATTCTTTCATTGAGGAAATCCGCCATGGTTTATTCAAGAGGCTATCCTTATTTAATTCCTCGGCTTTTTCGGTATAGCCTATAAAGGCAGGAATCGCTGTTGGCACTTGTGCGATGGAAGGCGGAAAAATCGAAACCTCCCTAACATATACTCCGGGGGTCTTCAGACCAGCAAGATTAGTAAATTTCATAGACTGCTATGATTTAATGTTAAATTGTTATTTTCATGAGAGCGATTATTCCGCCAACCGTTTTTTGGAAATTATTCGTTGTCGGGTTTGGCAACGAGTCAATCAGAACCTTTGTGCCACTTACTAATTGTATTCTTTTGGGGTTATTTTTTAATTCAATTGCGGCGTTAGATTTAATTGTAAGCGGGAAGTCCAGAATTCCTTCAGGAGCAAAGATGACCGGAGCCGCCGCCTTGTCTTTGATTTCAACTGTGTTGGCCGCTATTACTGACGCAGCTTTTTTGCCTGCCCATTGGTGTATTTCGTATTTCCAGACCAATGCTTTTGTTTTAAAATTGAGTTCAAAAACTTGCAGATTAAGGTCGGTTGTCCAGGCGCCATGTTTATAGGTAATGTGCAGGTAAGCAAAAGTCTGGGGTTCAAACTGGCTTGCCTTATAACATTTTAGTTCGTTGGTAGTACCTATATGGCTGATTTTGTATTCGCCATCAGGTCTTTTGCTTAAATCGATATCAATAAAATCTTTACCTGAGTCTGCCGGATTCTGCTTTTTGAGTACCACTATGTTTTCGATGAACCCGCCTGCGGCATCGGTAATTGTTACTAGAGAGTCGGTGTCTTTACGTTCAATTTCAAACTTGAACTTTTCAGGCCGGTTCAGTAACGGGCTGGTTAAATCTGCATTTATGGCTATGTTACCAGTAGTATTATAACTGGTGTTTTTGAAAAAATAAATTTTACCACCTTGCCAGTCGCTGGCATTGGCGTAATCGTAAAAAACAGGGTTTTTGATTTTCAACCGGAATATAAATGTTACTTCGTTTTTTATCTCAATCACAGGGCTGACGGTTGGCGGAGTTTTCTCACGCCCTTCATAGAATAAAAAGGCTCCTTGAGGGGTATTCCTGAATTCCAGTCTATATTTCCGAAAGAGGTCTGCACATGCGCTGGTGGGTTCAATCACTACATCATCAAAAGAATTATTGTCAGCATAAAAATTACTGCTGAGGTTGATTGTAAATAACTTTTTGAATTCGATTTTCATGACCTTGTTTATTAAAATCTGCTTGTTTTAGCAACTATTGCAAACGGTCTTCGATAACAAACTTTTCAACCAGCCTTCCGCCATCGGATTCGGCGTTTTCGAGGTATGTCAGTAATCTTACTTTATATACAATTGATGGCAGGTGTTTGCACCCAAGCGTAGCCCAGAGGTGATTCATCTGCTCGAGGGTAAGGCTTACTGGTTCTACAATCATTTTCTCTATGGACGCATCCAGATTCGGGTATTTGTCATGGCTAAATGAATGACGAAACTGAAAATACAGAATTACGTTATCGAGCATATCAAGGCTTAAAGCATAGGTATCTTCAAGGCTTGTGTTGGCTGCACTTTTGGCGTAAGTCGAAAACAAGACGTATTGATTAAACTTCAAATCGGGGTTCTGAATCCGAATGTTATCGTTGGGTGTTCTGAAATAAGGAAGTTGTGATTTGCCCACGGTTTCTTCTTCCAGATTTACAAGGGTAATCATGATTACAGCAGGCTTATCGAGTTTATCAAACAAGAAATCGCCTTTGGCATCTACCAGATTCATCAAGGTAGCTGGGGCCTTTGTAGCATCTGTAATGATACCTTTTGATAGGATATACTCATTGAGCCTATCTCTCAAAAATGACAGTGCTGCTTTCAACATATCTGGTAAAATCTAAGTAACAACTTACTAACCCAAATAGCCAAGATTGAAAAAAATTGTACAGTTTTTGATTTGGAAAAAACGAAACTGGTGCTTTCTGAAACTAAAGTTCAGACCAGAACTCAACAAAACTCAGACGATTAAATGAAATAGGTTTTATCACAACAAACTCAATCTGACGATTGAAAAATTTTAATTAGTTTTCGGCTATTGCTTTGAACAAATGTATAATTAGTTTTTTTATCCAAAAAAGCGCACAGGGCCGTTTTAGGGGTTTTTGGCTAAAAATCAGTAGTTTCCCGCAGCAAATCACGTAAAAATACTTAGCTCCGATACAGTGATTATACGCTACCTTTGATGCAGTAAAAACTAAAGCCTCTGTTAAAATATGCCAGCAGCAGCAAGAGTAGGAGATGTAACAAATCATGGCGGCACAGTAGTTGGGCCGGGCACAGCCAATGTCTTGATTGGAGGTATGCCTGCCGCCGTCATGACAGACATGCACACTTGTGCATTGCCCCCGACGGGGCATCAGCCAACAGCCAGCCCTTTTATTGCCGGAAGTATTACAGTAAAAATTGGAGGGATACCAGCCATACGTGTAGGCGATGCCTGCGGGTGTGGAGCAAGCGCCGTTGTGGGCTGCCCTACGGTTCAGGTTGGGTAAAGTTTGGCTCGGCAGGTATGGCATAAAAAGCCATTATAAAACATAAAAAAGCGGCACAGCAGAATACCGCTTTACATCTGGTTTTGTTGTTTGTTGTGGTTTTACTAATGATTTTTGCTATGACTCAACCTCGGCGTTCTTTACAATAGGAGAAAAACTCAGGTTAGGCCATTTGCTAAGAATGGCATCTGATGGTGTAATTAAGCTGGAAGTACCGCTGGCAATACCCGCAAATACCAGACCCACCATTTCCATGGTACTTGTCAGAAATGTAACAGACCCTGAGTCTCCGGTATCGCTGAAGAGTTTACCTGTACCACTAACTGCAATTGTGTTTTTTGCAATGATACTCTTGCCGTCAAAGTCATCAATTTTAACATCTTTGGCTATACTTGTTATTGTACCTTTGGTAACACCGGTTTTAATACCACTTTTACTCACTTCTTTCCCCAAAAGCCCCGCCGTGATAGCCGCAAACCCCGATACTAACGACGAAACGTCATATATTTTGCCAATATCTGCATTTCTGAACCAGCCTTTTCTGGCTATGGCGCAATCCAGATAGGCTTCTATACTAGCACCACCTCTTCTGAAACTTACGTTTTCATGGTAAAACTCTGTAAGAGTGGCACAGTCATGACAATATTCAAGAGTAGTTTGCCATTTTGACTGCTGGCATACATCGCCCCCCGGCTTTGTACCTACACCTGCCAGCACGTGTGCGTTTGTAATCATGAAAGGTCGGTCGTCAGACCCATTGCGCACCATTGCGCCTAGTGTTCCGTTGCCTGCTATATCTTTACCTCCCTGCCTGATGGTTCCGTTGGCCGAAATACTGATACCACCTATAAGGGGGTCTGTTTTTTCATCGCGCGAAGCCACCAGTACTTGTTTGTCAAACTTTATCAGTTCAAACTCTTCTACATCGGTCGGATACCCCGCAATGGTAGCCGGAATAGGGTTCTTTACTTCATTCAACGGAAGTTTTTTGTTTACTCCAAACGTAAAGCTGAGTTTATCAGTAGGTTTGCCATTTATTATTTTGATAGCTACTGCTAGTGACGTAATCTCTGGCCGTTTAAAATATTCATGCTCTAGTTTGGGTAGCATGGCCACCATTTTATCGTGGTGTGCTAACTCTTTGCTGCTAAGTGCCATAATAGTATTTATTAAGTTTAGAGAGAGTTTTAAATAGCAAAAGGGCTGCCTGATGCGGTTTTGTTTACCTTGTAGCATTAGCCATGCAAGGTCTTATTACCTATCCGCTCAGGCAGTCCCTTTAATAATAGAGCTTAGTATTAATTCAGTGGCACAATAACCCCTTCCGAAGGTGCACCTCCTTGTGAAGGCAAGTAACCGGCACTACCTTTATCGGCTAGCATACGATATTCTCTTGTACCATTGCTTGTGGTTATTTTACCACTTACGGTATAAAGGTATAGATTACCCGACACCGAGTAGTCGTTTTTGCTATTATCTATATTAAAATCAATTGTTACGTAAGACATACTTCTGGCAATATCCAGAAAAGCATCCATTAGTTTACTAATCTGCTCTTCGTTCAGGCCTTTTGATTTCATGGTTTCTTTTGTTTTTTCATAGCTTGCAGAAGCACCACCGCCGCCAAAGAACCAAGTCCAGATACTCAAATTGGCACTAGCGTGCGTTTTTTCGTATTCTCTGATTTCTTCCCTAGCACTGGCATTTAACATACTCATGGCTAGTTCATTCAGGTTTTTTACGTCTTCGCTGGTTAAAGCAAGAAGGTTCAGTTTGGCAGAAACGCTTCCAGTAGCATGTGCCGGAACGGTGTAACCTAAACCTGTAAGTGAGCCTGTTCCAGAAACTTCAATCGAGTACGAGGTCTCTGAGCTTCCAGATACATGTAATACATGGGCTCCTGGAGTAGTAAATGTGTAACCACCTGCTGTTATCCTCTCATTTTGTGCATTTTCCATTAGTAATTAAGTTAAATTAGGTTGCTCCTACTCATAAGGCTTTTCGGATTACCGCCTCTACAGTGAATCCTGCTGCGGAACAGGCTGTTTTTTTGTGTGGTTACTGCCTCCAACTTTACAAAAGCTTTTGTCCCATAAAGTAAACACTATTAATCCTTCATTAACAGGGTATATATACGTGGTTTACAAAACAAGTATTTATGCGTACGGGATTATTATTACACGGTACCGTTACAGGTTTTATCCGGTTTTGGAAACACTTATAGACCTAAAAATTGAGTAGGCAGACCTTCTATTAAAAAATATCTGGAAAAACTTGTTTGTTATTTTTATAATCACCTATTTTGTAGTGTACTATTTAACTAATACACTATGATATTATATGCGCCAACAATAATATTGCTTGCAGCCATTTACATTCAGTTATGGCTTGGAGTTATGCTGCTTGTTCATAGCTGGCATATTGCCTGATACAACAAGTTGTAAGTAGCCTTAAATAATGTTTATAGAAACACTCAAAACAACGTTATATATATGCTTACCATCCGAAATCTTAGCTTTGGCTATGATAGAAAAAAATTAATTTTCGAGAATCTTTCACTAGACCTCAAACCCGGAAGTGTTTATGGGTTGCTAGGCAAAAACGGCGCAGGTAAATCGTCTTTGCTAAGGCTCATAGGCGGGTTGCTGTTTCCGCAGCAGGGTACCTGCCAGTTTAATGGCATAGAAACCCGAACCCGAGACATAGCTATACTTGAAAATCTTTATTTCTTGCCCGAAGAATTTCATACGCCTGCCATTAGTATTCAGGAATTTGTGGCAGTGAATAGCCCTTTTTATCCTACTT
Organism: Emticicia sp. 17c; assembly: GCF_037153985.1. Taxonomy (NCBI): domain Bacteria; kingdom Pseudomonadati; phylum Bacteroidota; class Cytophagia; order Cytophagales; family Leadbetterellaceae; genus Emticicia; species Emticicia sp. 17c. Next base: position 615,307 of record NZ_JBBAYI010000002.1, read on the forward strand.
TTAACCATACACAGTTCGATAATTATATGGATGAATTTCAGTTATCGAAGTCCGATAAACTTTCAAAACTTTCGTATGGGCAGAAGAAAAAGGTGCTTATTGGTTTTGGGTTAGCTACAAATGTGCAGTTATTGATTCTTGATGAACCCACCAATGGGCTGGATATCCCATCGAAAAGCCAGTTTCGTAAACTTATTGCTTCGGGGCTTTCAGCCAATCAGAGTATTATTATTTCTACGCATCAGGTGCGGGACCTCGACGGCCTCATTGACAACATTATTATTCTGGAAGACAACACCATTCTGTTACATAATTCTCTCGAAGAAATAAGCGAACGGCTGAGTTTTAAATTATTATCAACCCTCGAAAATGTACAGGAAGCAATTTACACCGAACAAACCTTGCGAGGCCTCATGGCTGTAATGCCTAACCACGGGCATGAATATACAAAAGTAGATTTGGAGCTACTTTTTAACGCCGCTGTTTATAAAAAAGAATCATTACATACTTTATTCAGTTCAGAACCAAGTTATAAACTTCACGCCTAATTGTAAACATTATGCAAAATTTCAGCCTCAAAAGACTTGCGCTATTAATTAAAAAAATCTGGGTCGAGAATTACAGAATCTGGGGTATGTCGCTAGCTGTACTGGTGGCTTTATACGTAGTTTTTCATTTCCTGACTACCAACAGAACTCACATCATTGCTTTTTATCCACGGCAATTGATATACAGCATCGGGCTTATTATCTCTGGTACTATCTTTGCCAATTTTCTTTGGCGCGATTTATCCAATAAAAACCAGAGTATCAATTTTCTGTTACTGCCAGCTACACCTTTCGAAAAACTACTGGCAGGTATGTTTTATGCTGTTATCTTTTTTCCGGCGGTTTATATAAGTTGTTTCTTTATCTTAGATTTTCTGTATATCGAAACCATCAAGTCAATTACTACGGTTGATATAGATGCGTGGGATTTACGCCCCCTAAGCCTGAGCGACACTAATTCGATTGTGCTACCCACAACACTCCTGTGTCTGATAATACAGCCTATTGCCTTGATGAGCAGCCTGTTGTTTGAGAAGTTTTCTTATGTTAAAACAGCATTACTTTTGGTTGGCTTTCTCATTCTGATTATTTATGTTTTTGGCACCGTTAAACATATTATTCTGAAAGATGCCCTCGGCGAGCGGCAGTTGAGCGGCAGTTTGTTTACTCCTACCGAAATAAATGTAAATACGCCTGAAGAATATTTTTCTGATACCATCAGGATTCCGGCTCCTGTTAGTCTGTATCTGAATCTGTTCATGACGCTGGGGGTTACGCTTTTTTTTATGCTTGTTACTTTTTTAAAACTCAAAGAAAAAGAAATTTAAATTCATGGAATTCAGGAATAATCAGGCCATTTACTTGCAGATTGCCGAAATGGTTTGCGAAAATATATTATTGAATCGCTGGGGTGAAGGCGAAAAGATTCCGTCCGTTCGGGAGCTTGCCGTAACCATAGAAGTAAACCCCAACACAGTTGCCCGCACTTATGAGTTCCTGACACAGAAGGAAATTATTTTTACCAAGCGTGGCATGGGTTATTTTGTTACGGAAGATGGCAAAAGTAAAGCGATGGCTTTCAGAAAAGAAGATTTCCTTAAAAACGATTTGCCCTTGTTTTTTCAGAATATTGACCTGCTGAATATCGACTTCGATGAGTTAAAACACCGATTTGAGAATTTTAAAAAAGAGAAAACCGAAACCTTTTCCGCTAATACAAAAATATGAAAACAAGCAATAAACTTTTACTGGGCTTTCTGGCTACTATTATTGGCATAATGGTTTTTATAGCCTTTCAGTTAAAAGCCGAATACAAAAAAATTAACCTCAACGATAAATACCGTAACTATGACCGCATTGCCCTCAGTTCTGTGAAGTTTCTGGCAATAGAAGGCCCTGTTAATAACGAAGATTATGGCGATGCTGATGATTTTAGTATTAAATGTATTGTCGCTAATGAAAAGGCTTTGCTTTTACCCAAAAACGATTTTTTCAGGAAGCATATTTCATACGTTTATCGGGGTGATACCCTGCTTATTCATAGTACATTGCCTTACCCTTATGACCTAGATATTTTTCTGTTGGGAGTGTTTCCGCAGGTGATAAAGGCCAACTGCGCCAGAATTAACATAGATAGCCTGAAACTGACAGATATGCAACTTAACCTTGAGCAACGGGCCATGGTATCTATCTCTCAGACACAGCTCAGCCAAATAATAGCAAAGCTATCTGGTAAGGCCCAATTATCTATCAACAAAAACACCGCGGTAAACGACCTTTCTCTTACGCTTCAACAACAGTCGGAGCTTAACCTCGGGCTTGTAAAGCTGGCTAAAGTTTCGTTACAAATGAGCGACTCGGCCAAGATAACAGCCACCAAAGCGAACCTGTTTCTGCTACAAAAATCCGTAGCATTGTAATAAAAAAGCCCTCACGGTTGTGAGGGCTTAAAATCTTATTGTTCCCAACGCCAATCTTTTCCGATTATCAGTTCATTTTTCAGGTTCTGTTTAATCAAAAACTCTTTGGTTTGTTCGTCGTTCATTTTCTTAACTGGTAGTGCTTCGGCATTAGCCAAAGCGTATAACATCATGGCTGTAAACCGAACGTTATTGTTGATTTGTTTTTTGTCTATCAAATCGAATCGGTCACAGTTTGCATGATAACAGTTATAGGCTTTCACAGGGAAACTTCCCGACGGAGAGCAAACCGGCACACCCTGAATCATGAATGGCTGGTGGTCAGAATGCAAACCTGCCGAATTAGGGTTAGTGTTCGAGAAAGTAGAATCAATACTCTTGATTTTCTTGCCTATTTCATCAAAAAATGCACGCAACTCAGGCCGACCCATCGCATTAAAGCCTTTGGCATTATTTACCATGTCGAGGTTCATCATGAGTTGTATCTGGTCGAGCTTGCCTTCATCTTTATACTTTTTAACCAAGGCTTTTGAGCCTAACAAGCCTTGCTCTTCGCCCATAAAAAGCACAAACTCAATGGTGCGTTTAGGGCGCAGGTTTAATGCCTGAAAAACCCTTGCTACATCCATTACGGTAAAAGAGCCAATGCCGTTATCCATGGCTCCGGTAGCCAAATCCCACGAGTCCAGATGCCCACCTATAACAATTTTATCGTTTTTATATTTTTTTGAACTACCCGGCAAGGTTGCTATCACGTTTCTGGCTCTGATAGGGCGGCTAAAATTCTGCATATCAATTACGGCCAATAGGTTAGGCTCGTCTTTCAGCCATTTACGGATATTCTTTCCGCTTTCAACCGAAATACATACCGCCGGAATCGGAATTAAAGCTCCTGTAACGGAAGCGGTTCCGGTAAGCAGCACACCCCCTTCTACGGCGTTAGCAATAATTACCCCTGTGGCTCCGTATTTAATGGCCAGAGCCGTTTTTTCTGAGCGGTGCAGGTTCTTTTTGCCTTTATTTTCTGGTGCTTGCAGGTTAATATTGAACAAAGCTATTTTGCCCTTAACCTGCTCTTTTACTTTTTCAAAATCGGCTTCTATCCCATCACCACAATCAACAATGGGGGCTTTCAGGTGAGACGACACCGGCGAATGCGCCAGCGCAACCACTTCTACATCGCGAAAATTATCGCTGCCTCGTGGCACAATGGCAAGGCTCACGGTATCTCGCGCCCACGACTCCACCTCAAAAGGCATATACTTTACATCCGTAAAGCCATATTCTTTCAGTAATTTATAGGCAAAATCTTCTGCTTTTTTACCATTAGGGCTACCTGTAAGCCTATGACCGATAGAAGACGTAGCTTCGCCCAGGGTTTCATAAGCCCGGCCATTTTCCAGAACATTCTGGTTGATTTTCACAAAGGTATCGTCGAGTTCATCTTTTTTTATGGTAAAAGCCGAAAACAACCCTATACTTATGCCTACTGTCAGAAATAAAACTCTTTTTCTCATCCTACGCTGTAATTATATAATTTGGTCAATTTAGTTTGTGCTGTAATATTACTTAAAAATCGTTATTTTTTTTTATTTTCAATAAAAACACTCTTTCCCCTCAAAGATATAAATCTTTATGAAATCTGTATATATTGTCAGAAATGTATTTTATTTGTTTACTTACTGCCTGTTAAGCAAGTAGTTTGTATAAAAATTACTTGCTTTGGCTTTCTTAACTATTTCATCTATGAGTACCGGACAAACAATGAAAAACACGGGCATAACTGCACCTGTTGCTAAAACACAACCCAAGCCCATGTCGATTCATGGACACACAAGAATTGATAACTACTACTGGCTGAACAACCCCGAAGACCCCGAAGTATTAGCTTACCTGAACGCCGAAAACGATTACCTAGATAAAGTAATGGCCCCTATAAAGCCATTGGAAGAAAAACTTTTTCAGGAAATGAAAAGCCGTATTAAGGAGCAAGACGAATCGGTTCCGGTAAAAGATGGCGACTATTATTACTATAACCGCTTTATTGAAGGAGGCGAATACGCCATTTACTGCCGCAAGCAAGGCAACCTGAATGCACCAGAAGAGATATTACTTGATGGCAACAAACTAGGCAAAGGGAAACCTTACTTCAGTATTGGAGGCTATGAAATTACCGACAACGAAGAAATAATGGCTTATGGGATTGACACCATTAGCCGCCGGAATTATACCGTACGTTTCAAGAACCTGAAAACAGGCCAACTGTACAAAGAGCAAATAAAAAATACCGAAGGGGGCAGTTATGCGTGGGCAAACGACAACAAGACTTTCTTTTATATACGTCGCGACCAGCAGACCTTACTGGGGTTTCAGGTCTGGAGGCATAGCTTAGGAACCGATGTGAAAGACGACGTACTGGTATACGAAGAAAAAGACAACCAGTTCTATATGGGGCTTTACCGCATGAAATCCAAAAAATATATTGCCATTGCTTGTGACCACAACGGCGTTTCGACGGAGTATCGCTTACTGGATGCCTCTAAACCATTGGGCGAATTTAAGGTCTTTGCTGAACGGGAACGCGGGCATGAATACGGCATCGAACACCTTCAGGATAAATTCTATATCAGAACCAACCACCACAACGCCACTAATTTTAAATTAATGGAAGTAAAAGAAACACAGGTAGCCGATAAAACCCAATGGAAAGAAGTAATAGCACACAGAAAAGACGTGTTCTTTGAATCGATGGAGGTTTTCAGAAACTATCTGGTTTTGCAAGAAAGAAACGAGGGTTTAATCCAGCTAAGAATCATTAACCAAACCACCCAGCAAGAGCATTACGTCGATTTTGGGGAGCCAACCTATACGGCTTATATTGGTGCCAACCCCGACTTTAATACCGATAACCTCAGGTATGTTTATACCTCGCTCACCACGCCGAGTTCGGTTTTTGATTATGACATGAATACCCAAACAAAAGAACTGAAAAAGCAACAGGCTGTATTGGGTGACTTTGATAAAAATAATTACATTTCTGAAAGAGTTTTTGCCACTGCACAAGACGGCGTAAAAGTACCAATATCACTTGTTTACCGCAAAGGCACTCTACTCGACGGACAAGCACCGTTGCTGCAATATGCGTATGGTTCTTATGGGTATTCGACCGATGCCACCTTTAGCTCGGTGCGTTTAAGCCTGCTCGACAGGGGTTTTGTCTACGCCATAGCACATATCAGAGGCGGGCAGGAGATGGGCCGTGAGTGGTACGACAACGGCAAAATGTTTAAGAAAAAAAATACCTTTACCGATTTCATAGATTGTTCTGATTTTCTGATTGCCCATAAATATTGCAGTGCCGATAAACTATTCGCTATGGGTGGAAGCGCCGGTGGGCTACTCATGGGAGCCATTGCAAATATGCGCCCCGACCTGTACAGAGGCGTGGTGGCAGCAGTACCTTTTGTTGACGTAGTTACTACGATGCTCGATGAGAGCATTCCGCTCACTACCGGAGAATTTGAAGAATGGGGGAATCCTAAAAATAAAGATTCCTACGAATACATGCTTTCGTATTCGCCATACGATAACGTTACACAACAGGCCTATCCTAATATGCTGGTAACTACTGGCTTACACGACTCACAAGTGCAGTATTTTGAACCCGCCAAGTGGGTTGCCAAGTTACGTACGCTGAAAACCGATAACAATTTATTGCTAATGTACATAAATATGGAGGCAGGGCATGGAGGAGCATCGGGGCGTTTTGCATCGCTGAAATTAATTGCAAAAGAATATGCCTTTATTATGGCTTTAGCCGATATTTTTTATTAAAACATTTATGAGCTTTTTATAGTTAATATCTTTGGCTATTAAAATCACACTGTTAAGGTTACAATTTTGCCGAATAATCAGTTTCGCAAAAAAATGTAGGCTTTTTTTTAGAAATTTATAACATTTTGTTTTTTCTTTGCCAAATATTCCGAACAGATTGTGACCCATAATATTTTATTTAGTCCAATTTTTACATTTTTTATTTTGATATAACATAAAAATTCCCCAACATGAAGAAGGCAATACTACTATTTGCGACGTTACTAACAGTATCGCTGGCGACGCAAGCCCAAGACACCTGTAAAGTTTGTAAACCCTATAAGTGGGAGATTGGTCTCCTACTAGGTGCTAATCAATATTTCGGAGATATGCATTGTAGTAAAGCATATCTTTCTCAGAATCGTCCAATGTTCGGAGCATTTGTACGCAGACACTTCGGTAACTATTTTGCACTAAGAGGCCAAGTTTTAGTTGGTGGCTTAGCAGGAAACGATTTGGACCAACCAGAAGGAAGATGGGATTACCGCCGCTTGAAGTTTACCTCGCCGCTAACAGAAGTAGCCTTATTAGGTGAATATTATCCGTTTGGGGAAAGAAAATATTTCTGTGATGGTACTTTCAAACGAAACTTAACCCCTTACATTTATGGCGGTATCGGTGCCGTATTTACCAACCCGACAGTTACCGTTCAGCCCGGTGGTGCCTTCCCTCCATTACAAAGATTATTAGATGACGATAGAAATAGCCTGAAAAAAGCTGCTTTTGTGTTGCCTTTCGGTTTAGGTTTAAAATACAATGTTGCTGAAAGATGGACTATCGGCCTTGAAGCTGGCTACCGCTATGCTTTCTCTGACTACTTGGATGGTACCAGCCTATCAACAACAAGCCTTGTAACAAACGTACCAAAAAGAGACGGTTACGCTGTTGTTAACTTGTTAGGTTCTTATCGATTTGGTGACAAAGACACCGACAAAGATGGTGTAGTTGACCGTTGCGATGCTTGTATCAACGAAAAAGGTCTACGCAAATTCCAAGGATGCCCTGATACCGACGGTGACGGTATCCCTGATAAAGATGATGCCTGCCCAACACAAGCTGGCCCAATGGCATTACAAGGTTGCCCTGATACTGACGGCGACGGCGTTGCTGATAAAGATGACGACTGCCCTACGGTGGTTGGCCCTGCCTCATTGAAAGGTTGCCCTGATAAAGACAAAGACGGTGTACCTGACAAAGAAGATGCCTGCCCTGATGTTCCGGGTCTAAAAGCATTGAAAGGTTGCCCTGATACTGACGGTGATGGTATCACAGATAAAGAAGATGCTTGTCCGAACGAGCCTGGCCCAGCGTCATTAAACGGTTGCCCTGACTCTGACGGTGATGGTATTGCTGACAAAGACGACGCTTGTCCGAAAGTAGCAGGTGTGGCATCGGCAAAAGGTTGCCCTGACAAAGATGGTGATGGTGTAGCTGACGATAAAGATAAATGCCCTGACTTACCGGGTTTACAAACCAACGATGGTTGCCCTGAAGGATATGTAAACGGTGTGGCTCCAGGATACAGAACACTAAGCGGTTGTATGATTTCTAAAGCAGAGCTTGACGAACTAAGCTTTGCTGCACAAGGAATTGAGTTCTATAACGGAACCAACAAATTGAAACCAAGTTCATACAAAAAACTTGACCGCGTTTGTTCATTGTTACAAAGATGCCCAGATAGCATTCTGAATATCGTTGCTTACAATGATGGCTCAAACAATGCTTCAAATCTACGTTCGGCCAAATTACGTGCCTGCGCTATTTACGCTTATTTCTTGAAGAAAAAATGTATCAGCAAAGCCCGTATGAGCTACGAAGGTAAAGGAGATGAAGACCCATCGACCCCTTACACAACACCAGATGGCAAGAAAACCAACACCCGTGTTGAGTTCCAGTTGAGATAATAACTCTTATCTGAATATAGCAAGAGAGCAGAACCTTAAATTCTGCTCTCTTTTTTTATACTTATGCCCTGCTGTTAAACGTTTTTAAGCAGACATAAAATCAGGCTTCGGTTTTACAAACTACTGATATACATACACTTATAAAAATCATATTCAGAACAAAATTCGCCATTAAATAAAATCAGGTGCAGCATTTTATAGAAAAGTCGTACCTTTATGCTACGAAATTACTGCATTCGTAACCCAATAAATATGTATAACATTGATTTAAAAAATAGAATGAAACTAAATCTTCAACATAGCAAGAATTACATTAACCGTAGTATTCTGGGTACGCTCTTACTCGCTTCTTTTTCCTCAGTTGCTCAGATTAACATTACGCCTAATCAAAACAACTGTCTTGAAACCCAGTATTCGTTCAGCAGACAAGGAAAAGTAGAGCAGTTATTTGTAAATACATTTGATAACAAAGGTCTGATTCAGAAACAGACAAAAACATTCACAAGTAATTTCACAGGCAATTACTCAGAAGAGTTCGTTTATGAATATGATGCACAAGGCAACAACACCAAAATTACTTACAGCCATAACAATGCTGTAAAAAAAGTAACTCAGCGAGCCTACAACGCCAACGGGACACTATTGCAGGAAACCGTATCAGCGAACGGAACCACCCCTATCAAGAAATCGCTGTTTGCTAACGGTAGCACCGAAGACATATTTTTCAATAGCGATGGTCAGACGGAATCTGTTAAAGAAAAAACCACCTTCGACTTAACAGGGAAAATAATTACCAAAGAGGTTTTTTCTGCGGCCGGCAAACTAGCCTTTTCAGATAAATATACTTATACTTCTTCGGGCTATGTAAACCGCTTTGTTCATTTTGATGCTGTTGATAAAGTTACCGTTACAACCAATTACGAATATGACGCAAAAGATAATCTGACCAAAGAAACCACCTTACGGAACGATGTACTTTTTGCAGAAACCCTTAATACTTACAACGCACAAGGGCAACTCGAGAAAAAAACCCGCCTGAACGGGAACAATAAAGTAGATTATTTCTTTACTTATGAATACAACAATAAGGGGTTGCTAGCCAAAGAAAATTACTTTTACAACAACCAGATACAAAGTGTAAGGTATTTTGACTATGACCCAAAAGGAAATACCACGAAAGAAACTTACGAAGACACAAAGGGACTTGTAAAAACAGTAAAACAATGGGAATATCTTTGTAAATGATATATTTGCATCGATTACAGTTTTTTATGACAGTTATATTAGAAAATTAACCGAGATGGTAAAAGAAAATATTGATTTTGTAGCAGAAATTGCCCGATTAAAAAAAGAAAAAAACGCTGTTATTCTGGCGCACTACTACCAGATTGCCGAAATTCAGGATATTGCCGATTATATTGGCGATAGCCTAGGGCTTTCTCAACAGGCAGCCAAAACAGATGCCGACATGATTGTTTTTGCAGGTGTAAAATTTATGGCCGAAACAGCCAAAATATTATCGCCGCAAAAGAAAGTGGTATTACCCGATATTAACGCCGGCTGCTCGCTGGAAGAATCGGCTCCGGCACCAGAGTTCGCTGCGTTTAAAGCCCAATACCCCGACCACATCGTTATTTCTTACGTAAACTGCTCGGCCGCATTAAAAACCTTAACCGATGTGGTTTGTACCAGTAGCAATGCTGTAAAAATTGTAGAGAGTTTCCCGAAAGAACAGAAAATTATTTTTGCTCCCGATAAAAATCTGGGTAGTTATATTAATCGTGTAACTGGCCGCAACATGGTACTTTGGGATGGTGCCTGTATGGTGCATGAGACTTTCTCAGGCAAAATGATTGAAGACCTGAAAGCCAAACACCCCAATGCCAAAGTAGTAGCACACCCCGAAAGCGAACAGCCCGTTCTGGCTTTAGCCGACTACATTGGCTCTACTACGGGCCTATTGAAACACGTAATCAGTAGCTCCGATACTGAATTTATTGTGGCTACCGAATCAGGCATTCTACACCAGATGCGGAAAGCAGCCCCAGATAAGAAATTCATTGTGGCCCCTACTTCAAAAAATGGCCACGCTTGCCAAGCTTGTTCTGACTGCCCTCACATGAAACTCAACACCATGGAAAAACTCTACTTGTGTTTAAGAGACGAAACACCCGAGATAACCCTTCCGATGGATGTAATAGAAGCAGCCAGAAAACCCATTGAAAGAATGCTCGAATTATCGGCGAAGTTTGGTTTATAAACAAACTAGCTTCTTTAATAACTTTGTAAGGTTCGCCCAAAAGCGAACCTTTCTTGTAAGTTTTATTCTTTACTTTTTACTATTTATTATACTTTGAGCCTTAGTTATCCTCTTTACTCGCATGAGTATTTTATGTCAAAAGCACTCGAGCTAGCCGTACAATCGGGCGAAGCCGGAGAAATTCCGGTAGGTGCGCTTGTAGTAGCGGGTGGTAGCAAAATTATTGGCAAAGGCACCAACCAGACCGAACAGCTAAACGACGTAACAGCCCATGCCGAAATTATTGCTATTACGGCAGCAGCGCAGTTTTTGGGTGCTAAATACCTGAAAGACTGCACTTTGTATGTTACCCTCGAACCCTGCATTATGTGCGCTGGTGCCTTAAACTGGTCACAGATTGACCGGATTGTTTACGGGGCCTCTGACCCCAAACGAGGTTTCTCAAGGGTAACACCAAACGTTCTTCATCCGAAGACAACGCTCGTAAAAGGCATTTTGGAAAAAGACTGTGAAATTATTTTAAAGAATTTTTTCAGGAATTTGCGAACATAATTTTTCTTGTTCGCGTTAAGCCTTTATACTATTAGTGTGAGATTCACCGCGAATCCATCTTGACATTCAACAATTAAAACTTACTTTAAGATATGGCATACACACTCGATCCGCTCCCTTACGCAAGTGACGCACTGGAGCCTCATTTTGACAAAGCAACGATGGAAATCCACCATGACCGTCATCACCAAGCTTATGTAACTAACCTCAATAATGCTATTGCAGGAACAGAAATGGAAGGTTTGGCGTTGAAAGACCTTCTGGCAAATATCAGCAAATACCCTGCACCAGTAAGAAACAACGGCGGCGGGCATTTTAACCACGATTTATTCTGGAACATTCTTTCACCAAATGGTGGTGGTACTCCTTCAAGCACTTTAGGTAAAGCAATTGACGAAACCTGGGGTTCTTTCGATGCCTTCAAAGATGAGTTCAAAAAGGCTGCCATTGGTCGTTTTGGTTCAGGATGGGCTTGGTTATGTGTTGATGACCAAGAAAAACTTTTCATCACCTCTACTCCTAATCAGGATAACCCATTGATGGATGTAGCCGACAAAAAAGGTATTCCGGTTCTAGGTCTTGACGTTTGGGAACACGCTTATTATCTGAAGTTCCAAAACAAACGCCCCGACTACATTGATACTTTCTGGAACGTTGTTGACTGGGATGCCGTACAAAAACGTTATTCTAATGCAAAAAGAGTTATTCCTAACGAATAATAATCATATTGGCTTTTATCTAAAAGAGGAATCATAGCGGTTCCTCTTTTTTATTTCTGCCTCTATACAAAGCCTACCTATACCTGTTGAAATAAATTTCAGGAATTAAATGAATAAAAAACTCATTGCTATATCTAAATTTGCCCACCCAAAACTAATTTGAATGAATTTTAGCTCAGCATTTATCAGACTTTGGGTATTTTATCGTTAATGCTAAATTAGCCATTCAAGTAAAACCAAACAGGCATCATCAAGCTAAAAACAGCGTTGGGCTGGTTTTCATTTAAACCAACTTATTTGCCGATACAACAATTTTAAGCTTCGCTGATACGTACATACTATTTGTGTTCATAAGAAAAGGGCTCCTTAAATAAATTATGATTTAAATAAAAAATCGACCAATTTTAGCTTCTGAATCAGAGGTTCTTGACAAATCTGCCAGACACACAACTAATTATCATGACTATCAGGCTTTTATTGCCTGCCAGTGTATTAATAAAAACTTTAAAGCTCAATTAAATGAACGCCATTCCATACGGAAAACATAACATTACTGAGGATGACATAGCGGCTATTATAGAAACCCTTAAAAGTCCGAACTTAACACAAGGCCCCAAAATCAAAGAATTTGAAGATAACTTTGCGCGTTATATCGGGGCTAAATATGCCGTTGCAGTAGCTAACGGTACGGCCGCTTTGCATTTATGTGCATTGGCTTTAGGTGTACAAAAAGGCGACAAAGTAATTACCACCCCAATTACTTTTGTGGCATCGGCCAATTGTGTACGCTATTGTGGCGGTGAAGTAGTTTTTGGTGAAATTGACCCCGAAACATATCTGCTCGACATTAACTCTGTAAGAAAACTGCTCGAAGAAGCTCCAAAAGGCACATACAAAGGCATTATTCCGGTCGATTTTGCCGGAAGAGCCGTTAATCTGGAAGAGTTCAGGCAATTAGCCAATGAGTACAACCTCTGGATTATTGAAGATGCCTGCCATGCCCCCGGTGGATACTTCATTGACTCGGCAGGCAACCGCCAGAACTGTGGTAATAATCAGTTTGCTGATTTAGCTATTTTTTCGTTTCATCCGGTTAAACACATTGCCTGCGGCGAAGGTGGCATGATAACCACCAACGATGAAGCCATGTATTATCGGCTAATGCGCCTACGAACCCACGGCATTGTAAAAGTAGACGAACTCTATAAAAACAGCATAGAACTAGCTGGCGGCCTAGACGCCTACCCTGGTTGGTATATGGAAATGCAGATGCTGGGGTATAATTACAGAATTACTGACATTCAGGCAGCTTTAGGCAATAGCCAACTGAAAAGAATAGATGAAAACCTGACCCGCAGAAAAGAAATTGCGGCACGTTACTATGAAGTATTTAAAGATATAGCAGCCATTAAGGGGCAGTCGGGCATTGTGGAAGGGCACGCCTACCATTTATATGTAATTGAAGTTGACGACAGGCTTGGGCTTTATAATTACCTGCAATCGCTCAAGATTCTGGCTCAGATTCATTACATACCTGCCCATATTATGCCTTATTACCGTGACCTCGGCTGGAAACCCGGCGACAGACCTTTGGCCGAGCAGTACTATAAACGCTGTATCAGCTTGCCTGTTTACCCTACTTTAACAGCCGACGAACAGGAATTTGTTATTAACTCAATACTTAATTTTTTGAATAAATAATGGGAGAGAAAAAATATATAACCCCTCAGGAAGAGTTTTGGGCGGGTAGTTTCGGCAACGAATACATTAACCGTAACCAAAGTGCCGAATACCTTGCTTCTAACCTGAATTTTTTTGTAAAAGCGTTACATCAGGCAGGCAGGCCGCAATCATTAATCGAGTTTGGTGCTAATATCGGCATGAACCTGAAAGCCATTAAAGCCTTGTATCCGGGTATTAAACTAGGAGGTATCGAAATCAATGAAGAAGCCGCCAAAGAATTAGCCTACGTAATAGATGCTGAAAATGTATTTCATGGCTCTATTTTCGACTACAACGTTACAGCACAATTTGAGGTATCCTTAATTAAAGGGGTGCTGATTCATATCAACCCCGATATGCTTCCTGTTATTTATCAAAAACTTTACGAAGCCTCAAACAAATATATTCTTGTTTGTGAATACTATAATCCGGCTCCGGTAACAATTAGCTACCGCGGCCACAGCGACCGCCTGTTTAAACGTGATTTTGCCGGCGAAATGCTCGAAAAATATACCGACCTGAAACTGGTTGACTACGGCTTTGTTTATAAAAGAGACCCAGCATTCCCACAGGACGACATTACGTGGTTTCTGATGCAAAAAATCGGATAATTAACTCATGGGCAATTTAGCTATTATTCCGGCGCGTGGAGGCAGTAAACGAATACCCCGAAAAAACATTAAAGATTTTTGCGGGCAACCAATTATTGCCTATTCAATTAAAGCAGCTATTGCCAGTGGGATTTTTGACGATATAATGGTGTCAACCGACGACCCCGAAATTGCAGCAATAAGCGTTCAGTATGGAGCCACCGTGCCTTTTTTACGCTCGGCCGAAAACGCAAACGATTTTGCCACAACAGCCGCGGTATTAACCGAAGTACTCGAAAATTATAGTGCTGCGGGCAAAACCTACCAATATGCCTGCTGCATTTACCCCACAGCCCCTTTTGTAACGGCACAAAAACTGAAAGATGCTTATGCGTTATTAAAAAACCGAAACTTCGATTCTGTTTTAACCATTCAGCCTTTTTCTTTTCCGATTCAACGGGCTTTTTACAAAGAACAAGATACCGTTAAATGGGTTGCACCCGAATATGCCCTGACGAGGTCACAGGATTTACCCAAGACGTTTCATGATGTAGGGCAATTTTACTTCTTCAATGCAGGTAATTTCCTGACCAGCAAACAACTTATTACTGCTAACTCAGGGGCCATCGAAGTAAATGAACTGGAAGCACAGGATATTGACAATGAAACAGACTGGAAGCTGGCCGAAATGAAATTTAGATTAATGAATCCATGAGAAACTACCTTTGTTTAAGTAAGCAAATATATAGTTCGGGCCATTATGCCATCGTTCCTATCAGAGACGAAGACAAATATGATATTATGCAATGGCGAAACGAACAGATTTATCACTTAAGGCAGGCAGCACCTCTTACCACCGACCAACAGGAGTCTTATTTTAGTCATGTTGTTGCCAAGCTGTTCGACGAACAATATCCTAAACAACTACTTTTTTCGTATCTGGAAAATGGCAGGTGCATTGGTTACGGAGGGCTGGTACACATTAACTGGATTGACAAACACGCCGAGATTTCGTTCATTATGAATACTGCGCTTGAGCATGATTTCTTCGAGTTTCATTGGCGCACATACCTCTCACTTATTGAACAAGTGGCTTTTGAAGAACTGAATTTTCATAAAATATATACTTATGCCTTTAACCTGAGGCCACATCTATATACTGCTATCGAGAAAAACAATTATCAGTTAGAAGCAAGGCTTTCAGGGCATTGCCTGTTTCAGGGTAAGTTTATTGATGTACTCATTCATTCAAAGTTTAATCCTGTTAATATCAGGTTAGCTAACGAGCACGACCTTATGCTTTATTTCGATTGGGCTAACGATAACGAAGTAAGAAACCAATCGTTCAATACGGCGGTTATTCCTTTTGAAAACCATCAAAAATGGTTTTACAAAAAAATAGCAGATGCAAACTGCCTGATGCTTGTTTTTGAAGATGCCGCGCAACTACCCATTGGGCAAGTTCGGTTCGAAAAAGACCCAGCACAAGCTATAAGCACTGTAGGCGTATCGCTCGACCAGCAGCAGCGTGGCAAAAAACTTGCCGCCCGAATACTGGAAATGGCTACTCGCTATTTTTTCAGGGAAAACCCCACTTATACACTACACGCTTATATCAAAACAACCAACAAAGGTTCAATAAATGCCTTTAGTAAGACGGGGTTTACATTTAGTAAACATTTAATGTACGAAGGCACCGAAACAGTATTATATACAAAAAATAACCCATGAACATAGGAAACTACCCCATAGGAGCAAATCATAAACCTTTTATTATTGCCGAAATGAGTGGAAACCACAATCATTCATTAGAAAGAGCTTTAAAGATTATCGAAACTGCAGCCAAATGTGGAGCCGATGCCATTAAACTCCAGACCTATACGGCTGACACCATTACGATTAACCAGACAGGTGGGCTTTTTGATATTAAAGATGATACTTCGTTATGGAAAAACAGAAATCTTTACGAATTGTATCAGGAGGCACACACCCCGTGGGAATGGCACGAAGCCATGTTTAAGTGTGCAGCCGATAACAACATTCTCTGTTTTTCTACGCCGTTCGATGATACCGCCGTTGATTTTCTCGAAAACCTCGGCACGCCTGCTCATAAAATAGCGTCGTTTGAAAACAATCATTACCCTCTATTAAAAAAGGTAGCCCGCACAGGCAAACCAGTTATTATGTCGACGGGCGCAAGTACATTAGCCAATCTGGACGAAGCCGTAGCAGTACTACGCGCCAATGGCTGTAAAGATTTGGTACTGTTGAAATGTACAAGCAATTATCCGGCAAGCCCCGAAAACTCCAACGTGCGCACAATTCCTCACCTGCGTGATTTATTTCAATGTGAAGTCGGCCTAAGCGACCACACCATGGGCATTGGCGTACCTTGCGCAGCCGTTACGCTGGGGGCTACTGTGGTAGAAAAACATTTTTGCCTGAGCCGGGCAGAGGGCGGTGTTGACTCGGCCTTTTCGCTTGAGCCGGACGAACTTAAAATGCTGGTTATTGAAACCGAAAGAGCGTGGCAATCATTAGGAGGAATACAATACGGCGTACAGGAATCTGAGAAAAAAAGCCTTTTATTCAAGCGGTCTATCTATGTAGTAGAAGATATCAAAGCTGGCGATGTTTTTTCTGAAACAAACCTGCGTGTAATACGCCCTGGAGACGGTATGCACCCAAAATACTATGAAACCTTACTGGGTAAACAAGCCCACTCAGACTTTAAAAAAGGAACACCGTTAAATCTTTAGCAGCTAATATAAAGTTAAACAGGCATCATGGAATAGACTCAAAAGCTACTCTATGATGCTTAAAAACTTAAGGTATTATTGGAATAATACAATTTACCCGTAAATAAATAATTGTAAATTTTATTATCATTTGCTATAACATTAGCTGTAAATGATATAACTTGCATAAAAAACTACCCTTTTGCTTAAAATTTTCTTATATAAAGAAAATAAACTAATTGTTATATATTCCGTGTAGATTAGTTTATTATTGATTTTAACTATTTATTTACTTCGTTTTCCGTTTAATCTAATGAAAGGAATTATTCTTGCTGGGGGTTCTGGTACTCGTTTACATCCACTTACGCTTGCCGTTAGTAAACAATTAATGCCAGTGTATGACAAACCCATGATTTATTATCCGCTTTCAATATTAATGTTAGCTGGTATCAGAGAAATTCTGATTATTTCAACCCCTCATGACCTACCTCATTTTAAAAAACTGTTAGGAGATGGCAGCAGAATAGGATGTAACTTTAGCTATGCCGAACAACCTAGCCCTGACGGACTAGCACAGGCGTTTATCATAGGTGCCGACTTCATTGGCAACGATAGCGTTGCACTTGTACTTGGCGACAACATATTTTACGGTAGTGGTTTAAGTAAATTACTTCAAAGCAGTACAAATCCAGAAGGTGGGGTTGTATTTGCGTATCAGGTTCATGACCCTGAGCGATACGGTGTTATTGAATTTGACGAAAACCGCAAAGCAATTTCAATTGAAGAGAAGCCAGAAAAGCCAAAATCAAACTTTGCGGTTCCGGGTTTATACTTTTATGACAATAATGTCGTTGAAATTGCAAAGAACATTAAACCGTCGCCCCGTGGCGAATTAGAGATAACCGATATTAACCGTAAATACCTTGAAGATGGGAAACTAAGCGTTGGTATTATGAACAGAGGTACAGCTTGGTTAGATACCGGAACCTTTGCTTCTTTGATGCAGGCAGCGCAATTTGTGCAGGTAATAGAGGAAAGACAAGGTCTTAAAATAGGTTGTATTGAAGAAGTAGCATTCCGCATGGGCTTTATAGACGAAGCTCAACTCCGAAAAATAGCCGAACCTCTAGTAAAAAGCGGTTATGGGCAATACCTGTTGAATCTTGTTTAAATATACCTTTTAATACCAAGCCAAAGAACAAAAAATACGTTTTAGTATTAGCGTTTGTCTCTTTATTCATATTTCTTTAAATTTGCAGCTATTTATCAATGTAGCGAGTATTCAAAACCAAGTCATGATTTCCTCAAAATATATCTACATACTTTCTCTTATTTTAATCTTTGGCATTGTTCAGGTATCTTATTCGCAAATTCGACCCAACGTTGACACCATTACCGATAAACAGATAGAAGCCTTTTTAAAAGAGGCTCAATCGAAAGGTTTTTCAGAAGCTCAAATGGAAGCGGCAGCGTTAGCTAATGGTTATTCATCAACTGATATTGCTAAAATAAGAGAAAGAATTAATCGATTAAAAACCAACACGGCCGAAATAAAATCGGGTTCAGCTAATGTACCTAATTCGACCGCACCTGACAAAGTAGCTCGTGAGCAGATTGGCGAGGTTGCAGAGCGAACCAGCATTGCGGTATCAGATAAACAGGAAGTCGGAAAAAAACTTGAAACTTTTGGTAGTAAGGTATTTAATAATAAAAACCTCACTTTTGAACCTAATTTACGCCTGCCTACACCTAAAAATTATTTGTTAGGCCCCGACGACGAACTCAAGATTGATATAACAGGGTATGCGTATCAACATTATGACACAAGAGTTTCGCCGGAAGGAACCATAAAAATCGAAAGCCTTGCCCCTATTTACGTCAATGGTAACACCATTGAGCAGGCAAAAACAAAAATCATAGAAAGACTGAAAACACTTTTTGTAGGCTTAAAAAACGGAACCCTGAATGCAGACGTAACACTAGGCGATGTAAGAAGCATTAAAGTAACCATTGTTGGCGAAGTTGTAAACCCCGGTACATACAGTGTTTCCTCACTATCCAGTGCGTTTAATGCCCTGTACCTCTCTGGCGGCCCCAGTACGAATGGTTCTTTCAGAAATATTCAGGTTTTACGCAATAATACCCTCATAAAAACCATCGATGTATATGACTTTCTTCTGAAAGGAACACTCGTTGATAACATTATCCTGAACGACCAAGACGTAATACTGGTTCCTGTTTTTACCAGAAAAGTTGAAATTGACGGTGAAGTTAAAAGAAAAGGGATATTCGAATTAAAAGACAAAGATACTTTTGGAGACTTATTAAAATATGCAGGTGGTTACACCGAACAAGCCTATACGGCTAGCATTAATGTAAACAGAAATACTACTAAAGAGCGTAAAATTATAACTTTTAAGCCCGAAATTAACCCTAATTTTCAGGTCCAGAATGGCGACCACTTTTTTGTTGGAACCATCTTAGACCGTTTTGAAAACAAAGTTGAGGTTATGGGAGCGGTGTTTCGCCCGGGAGAGTTTGCACTAGGAGAAAATATACAAACCATTAAACAATTAATACAACACGCCGACGGCCTTAGAGAAGATGCTTACCTTAACCGAGGAATATTGATAAGAAAACATGAAAACCTTGATGATTCTTATATTTCGATTGACTTAGGTAAGTTAATGAAAGGCGAAATAGCAGACATAGAGCTTCAGAGAGAAGACCAACTAGTTGTAAAGTCTATTACTGAAGTACGTCAGGAGCGCAAAGTAGATATTGAAGGAGCCGTTAATAACCCTGGCACTTTTGCCTTTGCCGAAAATATGGGCGTGCGTGACCTGATTCTGTTAGCAGGTGGTTTTACGGATGGTGCTACTTCAAAAAGGGTAGAAATTGCCAGAAGACTCTATAACGATGAATCGAACGATAAATCGACCGAAATAATAATCCTCAACATTAATAAAGATTTAAACCCGACCGAGAATATTCCAAAGTTAAAGGCCTTTGACAGGGTTTTTATCCGTAACCTACCTAACTATGATGTGCAGCAATTAGTGCAGATTGTTGGTGAAGTGAACTACCCGGGCCAGTATGCTATCGAAAATAAAGGCGAGAGGTTATCTGACCTTATAGACAGAGCCGGCGGGCTTCGGAAAGAAGCCTTCATTGGCGGAGCTAAATTATACCGAAACAACCATATTGTTTTTGTTGATTTCGATAAAGCTCTTAAAAATAAAAACACACCTTCGAACCTACTGCTTGAAAACGGCGACCGGATAGAAATACCTAAAGAACGACAAACCGTTACAGTTACAGGGCAAGTACTTAACCCTACTAGTGTTGCTTACCAGCCTAGCTTCTCGTTTAACGAATATATTGCTCAGGCAGGTGGATTTACTGATAGTGCTTTTGTCAAGAAAACTTTTGTGCAATATGCCAATGGTAGTACAGACAGAACCCGTAGTTTTTTAGGAATAAAAATCTTCCCTAAAATTCAACCCGGTATGACAATCCATGTTCCGCCAAGAAACAGAATACGCATGAGCCCAGCAGAAAGAATTGCACTCAGTACAGGTTTTGTTTCTTTATCTGCCGTTTTACTGACGCTTATTAGGCTGCTCTAGTGTCATTTTCTTCTTAAAAGATACAAGGACCTATGAAAAACTGGTTTGTGGTTTATACAAAACCGAGACAAGAAAAAAAAGTTGCCAATGAACTGCAAAAAATTGGGATAGAGGCTTACTGCCCAACCAAAATAACAGAAAGGCAATGGTCTGACAGAAAGAAGAAAATCGAAGTTCCTCTATTTACCTCATACTGTTTCGTCAATATAGAAGAACAGGAGCGAAATAAAGTTTTTCAGGTATCAGGCGTAGTAAAATACTTATTCTGGTTAAAAAAACCTGCTGTTGTAAGAAAAGAAGAAATAGAAGAAATTAAGCGATGGCTTAATGATTATGACCATGACTTGATTGAAACTCGAGTTTTTCATCATAACGACCATCTAATTATAAAATCAGGGATTTTGATTGATAAAAAAGCGGTTGTTCTAAGGCAAAACAGAAATCAATTGATTTTACAATTAGAAAACCTCGGGTTTACCCTTTCTATTTCACAAACAGATATATTGATGCAGACCATCTGTTAAGAATCATGGATTTTATAAAACGATGGGCTCATTGAAATTAAGTTATAGTACCTAGTACCTTAAAATGGGACTGAGGAGGGCGAAGCCGTACCAGAACTTAAAATTTTGACTAATTAAAACACATTCTTATTCATTTTTCATTAAGATGAGTTGTTAATACAAGAGTTTACTTATTAACATGGACGAAATAAAAAAAGACAGTACAAGCATTAATGTTAAAGCCTTCTTCCAGATTATCTGGAAAGAAAAATTTTTAATTCTGGCTATGGTTATTATTGCTGGGGGCCTCGGCTTCTGGTATGGAGCAACGAGCAAAGAACAATTTACGTCTCAGGGTAAAATTCTGCCCGAACTGCAAGGAAAATCTACTAAAATCGGAGGCTTAGCCGGCTTGGCCAATCTTGCGGGGGTTGACCTCTCCAACCTCGAATCTTCCGAAGCTATCAGACCAGACCTCTACCCTGATATTCTCAGAAGCACCCCTTTTTTCATGCAGCTATTCAAAGAGAAATTTACTACCCGAGATAACAAAACTGTTTCTTTTGAAGATTTCTACCACCAGAACGTAGAAGGTGGCGCCCCACTTCCTGAGAAAGATACCAAGTTATTTCCGGTTAAGGAAAATGGCTTCTTGCTTATTAGCCACCAGTACGAAAAAAGAATCAAAAATCTTAAACTGCGCATTCTGGTTGATATTGATAAAAAAAGTGGAATTATTACTATCACAGTCAAAATGCCAGACCCCGTTGTAGCTGCGCAGGTGGCTCGATTCTCGATGGTATACCTCACCGACTATGTTACCAGATACAGAATCGATAAAGCCAAAAGAGATATGGACTTTCTGGCTGAAAAAGTTAATGCAGCAAAAGGGAAGTTTTATTCTAATCAGGAGAAAAGGGCTCAGTACAGCGACCAGTTTCAGCTACCTACGATAAGGCTACAATCGGCCGACGTACAAAGAGAAAGAATTGAGGCCGATTATAGAATATCATCTACTTTTTATAACGAACTTCTGAAAAAATATGAAGAAGCTAAAATAAAAGTACAGCAAGACACGCCTGTTTTTCAAGTGCTTGAACCACCAATAGTACCTACTCAAAAAAGTGAACCTTTCAGATCACTTATTTTATTGATAGCTCTCATATTAGGCGGTACACTTGCACTTATAATTGTTATGTTTAAAAATAATAATTATAAAAAAGTTATTCAAAGTTAGGTCTGCAATGTGAAAGCAGGCATTATTATAGCCTTCAAACCTATTAAAATAGAATCCGAAAGCTGGTGTATGCTTCAAAATTCTATATAAGAGTAAAACAAACCATGATAGTAAAAACAATAAAAAGTTTTTTCAATAACGACACGAGAAGTTCTAAATATAAAAAGAATGTAATTCTGCTTGCTATCATTCCATTATTGAATGTTTTGCTTAGCCTGCTATTAATTCCTTTAAGCCTGACACGACTCGGACTTGAAGAATACGGCGTCTGGATTACCCTTACAGGAATTGTAAGCTGGTTTTCTTTCTTTGATTTTGGCTTAGGAAATGGCCTGCGAAATAAATACGCAGTAGCTAAAGCGCAAGGAGATACTACCGACGTAAGGCAATATGTAAGTACTGCATTTATAGGCTTAGTAATTATTAGCTCTTCTATCTTTCTGTTTTTTTTAATTGCCTCCTTTTTTATGGATTGGGCCGTTGTGTTAAATGCTCCACAAAGGCTAAAGTCCGACTTAACAGTTCTGGCACTATTTGTTATCGGGTCATTTTGTTTAAAACTTATAGTTAATATTGTTTGTGTGCTTCTTACCGCAGACCAAGAACCTGCCATACCTGCACTTATTGGTTTTTATGGAGGTTTGTTAGCCGCCTGCTCAATATATTTAATTACAGTTTTTCTCCCCCCTTCGCTTTTGTACATTGGTATTGCGCTAACGGTCTCACAGATATTCCCATTAGTTATTGCATTTTTTTATTACTTTGGCACCCGTTATAAACCAATACTACCCAGTCTGAAATACTTTTCCAGACACCACATCAAAAGTATTTTTTCATTAGGGCTTCGTTTCTTTTTTATACAACTCACAGCAATGATATTATTCCAGACTAATAATTTTATTATTGCACATACCTGTGGCTTAAACGAAGTTGCCGAATTTAACATTGCCTATAAATATATCAATATGATATATATTGTTTTTAGTGCAAGTGTAACTCCTTTGTGGTCTGCCTCAACAGAGGCTTATGTAAAAAATGAAATAGACTGGATAAAGAAAAGTATAAAACAGTTAAATTATTTATTGTTGATTTTTATTGCCACAGGAATTTTCTTAATACTGACATCTTCTTTTATCTATCAGATATGGTTCAAAAGTATTGTAAGGCCTAACATGATTTTGTTATGGCTATTACTGCTATACACTGTTTGCCTGTGCCGCACATTAATTTATAGAAGTTTCATGAACGGGGTTGGAAAAATAACACTTCAGTTTTATGTATCCACTATTCAGTCATTTTTGCATATTCCTTTAGCTTACTATATGGGAAAAATCTGGGGAATTTACGGTATCATTGCTGTAATGCTTCTATGGGCAATTATGAATATAATATGGGAACCTATACAATTTCGCTTAATTATAACAAAAAGTGCCAAAGGAATTTGGAATAAATAATGAAAGGCTATATTTTATTTATTGTTGGTTTCCTGAGTTTCATGATTGTATCTTTTGTGCAAAACATGATTTCTATAAACCTTACTGGTAATGGTACTGCTGGCAGTGCTAACTTCTACATACAATTATTGTTTATGTTCTGTTGCTTTTTTTTCATATTAAGTCATTATAAAATATGTTTAAAATCTCCGAAAATATTCAGAAACGCATTCATCTTCGGATTTATAATTTTTTTTCCAGTAGTTTTTTATCATAATGGATTATTGCTTGAGCTTATCAAAACAATAATGGATATCTGGATGTGGATTTACTGCTTCATGATAGGTTATGTGGTGGCTTACAGCAAAAAAGAAAATGGTTTATTATTAAACAATCTGTTATTGCTTTTTGCGCTACCAATGATTGGTTATTCCATTTATCTCTACCTATCAGTCAATTTATTAGTAGCTAACATCAAAACGGCCGATGTGGCCTTAATTTTATTAGCTATTTTTCCGCTTACACTCAGGCTTAAAAACGAAGCCCTAAAAATTCTGGCCATTAGTTTTATCGGATTAATTGCCATGTTATCCTTTAAACGAACCATTATTCTGGGGGTAGTTATGATGGCTTCTATTTATTATTACAGTATACTTACTAAAACCAAGTTTTTGCGTTGGCAAAAAGTAGTTTTTTCCCTTTTATTAATTATTGGGGGCATTGTATTATATAGGGCCTTTAATTTTATTGAACAAGAATCAGGAGGTTATATTCTTTCAAGATTAAGTAGTATTCAGGAAGACCGTGGAAGCAAGAGGGTTGATATATACATTGAACTTTTGCAAAGTTTTGCGGCATCAAACATTGGAGAAATGCTTTTCGGACACGGTTATTTGGCTACTGCTAAATATACTGAACTGGAAATACTCGCTCATAATGATTTTCTGGAAATAATATTCGACTTTGGTTTGATAGCTTTGATAGCCTACGTGGTGTTCTTCTTTCGACTGTTAGGATACACCCGAAAAATATATCAATACCGAAACTTGGTTGATACTAATTTATCAGTATTTATAGCAGGCTTGGTTGCTTTTTTATTTTTAGGATTACTGAACTGTTTTATTACTACCCCTATTTATTTTTCGACAGTTCTTCTGTTTTTTGGTTTATCAATCGGAGATTTCGAACGAGAAAAATTAAAACTAAAGCTAAAAGAGCAAAATCAATAACTTTTTGTTCTGATTTTTCTAATCAAAGTATAACTCCTGACTCAACTAATTTTACACATCAATAATATTATATAAACTAATTCCCTCACAAGCTAAAATTTAATGGCTGGTTTCCCGAAAATATTAGTAGTAAGCGCAGACCCCTTCAATAGAACCAGTGGTACCGGAATCACTATTTCTAATATATTTAAAGGTTGGGATAAAGACCGTATTGCTAACGTGTATATTCATGATGTACCTCGTTCAGACGAAGTATGTGATAAATACTATCGATTAAGCAAATGGGCTTTTTTCTTCAATTACTGTCTTAAATGGTTAATGGTTCTTTTCCAGTTAAGAAAAGTCAAAATTGTTCAAACCACAGTACCTCTGAAAAAATCTGAGAGAACATTTAAAAATATAATGTTTCTTAATTTCAAAGCAGGTTTCGACCTCAGTCCTATGTTCGTTTCGAAAAGTTTCTGGAAATGGGTACAAGAATATGACCCTGATATTATTTATTCTATGCTTGGCAACGGACGTATGATAAAGTTTAGCAACTCTATTGCTGCACGAACCAAGAAACCTGTATTACCACACTTCATGGACGATTGGCCAGAGTGCATTTATATCCAGAACGAATGGGGTGGATACGCCAGAAAAATGTTCGATAAAATGTTTAAACAAGTAATTGCTTACTCTAAAGGCGGTTTATGTATCTCTGACCAAATGACAGAAGAGTACATTAAACGTTATAAAATTCCGTTTGCTACTATCCTGAACTGTGTTGAAGAAGAATTTTTTATTCAGCCAGAAGAGCGTACATCAGCCAAACAACCTACTGTTTTTCTATATGTTGGTGGCTTGCACCTGAACAGGTGGATGTCACTCCTTGAAATAGCCGAAGCAATTGATGAAATTAACCAAGAAGGGCAGCAAGTACAATTACACATTTATTGCCCTGAAAAAGACCGAAATCAATTTGCCGATAAATTCAATAATAATAAATCTGTGTCTTTCAAGGGGTCGGTTTCAAGTACACAAGTGCCAGAAGTTCTAAGCCAAGCCTCAGTGCTGATTCATGTAGAGTCTTTTGAAGAAAACGTAGTATTATTTACCAAATATTCAATATCTACCAAAATACCTCAATATATGGCTGCGGGTAAGCCAATACTAGCCTACGGCCCGGGTGAGCTTGCGTCTGTTCAGCATGTAGTAAATGCTCATGCGGGTTATGCCGTAACTTCGAAAGATAAAGCTGAGCTAAAAAAGAAAATATTAACTCTGTCAGCAAATCCAGAATTACGTTTTAGCTGTGCTAACAATGGTTATCAGTTTGCCAAAGCAAATCACTCGCAATCAAAGACACTTAAAACGCTTCAAAAGGTTGCTCAGGAGTATGCTAATAGCCATTAATTCTTATAACTTAGGCATTCCAAACAAGTATTGACCTATAAATAACTATTGAATAAATGTCGAAAAAAATTGCTTACGTCGGAGACTTCAGATTTCCAAAAGGAGCGGCCTCTAGCATAAGAGTATTAGGCATAGGACGAATACTTGCCGATTGTGGCTATGATGTTTCTTTTCATGGAGTAGTTTCTGATATAGAGCAATCAGGACAGGCCAGTGGGATGTTTGAAAATTTTTATTATTCTAATCTTGTTCTCAAAAGCGGGGATATCATGGCAACTTTATACGATCTTGTATCAGGAGGATTCCGGTCTATAAAGTTATTTGAATCTTTAAAACCAGATTATATTATTTTAGGAGGAGGATACTCCAGATACCTCATACCTTTACTTAGATACACACGCAAACATAATATAAGGCTCATTGTTGATATCTGGGAATGGTATGATTACTCGCATTTGCCGGGTGGTAAATTTGGGCCTCTGGCTTTAGATACGCATCTGGCTTTAACCAAGCTAATAAAAAAAAGTGACGGTGTTATTACAATAAGCTCTTTTCTTGAAAGATATTATTCAAATGCGAACAAAAAAGTTATACGTATCCCGATTTTAATTAATAAAGAAGAGAGTAATAACCAGACACAACCCAAAAAAACCTTTGATCCCAACTATTTACATCTAATTTATGCCGGGGACCCCGGCCGAAAAGATATAATAGACGTAGTAATAGCTGGGCTTGACTCCCTCATAAATGAAGGAATAAAGGTTAAAGTACATCTGGTTGGGCCTTCTAAACAATCTTTAACCAAAATTCTTGGAGATAAAGGCTATCTGCTAGATAAATTACAAGATGCTATTGTTCTTCACGGTAAAGTAGCTCAGGATAAAGTACCTGATTTGCTAGCCAGTGCAGACTTTTCGTTCCTTATACGCCCAGATATGCGGTATGCTCATGCTGGTTTTCCGACTAAGTTTGTTGAAAGTATGAATGCCGGTTTACCAATTATCTGCAACCTGACAAGCGACCTAGGAATGTATGTGAAGAACGGAGAAAACGGGTTTATCATGGCCGATACCTCAGCCGAAAGCTTTATTGCTTGTGTAAAAAAAGCAAGCCAGTTATCGGAAGACGAAAAAAAACAAATGAGAGTACACGCAAGAAACGTAGCAGAACAATCTTTCGATTATAGAATCTTTATTGAACCTGTTAAGACGTTTTTTCTATCGCTTTAAACTTAAACATCAATACTCATAGTTCATCAATCCAATTTATTATTAATTTTATTCTGAATGAAAAAAGTAATTATGCAACACGTGGTAAATGTAACAGGAGTTGGAGGACCCGTTACAGGGTTCAGGCTACTGATGCAGTCTACGCTGAAAGATAAATTCGATTTTGTTGCATTAGAACAAAGAATTGCTGCGAATGGAATAAATTTTAAATTACTTTGGAGCCTGTATAAACAAATTAAAGCTACCAAACCTGATATTCTTCATATCAGAGGGCTTCAGTCTGAAGGTTTTTATGGGGTATTGGCCGGAAGATTAGCCGGTTGTAAAAAAATAGCCTTGAGTGTTCATGGCTTTTATAGTGACGTTATTGGCCTGTCTAATTCAAAGAAATGGGTATTCAGGTATATAATTGAGCCACTTACTTTAAGAATGGCCTCGGGTATTTACTGTGTGTGCGAGTACGCCACTAAACGCCCTATTATTCAGAGAAACGCCAAAAACCTACGTGGCTATATACATAATGCAGCCCCTGATGTTGACCTCAGCGTTA
This sequence comes from Emticicia sp. 17c, assembly GCF_037153985.1. Lineage (NCBI taxonomy): Bacteria > Pseudomonadati > Bacteroidota > Cytophagia > Cytophagales > Leadbetterellaceae > Emticicia > Emticicia sp. 17c. The sequence continues at coordinate 643,337 of NZ_JBBAYI010000002.1, forward strand.
AGCAATCTTACCGTGATAGTTTTCGGAAAAAATTTAATATTGCAGACCACGAAGTTGTTATATGTGCGGTGTCAAGAGTAACAGTCGATAAAGGCTTTCCTCTATTGGCACAAGCAATTAAGAATATTAACCGAGATGTTCGATTTGTAATAGCGGGCGGCGGGCCTTATCTTGACTCTTTACAACAGGAGCTAAAAAATGAAATTGATTCAAAACAGGTTATTTGTCTGGGCGATACAAAAGATGTATTTCCTGTTTTATTTGCCTCCGATATATTTGTATTTCCAACACAGCATGAAAACTTATCTAATGCATTACTAGAAGCCTGTGCTTCGGGGCTAGCTTGTGTTGCTTCAAACGTAGGGGGTAATCCTGAAGTAATTATTAATGAGCAAACAGGTTACCTCTTTGAATCAAACAATAAGCAAGACTTGGTTAATAAATTGCAGAATTTGATTGACTCAGAACAAAAACGAAAGGCCTTCGCAACAAATGCTCAGTCTTATATTAAAGAAAATTTCTCTAAGCAAAAAATTATGCAGGCATTAGAAAAATTTTACGATTCTATTTAAATCCCATGACCAAGATTTTATTTCTAGGCGGACATTTCCCTGATGAAATGATTGAGCAGATAATACCTAATAGTAAAAGGTATATTCAGGCAGCAGCCGATGTTTTACAAAAATCTATTATTAAATCTTTACGCTTATATTTTCAGGAAATCTCCATCGTTTCTCTCCCCTTTGTCGGGAACTACCCATTCAGATACACCAAAGCCATTATTAGCTCACAGCAAATTGAGCCAAACCACTATGTTGTTGGCTTTAACAACATAGTAGGTATAAACTTTATTAGCCGATACATTCAATCGAAAAAATTTATTACCCGATGGGCTGCCAAAGAAAGTGGAGAAAAATATATAATTGTTTACTCTCTCATAATACCTCATTTAAAAGCAGCCATTGAAGCAAAGGCGGCCGACCCTAGCATTAAAGTATGCGTGGTAATACCAGACCTGCCTCAATATATGAGCGGAAAAACAAATGCTATTTATCGGTTTCTGAAAAATCGTAGCTTTACGCTGATAAAAAAATATTTACAACAGATTGATTCAAGCATTGTTCTTACCGAATACATGATTGAAGCGTTGCATCTGGAAAAGAAAAACAATCTGGTCATTGAAAGTATTTTCGACCAGAGTTTTTCTCACTTCCCAGTAGTAGAAAAAAAGAAAAAGAAAGCCATATTATACAGTGGTACGCTTGATAAAAGATATGGGGTTATGGACCTAGTACATGCCTTTGGCCTAATTAAGCAAAAAGATTATGAATTATGGATATGTGGCGATGGCGACTCACGCGAAGCAATAGAAGAGATATGCCAGCACGACAAGCGCATTATTTATAAAGGCAAACTACCTCGTAATAAAGTACTCGAACTCCAAACTGAGGCAAAAGTTTTAGTTAATCCGAGGTCGAACGATGGTGAATATACAAAGTACTCTTTTCCATCAAAAATTATGGAGTATTTTGCTTCTGGTACACCTTGCATTATTAATAAACTGGATGGAATACCCAATGAATATTACAATTATTGTTTTGTAATTGACGGGAACTCGCATGAATTACTAGCGGCCAAAATGCAGGAGGTGTGTAATATGCCAGACGAAGAACTAAAACAGATAGGCCAGAAAGCGTATGAATTTGTAAAGTCGAGCAAGAACTGTACAATACAGGGTCAGAAAATCTATCATTTATTAAATCAATAATCTTGCTTAGTAAGCAAAATGCCTAATAGTTAATGTAAATACTATATTCACACCTAAATTGCTTTCAGAATTATTTATAATTTTCAGACTATGAAATTATTAATTTACTTAATTGAGACGTGGAATAGAGCACATAATAAAGTTATGATGCTCATATTTAAACATGCTTTCAAGAGTTGTGGAAGAAACGTCAGATTTTCTCACTCAAAATCAGATATTTATTATAAAACAATCTCCGCAGGAAATGACGTTTTTATAGGTCCGGGAGCTTCCTTTATAGCTACAAGGACTTATATTTCAATTGGTAATAAGGTTATGTTTGGGCCTAATGTTACCATAAGAGGGGGAAACCATGCTTCGCATATTATTGGGAAATATTTATTTGATTATACTGACGCAGATAAGTTACCTGAAGATGATGAACCAGTAATAATAGAAGATGATGTATGGGTAGGCACTGGTGCAATAATATTAAAAGGTGTACGTGTAGGTACTGGTGCAATAATTGCCGCTGGTGCTGTTGTAACAAAAGATGTACCACCTTATACAATTGTAGGAGGAGTTCCTGCAAAGGTTATAAAGCACAGATTCAATAAAGAAGAACTTGCGCAGCACATCAGCCTTATAGAAAAAAGGGCTGCATTATAAAATTAGCAATAATGCTTATAAAATAATAGCCTTACTTTTTAACACACTTTTCCTGATTGGTTTAATTATGAGGTAGAACGAAAAAGTTTTATAAAATATTCCGACTTCTTTCGTATAAAATTAGAAATTGAGATAGAGCCAGAATAACTTTATCAAAAGCAGTTTTTACTTATATAAAATCAAATCTGACTATTTTTATTAAAAAGTAATCCTGAACTCATATTAATCTAACAATAATGACTTTAAACAATATACAAATTACTATCATCGGGCTTGGATACGTTGGGCTACCACTTGCCGTAGAGTTTGGCAAAAAATATCCTACTATCGGTTTTGATATTAATCAACATCGCATTGATGAGCTAAAGGAAGGATACGACAGAACCCGAGAACTCACACAGGAAAAGCTAAGAGAAGCCACTCAACTCACTTTTACAACCAAACTTGCTTCTGATTCAACAACGTCGGGTCAGACAAATATTTATATCGTAACGGTTCCTACACCAATCGACCAATTCAAAAAACCCGATTTAAAACCTTTGTTATCTGCCTCTAAGTCGGTCGGGCAAGTACTGAAAAAAGGTGATATTGTTATTTATGAAAGTACAGTCTACCCCGGCTGTACCGAAGAAGATTGTGTTCCGGTACTAGAGCAATATAGTAGCCTGAAGTTTAATATTGATTTTTACTGCGGTTATTCGCCAGAGCGCATCAATCCCGGCGATAAACTACACACTGTTACAAAAATAAAAAAGGTAACCTCGGGCAGTACCGAAGACATAGCCGATTTCATTAATACCCTGTATGCTTCAATTATTGAAGCCGGCACTTTTAAAGCCTCGTCTATTAAAGTTGCCGAAGCAGCCAAAGTAATTGAAAACTGCCAGCGTGACATTAACATTGCTTTTGTTAACGAACTGGCTCTTATATTCGACCGTATGGGTATCGATACTCTATCGGTACTGGAAGCAGCCGGAACAAAGTGGAATTTCCTGCCGTTCAGGCCCGGTCTGGTAGGTGGGCATTGCATAGGTGTTGACCCCTACTACCTTACTTACAAGGCAGAATCGTTGGGGTATCACCCGCAGGTAATACTTGCCGGCCGACGAATCAACGACAACATGGGCAAACACGTAGCCGTTGAAACAGTGAAGTTATTAATAAAAAACAACATAATTGTAAGCAATGCCCGTATTCTGGTGCTGGGTATTACATTCAAAGAAAACTGCCCCGACATCAGGAATTCACGGGTTATTGACATTATTTGCGAGCTACAAGATTATGGCATTGCGGTTGATGTTTTTGACCCCTGGGCATCAGCAGAAGAAGTAAAAGAAGAGTACGGAATTGAAACCAAAGAAAGCATCAATTTTGATGACTACGTAGGGGTTGTTATGGCAGTTAATCACCACCAGTTCTCTGAATCTTTCTTTATTGATTCTCTGGCTACATTCAAAGGCATAGTATTTGACGTAAAAGGTCAACTCGGCACAAACCTCATATCAAAAAGATTATAATGTACGAAGCTAAATATCACAACGAAGATTTAAGTGGTTTATCTGTACTGGTTACAGGCGGAGCCGGATTCATCGGCTCTAATATTGTTGAATACCTCATAAAATATGGTATCGGGAAAGTTAGAATTCTGGATAACCTGTCTACTGGCTACTTGGCCAATATAGAAAAATACCTGAGCCTTCCGAATGTAGAATTTATTCAGGGCGACATCCGTGACCTAAAAATATGCGAACAAGCCTGTGAAGGCATCGACTTTGTGCTTCATCAGGCAGCATTAGGCTCTGTGCCCCGCTCAATACTTGACCCCATTACCTCGAACGATGTAAATATCACAGGTTTTCTTAATATGCTCATGGCTGTTAAAAACAGTTCTTCTGTAAAACGCATGGTATATGCGGCTTCTTCGTCAACCTACGGTGATAGTAAAGAACTTCCAAAAGTAGAAGAACGTATTGGCAGGCCATTATCGCCTTATGCTGTTACAAAGTACGTAAACGAATTATATGCCGATGTTTTCAGTAAAACCTACGGCATGGAAATTATCGGACTAAGATATTTTAATGTTTTCGGGCCTCGCCAGAATGTCAAAGGGCCTTATGCCGCCGTAATCCCTTTGTTTATTGAGTCGGCCTTGAAAAATAATGCTCCGACCATTAATGGTGACGGAGAAACAAGCCGTGATTTTACCTTTATCGAAAACGCCGTTCAAGCCAATATCAAAGCCATGTTAGCTCCTAAAATTGAAAAACATGAAGTTTGCAATATTGCTTTTGGCGAACGTACAACCCTGAATATGCTCTGGGAATACATTACCAATGTAGCTCAAATAGAGATTAAACCTAATTATCAGCACGAAAGAGTAGGTGATATTAAACATAGTCTGGCTAATATTGGTAAAGCTAATGAGCTAATTGGTTACAAACCTCTCTTTTCGGTTTTTGACGGCATTAAAATTACTTACGACTGGTACAGAAGTAATCAATAGTTAATGGCCTTACATCTTTAGCTATTGGCTTGGTTTCTGTGGTATTGGCCCAACTCATGGTTGTGGCCAAACAATCAGCCTGCAACCATGAGCTTACTGAATAATAGCGGAGCAAATGTATGCTGCTCTCTGTTATAACAATACGCTGGAGAGCCTCCCAAGTTATCTGCCTCAAACTGCTGTATAAAACAAAACCCTGCTGCTTGCAACTAATGCAAACTATCTGTTAGCTTATTGATTGATAAACAGAATATTAGCTAATTACCGGAAGATTAAAAACTTTGATAGCTCATTACAAAAAAAAGCCATAGTTTTGCACAAAAAAACCGAAACTCCCAAATAGTATACCTATAAACCATAAAAACTATTCATAAACATAAAGTATTATTTTCATTAAATAATAGATTTTAAAATATGCTTCACGATAAAACCCTTCTGATTACTGGAGGTACCGGCTCCTTCGGGAATGCCGTTCTACACCGCTTTTTACATACCGACCATTTTAAGGAAATCCGTATTTTTTCTCGCGATGAGAAAAAACAGGATGATATGCGGAATAAACTTAAAAATGAAAAACTTAAATTCTATATCGGTGACGTTCGTGACTACAATAGTATCGAACACGCTACCAGAGGCGTAGACTACATTTTTCATGCAGCTGCATTAAAACAAGTACCCTCTTGTGAGTTTTTCCCTTTGGAAGCCACCAAAACCAATGTTTTCGGTACACAGAATACCATTGATGCTGCCGTAAAAAACGGCGTTAAAAAAATTATCTGCCTCAGTACCGACAAAGCTGCTTATCCAATCAATGCCATGGGTATTTCAAAAGCATTAATGGAAAAAGTAGCCATAGCTGCTTCAAGAAATATTCCTGATAATAAAACAACTGTGTGCCTCACACGCTACGGAAACGTGATGGGCTCGCGTGGGTCGGTTATTCCTTTATTCCTGAAACAAATTAAAGCAGGCGAAAACCTCACCATCACAGACCCCGCAATGACTCGTTTTCTGATGTCGCTTGAAGAAGCCGTTGAATTAGTACTCTTTGCTTTTGAACATGGGAATCAGGGAGACCTATTCGTAAATAAAGCTCCGGCAGGTACTATCGGCGACTTGGCTCAGGCTCTGAAAGAATTGGCCAATGCCGACAACCCCGTTAAAATTATTGGTACACGCCACGGTGAGAAACTCTACGAAACGCTTTGCACGCGTGAAGAAATGATAAAAGCCGAAGATATGGGCGAGTTTTACAGAATTCCGGCCGATAACAGAAACCTGAATTACAACCAGTATTTTTTTGAAGGAGAAACCGACATTGCCAAAATTGAAGACTACAACTCACATAATACACAACAGCAAGGTGTTGAAGGCATGAAACGCCTTTTATCAAAACTACCATTGGTAAAAAGAGAACTCTTCGGTGATTTAGACGCCGTAGAATATCCGGCTTAAGATGACAGACACAATCAACCTTATTGCAGGCGGAATCCACCATGACACCAGAGGTGCCATCGAGTTTGTAAACGAATTTGACATGGCTCAGGTGAAACGCTTCTATATAATAAAGCACAACGATGTTGAAACCTTACGTGGCTGGCGGGCTCATCGCATTGAACAACGCTGGTTTTATGTACTGAACGGGGGCTTTCGGGTACAACTGGTTAAAATCGATAACTGGAACTCTCCAAGTAGGAACCTGCCCTTAAAGGAGCAGATATTAACTGAAGCTACCAAAGAAGTATTACATATTCCGGCAGGCTATGCTACTTGCCTTAAAGCACTCGAAGAAGGGTCCAGACTTCTGGTATTTGCCGATTTTGGCATTGACCATGCAAATAATGATAATTATCTATATCCAACAGACTATTTTATACTTTAAATAAGCTATGTTAAAAGTAGGCATCACAGGGAAAGAAGGATTCATAGGCCAGCATTTATACAATACCTTAGGCTTGTATCCTGAAAAATTTGAGCGTGTCCCCTATCATATCGACTTTTTTCAGGATGACTCCAAACTGGAAAACTTCGTTAGCCAATGTGACGTAATTGTCCATCTGGCAGCTATGAACAGACACAACGACCCTGAAGTACTTTATAAAACCAATATTGAGTTAGTTTCAAAACTTATTAAGGCTCTAGAGAAAACCAATTCACAAGCGCACGTGCTGTTTTCGTCTTCATCGCAGGAAGAAAGAGATAACCTGTATGGCAGAAGCAAAAAAGAAGGCCGCCAGCTATTAAGCAATTGGGCCGAACGCTCGGGCGGTAAGTTTACGGGTTTGGTTATTCCCAACGTTTTCGGGCCATTTGGCCACCCAAATTATAATTCTTTTATTGCCACTTTTAGCCATAAACTCACCCACGGTGAGCAACCAACGGTTGAGGTGGATGGCTCGGTTAAGTTAATCTACGTAGGTGATTTAGTAAAAATTATCATTGAACAGATTGAAAACAAAGCCAGTAATTACCTGTTTCAGATTCCGCATACCGACGAGTACAAAGTAACTGAGGTATTAGCTTTACTCGAAGACTTTAAAGCAAAATACTTTAAGGCTGGTATAATACCTACGCTTAAATCACGCTTTGAGGTAAATCTGTTTAATACTTTTCGTTGCTACATGGATATTCCTCAACACTTCCCCGTGAAATATGTAAAGCATAGCGACAATAGAGGCAATTTTGTTGAGGTTATTCGTCTGGAAAGTGGCGGGCAGGTATCTTTCTCTACCACTGCCTGTGATATTACCCGTGGTAATCATTTTCATACACGCAAAATCGAACGCTTTTCGGTCATTAAAGGCGAAGCCCTTATTCAGTTAAGACGAATTGGCACCGACAAGGTACTTGATTTTTATTTGTCAGGCGAGGAACCTGCCTATGTAGATATGCCTATCTGGTATACGCACAATATCAAAAACATTGGCGATACAGAACTGTATACAGTTTTCTGGATTAATGAATTTTATAATCCTGAAGACCCCGATACCTATTTCGAAAATGTATAGTCTGAAAAAATATCTATCTATTTATATTTTATCTCAAAAAGGGCAAAAACGCTGGCTTGCTTTCTGGCAAATTAATATGGGGTACAAGCCAAAGTTTTTATCTCCATAAAACAATACGATTACATAAATGAAAAAACTGAAAGTAATGACCGTAGTTGGTACTCGGCCAGAAATCATCCGTTTATCCAGAGTAATGGCGGCATTAGACAACTCTGAAACCATCGACCATATTCTGGTTCATACCGGACAAAATTATGATTACGAATTAAATCAGATTTTCTTTGATGATTTAGGTATACGTAAACCAGACCACTTTCTGGATGCTGCTGGTAAAACCGCTACCGAGACTGTCGGTAATATTTTAATTAAAATCGATTCGCTACTGGAGGAAATAAAACCGGAAGCCTTTCTGGTTTTAGGAGACACAAACAGTTGTCTTTGCGCTATTCCTGCCAAAAAACGCCATATTCCTATTTTTCACATGGAAGCAGGTAACCGTTGTTTCGACCAACGCGTACCAGAAGAAACCAACAGAAAAATAGTTGACCATATATCAGACATTAACCTGACTTATAGCGACATAGCCCGTGAGTATTTGTTAAGAGAAGGGCTACCTGCCGATAGAATTATCAAGACAGGCTCGCCAATGTTCGAGGTTCTGAATCATTATTTACCAAGTATCCGGCAGTCAGATGTACTCACCCGCCTTAATCTGGAAGAAGGAAAATACTTTGTGGTATCGTCGCACCGCGAAGAGAACATCAATAGTGAGAAAAACTTTAAAGGCTTGATTGACAGCCTGAACCTGATAGCCGAAAAATTCGGGTATCCTATCATTGTAAGTACTCACCCACGCACACGCAACATGATTCAGGCCAAAGGCGTAGAGGTAAGACCAGAAGTACAGTTCTTAAAACCACTCGGTTTTAACGATTACAATGCCTTGCAAATGAAATCGTATGCCGTACTTTCAGACAGCGGTACTATTTCGGAAGAATCATCAATTCTGAATTTCCGTGCCTTAAACATCCGTGACGCGCACGAACGCCCCGAAGCAATGGAAGAAGCCTCGGTAATGATGGTGGGCATGAACTCAGAACGCATTTTACAGGGTCTAACCCAGTTGCAGTACCAGAAACTAGGCAGCGACCGTAATTTCAGACCCGTATCTGACTATTCAATGCCAAATGTTTCTGAAAAAGTAGTAAGAATCATTATTTCTTATGTAGATTATATCAAGCGTGTTGTCTGGAGCGAGAGATAATTATGAATATACTTTTTTTGACAATTGTTCGTATCAACACTATTTCCGAAAGAGGAATATACAATGATTTATTAAGAAAGTTCTGTCAAAAAGGTCATAATGTTTATGTAGTGACTCCAAATGAGCGACGATACGGACAAAAGACGAATCTAACCACCGAAAACAAAAGCCATATACTTAAAGTAAAAACACTTAACCTGCAAAAAACCAATCTTGTTGAAAAGGGTCTGGGAACACTCATGATTGAAAAACAATATATGTTGGCTATTAAAAAAAATTTTGGACATATAAAGTTTGACCTTGTTCTTTACTCTACACCACCCATTACTTTTACCAGCATTATTCGTTTCATAAAAAAAACCAATAGTGCTAAGTCATATTTATTGTTAAAAGATATTTTCCCACAAAATGCCGTAGATTTAGGTTTTTTCAAGAAAAATAGCTTGATATATAAATACTTTAAAAGGAAAGAGCAACAGTTATATCAGTTTTCAGACCATATTGGTTGTATGTCAGAGGCCAATGTTGAGTATATTAAAACTCATAATAAAACGGTGCCCGACCATAAGTTAGAAGTAAATCCTAATAGCATTGAGCCTGTAAACAAACCAGCACCCGATATAGCAAAAAAAGGTAGCATTAAAAAGAAATATAATATTTCGGCCGACGCAACTGTATTTTTATACGGTGGTAATCTGGGGAAACCACAGGGGATTGGCTTTTTACTGGACGTACTCAGAAAAAACATAAACAATAAACGTGTTTTTTTTCTAATTATTGGTAATGGTACTGAATACAGCAAACTAGCCGAATGGTTTGAACAAAATAATCCTGCCAATGCTATTCTGGAGAAAGAACTACCAAAGCAAGAATATGACGAGCTTATTTTGATTGGTGATGTAGGATTAATCTTTCTAGATCCCCGGTTTACTATTCCCAATTTCCCATCAAGACTTTTGTCTTATCTGGAAAACAGGATGCCTGTAATTGCGGCTACTGATGTCCATACTGACCTAGGCCCGATACTTGAAACCAACCATATAGGCAAATGGAGTAAAAGCGGAGATATACAAAAAATGCAAGAATGTATAGATTTCTTCTGTGATTCGGCGACCAGAAACAATTATGGTGAAAGGGGGTACAGCTATATGCTTTCGCATTTCCATGTTAATAAATCCTATGAAATTATTATGAGCCACTTCAAAAATGTATAGTAATTTTTTCAAACGTTTTCTCGATTTCATAATCGCTTTTATAGGCTTTGTAGTATTGCTTCCGGTATTTATAATAATTACCGCTTTATTAACTTTTTTTAATCAGGGAAAGCCTTTCTTCCTACAGGAACGCCCCGGTAAGAACGAACGTATCTTCAAGGTAATTAAGTTTAAAACCATGAATGATAAGCGTGATAAGCAAGGAAGCCTACTATCAGATGCTGAACGCTTAACGAGTGTAGGTAAATTTGTGAGGAAAACATCGTTAGACGAGATACCGCAATTAATTAACGTAATAAAGGGAGATATGAGCCTGATAGGCCCCAGACCTTTACTGGTCGAGTATTTACCTCTTTACGATAATATTCAAAAGAGACGCCATGAGGTACGCCCGGGTATTACCGGCTGGGCGCAAATAAACGGGCGAAATGCCATAGCTTGGAAACAAAAACTTGAATATGATGTCTGGTATATCGACAACATATCTTTAGCATTAGATATAAAGATAATTTTATTAACTATAAAAAAGGTTTTAAAATCTGAAGGTATCTCGTCGGCCACATCAGTTACAATGGAAAAATTTAACGGTCATAACTAATGCTATTATACGGAGCAAGCGGGCATGCAAAAGTCATTTGTAGCTGTCTGGAAGCTAATGGCCAGATAGTTAACGGATTATTTGACGATAACCCTGACTTATTAACATTAGACGGATATCCAGTTCTGGGAAAGTATAAGCCAGAACTTTATTCAGATAATCCTCTTATCATCTCTATTGGTAATAATAACATACGAAAACGTATAAGCGAATCCATTTCTCATCAAATTGGTAGTGTTATACACCCGTCAGTTGTACTAGACAGCCGAGTAAGTGTTGGAGAAGGTACAGTAATTTTTCATGGGGCTATTATTCAACGTGGTTCAAAAATAGGTAGGCATGTAATTATTAACACAGGTGCGACCATTGACCACGATTGCATACTAGAAGATTTTGCACATATTTCTCCAAATGCCACTCTTTGTGGCAATGTAAGTGTAGGCGAAGGCACACATATAGGTGCAGGAGCAGTAATCATTCAAGGAATCCGTATAGGAAAAGGAGCTATTATTGGAGCAGGTTCAGTCGTAATAAGAGATATCCCCGATCATTCAACTTTTGTTGGGAATCCCGCAAAAAAAATAAAATAAAAAACTATGAACGAAAAAAAAATATGGCTTTCATCACCACACATGGGTAGCCAGGAGTTTGAATTTGTAAAGGAAGCTTTCGACACAAACTGGATAGCTCCGCTCGGCCCCAATGTAGATGGTTTTGAACAAGACATTTGCAACTACACAGGTGCGCCATATACTGCCGCTTTAAGCTCAGGTACTGCTGCTATTCATTTAGCTCTGATACTGCTAAATGTACAGGCAGGAGACGAAGTACTTTGCTCAAGTTTCACGTTTTCGGCTACCTGTAATCCTATTGTGTATCAGGGAGCAACACCAGTGTTTATTGATTCGGAAGAAAAAACCTGGAATATGAACCCCGATGTGCTGGAAGCCGCCATTAAAGATCGGCTTTTAAAAGGAAAAAAGCCTAAAGCTATTATACTGGTACATCTTTACGGGATGCCTGCTCAATTGGATAAAATAATAACTATTGCTAATAATTATGACATTCCGCTTATTGAAGACGCTGCAGAAGCCTTAGGCTCAACCTATCGGGGAAAAAGTTTGGGGGTATTTGGTAAATTCGGTATATATTCATTTAATGGCAATAAAATTATTACTACTTCAGGCGGAGGGGCATTGGTTTCGGCTGAAAAAGCCTTAATTGACAGAACGCGCTTTCTGGCCACTCAGGCAAGAGATGCCGCTCCGCACTATCAGCATTCGGCAATTGGATATAATTACCGAATGAGTAATATATCGGCAGGTATCGGCAGAGGGCAAATGATGGTTCTGGATAAACGCATAAAACAAAGAAGAGCAAATTATCATCATTATGTAACTTCCTTAGAAAACAACACAAATGTTAGTTTTCTGCCGGAACCTTCGGCCGACTACTTCTCAAACAGATGGCTTAGCTGTATTCTTTTAAAAAATTATCACGAACGCGAAAGAATAAGACTTGCCCTTGAAAAAAGAAATATAGAGTCACGTCCGTTATGGAAACCTATGCACCTCCAGCCAATTTTTCAAGAAGCTCCCTTCTATGGTACTGACGTATCCGAAACACTATTTGAACGCGGTTTGTGTTTACCTTCAGGCTCAAATCTAGAAGAAACTGATTTGCAAAAAGTCACAGATATTTTAAAAGAACACTTAACCATTTAATAAAATATATAATTTTCTTTTGAATTTACAGTATAGTTGTTATACTTTTATATCGCAAAATAAGAAATTATAAAATTCTAGATAAGAAATGAAAAACAATGTACGTTTAATGGCAATTACTCTTGGGTTGGGAATGAGTATATCTGCCTTTGCACAAAAAGACAACGTGGGTATTGGTACTACTAAGCCTGACCAATCTGCGATTCTAGATCTTAACTCTTCATCAAAGGGTTTATTGATGCCCCGCATGAGTCTACAACAACGTAATGCTATTCAAAGCCCTGCAAAAGGTCTGATTGTTTATCAAACAGATTTTCTTTCAGGATTCTATTTTTATGATGGCAATGACTGGAAGCCACTGACTAATACCAAAGACAATGCTATTGCTGGTGACCCTAACGACTGGTCGTTAAATGGTAACTCTAACGCTACTAGCGACAGTTTCATAGGAACACCCATTGGAACTTCAACAGATATTCCAATTAACTTTAAATTAGGTGGTGTTACTGCAGGTAAAATCTCAAATACATCTAACTTCTTTCTTGGTTACCAAGCAGGTAATACTGGAGGGGGCACTGGTACTACTAATTTAGGTGTTGGCTATATGACCCTTAAGTCTTTAACTACTGGTTCTGCTAATACAGCGATTGGTTATTCAGCAATATCAAAAACAACCACTGGCCAGTTCAACTTGGCTATTGGTGGTTCTTCATTAACAGCAAATACAACTGGTACTGGTAACGTAGGTTTAGGTCACGCTACTTTATTTACCAATACTACTGGTGGAAATAACATTGCAATTGGTAAAGATGCCTTATATAACAGCAATGGTACAGGTAATACTGCTATTGGTGCTTCTTCACTGGTACTACTAACAGGTGGAAATAATAATACAGCTCTTGGTTATCAAGCTGGTTTGAATACTACAGGCAGTGGTAATATATTCCTAGGATACCAGTCTGGTCAGCTTGAAACAACTTCAAATAAGCTTTATATTGCTAACTCTAATACTGCTAACCCGCTAATTAAAGGAGAGTTTGACAATAAAAACCTTAAAATTAACTTAGGTGCTACAAAATCAACTACTGTTGGTTTCTTGGCAGTTGGTAACTTCGATGCATCATTTGCCATGCCAACTAACAATGCCTATCGTTTAATTGTACAGGATGGTATCATTACTGAAAAAGTAAAAGTTGCTTTAAAAGGTACTGCTGATTGGGCTGACTACGTTTTTGAGCCATCTTACCAACTATTACCACTTGAAAAAGTTGAGTCTTTCGTAAAAGAAAACAAACACTTACCAAACGTTCCTTCTGCGGAAGAAATGTCAAAAAATGGTTTAGATGTAACTCAGACAAGTGCTAAATTAATGGAGAAAATTGAAGAGCTAACTCTTTATATGATTGAAATGAATAAAGAAATCAAGGCTCTAAAAGCTGAAAATGCTAACCTGAAAAAAGAAATTGAAAAGAAATAATCAGGCCTGATAATATTAACTAAAAGAACCTTTGGTTAAGTGAGCCAAAGGTTCTTTTAGTAAGCTAAAACTATATATATAAAATTTATTCGCATCATTTTGCCGATTAATAAATTTATTCTGCCATCTCATCTCAAAAACTTGCTGCTAAATAAAGAGTGTTTATATTTGTTTTAAATTTAGCCATCCATAAAACACAACAGCTATCATGGCCGATTTTTTACGCAGATACACTGAAAAGTTCGCCTCCAAATGGCTGATACTTTTTGTTGATTTACTTATTTGCTCCATTACGTTTACTCTTGCCGTATTCGTCCACTTTAACTTTGAATTAACATACGTTGAACCATATCTTTTCAAGTATCATCTCCTGTTTATTCTTTCAGTAAGAGCTACTTTTTTTATAACTTTTAAATCTTATGAAGGCATTGTAAGGCACACCAGCATGGAAGATGCCACACTGTTGTTTAAAGTAATAACCATCAGTAGCGTTTTTATTTTTTTACTTTCTAATCTTGGTTGCTATCATCATATAAAATATGTGTGTATTCCTTCCAGAATCACTATTATAAGTTATTTTATTACCCTTTTTGCATTAATTTTTAGCCGTTTTCTGGTAAAAGGTCTATACGATTCATTCTTCAGAAATATAAAATCTGCAAACTCTGTAATTATTTATGGCGCAGGTTATATGGGTCTAATTACCAAAAACAGCCTTATAAACGATAAAGTGAAAACCTACAAAGTTTTATGCTTTATTGATGATAACCCGCAAAAAATTCACAAAACAGTAGAAGGTATAAGAGTCTTATCACGCGATGAAGCTATCAATAAATATATTATTAACGCCAATAAGGAAGATGACGTTGAGGTTATCTTTGCCATACAGAATATAAGCCCTTTATCGAAAGCTAAAATTGCTGAATACTTTCTTTCAAAAGGTATTATTCTGAAATCGATTCCACCTGTTAATAAATGGATAAAAGGAGAGCTTACTACCAAGCAAATTCAGAGAATTGAAATTAATGATTTGTTGGAAAGAGACCCTATTTCCATTAATAATCGCCTTGTTGAACGTTTTATTAATAACAAGAAAATTCTGGTAACGGGCGCAGCAGGCTCAATCGGAAGTGAGCTGGTAAGACAATTAATAAAATTCTCACCAAACAAAATTATTCTGATTGATCAGGCCGAGTCGGCGTTATACGATCTAGAGAGTGAGCTATTGCGTACATCTGCATCAGGGAAAAACACCCTACCTAATATAAGAGTTGAAGTATACGATGTAACCAATGAAAAGTTGATGGAAAATCTTTTTCAAGAAGAACTCCCTCAAATAATTTTTCATGCCGCAGCTTATAAACATGTGCCTTTAATGGAAAAAAATCCTTATCAGGCTGTGAAAGTAAATGTTTTAGGAACCAAAATTGTAGCTAATCTGGCATCGAAATACGGAATTGAAAAGTTTGTAATGATTTCGACCGACAAAGCAGTAAACCCTACAAACGTAATGGGTGCTTCTAAGAGACTGGCCGAAATGTATGTACAAGGACTTGATAGCCACCATGACAACAGCACAAGGTTTATTATTACGCGCTTCGGTAATGTTTTAGGCTCAAATGGCTCTGTTATACCGTTATTTAAAAAACAGATAGAGAGTGGTGGGCCTATTACAGTAACACACCCTAATATTATCAGATATTTCATGACTATTCCTGAAGCCTGCCAGTTAGTGCTGGAAGCAGGAACAATGGGTAAAGGGGGTGAAGTATACGTATTTGATATGGGGAATCCTGTGAAGATTGTCGATTTAGCCAAGAAAATGATACTACTTTCCGGCTTGGAACTGGACAAAGATATTTCTATTAAATTTACTGGTCTGAGACCCGGCGAGAAACTATATGAAGAATTGCTGACTAGCAATGAAAACACCCAACCTACGCATCATCATAAAATAATGATTGCAAGGGTTGTGCCTGAAGACTATGATTTACTCAATTTAGCAATCAAACACATGGAAGTAAATCTGAACAAAATGGATAGCAACGGAATTGTTTCAGAACTAAAAAAATTAATTCCAGAATATATAAGTAACAATTCTATTTATGAAGAACTAGACTTGGAAAACGAACTAGAAGGTTTTCTGAACCCCTAAGTAAGCCCCCAAAGTAGTTTGCAGCACCTTGCCTTCATCGAAAGAGATATTCGATACTAAAGAAAACTTAGGAAGATTGTATTTGATTCTGGAAAGAAAAGAAAATTGCATGGCATCGAAAGGTACTACAAATGAGCCGAGATTATGGGAATAAACTAATTTTGTAGCAAATTCTACATTTTTAGTTTTTCCTTCCAAGGCAATCAGAAATGCCTGAACCCTGTTATTAATTATATAATTAGGCGAGAATTTCTCCAGATTTCTTTTAATAAGACGGCTATCTATTACATTTCTCTGCAAAAAAAATGGTGTTCCTATTACTACCCCCTTATATGTCCAGCTATCGGCATATACTTCATTATTAAAATAATTGTCTTGCCCCCTTAATTGTGGAATGGTGTTTTCACTTCCGGTAGCCCCGCCTTGGCTTCTTGTGTCAAGATATTCAAAGCAAATACCTGTTATACCATCTTTTACTGCTTTTCGTTTTACAGACACACCAAACAGGCCATCAGTAATATTATTCATATAATACAACGAGCCATCATCGTAAATACTTTGGCGGTATATTAAAAGGTTGAACTTTTTAAAATTTATTTCAGTAGCAATATCAATTGTACCCAAATGGTTCCCTGCCCTGTTCATGGCTTCGTTACCCGGGTTCAGAATTTGAGAACCATCATCGGTTACATTCAGACTCACCCCCGATACCACTTTTAAATAAGTAGAAAAATCTGAAAGAAAATGAGAAATAACCATACCGGTTGTTAAATCCGTGTAAGGCTTAACAGGCTTACCTCCCCATTGCACCTGATGATTAAACCCAGCCATTATTTTAACCTTCCAATTTGGCCTTCCAATACGGGCATATAGGTATTTTTGATGCAGGTAAAAGTTTTCTACCAAGCCATTATCAAACCAGCCGTGGCTATAAGCCCCTTTAATTGACAAAAGCCCTTTGCCAAGAATAGACGTAAAATTAGGAATTGAAATCTGAATTTTAGGGATTGGAAGAGCATTTCCCGACCATATATATGACCCCGAAGTAAGTGTCGAATCTACTATACCTACAACCTCTCTTCTACGGCCCGCATAAAACTCAAAAGCACCATAACGGACTTTGAAATACCCTTCGGGTAAAAGTACCTGATTGGTTTTACCAGCATTTACTACTGCATTTATACCATACCCAATCCCGAATTTATTTAAAAGTTTCTGTTTGTTATATGTCGAATCATATTCTTTGTAGAGACCTGCTTTTACACTAAAAATGGGATTGTCTAAAGGCACTGTTCCATACTGGTTTGAACGAATCAGGAATGGTGTCTGGCCTGAGTTTGACAGGTATGCTCCACCCTCAACCCTATACTTTATATCTTTGAATACACCTTGCCCAAAAGTACAAGAGACCGCACAAACTAGTAGAAGGGTTGTTTTATAGAGAAACTGCATAGACAGGTGGCGTTTTTGTGCAAATTACTACCATTTTTTAAGAATAAAAAAACTAATGCCTATATTATTGCCATAGAGATTACCGGAGTCGAAACCTATATTAGCTTTTGATTCAATATTGTATTTGGCAAAAGGTATACCCAAAGAAAACTGGCTCGAAAACTGGCTCAACCTGCTGGCTCTAGGCAAATAAAAAATACCGGTACTCGAGGTGAAAGAAGATTTCAGAAGATAATTATATTTTCCTATTTTTCCGGTAGCGGCTGCATAATAAGCCTGCACAAAATTATCGATAGTAAAAATCTGGCTATCGCTTGCCTGCACATCTTTTGTTAAATCCTGATTTGCTATAATAAGTGGTGTACCAATACCATTGTTCTGATAGCTCCAGCCTTCCGAATATTGCCCATGATTCAGATAATTTTGTACCTCTCCGTAATGAGTTTCTTTTTTACCCAGCCATTTTGCAAATTGTGTAAGTTCGCCTGCCTGCCGACGGGTATCCAGATACCCAAAATTAATTTTACTGATATACCGCTTATTCTTCAAATCAAGGCTTAACGAATAATTACCATCCATCGACAAAATTACCTCAGGCATTTGCCCATCTTCATAAGGGCTTTGGCGATAAAAGTAAATATCAGCAAATTTTGTCTTGATACTGAAACCAATATCAATACTACCTAAGTGATTACCAAATCTGTTCAGGGTTTCATATTGGGTATACTCTTTACTGGCGGGTATTTTCCAGTACACAGGTACCACTACATTAAGGAAAACAAAAGGGTCGGCAGAAAAGAAGCCGTTTTTAGTGAGAATATCATTATTTTTAAAGCTTTCTGAGTATCCACCCCATTGAACCTGATGGTTTATGCCACCATAAAAATTAAACATCCATGAATCCCGACCTATTTTGCCATATAGCCATTTCTGATGTAAATAATAGCCTTCGGTGTAAGGTTGTTTTCCAAACCAGCCATGACTAAAAGCACCTTTAATGGAAATCAGGCCTTTACCCAAAATAGAAACATAGTTAGGAATAGCCAACTGAATTTTAGGAATAGGCAGGGCATTACCTGACCATATATAAGAGCCTGCGCTTAGCGTTGTATCTATTAACCCTATTATTTCTTTTCGTCGGCCTGCGTAGAATTCAAACGCACCATAACGCATTTTGAGGTAGGCTTCCGGCAATAAGAATTGTGCTTGCTTGCCCATATTAATTACAGCCTGGGCACCATAGCCTATATCAAACATTTTTTTTCTTCCCTGAGCCGTCATGGTTGAATCGTAATCTTTATACGCTGCCCCTTGCAAGGTTAGGAAAGGGCCGTTTAGCGGAACAAGCCCATATTGATTAGCGCGCAGCCAGAAAGGTGTTTTGTCAGACACATAGGCACCAGCACCAACCTGATACCTAATGCCAGATAATATACTCTGAGCATAGGCACTAAAGCCAATACCGCCAGAACATACTATGAAGATAGTAATGTGGAGAATTTTTATCATAAAAGATTGTGTTAGCGCATTAACAAGAACTTACCAGTTTTGTTGACTTCTGTACCATCTGTTAATTTAGCATAAATCTTATAGGTGTAGGTATCTACGGGTGCGTTGCTACCCTGAAAGTTACCATCCCATGTTTTCAGAGGGTCATCAGAAGTAAATACCGGATTTCCCCATCTGTTATATATTTGCAGTTCAAAATTAGCAATACGTCTGAAAGTTCCTTTTACTTCCAGATTATCATTAAAATTATCGTTATTAGGTGTGAAAATATCAGGAAGTAATATTTTTATGCTTAACGGAATCACATAAATATTTGAGTAGCTCTCGTTTTTATCAGGAGCAATAATTTTTATTCTGTATCTGGCTTCTTCTTGAAACTTACTCAAGTCTGGCGAGTAGTTTAACTGTGTACCTGACAGGGATACTTCCCTTGACGGAGCACCTGTATTTTCGTCAAGGCTTTCAACTTCATACACTTGCACACCTGTATCGGCAAAGGGCGAAGGGGCCGTCCAGACTAATTCATTTTTATTACCTTCAGTAAGTAAAACTGTACAAAATGGAGGAGATAAAGCCGAAGTACTCCCGCATTCGTCAAGGTAAGCAATTTTATAACAGTTCGATTGCTGAGAATTATCAACGCCTGTATCGGTAATTGTACTTATTGTAGGACTGGTTTTTACTTCGGTAAACGCAGTGCCGTTATTTCTGTAAAGAATGAACTTGTCTTTTTTTAGTTGCCACGAACTATTATCAGTAAAGGTTATTTCAGAAGCATTTGCGGCATTTACACTTACGAGGGCATCAGTAATGGCTGGCGGATGAAAATCCTCTCTATCGAGGCACATTTGTTTTGAAATGCTAGTACCTGAAAACTTGTAGTAGTACATTTGCCCCGAAGTCTCGGTCTTGATTCGGTAACAATATTTATTTCTACAATTGACATTATCTACGTATACCCCTCCAGAAATGACCTTTTCGGCAGCCGGTACGTCGTCCTCTTCTTTCATGAGTTTAGTGGTACTATTCATGAACAAACCATAGTTAGGGCTGGCAGTCTCGTGCGACATCTCTTTGGGGTATTCTTCCCATATAATTTTCTGTGAGTAACTATCAGAGGGTTGTACGTCTGACAATATAACTGTACATATCTCGGCCGACTCCTCGTATCCGCAAGTATTGTTTCTGGTTAAATAAAAACAATATGATTTAGTGGTATCTGGTATCGGAATGGAAATATCGCCCGGTAACACATTTCTTTTGGTAGGAACCTTACTGTAAGGCGTACCACGCTCGGTCATGAAGAGGTTGTAACCAGCAGGGTCATAGCTTCCGTTAATGGTTAAAATGGCTTCGTCGGCTTCTTTTAAAATTACCTGTTTAATATTAGGGGCATTTGGCGTATCATAACCCGTAAAACCAGGCACGCGAGGGTCACGATAAGGAATTGTTTTGGAAGAACTACTCTGGCAACTACTTGCCGTTGCAAAAACCCCATTAACTGTAATGGTTCGTGGTGTAGTTAAGCCTTTGGTTTTTTTGTAGGGCAATTGCGTTGGATTTACTTTTTCAAGCGCACTGCCATCGCCCCAGTCAATGGTATAATAATCAAAGTTATTAGCCGGAACATTCGAAATAGCTATTTCTATCTGGTTATTGTTGCAGTCGCTGTAACTAAAAACGGGTTCGGTGTTTTTTCTGACAGTGGCAACCCTACAAAAGTACATATCCTTGCCGTTTTTCTTACCGTATTGAAGAATGAGGTATTCGCCGGCAGCCAGAAAAGGCCATTCGGTGTCAGTAGTTGCAGGAATAGAAGGCAAGCGCGAAGCCGCCTCTCCTTTGTAGCCATAAATATACTTTACATCGGTTACTCCTGAGGTATTTTTTATTTTTACCTTCTCGCCAATACATACTGCTGAGGGTCCATCAAAGTCAAAACCACCCTTTTCAACCCCAGCTGTTAAGTCACAAACACCTTGCGAAAAGACAGATATTGAAATAAAAAAAAGTAGAATTATTTTCAAGAATTTTCTCATTGAATAGTACAAGAATTAACCAAGAACAACCCACAAAGTTGCTAATTAATAACGTATTTTTGGAACAATAATTCTGTTTTTCTACTGTTTTTTATTTAGTGGTCAATTATTTTCTGGTGTGTGCATTTGAGTATTTTTATACCAGTTTCAGGGTTTCAAAAGGTTTACCAAGTATTGTTTTTTCGGACACTCCGAGCCAATCCTGTAATAAAGAGGCATAAATTTGCCGAAAATCGACCGAAAACTTCAAATCACCCTCGTCTAAATCTGTCAGATTCGGGGCTTCGTTCAGCACTTTCGGGCGTTTCAGGTTACCGCCTATCAGAAAAACGTTATTGGCTGTTCCGTGGTCAGTTCCTGCGCTGGCATTCTGCTTTACCCTACGGCCAAACTCCGAAAAAGTCATTACCACAACCTCGTTCATTTTGTTATTCTTTTTCAAATCATCTACAAATACGTTTATCGAATCGGCGTAGTTTTTTAACAGTCTTTCCTGCTGGTTTACCTGATTAAAATGTGTATCAAAACCTGAAATACTCACATAGTATACGTTTGTAGGCATTTCAGAGATTATCAGTTCGGCAATAGTTTTTAGTCTCTGCCCCAGTTCACCCGCCGGATACTGGCTCTGGCTTTTGTAGGTCTTCGATTTGGCATGTAAGAACTCGGCCGACGACGACGTTTCGGCTAATGTCTTATACATATATGCCAGATTTTCGTTCTGAGCAGGCGGTGTAACCGCTGAAATCTTCTTGACAAATTCGCGGCTTACCTGTTTATATAGTTTTTCGGGGTCTTTTACGGCTAAAGCCTTTACTTTTTCGCCTTTCATCGAAAGGCTCAGGGTATCGTCTATTTCCAAAGCACGATAAGGCACGCATTCGCCTTGGCAGTTGGCATCAAGATAACGCCCTATCCAGCCAGTTTTCAGGTACTCGGTCGACTCGCTCGCTGTTTGCCAGATATCCATCGAACGGAAATGCGAGCGGTCGGGGTTAGGGTACCCCACATTATTGATAATACTCACGAGGCCATCGTCGTATAAGCGACGCAGCCCGTCGAGAGCCGGATTCAAACCTAACTCATCGTTGAGTTTCAGCACTTTATCAGGAGCAATGCTAATAGTCGGGCGTGCCTGATAATAAAGGTCATTTCTGTACGGAACTACGGTATTAAGCCCATCGTTGCCACCCGATAGCTGTACTATTACTAGTTTTTTATCAGTAAACTGGCCGAAGCCCGCGGTTTCACGTTCGTAGGCTTTTAAAAAATTGGGTACAAGCATACCCCCAACAGTTGCCAAAGCCGATTGTTTAATAAATTCTCTGCGTGATGCCATAATCGTAAGTATTAATTGGGCGGTAATATAAAATCTATCAACAAAGCTGATATTCGGGTAGCATCAATAAAGCTCCCGTTAGTTTTTTAACTGTTTCGGGCTTATCGGTTTCTTTTAGCTGATTTCTGAGGCCCTGTATTACCTCTTGTTGCACCGGAAGTTGCAAAAGAAAGTTACTTAGCTCTGTTACTAGTTGTTGTTCGTTATCAGAGAAACCGGCCGCAAATTTATTCCAGTCAATAATTGCCTTGAAGCTCCGTTTCTGGGTTTGGTATTCCGTGTTAATGTCGCCATCACTTTTGGCGGCAATTTCTGGCGTTTTATCTGTAAAAATCAGGGCAGGCAACTGCATTCGGAACAACAGACTTGAGCTATCTATCCAGTTTTTATCGCCTGGCCATCCTGCTACGTTAGGCGGGTATAAAAGCACCTGCCCCAGAACCCGCTGCACAAACAAGCTGGTTTGGTCTTCGGCAAAGTCAAGATTTAAAGTTCGTTTTATACCTACCAGCAATTCAATAGGCGATTTTATGTGTGTGCCTATATTGCGCGGGTCGTAAAACCAATCAGAAGTATAAATATGCTCGAGCAAATGGCTTATGTCATAATCTGTTTGATAGAATTTCTTTGCCAGAAAAGCTATTTTTTCCTGATGCCACACATCATTTGTATTTTCATTGACAAAATTCTGATAGATTTTTGTGGTAATAAACAGAGCCGTTTGCTTGTTTTCCAGAATCATCCGAATGACATCTTCGCCTTTGAAATAGCCACTTTTACCAAAAATTGTTTTTTCTCCTTCATCATGTTGCCGTTCCCTGAAAACAAAGTTTCCGTGCAAATCAAAATCCCAACCTGTAAAAGCCCTAGCTACTTCTTTAATATCTTTTTCTGTATAAAAGCCCCGCCCCAATGTAAATAACTCCATTAGCTCACGGGCAAAATTCTCGTTGGGGTTTCGTTTTCGGTTTTGCTTATTATTTAAAAACTGTAACATTGAAGGCTCTTTGGAAACGGCCAGCAACAAATCGCCGAACTTACCGAGCGCGTACTTTCTCAGGGTATTTACATAGCTTTGCGAAAAGGCGGCATTGATACTACGGGAAACCAGATGTCCATGCCAGAAAAAGGCCATTTTTTCGCGCAATGCGCCAGCATCTTTGCTCATTTTATCGAGCCATGCAGTATTGAGTCTGGCTTGTTCTTCGCGCCGTTCTTTTTGTAAATCTTTCAGTTTGTTGCGGTCAAAGGCTGTGCCGTTTTCTTGTTTCTCGATACGCATTTCGCGTAATTTCCTGAAATCGCCAGCTAAATCAGCCGCTTCTACTACATCAATCGGCACAAATGTTTCCGATGCCTCACGCATCTTCCTGAACAATTGTCTGGCGTTGTGTTTTTCATGTTCTTTTACAAGGGCAATAGGTTCGCCAAAACCGGCTCGCCAGCATAAATGCTGGATATGCTTTTGTAACATGGCATCTAATTTTAAAGTACAGTAGCTTAGATGTCTGAAACCTCGTTAGGGTTTAACGGTAACTTACTTGTTGCCAGAGATTTAATCTGTGGGGGTTTCGGGGCAAGTTAGCTGCTACAATTTGCTAAATCTCTGTAATCAATTATTTCTATGGGCTAAAAATCCTTATCTTTGCAAACTATTTCGGGAATGGCTCCGAATGCCACCCGCATCCGCTTATCATTATGAATTACAAAGAGTATAAATCGATTAACTACGCAGCGATTGCCGACGAGATTCTTCAGTTCTGGAAAGAGAATAAAATATTCGAGCAATCAGTCGAAGTAAGAGAGGGTTCTCCTACTTTTACTTTCTATGAAGGACCACCCTCGGCTAATGGTACTCCGGGGATTCATCACGTAATGGCTCGTACGATTAAAGATATTTTCTGTCGTTATAAAACCCTTCGTGGCTATCAGGTTAAACGTAAAGGGGGCTGGGATACCCACGGCCTACCCGTTGAATTACAGGTTGAAAAGGAGCTAGGTATTACCAAAGAAGATATTGGTGTTAAGATTTCGGTAGAAGATTATAACCAGAAGTGTCGTGAAACAGTTATGCGCTTTACCGACCAATGGAATGACCTGACCGAGAAAATGGGTTACTGGGTAGACCTTGACGACCCTTATATTACTTATAAAAACGAGTATATCGAGAGTATCTGGTTCTTGCTGAAAGAATTTTACAACAAAGGCTTACTCTATAAAGGCTATACTATTCAGCCTTATTCGCCGGCTGCCGGAACAGGGCTTTCGTCGCATGAACTGAATATGCCCGGAACCTACAAAGAAGTGAAGGATACTTCACTAACAGCCCAGTTTAAGGTGAAGGAGTCAGAAAAATCGGCGTTTTTATTTAAGGCCGCCCAAACTGACGGCGTATATATATTGGCTTGGACAACCACCCCGTGGACATTGCCGGCTAACTCTGCGCTTACGGTAGGTAAAAACATTGATTACGTACTGGTTAAAACTTTTAACCCTTATACTTACCTGCCTGTAAATGTGGTGTTGGCGAAGGTTCTGGTAAACAAGTATTTTTCAGAAAAAGGACACGACGGTGATTTTGAAGGCTTTGAGACGTCAGACAAAAAAATAATTCCGTGGAGCATCCTGACCGAGTTTAAAGGTGCTGAACTCGAAGGTATCGAATACGAACAACTCCTACCTTATGTACAGCCCGAAGTAGCGGCTTTCAGGGTAATTATCGGAGATTTTGTTACGACCGAAGATGGCACAGGGGTTGTGCATACATCACCAACTTTTGGTGCCGACGACTTCCGTGTGGCTCAGCAAAACGGTATCCCGCCCATCATGGTAAAAGATGAAACAGGCAAAGATGTACCAATTGTTGATAAACGCGGCCGCTTTGTTAAAGAAATTACAGACTTTGCGCTAGAATATGTAAAAGAGGCTTACCTGACCGAGCAAGAAAAAGAAACAGAACGCCTGAAACAAGGGCGTGATAAATACCTGTCGGTTGATGAGCGCATCGGTATCAAGCTGAAAACCGAAAATAAGGCTTTTAATGTACAGAAATTCGACCACCCGTACCCGCATTGCTGGCGTACAGATAAACCTGTTTTGTATTATCCGCTGGATAGCTGGTTTATTCGTACTACGGCCATGAAAGACCGCCTCGTGGCCTTGAACAAAACCATTAACTGGCAACCCGAAAGCACAGGCACCGGACGTTTTGGCAACTGGCTTGAAAACGCCGTTGACTGGAACTTGTCGCGTAGCCGTTACTGGGGTACTCCACTACCTATCTGGAGAAGCGAAGATGGAGAAGAAGTTTGTATAGGGTCGTTGGAAGAACTGAAAAACGGTATTCTGCACGCCCAGAAAGACGATGCACTTAGTGCTGAACAAAAACAAAAAAATGACTATTTCCTTACGCTTTTAGCAGAAAACAAGGAAGATTTACACCGCCCGTTTGTAGATGAGGTATACCTGGTTTCGACGAGTGGGAAGGTAATGCAACGCGAGTCTGACCTGATAGACGTATGGTTCGATTCGGGAGCCATGCCTTTTGCACAATGGCATTATCCGTTCGAGAATAAAGATATTTTTGATAATAGCTATCCGGCCGACTTCATTTCGGAAGGGGTAGACCAAACCCGTGGGTGGTTCTTTACACTACATGCCATTTCGGGTATGTTGTACGATTCCATCGCTTTCAAAAACGTGGTTTCTACGGGGCTTGTGCTTGATAAAAACGGCAACAAGATGTCGAAACGTTTGGGCAATGCCATTAACCCGTTCGAGACCTTAAGCCAATATGGAGCCGACCCTACCCGCTGGTATATGATTACCAACGCCGAGCCGTGGGATAACCTCAAGTTTAACCTTGATGGCATTACAGAAGTGCAACGTAAGTTTTTTGGTACACTCACCAATACGTATAATTTCTTTGCCTTATATGCCAACCTCGACAACTTCAAGGTTACGGAGGCAGGGCGTGTGCCTTATGACCGCCTGCCTGAAATGGACCGCTGGATTTTATCGAAACTGAACACTTTGGTAAAAGAGGTTGCCGAACAATACGAAACCTATAACCCAACGAAGGCGGGTCGTCTGGTTCAGGATTTTGTTTGCGACCAGTTATCGAACTGGTATGTGCGCTTGTGCCGCCGCCGTTTCTGGCAAGGCGAAATCACAGAAAACAAAAAGGCTGCTTACGAAACACTTCATCAATGCTTGGTGGTGGTGTCGCAGTTGATGTCACCGATTGCCCCTTTCTACGGTGAGTGGCTATACAGAAACATGACTAACTCGGTACGTGACGAAGCCAAAGAAAATAACTCTGCGCTTCGTTATGAGTCGGTACACTTTACAGACTGGACAACCTACAACGAAAACTGGGTTGATGCTACGTTGGAAGAGTCGATGGATTTGGCACAGAGAATTTCTTCGCTAGTACACTCGTTGCGTAAAATACATAAAATTAAAGTACGCCAACCGCTGCAAAGAATCCTGATTCCGGTACTTTCTGAAAGCACCCGCGAGAAAATTCGCCATGTAGAAGAAATCATCAAGTCAGAAGTAAATATCAAAGCAGTTGAATATCTTGACGATGATTCGGGCATTTTGAAGAAAAAAGTTAAGCCTAATTTCAAGGTTCTGGGGCCAAAATACGGCAAAGACATGAAAGAAGTAGGAAACTTTATTAATGGGCTTTCGGTCGAGCAATTAAAAGAACTGGAAAAGAACGGCGAAATTGCCACAAATTCTGCGCTAGCTACGTTTATTTCTCTAAAACTGGAAGATGTAGAAATCCTGACCGAAGACGTACCCGGCTGGTTAGTGGCTAGTGAAGCAGGTATTACGGTAGCTCTTGACATGAGCATCTCGGAAGAGTTGCGTCAGGAAGGTATTGCCCGTGATTTTGTTAACCGGATTCAGAATTTCAGAAAAGACAATGGCTTTGATGTAACCGACAAAATTAATATTACGCTGCAAAACAACGACGAGACACTTGTAAAAGCTATTCAGGCCAATAAGGAATATATTTGCCAAGAGGTACAAGCTCTTTCGCTTACTATTGTAGCGGAATCGCCAGAAGGTGCCGCGCAAATAGAGATGGATGAGTTTATGCTTGTAGTAAAAGTTGACGTTGCTAAATAAAAGTTTTCAATCATAAAAAATAGGCTGTCTCAAAAAGGCAGCCTATTTTTATATTAAGTGTAGCCTACGCCTTACCTTATGCTTTTGCAATATGATTGATGGCATCTATGAGCCTGTCGAGGTCGTTCAGGGTGGTGTATACATGAGGGGTTACACGCACGCCATCGAGTTTTTCCCATTTAACGGGCGATGTATGTATTTTATATTTGCCTAGCAATTCGCCTTCTATTTTACCGCCTTCCATGCCTTCAACTCCAAAATGTGCCAACGCTCCCGAAAATTCTTTTTTCAAGGAAGTATTCATTTTCACTTTAGGCAGTTTAATGGCCTCTTGCGCCCAGTAATTTTTTAAATACCTTAAACGTGCCTCTTTACGTGCATTGCCAATGGCTAACTGAAAATTAAGTGCCTGCCCAATAGCCTGCTCAATCATGAATGGGCGCGTGCCGAGGTTCTCAAATTTTCTGATATTATCAGAATTAGGCTTATCGTTCGGAATCAGCGGGAATACCTTACTTATTTTTTCCTTTTTAATCCAGAGCATTCCAGAACCTATCGGTGCCGAAAGCCATTTATGCAGGCTGGTTCCGAAATAATCTCCTCCCAAATCAGGAATTTTGTATTCCAGATGCGCAAAAGAGTGGGCTCCGTCAATCAGTACTTCAATTCCTCTTTTATGGGCCTCATCGGCTATGCGCTTCGAGGGTAAAATCTGTCCATTCCAGTTAATAATATGTGTAATATGTACTACTTTGGTGCGGGGTGTCATTTGCTCCACAAATTTTTTCACTATCAAGTCGTTATCTTCCGCAGGTAGTTCCAAGTCTACATAATTAATCTTCAATCCATCCCGAAGTTCACGTTGCCGCCATGCGTGTAACATATTGGGGTAATCGTAGCGGGTCATCACTATTTCGTCACCTTTCTGTAAAGGCAAACCCAGAATCACAGTGTCGAGGGCTTCGGTGGCATTTCGGTTAATAGCTATTTCTTCTGCTGACACCCCAGCAAATTTAGCCAGATTCTCTCTGAGTGGTTCGCGTCCCTGGTCTAATATACGCCACATAAAATAGCTTGGGGCTTCGTTGGCAAATTTGCCATAACGCTCAACCGCATTTTGTACAACCAGTGGCGCAGGGCTTACCCCGCCGTTATTGAGGTTGATAATCTGTGGTGAAACCGTATAGGCTTGTTGAATCTGATACCAGAAATCTTCGTCGGTGGCTAGTTGTTCCGGTGTTTTTTCAGGCTTTAGTGTGCTGATACTCAGCAGGTCGTCGGCTGAAATGGCTTTTAACGACGGAATAAGTGACGCACCCGTAAAGGCAGATAATTTCTGAATAAAGTGTCGGCGAGAGTTCATTAGTTTGAGTGTAGGTTAATGAGTGTTCGCGAATATAACGAAAAGCCAGCCCGATACAAATGCCCACACTACATTTCTTGTTTTGACTGGCAACAATCTGCCGAATATCTAGTAAAACCTTTGTTAAATCCTATCAAAACAGTCAAATTATGGGTTTTCACGAATACTTATCAACAAAAAATCCCAACCACTTGGCTGGGATTCTTGTCTACGCTACACTGCGCCACTATTCCAAACTCAAACCATAACATGTCGTACGAGACGCACTCTGATAAGTACCGCAAATCATTACACCATCGTCTCCGTTTTCTTTGGCTTCTTTAATAGCAGCTTTGAAATCGTTTACAGAATTTATTTTTCTTTCACCTACTTTCATTACTACAAAGCCTTCGCGCATTTGGGTATAATCTGCAATGTCACCATCATAGATTTTCTTTACAACTACACCACCCGAAATACCTAGTTTTTGTTTGTCTGACGATGATAACTCGCCTAATTCAACACCTAGTTTTTCAAAGGTTTTGTTGGTGTTTTCCACTTCTTTCTTTACAATATCTTTACCACCATCACGATTACGAAGTGTTACATCAAAATCTTTTAATTTGCCGTCACGTGTTACTGTAACAATAGCTGACTCGCCCGGACGTTTACGGCCAATTAATTCCTGTAATCTTGGGCCGCTTTTTGTTTCAACGCCATCTACTTTTACAATTACGTCGCCTTTCTGAATACCTGCTGCTTTAGCGGCACCGTTTTCAATTACGTCTGCTACATAAATACCTTCTGACACTTTTGAACCAAGTTCTTCAGCTTTTTTGCCATCCAGTTCTACCAGATTGATTCCCAAATAACCACGTTGTACGTTACCATATTTGATAATATCGGCTGTAACTTTTTTAACAATGCTCGATGGCACTGCAAAGGCATATCCGGCATAGGCACCATTAGGGCTTGCAATTGCTGTGTTAATACCAATTAATTCGCCTTTAAGATTTACTAAAGCACCACCACTATTACCCGGATTTACGGCTGCATCAGTCTGAATAAACGACTCAATGGCATCGCTTGTTCTGGCTTCGCGGCTGTTTTCGCCGTAGCGTCTGAACATTTGTTGTTGTTGTTTTTCTGCCAGAATACCAATGCTACGGCCTTTGGCACTTACAATACCCGCAGTAACAGTCGACTCAAGGTTGAAAGGGTTACCTACGGCCAACACCCACTCACCTACTTTTACGTTGTCCGAGTTAGCGAAGGTCATGGCAGGGAAACTGCTTCCTTCGATTTTAACAACAGCGATGTCGGTCGAAGGGTCGGTTCCTAATACTTTGGCTTTATAAGATTTGTGGTCAGACGTAACTACTTCGAGCTCGTCGGCACCTTCTACCACGTGATTGTTAGTGGCTATGTAACCATCGTTTGAGATAATTACCCCAGAGCCTGATGATTCCTGTTGCTGGTTACGGGGTGAGCCAAAAGGTGAGTCGTCACCAAAGAAATCATCAAAAATAGAGCGTTGCTGGCGCACCATGCGAGATGATTTGGCTTTGATATGCACTACCGAGGGGGTTGATAGTTCGGCGGCATAAGTGAAGTCACCTGGCACTGCTCCGCCACCTGTATAGTTAGCTAAACGATTGAGCGACGGGCTTGAGGCTTCACTAAAGATTACGTCTTTTCCTTCAATACCCAGCATACGATAACCACCTATTGTTACAATACTGCTGGCAATAGCAATACCGATTGTTTTTAATGTGCTGTTCATAGTTCTTACTGCTGATTTAAAACTGAATTATTCTGATTACACTGACTGGAAAACCCAATCATTAGTAAAGTATTCTCAAATGCAAGTTTCTCTTTTAGGGTAACAAAAAATAGTACCTTGTTGTTTGTTACAAATTTAACGCAAAAGTATTTATGAAAATTCGGGTGTTTGTGGATTTTTAACAAATTTTAACTAGGGTGCTTCTGGGCTTCAAACAAAAGGCAAGAAACCTTTCGGAATCTTGCCTCTGAGGAATATATGTTTTGCTTATGCAATTTCGATCAGACGTGGTTCTCTTGGTTTTGCTTCTTCTTTTTTAGGTAATTCCAAACCTAAAACACCATCGTTGTAAGATGCCAGAATTTTATCGCTATCGACGGTTTTAGGTAAAGTAAACGAACGTTTGAAAGAAGAATAGTTAAATTCTTTGCGTGTGTACTTACCGTTTTGTTTGGTTTCTTCGGTTTCGGTTTTTTGTTCGGCCGAAACAGTAAGCACATTGTCATGAACATTAATTTTAAAATCTTCTTTTTTCAAGCCCGGAGCAGCTAACTCAAGTTTATAGGCGTTTTCATCTTCAAGAATATTTACAGCCGGAAAAGAATGTTGATGTGCAGGTGCTACACGCTCGAAATCGTTAAAAAAGTTTTCTAATAATGAAGGGAATGATGGAGCGAAACTTCTTACTAATGTTGCCATGGTTATTTATCGATTTTAATGTTTTTAACTTTTGATTTGCCACGTCGTTGTGGCGACACCTCTTAGTTATCAATTTGTATACCACCTCAAAAAACAAGACAAAATGACATTAAAATGTTTTATTCGATAAAAACAAAATGACAAATTGTCATTTTCATATTTTTACCCACCGCAAAATAGTCATACAAAAACAGAGGGAATCAGCACAAGGCCAACTCCCTCTGTTGGGGTTATATCAGAATTAATTCAGTTTCTCACGTAATTTTTGTGCATAAGCATTATCAGGATTTACCTCCAACGATTTTTCACAGTACCGTAAGGCCATTTCTTTCATGCCTTTTTTCTGATAAGCCTCCGCCAGCCTGTACAAACCGTTGTCGCTTTTGGGGTTTACAGTTACGGCTGTCTGGTAGTAACTAATGGCTCGGTCGTAGTTTTCTTTGTCCAGATACAACCCTCCCAGATTAAAATTGGCCTCATAGTGCTTGGGGTTCAGGCGCACTACATCTTCGAGGTCGGCTATTGCCTCATTTACTTTACCGAGGCTTGTTTTACAATTGCCGCGTTTATAGTAACTGGCTTCAAGATTAATACCCAGACTAATGCAGCGGTCAAAAGCAATCAGGGCTTTTTCGGTTTCATTTCTGTTATAAAACTCCATGGCTTTCCTGAACAACTGGTTATTCGGAATTTTATAGATTGCTTGTCTGACATCGGTCGGTTTTTCTTCACCAGTATCGATTTTCAACTCGAAACCGTCAAAAATTTCTACATTATTGCTATTAGCCAACTCTTTCAGTTCTTTACCTTTCTGAATAGCCGAATCGGCTGTATGTGCCTCTTTTTTACTTACCTCTAACTGATACCTGCCACCTAATTTAGCGATACCTACATATTGGTAATCTTGTTTTACGAGGGCATCTTTCAGTTGTACAATATCCTTAGGGTCGGTATCAATAAAGAAATAATGGTAGTCGACGGGTTTTGACTCATCAAAGCCATTATTTTTTAAATGAGTAAAAAGGGCCTGCACCTCGCTTGAATGGTTGCACTTCTGGCTAAAGCCTGCTAGCGGAATAGCGGTTAACGACAAAAACCCGAAAGAGAGGAATTTCTTTCGGAACGAAATATTACATACTTGTTTAATCATACAATTAAAAAAGACTGGTTTGCATAAACTCAGGGTAATTATAAGGTTTCTGCACCTCAGGTGTATCCGAATTTTTTTCAGAAATTAGGCGGCTTACGGTATAAGCTACCATTTTTTTCTCATCGAAAGGCTTGGTAAAGGCATCAATAGTAGTTTCTGAAAAACCTTTATGTAGCCATTCTGACTCGGCTTCTTTAGGTAATATAACGGGCATACGCTGCTTTGAATTGTGTATGCGTGCCATTAATGGGTTTGCTTCTGTTGTCAGGATAGAGAATGTATGCTGTGGTTCGCCACTTTGTTTGTCTGTCCATGTTTCCCAGATACCAGCCATACTGAAAATCTCTTCATTTTTTAGATAAATAAAGTACGGATACTTTTTACCATTCAGGGTTTGCCACTCAAAAAAACCAGTCGATGGCACAAGGCAATGCCTTGTCTGGCTGGCTTCTCTGAAAGATGGTTTCTCAAAAATAGTTTCTATGCGTGCATTGAGCGTATTGGTACGTAGTTTCATTGCTTCTTCATGGCTGCGCGCCCAAGCGGGTATCAGCCCCCATTGCATGGCCTGAAGCGTATCAGGTTCGGCATCTGTAATAACAGGCCACGGCCTGAAACCAAACGCATTGGCATGGTAGACTGGTTTAATTTTTTCGGGGTCTTTTATTTTCTTAACCTTATAGCGTTCGGCTAGCTGTTCGGTTTTGGCTTTCTGAGAATTATGGTAACACATTTCTGGCAAGTATCTGGTGGAATTATACTTAAATATACGTATTTATAGCCTAAACAACAAGAATTTTATAGTAAAACCCTATTTACGGGGTGTTTGTTCGGAAAGCCTGTAAAAAGCAAAGACACCCCGAAGAGTGTCTTTACCATCCCATTATCCTGACAAATTTTCCAAACTCATTTCGGGATTCCGAAAGCAGTTGCAACAGTATCAAAATTAGTATAATCTATATTTACCCTTGCTTTAACGCCTCCGGGTATAATAACGTAACGAAACTGCAAATTATTGGCTGGTTTGCCCGATGGCTCTAACAATTCAAGGAAATTTATAACAATATTGCCCATATACATACCCACGTTATAGTTGCTAATGCTTGTGGGTGTAGTTAAACTAAAAGGTAACAAATAGGCTGGACTGGCACTGTTCTGCCGCACGTAGGCCAATACAACGCCCGTATCGACCATATCCTGAGTTATTCTGGACTCGGCTATGGTATAAGTATAGTTAATGTCAGAAACCTTTTGCCAGTTGCTCGAGGTCGGAATAACCCAATCTGAGTAAATCACATTTGCCGTACCAGTATCGCCTTTGTCTCCTTTAGCCCCTTGGCTACCATTTGTACCATTCGCGCCGGCAGCACCCGGGTCACCTTTGTCTCCTTTAGCACCAGTTGCGCCTGTTATGCCCGTAGCGCCCGTTGCTCCGGTTGGGCCGGTGGCACCTGTTACTCCTTTGGCTCCTTGTGGGCCAACGGCTCCGTCGGGTCCTTGCGGACCTTCACAGGCTATAACCACAAAAAGGCTGATAATTATACATGGTAGTAGTTTTGTTTTCATGTTCATACTGTGTAAGTCAGTTATAAGCTGGTTTTTAGTGTTACTGAATTTCAGCCGATATTATTCGGGGTTTTGTTTATGTGGTTTCTTTATGTATGATAATCTGGTATTGTTTATGTTAAGCAAACAAAACCAAAGAGGAACATAAATTAATTGAAACCAACCAATAAAAAACCCTCCAAGATTGTGATTCTGGGAGGGTTTTGTTGGTTTATCTTACATAGCTGGCGGCTGCTGAGAAAACTTCACCTCCAGCCCTCTATCGAGTTTATTCTTGATTACTTTCATACTTACCTGCCCGTTTGGCTTAATTTTCCAGACCAGTAGCGGGTTTTCAGAAACAGGTTTTCCGTAACGCACATTGAATAACTGAATTAATTCTTGTTTTAAACCGTCGTTCGTTTCGTCGGTATTCATATAAATATCCAGTTCAATACCTGTAACGCGGTTCTGGCTGTTTCTCTGGTAAAGAATATCAACTGTTTCAAGGTTTTCGGTATCAAAAGAATAACCCACGTGCGAGTCTTCTTCTTCAAAGAGGTCGCTTGTTTCCACTTTTTTAACTTCTTCTATGGAGTCACCGAACTTCACACCTCTTAACAGTCCTTCTCCGTTACCCATAATGGAACGGAAAAGCGTTTGCACATTGCTAGAAGCAACAGCTTTTTGGGGGGCAGGGACACTTACTTCCACTTTGGGGCTTTCTTTTGGGTTACTACAAGCAAAGACAAACAAAATTAAAATAAAAATGTAGATTTTCATGATTTTCGGACGAATTGTGTCTGTATTTAATATATATTTAATTTAGAAATCTCTGGTTACTGCAAAAAACACTCTACCTTCTTTTAACCTGTTTACTGAGTAATTTATTCTTCCCACAATGTTATACCACGTTACTACATCAAGCCCAAGCCCTGCACCGACTATTGGTTTATTGGCCAGACGGCTGTTATTTAACTCCTGATAGTAATTCTTCACGTACCCAACGTCAATAAATGAATTTAAGTATGCCGCTATCGGAAAAGTATTAAACTGCCTTATTTTCAAGTATTTTTTCAGGTCGAATGTGCGGTTAAAAAGCTGGTATTTCAGGTTTGTTTTCAGGAGGCCATAGTACTGCCCATCAATCACATAAAGTTCATAGCCCCGCACAAGGTCATTTCTGTACCCTAGCCCTATTGTCTGGAAAAACGGCTGTCTTTTCGGGAACGACGCTCTGGCCCGCAGGCTATAATTGGCATAGAATTTCTTCCCTAAGGGAAAATACTGTGTATAGCCCGCCGTCAGACTGAATACGTTCACGTTGTCGCTGGGCAATAGTCCATATTTTGTTGCCTGAAAACTCACATAATGCCCATCAAGGGCATATTGCCGGTTATCGCGTTTATCGTATACATAAGCATAACTAGCCAGAAAATACTTTTGTTCTTGCTGCCCTTTCAGAAAATAATAAGGGTTTAGTACAGCAATGGTGTCTGCTATCTGGGTTTTTGTGTAACTTAATTCAAATAACTGGTTCTGATAAAAGCCTGTGCGGTGGCTAAATACCGAATATATATAGAGCCTTTCGCGTTGTTTTTTTTCACTTTCCAGAAACTGCAATTTATCATGCCATGTTCGGTAAGCCATTGTTTTATTCATGACATACAACACCCCGAGCGAAATTCTTTTCCGTAAATCCTTATCCAGATAGGGCGTTGAGTAAGCTATTTCAAAATTAGGCACAAACCCAAACTCGGCCCTGAGCTTTAGCTGGTCGTTATTACCCGTCAGGTTGGCGTGTCGGGCATAAACGCCATAAATGGTTCGTGTCAAATCTCGTTTTCGTTCATACCACCATTCGTTAAAGTTACGGTCGGCCAGATAAAAAACCGGAAACCCAACCATATACAGCCTTTCTTTTACTTCGATTTCGATGTCAATCACGGTTTCCGAAATATTTATGGGGCTTATGCTTACGGTAATAAACAAATTGGTGTTAACAATTTTTCTGCGGTCGGTTTCCAATACCTCCCGAAGCGTGGCTTTATTTAGGCTATCGCCTTCTTTCACGCCTACTTCCCTTAAAATAATTTTATTTTTTGTACGGTAATTACCTTTAATGTAAATATGCCCCACAAACAAGGAATCGTTGGCCATAGCCTGCCATGAACAAACCTGTAACAAACAAATTATTGAAAAAAATAGGAGTTTTTTCATTCAGGGGAGTAAATAGGAAAGTTTTATTGCCGAAACCAAAAGGTGAAAGGTTACTCGTGCTTGAAAACTCAAAATTAAGGCTTTTCTGCGAAAAAACTTAAAATTTCAGAAATCAATACAGGAAATATAAATTATTCTCATATTTACGTATTCAACCTAAAAACCAGAGTTATGGAGCGTTTGTTTATAACTGAGAAAATCAGTGGCTTATTGCCTAAAATCAAAGACTTCGTTGTTAACGAATTATACCCACTTGAAACCACCGAAAACCTTACTCATAATTTCTCTCAGATTGAGCCTGTTCTTCAACAAAAAAGAGCTTTAGTAAAAAAAGCCGGACTGTGGGGCCTGCACCTACCCGAACAAGACGGAGGGCTTGCATTAACGCTGTGCGAGTTTGGGCAGATAAGCGAAATATTGGCCATGACACCATTCGGGCATTTTGTTTTTAACACACAAGCCCCCGATATAGGCAATACCGAGCTAATGCACAAATATGCGCCGGCACACCTGAAAGAAAAATACCTGAAACCTTTGATGGATGGTGCTATAAGAAGTTGTTTTTCGATGACCGAACCTGAATTTGCGGGGTCAAACCCTACACGCATGGGTACAACTGCTATAAAAGATGGAGACGATTACGTAATAAACGGGCATAAATGGTTTACTTCGTCGGCCGACGGCGCGGCCTTTGCGGTAGTAATGGCCGTAACCGACCCACAAGCGGCTCCACACAAAAGAGCCAGCCAGATATTGGTTCCGACCGATGCACCGGGCTTTAAACTGGTCAGGAATATTCCGGTTATGGGCCATGCAGGCGATAGCTGGGCAAGCCATGCCGAAGTAACTTATGAAAACGTGAGAGTACCCCAAGCCAATTTGATTGGCCCCGAAGGAGCCGGTTTTTTACTG
Organism: Emticicia sp. 17c; assembly: GCF_037153985.1. Classification (NCBI taxonomy): domain Bacteria; kingdom Pseudomonadati; phylum Bacteroidota; class Cytophagia; order Cytophagales; family Leadbetterellaceae; genus Emticicia; species Emticicia sp. 17c. The sequence continues at coordinate 680,825 of NZ_JBBAYI010000002.1, forward strand.
GCGCAAGAACGCCTCGGGCCTGGCCGGATTCATCATTGTATGCGCTTTATTGGCATTGCCGAGCGTAGCTTTGAATTAATGTGCCAGTATGCTGCCACAAGAGAAATAGAAGAAGGCGTAATGCTAGGCGAGAAACAGTTTATTCAGGGTTTTATTGCCGAAAGCAGGGCAGAAATTGATGCAGCAAGGCTTTTGGTTTTACGAACAGCCAAAAACATTGACGAGCAAGGAGCCGCAGCCGTACGCGACGAAATATCAATGATTAAGTTCTTTACGGCAAACATGATGCTAAGAGTAATTGACCGCGCCATTCAGACGCATGGTGCTCTAGGCATGACCAACGATATTCTGTTGGCCCACTGGTACTCGCACGAACGTGCTGCCCGTATTTATGATGGTGCCGACGAAGTGCATAAAACGGCGTTGTCGCGTAGTATTCTGAAAGGCTATGGCCTCGATGTCCGAAAAAATAAAGCCTGATACTTTATGTCTATACCTATGAAACCTCTGTTATTCTTGTTTCTTCTTTGTTCGGCTGTAACGTTTGCACAAAACGACAGGGAACCTCTTTTTACCGCCTCCGACGGCACAAAAATCCACTACGAAGTAAGTGGCGAAGGCACGCCCGTAGTACTGGTGCATGGCTTTATGAGCAACAGTAAATCATGGAAAAGAGGGGTGCTGATTCAGGAATTAAACAATGCTGGTTTCAAGGTTATTAATCTCGATTTAAGAGGAAATGGCCTTTCGGACAAGCCTCATAAGTTGGAAGCCTACCAAAACAACGCCGAAATAAAAGATATTATGGCTTTAATGAAATACTTGGGTTTTAAGAAATACCATGTGGTAGGGTATTCGAGAGGGGCTATTCTGGTAGCCAAGCAACTCACTTTTGATAAGCACCTCATGAAAGCCGTTATTGGTGGTGCGGGTGTTGACTTCACCAACCCTAACTGGGAAAGGCGCAAAATGTTTGCCGAGGCGTTTTCTGGTAAAGCACATCTTTATCCTGAAACCAAAGGAGCCATTGAGAGTGCCAGAAGAAATGGCGTAGATACGCTGGTGATGGGTTATTTACAGAAAGTTCAGCCTACCACGCTTCCGGCTGAACTAAAAAAAGTAAAGAAACCTGTGCTGGTAATTTCGGGCGACCAAGACAGCGACAACGGAGATGTTCCGGCTTTAGCCAAATTAATACCCAAATCAACCCTGAAAACCGTTCCGGGGAATCATGGCAATACCTCTCAGTCAGAAGCCTTTGCCAAAGCCATAGTAGCTTTTCTGAAAGAACAATAATACTGATATTTTTTTAGGCTGCTGTATTTTCGGCTATATCGAGTATAATTCTGAAAGTAGTTCCTTTATCCAGTTGGGTTTCCTTCACAAATAGCTTACCGTCATGGTAGTTTTCAATAATACGTTTGGCAAGTGTTAAGCCTAAACCCCAGCCGCGCTTTTTGGTACTAAAACCCGGCTTGAATATTTTACGCAAGTTGGCCGGAGAAATACCTTTGCCTGTATCTGTTACATCAATGGCGATACGGTTTTTCGAGAGGGGAAGCAAATTCACCGACAGTTCGCCTTTACCGCTCATGGCATCAACGGCGTTTTTGCAGAGGTTTTCAACTACCCATTCAAACAAATGGCGGTTTACTTCTACTGTTACGTCGGCGGGTATCTGGCTTGCAAAATGTACCTTTACTTTGGTCGAAATGCGTCTTTCGAGATATTTAAGGGTCTGTTCAACCATTTCTGATACCTTTTCCTGACTCATTTGTGGAATAGAGCCTATATTCGAGAAACGCGTGGTGATGGTTTCAAGCCGTTTTACATCTTTTTCCATTTCGTCGCCGATGGTTGCATCAAAATCAGGGTTTGCCCGTAGCACTTCCACCCAAGCCATTAATGCCGAAATTGGCGTACCTAACTGGTGAGCTGTTTCTTTAGCCAAACCTACCCATACCCTGTTTTGTTCTGCCTTGCGTGACGAACTATACGCGATGTAAGCCAGTATTCCAAAAATCAGAAATGTGCCAAGTAAAATATACGGAAAATACCTGAGTTGTTTTACTACCACAGAATTGCTGTAATATACATAGCCTTTGTCTTTGCCTACTACAAATTCAATTGGTGGATGCTCCTGAGCCATTTCGGCTACTACATTATATTTAAAATCCAGTTTTTCTTTGGGTGTCCATTTTCTTTTCTTGTCTTCTAATTCCGGTATATTCTGCGAATAATCGGACGGAATACCATTCATGACGATAATCATCGGCACGGTCTGGTTGGCTTCCAGCATTTCCTGTACGTAGGTATACTCACAGTCTTTTCCATACTGCTCAATTGTAAAGCTAATACCTGAGGCATATAAGGCTGCATATTTTTTTTCGCGCTCTTCAACCTGTTGCCCTAGCTGATTAAAATAATATAATACTGCTGCTCCGATTATTAATAAAAGAAAAATAAGAACAAATCGCCAACCTGTAATCTGTTCATAAATATTAACAAAAACCTCTCGTCTTGCCATGAAAAAGAAAAATTTGACTTGTTTTAGGGTAAAGGTGTCATTTATTTTTGAATATAGCCATCACCTGCCACATATTTCAACGAAAAACTATATGACTTTAGTTTTTGCTTTTTGCCAAGCCAAGCCAACAGATAAAACATTCGCTTACACATAGTGTTTCATTTTTCACTATTTTTGCAACTATTATTGATAATTAAAGCACTTTTTATGTCTGCGTATCACGTTCCTGTTATGCTCAAAGAATGCCTCGACGGCCTGAATATAAAGCCCGATGGCATATATGTAGATGTAACTTTTGGCGGTGGCGGGCATTCGAGAGCCATTCTTGAACGACTAAGCACCGGAAAGTTATATGGTTTTGACCAAGATGCCGATGCCAAAGCCGAATCAAAACTGATAGATTCTAAGAATTTTACCTTTATTGATGCCAACTTCCGAAACATCAAGCAATACTTACGTTTGTTCGGAGTAAAAAAAGTTGATGGTATTCTGGCCGACCTCGGTATTTCGTCGCATCAGATTGATACACCCGAACGCGGTTTCTCGACCCGTTTCGATGCCGAGCTGGATATGCGCATGAATCAGTCGGCGCAGGTAAGTGCCCGAGACATCGTAAATGAGTATTCGGTTGACCAACTGCATAAAATACTGGGTATGTACGGCGAAATCCAGAATGCCCGCACGGCCGCACAAGCTATTTATACAGCCCGCCTCAATAAAAGTATTGATACCATTAATGACCTGAAAACAGTTTTACAGAAATTTGCGCCGCGGGGCAAAGAAAACAAATATTTTGCACAGGTTTTTCAGGCACTCAGAATTGAAGTAAATGAAGAAATGGCAGTGCTGGAAGAATTTTTGCAACAAACGCCCGAAGTGCTGGCTCATGGTGGCCGTTTGGTGGTGATGTCGTATCACTCGCTCGAAGACCGTCTGGTAAAAAACTTTATCCGAAGCGGGAAATTCAGTGGCGAAGTAGAGAAAGATTTATTCGGAAACGACTTAAAACCACTCGAAGCCGTTAACAGAAAAGCCATAGAGGCCAGCGAAGCAGAAGTGCAACAAAACCCAAGAGCCAGAAGTGCCAAGTTAAGAATAGCCGAAAGTTTAAAATAAGCCAGCCAGATGATAAAAGTAAGTGTAATGGTTCTGACTTACAAACACGAAAACTTTATTCGTAAAACGTTAGATTCCATTCTTAGCCAGCAAGTAAATTTTCCCTTTGAAATACTGGTAGGAGACGATGCCTCACCCGACAGCACGGCCGCTATCATTAAAGAGTATCATGAAAAATACCCCGATGTGATTGTTCCGTTGCTTCATGAAAAAAACCTCGGTGGTTTTGGCAAAAACAATACACTGGCAGCTTTAGCAGTAGCCAGAGGGCAATATATTGCACCAATGGATGGAGATGATTACTGGACCAACGAGCATAAACTACAAAAGATGGTCGATTTTCTGGATACTCACCCCGACTACGTAGCCTGTTTTCATAACGCTGAAATTATTTTTGATGATGATTCTCACCCGAATCAGTTTGTAAATCCACCCGACCAGAAAGAGATTGTTACCATCGAAGATTTTATTGGTGAAGACGAAGTCTGGTTTATTGCAACATCTGCTATTGTTTTCAGGCACGGCATTATTAAAGAATATCCGCAATGGTTTCATGACTCAAAAAGTGGCGATATTCCGCGGTATATCCTGTTGGGCAAAAATGGCGGTAAATTCAAGTACATAAACGAGGTGATGTCGGTTTATAGAAAAAACAGGCATACAGGCATGAGTTTCACCGACGGCTATAACGATATTGATTTTTTACAGAACCGCATAGGAATGTATCAGGGCATTGACAAGGAACTCGACTACCGGTTTCATAAAACCCTCAACCGAAACATTGCACGCTATTATCGCATGATGCTCGACAGCAAACAATATGCAGACAAATACTTCCGCAAAGTTTTTGCAGCCATTCAGTACTTGCGTCTGGGACAGCCACCTCGTGCGGTTTCTAAAGAGATTATCCGTGAATATATTCTTCCGAAGTGGCTAAGCAAAACATACAGCTTTTTTGCGCTGCTACCTCATCGTTTAAAAAATAATAGCTAACGCCACACGTATGAAAACCAACCGCCCCAAAGTGAGTGTTTGTATACCCACCTACAACCACGAAAAGTTTATCGGCCAGACCCTCGACGGAGTACTGATGCAGAAAACCAACTTTGATATTGAAATTGTGATTGGTGACGATGCCTCAACCGACAATGCCCCGCAGATTATTGCGGCATACGAAAAGCAACATCCTGACCTTTTCAGGGCTTTTTTGCATCAACAGAATCAGGGGCCGAAAGAGCCAAAAGAGTTTGCCGGGCGCAATAACGTGCTTATGCTTCTGAAGGCTTGCAAGGGCGACTACGTAGCACTATGTGAAGGCGACGACTACTGGACAGACCCTTTGAAACTACAAAAACAATTTGATTTTATGGAGGCCAACCCCGATTACATGATTTGCCACCATAACATGAAAGTGATTTATGAAGATAACTCGCCCGAGCATTTTTTTAATATCCCTGACCAGAAAACACATTCGACAATTAACGATATTCTGGAAGACCGCTGGTTTATTGCCACAGCCAGTACATTTTACCGGAATTATTTCCTGAACCATGATTTTGCCGAATGGCATAGCCGCGCAGCCGCTGGCGACTGGGCTTTGGTGATTCAACTCGCAGCACGTGGCCATATTCATTATATTCCTGAAACTATGGGCGTTTACAGAAAACACCGTGGCGGATTAAGCAATGTGCAGTCGACCACAAACGTTGGGTTTCTGAAGAACCGCAAACAGATGTTTGCCGATGTGAATAAATGGCTTGATTTTAAATATGATGCTACTGTTCAGCAAACTTTAAAGAGATACGACGAACAAATTCAAGCATACGAAGGTAATTTTTTCTAATTTTGTGACACTACCCGATTTATAATTTGGTCACCTCTTAAAGTAACAGAGGTTTATCTTTATGAAAATAACTATCATTACTCCACTTTTTAACGACTGGGACTGTTTATATCAGCTTATTGAAGAGATTCGAGTGGTACTAACCCCTACCCAATACCATAACTATAAGGTTTTAGTGGTAGACGACTGCTCAAGTCTGGAGGTAGATAAAACCAAATTAGCGGGGCATCCGGTTGAGGTTTTGCACCTCAATAAAAATCTGGGTCATCAGAAAGCCATTGCCATAGGGCTTTCGTACCTGAATGTACACTCGGAAGATGATTTGTTTGTGGTGATGGACGTAGACGGTGAAGACAAACCCGAACACCTGCCTATTTTACTTGATGAGGTATCGAAAGGGTCTCAGAAAGAAATTGTTTTTGCTCGCCGTACCAAACGCAAAGAAAGTTTCTTCTTCAAGATTTTTTACAAGGTTTATAAATACATATTTATTGGCCTAACCGGCAAAGTAATCAACTTTGGTAATTTTTCGGTTATACCCAAAAAACTGCTCGATAAAGTTACACACGTTTCGGACATCTGGAATCATTACCCGGGCGGTATTATCCGTTCAAGGCTGTTATATAAATCGGTAGGTCTGGAACGAGGCGAGCGTTACACAGGCAAATCAAAAATGAATTATACCTCGCTGGTTATTCACGGGTTAAGTGCCGTAGCTGTTTATATCGACACCGTTTCTGTGAGGCTACTGGTAGCCATCTCAGCCCTTGTTTTAACGGCTGTGCTGGGTAGCATTCTGGTATTTTTTTATACCACTCATTTTCCTTTGTGGGCTGTGCTGTTATTCTTCGGAATACTCATGCAAGCCTTTTTAAGTTCCTTAATTTTAGTGTTTACGGTACTTTCCTATCGGGTAAATTTTAATTTTCTTCCGGCAGCGCACTTTCAGGACTACGTAGAGTCTGTTGAGAAATTTTAACGCTGCAAAGCAGGATATTACCACAAATCATGATTCTTTTGAATGAAAAATAAAGCAGGTATCTATTTTCTGATTCTGGCCCCTATTATTGCTTTTTATGTTTTTGTTTATAAAAACGCATTTAACATTGGCTGGAACGACGACTGGCACGGGATAGAGGGTTTTCTGGCAAGCTGGATGCAACAAAACACTTTTGGCGAAAAAATATCGCTGCTGTTCTCGCAAATGTGCGAACACCGCATTGTTTATGTACGCCTAAGCACTTTGTTGTGTTACCATTTGTTTGGTGAGGTAAATTATAAGATACTCATGCTTATGGGGGTGTCTTACCTGCTCATTCTGCCGTTTGTATTTTACCGCCTCCTGCGCGAAATCAATCTTGGGCTGGCTTATCTGGTGCCTATTATTTTCATTATTTTTAATACACAGCCTATCGAGAACATTTTCTGGGCCATTACCTCTCTCCAGCCCAACACCGTTATCATTTTTGGGTTATGGGGCTTTGGCTTATTACTGTTTTATCCGAAACCGTGGGCTTTTTATCTGGCCAATGTATTGTTTTTTCTGGCTATGTTCACCAACGGAAACGGAATGTTCTCTTTTCTGGCAGCCATTCCGCTGGTGCTGTATGCCCGTAGCAAAAGCCAAAAAATTCAGTATTTTGTTATTCTGGTGTTTAGTTTCTGGCTGTATTTCCATGATTTTAAAAAACCGGGTATCCGCCCCGACGTCATGGTTAATATTACCCAGTATCCACATATTATTCTGGGCGATTTTTTTGCGTTTTTTGGTTCACCCATCGACAGTACCGTTCAGTTCTATAACATCAGCGTTAAATATGTAGTAGCAATTATAGCAGGTATAGCCATGTTGGGCTGGCTGGCTGTAATTCTATTTACTTTTTTATTTTATCGTTTTTACCCCAAAGCCAACAAACAAACCAATAACTGGTTTTTCAGGCTATATACACGCCTTGTACAGTTTCCTAAATTTAATCTTTACCTGCTGGCGGCACTGTTGTTTGTAGGGCTAAGCGGGGCGGCGTTTTCGGTGTCAAGGGCTAGTCAGGGGCTTGAACAAGCCTTTGCAAGCCGCTATAAAACAGTTTCGCTTATTTTGTTTATTATTCTCTACTTGAGTTCTTTTAATATTTTACCTGCCAGCCAATGGAAAAAATACCTTAAGGTATCTATTGTGCTAGGTTTATTGTTTAATTTGTTTTCGTACTACGAAAGTTGGGACGACGTTGAGAACCGACGACGTTTTTTCGGAACAACCATTCTGAACTGGAAAAATAACGGGCGTTATTATTACTATGCCTTTGAAAACTCACGAACACCCGACGACCACGCCCCTATAACTCAATACCAACGCCTGCCAATTCCGCCCTATAACTATGCAGGCTTTGTGCCAGGTGTTATGAAATACGTAAATGATATTCTCTGGATTAGCCGCGTACACTTCAAAAATTATACGCCTCCAGCCGAAATTGATACCCTTAACAAGGCTTTATACCAAAATCAGGTAACACAAACGGGCGAAGAAATTGCAAAACTTACCGACGGCTCAAATACGGTTCATATTGAAATAGCCAATGCCTTTGTGCCTTTCGGAACCAGATATGATGGCTACTATGCCATTTTTACAAACGAGAAAAACAAACTGGCTTTTCCGCTCGAAACTCAGGCCAATAAGTTTACACATTTCCTGAGTTCACAAAGGTTTTATAATAACCATATTGATGCCATCGTAGCAAAACCAGATTTACCAAGCGGGCAATTTGCCATGAAAATTGGCAAACTCGATAACGGCCGCTTCAGAATTATTCAAGAACAAACTATTACCATTCCATAAACAGACAAAGCTTTCTGACATGAAATTAACTATAATAGGCGGAGGAATGACCGGGCTGGCGGCTGCTTATATTGCCGCTAAACAAGGTATTAAAGTAACCGTAGTAGAAGGTAGCGACAAGTTCGGGGGCTTACTTAATACTTTTGAAATAGGCGGTAACCAACTGGAGCATTATTACCACCACTTTTTTACGCAAGATGCCGAACTCCGTTGGTTATTGAACGACCTCGGCATTGCCGACAAAGCCTTTTACAAGAAAACCAGTATGGGTGTTTTCCGAAATGGTAAAATATATAATTTCAACTCGCCCATAGATTTACTAAAGTTTAAACCCGTAGGCTTAATTGGCAAAGTAAGGTTCGGGCTAACTAGTATTTTTCTTGGCAAATTTGCTAACTGGACCAAAAACGAGGGGATTTCGACCCTGAATTGGTTTTATAAATGGGCCGGTAAAGGTATAACAGATGCCCTCTGGAAACCTATGCTCAATATCAAGTTTGGGCCGTATGCCAGTCAGGTGCCTTTGTCGTGGATGATTGGGCGCATGGCACAACGCCTGAACTCCCGTAATGATGGCGACGAAAGTCTGGGGTATATTCAGGGTAGCTGGAAAACCCTGCTCGATGCCCTCGTAAAAAAACTTGAAGAAATGGGTGTTGAACTCATTAAAAATGAGCCGGTAGAAGAGTTTGTTATTAACAATAATCAGATAAAAGCCATAAAAACCAAAAATCTGAGTATTGATGGCGATAAGTTTCTGCTAACGATACCGTCTATCTACTTCGATAAAATCAAAAACTCTCCGCTCGATGCCAATGGTATTGAATACTTCGGGGCAGTTTGTACTATTCTTGAAATGAAGAGGTCGTTCAGTCATATTTACTGGATGAACGTAGCCGATGAGGGTTTCCCGTTTGGCGGTGTTATTGAACACACCAACTTTATTCCGAAAGAACAATATAACAATTCGCACATTGTGTATTTGTCGCGCTATTTTGCCATGAGTGAGCCACTGGCCAACATGAGCGAAGAAGAAATAAAAGCCGTGATGATTCCGCCATTGAAACGAATTAACCCTGAGTTTTCGGAAGACTGGATTAAGAAGGTTTATATTTTCAAGACAAACACGGCTGCAACGGTTTGTGATTTGAATTTTTCAGACAAAGTACCTGCCTGCCAGACCTCAACCCAAAATCTTTATATTGCCAATATGGCGCATATTTACCCCGACGAACGAAGCACCAATAACTCAATCAGGGTAGCGGCCGAGGCTTGCGAGGTGATGGATATTAAAGCTGATTTTGTGCCTTATGGTGCCTCTCTGTCAGGAAAGATTGGATTTAAAAACAAATTTGAAAAATAATACGATAATTTTTCAACCATAAAACTTTTTTATATCTGTTGGCGTTTATACATCATACACGTTTTTCAGAGAGAGTCCTGCTTCAAAAAAAAGCAGGACTTTTTTATTTGTATCTGTTTCTTCTTTATCTTTTGTTCAGCAAATAAGCTATCTTTGCGCTTCAAACATTCGCACTAAGCTCTTGTTCTAATGATTTCTATTGTAATTCCTATTTTTAACGAAGAAGAAAACCTCCCCAATCTTTATAATAGACTAACCGCTGCGGCTCCTTCGTGGGGCGAAGACTACGAAATTGTACTGGTAGATGATGGCTCCCGCGACCGCTCTCTGACCATGATGCGCGTAATGGCAGAAAAAGATAGCCACGTCAGGGTTGTAAAACTTTCTCGGAATTTCGGCCATCAGCCCGCTATCTCGGCAGGGATAAAATCGGCCAAAGGAGATGCCATAGTAATCATGGACGGTGACCTGCAAGACCCACCCGAAGAACTGCATCGGTTTCTGAGCAAATGGCGCGAAGGCTACGACGTAGTCTATGCCATCAGAACCAAACGGAAAGAGAACTTTTTCAAGAAAATGGCCTATTCAACTTTTTACAGGTTATTGGCTTGGATTTCAGACATTGAGATTCCGCTTGATTCGGGCGATTTTTGTGTGATGGACAGAAAAGTAGTAAACGTACTGGTACACGAAATGCCGGAGCAGATTCGCTTTGTGCGCGGTATGCGCGCCTATGCGGGTTTCAGTCAGGTAGGTATTACTTACGAACGAGCCGAACGAGCTGCCGGAGAAGTAAAGTATACATTCAAGAAACTGCTTCAACTGGCACTTGATGGTCTTTTTGGGTTTTCTAGTTTTCCGTTGCGGCTGGCTACTTATATGGGCTTTCTGATTTCGATTCCTTCGTTTTTTCTGGGCATATTTTTTGTGTTACATCGCGTAATAGGCTTCAAGGTATTTGGCCATGCCCCCGAAGAAACCCCCGGAACAGCCTCGCTGGCCGTAGGTTTATATTTTCTGGGTGGCGTAATTCTGATTATTCTGGGTATTTTAGGCGAATACATAGGCCGGATTTACATCGAAGTAAAAAAACGCCCATTCTTTGTTATTGACGAAATCATTGAAAAGAAATAAAGATTTTTCTATACAACCTTTTGCTATGCCATACGTTATACGATATGGCATATTTTGTTTTATAAGAACCAATTCAAGTAACACTTTTAATGCCTTATATACTCAAAATGAATATAATTTAATTCCAAAATATTCAATCCGTATGATTATTTCCTAACTTTGTATCTTTGATTTAAATAACCAATAATGCTCACTCATTCCCTAAAACTCCGCAAACCCCTTGCAGTAATTGACCTCGAAACGACCGGAGTTAATATTACCAAAGACAGAATTGTAGAATTGTGTATTGCCAAAGCAAAAGTTGACGGAACTGTTGAGGTAAAAACTAAATTGATTAATCCTGGTATACCGATTCCGGTTGAAACAAGTATGATTCACGGAATTTATGATGAAGATGTAAAGGATGCCCCTTCTTTTAAGCAAATCGGCAGGTCATTGGCACAATTCCTTGAAGGCTGCGATTTAGCCGGTTTCAATAGCAACCGTTTCGATGTGCCTATGCTGGTAGAAGAGTTTTTACGGATAGACGTAGATTTTGATACCAAAAACCGTAAACTGATTGATGCCCAACGAATATTCCATTTAATGGAGCCGCGCACGCTTTCGGCTGCTTATAAGTTTTATTGCCATAAACAACTCGACGGCGCTCATAGTGCCGAAGTAGATACACTAGCCACTCTTGAGGTGCTTTGCTCGCAGGTAGAAAAATATGACGGTGTAAAAGTAAAAAACGACCAGGGCATAGAATACGAACCAGTAAAAAATGATATGGATGTGTTGCACCAGCTTACATCTGCCAACATTGTTGATTTTGCCCAACGCATGACACTCAACAACAAAGGTGAAGTATTATTTAATTTCGGAAAACACAACGGCAAGCCTGTTAAATATGTGTTAAAACAAGAACCACAGTATTATGACTGGATTATTAATGGTGACTTCCCGCTTGATACAAAAAGAAAACTAACCGAGATAAAACTAAAAATGATGCTCGAAAAATAATTTTTTGAACAGCAAAGGCAAATTTCTTTCTGAAAACGCCAGCGTTTTATTAAAAATTAGTACAAAGTTAAAATTCAAATTGATAATTGTTTATTGACAATTGTTCACTATTTTTGCGAAAATCTTTTCAGAAACAATCAAAAATCTGCAAATGCAAAGTCAAATACCAGACATTATCCAGAAAGTTCCTTTGATAAATTATGTCTTATTGGCAAGTATTTTATTCATCATTGGTATTGTAGGCGTGCTAATACGCCGTAATGCAATCATTATATTCATGTCGATTGAATTAATGCTCAATGCTGTTAACCTTTTACTGATAGCATTTTCTTCTTACAGGGCTGACCCCTCGGGGCAGGTTTTTGTATTTTTTATTATGGCAGTAGCAGCAGCAGAAGTAGCCGTTGGTCTGGCAATCATCGTTATGATTTACAGAAACATCCGCTCTATCGACGTTGGTTTACTAGATAAATTGAAGTGGTAAATTCTTCATTTCCTGGCCTCAATAATCTAGGAAATACAAAAGATATAACAGATTTTTAACCTTATTTAACATGCCTTTGAGGCTAAGGCTATTAATATATGTCAATCATTACTCTAATACCTTTATTTCCGCTCATTGGTTTTTTAATCAACGGTCTTGGCTTTCGTAAAATTCCTAAGAGTATAGCCGGGCCTGTGGGTGTTGGTGCTGCTTTGCTATCATTTGTTGGCACTGTGGTGGCTTATTCGCAACTTCAGGCGAATAATGGCCTAATCAACATTAATGTTTTCGACTGGATTACCGTCGGTACATTACAAATTAATTTCTCATTCCAGATAGACCAGCTATCTATCATTATGCTATTCGTTATTACGGGCGTAGGAACACTCATTCACATGTATTCGATGGGTTATATGCACGACGACGAAGGCTATGGTAAGTTTATGGCATTCCTAAACCTGTTCCTTTTTTCGATGCTACTGCTCGTGATGGGTTCAAACTACATTATTATGTTTATAGGTTGGGAAGGCGTTGGTTTATGCTCTTACCTGCTTATTGGTTTCTGGAATAAAAACACCGAATATGGCAATGCCGCCCGAAAAGCCTTTATCATGAACCGTATCGGTGACTTGGGCTTTCTGATTGGTATTTTCCTGATAATTGCCAACTTTGGTACTGTCGAATACGCACAGGTTTTTGACAAAGCCAAGGCGTTAACCGTAGGTGATAACACAGTTATGCTTATTACGTTCTTTCTGTTTATAGGGGCAATGGGTAAATCGGCACAGATTCCGTTATATACATGGCTACCCGATGCCATGGCCGGCCCTACTCCGGTGTCAGCCCTGATACACGCTGCAACGATGGTAACGTCAGGTATTTATATGATTGTCCGTTCAAATATACTGTACACGCTTTCTCCGCAAACACTCGAGTTTGTAGCATGGATTGGCGTAGCTACGGCTGTTTTAGCGGCAACAATTGGTATTTTCCAGAACGATATTAAAAAAGTGCTGGCTTACTCAACCGTGAGTCAGTTAGGATACATGTTCATGGCTTTAGGTGTAATGGCCTATACATCAGGCTTTTTCCACGTAATTACCCATGCTTTCTTCAAAGCCTTGTTGTTCTTGGGTGCTGGTAGTGTTATCCATGCCATGAGTGGCGAGCAGGACATCCGCCGTATGGGTGGCTTATGGAGTAAAATCAAAATTACGGCTATCACCTTCCTGATAGGTACTATTGCCATTTCGGGGATTCCGCCATTTGCAGGTTTCTTCTCAAAAGACGAAATTCTGGCTCATGTATACGAGCATAACAAAATTATGTGGGTATTGGCTGTTTTAGGCTCAATGATGACCGCCTTCTATATGTTCCGTTTGTTCTTCCTGACATTCACGGGGGCTTTCAGAGGTACACATGAGCAGGAGCATCATTTACATGAGTCGCCAGCCAGCATGACCGTACCGTTAATGGTACTGGCTGCGTTATCAGTTATTGGTGGTTTTATTGGTATGCCTGAAATTTTTCATTTCCCTCATGCTTTGGCCGATTTCCTTAATCCGATTTATGACGGCTCAAGAACGGTGAATCCTGAGTTTGGCGCACACCCGATGGACCACTCAACCGAATGGATGTTAATGGGGATTTCGGTAGCAGCGGCAGCCATTTCTATTTTTGTAGCTTACACCCGCTTTGGTAACAGCAAAAACGTACCTGTTGAAGACAGCGAAATTACTGGCGCACAGAAGGTTATTTATAACAAATACTATATTGACGAAACCTACTGGGCTATTTTTGTGAATCCGGTAAAACACTTGTCTAACCTTTTCGCAAATATTGTTGAACCTAAAGGTTTTGATGGCATCGTAAATGGTATAGGTAATTTTGTGAATAGCTTCAGTAACTTTGCCCGCCGATTACAGGCTGGCGGAGCCGGATTCTATTTGTTTGCGATGGTTATCAGTATTGCTGTAATTGTAGCTATTAATATGGGCTATCAGGTTCTTGAAACTATTAAAGCATTTGTTGGGATAAAATAATATAGCGTTCTCACTGAACATTACGACTTAAAAATTAAAAATAATTACGGATGTTAGCACTAATCCTTATACTAATCCCGCTTATTGGCAGTCTTTTACTGTTTTCATTAAGAGGTAGTAATGCTGGAGTATCAAAAAATGTGGCGTTGCTTACAACTTTAGCAGAATTTCTTATAGCTGCATATAGTTTTTTCTCTTTTGATTCTCAGACAATCGTAGAAGTTAATTATGCTTGGATGAAAGACCTCAAAATCAATTTCCACTTGGGTATTGATGGAATCAGTCTTTTAATGATTGCCCTTACAGGCTTTCTGGTTCCTTTAATTGTTCTTTCTACCTTTAAGTATAGTTATAAAAAACACGCTTCGTTTTACGCGCTTATTCTACTGGCCGAAGCAGCCCTGATGGGTGTTTTTATGGCAAAAGATATTTTTCTGTTTTATTTCTTCTTTGAAGCGGCACTTATTCCGGTTTATTTTCTGGCGGCTCTCTGGGGTGGCGAAAACGCTCCGAGAATCACTTTCAAGATGTTTGTTTACACTATCTTCGGAAGTTTGTTTATGTTGGTAGCTATTGTGTATTTATACATAAAAGCCTCAACAGCCAACATTCAGGAACTATACACTGCCGCCAAATTTATATCGCCCACCAGCCAGAATCTTCTGTTCTGGGCTTTCTTTATTGCCTTTGCCATTAAAATGCCTGTATTACCGTTCCATACATGGCAACCCGATACCTATTCGGAGTCACCAACACCAGCAACCATGTTGTTGTCGGGGCTGCTGTCAAAAATGGGAGTATACGGTTTAATTCGTATTTTGTTACCATTAGCACCTGTTGGGGTATCGAACTGGGGTTTAATAGGCATGATTCTATCAGTTATCGGGCTTATTTATGGGTCAATCATTGCTATTCAGCAAGACAATATCAAACGCCTGATTGCTTACTCATCGTTTGCACACATGGGGCTTATGGCTGCGGGTGTGCTTTCGGGTACTTTAAGTGGTATTCAGGGAGCCTTGTTACAGATGGTAGCGCACGGAATTAATGCCGTAGGTTTGTTCTTCATTGTAAAAGTTATTTATGACCGCACCCACACAAGAGATTTACACTCGTTGGGCGGCATTACACAGAAAACCCCTGCTCTAAGCATCTATTTCATGATTATTATGTTAGGCAGTGTGGCTTTGCCATTAACCAATGGCTTTGTAGGAGAATTTTTATTGTTAAAAGGAGTTTTTGATAAAAATGCGTGGTTAGGAGCTATTGCCGGACTAACCATTATTCTGGGGGCAGTATATATGCTACGTCTGATGCAGCGCGCTATGTTTGGAGAAAGCAATAAAACTACCGAGAAATTCAGCGATGTAAAAGGAACAGAAGTAGCTGTTTTATTACCGCTGTCAGTAATGGTTTTATTGATGGGTATTTTCCCGAATATTTTTCTGAAAATTACAGAACCTGCGGTAAATAGTTTATTACAACTGATTCATCCTTAATGCACAGTTCGTTATTAACAGTTATGCCAACTGTATATTGAACTGATAATGATAAATAGACCTTATGTATCCAATACTCGTACTTTCTATTACCGGAATTATCACCCTGTTCTTAGGTTTCCTTAAATCTAAGAAAGTATTACTTCCTGCAACCTTATTTTTTATTATCATTGCCTTTGCAGCCAATTTCTACGACTGGAATGCCTCGGGCTTGTATTTCAATAATATGTTGCAGGTGAATAACCTCTCTATTATGTTCACGGCTATCCTTCTTTTGTCGGCTTTTTTAATTATTGCTTTGTCAAGAGGGTTTATAGACGATGACCACGCACAACCAGCCGAATATTTTGCGATTCTGCAATTTTCGTTGGTAGGTGCTATCATGATGACTGGCTTTCAGAACCTGATTATGCTTTTCATTGGGGTTGAGATTCTTTCTGTGTCGATGTACGTCCTTACAGGAAGTGATAAACGCAACCTGAGAGGAAACGAAGCCGCCCTTAAATATTTCTTAATGGGAGCCTTTGCTACGGGTATTATGCTCTTCGGTATGGCTATGTTATACGGTGCTAACTACTCTTTCAATATCAGTAGCACAAGGGCATTATTAACTCAATTGCCATTATCGGCCAATCCGGTTGGGCCAGTTTATTTATATGTTGGTATTACATTCTTACTAATTGGTTTATTGTTTAAGGTATCGGCGGCCCCTTTCCATTTCTGGACTCCAGACGTGTACGAGGGAGCTCCAACCATTTTTACAACGTTCATGTCAACAATTGTAAAAACGGCTGGTTTTGCTGCTATTTATCGTGTGCTTGAAGTTTCGTTCTCGCCTCTTTACCATTTCTGGTGGGTAATGCTTGTTATCATGACCGTTCTGAGCTTGCTAATCAGTAATATTACGGCGGTGGCTCAAAGCAGCTTCAAGCGTATGCTGGCTTTCTCGAGTATTTCACATGCAGGCTATATGTTATTAGCAATAGTAGGGCTGAGCAATAAATCAGACGATTCTATCGTATTTTACTCACTTGCTTACTCGCTGGCTACCATCAGTGCCTTTGGAGTATTAATGGTTGTAGCACGCGAAAAACTGGTTGACGGCAGACCTGACGAAAGTATTTCGGTATTGAATGGCCTAGCCAAACGAAATCCGTTCCTTGCCTTTACATTGGCGGTTTCGATGTTGTCTTTAGCCGGAATACCTTTAACGGCTGGTTTTTGGGGCAAATTCTATGTATTTTCAGATGCCGCCTATCGTGGGCATATCTGGCTACTGGTTGTTGCCATTGTAATGTCGGCAGTTGGTATCTATTATTATTTTAAACCAATTATTGCCGCTTACATGAAAGAAAGCGAAGGCGAGAGAATCAATCTGAAACCCTTCTATAAGATAATTCTTGGAATTACAACATTTGGGTCAATCATTCTGGGTCTCTTCCCCGACTTAGTGCGTAGCTTAATGTGATTGTAATTCTATTAGTTAATCCATAAAACCTTGTTAAAACTATTAGATAAAATAAAAAATAAGGAGCTAAAGAGTTTTATTTCTTTCTTCTTAACAGCTATTTTAGGTGCAGGCACTAATTTTATCACACAAATTCCCTATAAAACTTTATTTCTGAATTTGGGTTTTGCCGATAAGCCAGCATTTAATCTGAGTGTTTCTGCTGGTTATTTAACGGCCACCGTTGTGAGTTTTATACCGGCAAAAGTCTTTGCTTTTTCTGCCAAAGAATCAGGCAATACCCGCCGCGAATCGGTCAAGTTTTTAATTATTGCGCTAGTGGCTTGGGGTATTCAGGTTGGGGTTTCGTCGCTTACATTCGATTTCATCGCGAATCCTTTCTTTTCAGAGTACTCACTTTTTCTTCGTGAGAAAGGTTCACACGTAACAGGAATGGGCTTTAGCTTTCTGGCTAATTATTTCGGGCATAAATTTCTTACTTTCAGAAGTACCGGAATTTATGATAAAATTAAAACCCGTAATACCCGTGAAAATTGAACGAAATCAAGATGTTTTTGATTTTTTAAGCCATATTTAAGGATGTTTTAAAAAAAAATTAAGAAACGCTTGCATCATATCTTAAAATTGCCTTAAATTTGCATTGCGTTTCAAACCTTAAAAACATCATAAAGAAATGAAAAAAGTATTTGCAATTTTATTCGTAGCTGGTATGGCATCTCTAGCAGCTTGTACTTCTAAAACTGAAACTACATCTGAAGATTCAACTTCAAAAGATTCAGTTATGACTGCTCCAGTTCAAGCTGATAGCGCAACTGCTGCTGGTGACACTGCGAAAAAAGACACTACTGCAAAAAAATAATTGCTAGTAAGATATTAAAAGGGCCTTATCTGTGAAATCATAGATAAGGCTTTTTTATTTTACTCCATTACATCAACTTCTCCTGCTATGCAAACCTTAAAACTCTTCATCGAAAATCATATTGCGCGTGTAGTACTAAACCGCCCCGAAAAAGCCAATGCCCTGAATGAGGCCGCATGGAACGAAATAAAGGATGTTTTTGAGAATCTGGACGACAACCCCGATGTTAGGGTAATTGTGTTGGAAGGCGGCGAGAGCAAGCATTTCTGTGCAGGTATCGATTTAAGTTTACTGATGTCGGTTTCGCAAACTGACAGCAACTGCGAAGGCCGTAGAAGAGAAAAAATCAGAAAAGATGTGCTTCGCCTGCAAGCCCCTATCAATGCCATTGAAAATTGTAGCAAACCCGTACTGGCTGCTGTTCATGGCGGTTGTATAGGTGGCGGAGTAGATGTAATTTGCGCCTGTGATATGCGCTATTGCACCGAGGATGCGTATTTTACCATTAAGGAGATTGATATGGGCATGGTGGCCGATTTAGGCACTTTACAACGCCTGCCTAAGCTCATCGGCGATGGGCTGGTGCGTGAAATGGCCTACACTGGCAGAAATGTTGATGGCAGAGAGGCTGAAAAAATCGGCATCGTAAACCGCAGTTTTACGGATAAACAAACCATGATGGAAGAGGTTATGAAACTGGCAGCTATGATTGCGGCAAAATCGCCTGTTTCGATTAGAGGAACCAAACATATTTTACTACATACCCGCGACCACTCTGTGGCTGATGGCCTGAATTACATGACTACTTGGAACGCCGCCATGTTGCTTTCAAACGATTTACAGGAAGCCTTTATGGCTAAGATGCAGAAGCGTGACGCTAATTTTGAAGACTAGTTTCTCTGCCTTTATGCAACCAACCTCTCAAGGCAATAATGGTTTATGTGATTGATGATTTTACCTAAGAACAGAAAAGTCCCTGCTAAACCAATAACAGGGACTTTTCTTTGATATATCCGATGCTATTATTAAGCCATAGCAAAGGCACCTTTGTTTTCGTAGCGTTTACGCTCGTTTTCGTCGAGGTAAATTTTACGCATACGAATCGACTTCGGTGTAATTTCCAAATATTCATCTTTCTGGATATACTCCATCGCATCCTCTAAAGAGAAATTGATTTTCGGTGCAATACGCACGTTGTCGTCAGAACCTGACGCACGCATATTGGTAAGTTTTTTTGCTGTTTGCAGGTTAATTACAAGGTCGTTCTGGCGGTTGTGTTCTCCTACTACCATACCCATATAAATTTCTTCGTTAGGGTCAATAAAGAACACGCCTCTATCTTGCAATTTATCGATTGAATAAGGCGTTGCAGGGCCATTACCCATCGAAATCAACGAACCATTGATACGCCCCGGAATTGCGCCTTTAAATGGCTCATACGCTTTAAAACGGTGGTTCATGATTGCCTCACCGTAGGTTGCTGTTAATACGTTTGAACGCAAACCTATTAACCCACGTGAAGGAATATTAAATTCAAGGTGTTGTAAATCACCTTTAGGTTCCATAATTAAGAGTTCACCTTTGCGTTGGGTTACCAACTCAATTACTTTACCAGAAGTTTCGTCAGGAACATCAACTACAAGGGTTTCAATTGGCTCAAGTCTTTCGCCGTTTTCTCCTTCTTTGTACAATACTTGTGGCTGCCCTACCTGTAACTCGTATCCTTCACGACGCATGGTTTCAATCAATACTGACAAGTGAAGAATCCCACGGCCATATACTATAAATTTATCTTCAGTGTCACCGGTTTCAACGCGTAAGGCAAGGTTTTTCTCTGTTTCCTTCATGAGGCGGTCACGTAGGTGGCGCGAGGTCACAAATTTACCTTCTTTACCAAAGAATGGCGAGTTATTGATGGTGAACAACATGTTCATGGTTGGCTCATCAATAGCAATACGTGGTAGTGGTTCGGGGTTTTCTACGTCGGCAATGGTATCACCAATTTCAAAGTCTTCAATACCAGTTACGGCACATATTTCACCAGAAGAAACTTCCGCTACTCTTGATTTGCCTAAGCCTTCAAAAACATGAAGTTCTTTGATTTTCATTTTCTTAATAACGCCACCAGCTTTACAAAGAGCTATCTGCATACCTTCTTTCAAAGTTCCGCGAGCTACACGGCCGATAGCAATACGACCTACGAACGACGAGTAATCAAGAGAGGTAATTTGCATTTGAGGCGTACCGTCTACAACCGGAGAAGCCGGAATGTTTTCTACGATGGCATCAAGCAACGGAATAATATCTGTGGTTGGTTTTTTCCAGTCGGTGCTCATCCAACCTTGTTTCGACGACCCATACAAGCACGGGAAGTCGAGTTGGTCTTCGGTAGCATCAAGGTTAAACATCAAGTCAAAAACCTGCTCGTGTACCTCTTCAGGGCGGCAGTTTTCTTTATCCACCTTATTTACAACTACAATTGGTTTTAAGCCTAATTGTAATGCTTTACTCAATACGAAACGGGTTTGAGGCATTGGGCCTTCAAAAGCATCAACCAATAAAATAACACCATCGGCAAGTTTTAGTACTCGTTCTACCTCACCTCCGAAATCGGCGTGGCCTGGGGTATCAATAATATTGATTTTAACATCATTATAACGTACAGATACGTTTTTTGATACAATGGTGATTCCGCGTTCACGTTCAAGGTCATTGTTATCAAGAATTAAATCACCAAATTCCTGATTTTCTCTGAAAATTTTTGAAGCATGAATAATTTTGTCAACCAAAGTGGTTTTACCGTGGTCAACGTGAGCAATAATGGCAATGTTTCTAATATTTTGCATGAAGTCTAAAGTTATCGTAATGCGTCAATCTTTACCCCAACGCATCACGGATAAACGACTAACGAACTACACCTTTTTAAAATAAACCGCAAAATTAGAAAAATACAATGAGAAAACCTTATTTTTCTTGGATAATCCTATCATTATTAAATTGTTAATAAGAATAGTACAAAAATGCCGATACTTTTGAAAGGGTTAATAACAAGGAAAGAATATACGAAAGCCCAAAAAATCAAATGATGTTCGTAGTTGGGTTCTTGGAGAGGCCAGCCACGAACATCATTTAGGAGAGATTTTCAACGAAAGATTTCTCTAGGAAAATTACCTTAGAACTCGTTCAGTACAATCACTTTCGACTCGACGGTATTACTGATATTACCAGCGCGGTCTTTGATGGTTATCTGAAACTTGAGCGAGTCTTTCGGAAGTGTAAAAGGCTGCGGAAAATCTATTGAGTAATCGAGGGTTCCTTCTATCGGGCCTACTTTACCATCACTTTTAAGGCGTTGAAAAAAGCCCGAGTAAGGTAGTGGTGGTATGTATTCCTGAAAAACACCTTTTTTCTGACGAAACACCCTAACTATGTAATTATAATCATTTGTTTCTGTGGCTTTAGCCTTTTCTGCTTCATTAAGACCCAAGTCGCCGTCGCCATCCTGAAAATGAATAGTCATAATAACAGAATCTTTTTTAGTGCCTGCAAACTGGTCTAACCTGATTTCTTTGCGTATGCTCTGAAACTCAATAAAGGGTTTTGTATCAAACGAAATCTCTTTAAAGCACCCCATTACCAGACACATTACACTAAAAACAATCAATACTGAAACCTTTTTCATTTCTTATCTGTAATTTTATAAGCTAAATTAGTATAAAAAAGATAGTTTAGAAGGTGAAATGCTATTTTTTATTTATACCTCGGTAAACTATTAATTAATATTTTCATGGGTATTCGTGACGAACTAAAATCTGCGGTTCTGCAAGTAAATGATAATTCTCAAAATCGACATAATTTTGAAGAATTAGCATTAGAAGTTTTTCGTTTTCAGGCAGTAAGCAACCCCGTTTATAAGGAGTATCTGGGGTTTTTAAGGGTAAATCCTCAAAAAATTGACCGCCTTGAAAAAATTCCTTTTCTACCTATTCAGTTTTTTAAGCATCATAAGGTTATAACCGACAACGCTCCTACACAAATTGTTTTTGAAAGTAGCGGCACAACACAGCAAAATACCAGTAAACACTATGTAAGTGACCTGCCCTTTTATGAACACGTGAGCCAGAAGATTTTCGAGCAATTTTATGGTCCTATTACCGATTATCATATACTGGCGTTGCTACCCTCTTACCTTGAACGAAATAACTCTTCGTTGGTGTATATGGTGCAAAGTTTTATTTATCGCAGCTATTCAAAAGAATCGGGCTTCTACCTCAACAATACGCAGGAACTCATTCAGAAGCTGCAATATCTTTCAGAAAACTTACAAACACACCGAAAAGTTTTGTTAATAGGCGTAACTTTTGCCTTACTTGACTTAGTTGAGAACGAAGCCGACTTGTCGTTTATTGAATCCTTCAAAGAGAAATTCATCGTAATGGAAACCGGAGGCATGAAAGGCCGCAGAAAAGAACTACTCAGAGAAGAAGTACACGAAATACTGACCGAACGCTTACCTGTTAATCATATCCATTCAGAATACGGCATGACCGAGTTGCTCTCGCAGGGGTATTCGAAAGGTGAGGGGATATTCGAGCTACCCAATACCATGAAAATTCTGTTACGTGAAATAAACGACCCTTTCAAGATACTCTCGTCTCAGTTCCGTACTGACACCTCTAACGAAAAGCTCGTACGCGGTGGCATTAATGTGGTTGATTTGGCCAATATAGATTCTTGTAGTTTCATTGAAACACAAGACTTGGGTGCTTACCAACCCGAAAGACAAAAGTTTAGCGTGATTGGCAGGTTTGATAATTCTGACATCAGAGGTTGCAACCTGTTAGTATTGTAATACTACTTACAGATATTTATTGAGTGTTCGTAATACTGGTGGCAGGTAGCTGGTGCCAAAAATATTGACATGAACCATAAGCGGATAAATATTATAAATGGCTATGCGTTGGTCGAAACGAGGCTGTAACGGAAAACTCTCATGGTAAGCCTCATAAAAACGATTCTCGAATCCGCCGAAAAGCGTAGTGAATGCCAGTTCGACCTCACGGTTTCCATAATAAACAGCGGGGTCAATCAGGCAAGGATTACCCCTATCGTCAGTTATGACGTTTCCCGACCATAAATCGCCATGCAGTAGCGCGGGTTCTTCGTTAGGCAGCAATTCGGGCAAAACTTTGTAGAATCGCTGAAATTTATCGTATAATTCTTTGGTTATGAGGTCATTGTAATAAGCAAGCCCTGCCTGCATATTTAACCGCTTTTCGATGAAGAAATCGAGCCATTTGCTATTCGGCTCATTAAACTGCTGAAGCGACCCAATATAATTATTGAACTGTAAGCCGTAAGAATCGTTGCTTTGCCTATGTAAATCGGCCAGATTCTGCCCTAGTACCTCCCAATAGTCAAATCGGGGTTTCGAGTACTCAATGTTTTCCAGCACCAGATAATCCTGTCCGTCTCTCCGCCCCCAGTTCATTACCTCAGGTACCCTGATAACATCTGCTTCGCGGAGCAAACCAAGCCCTTTTGCTTCGGCCTCGAACATCCCCTCATGGTTTCGGGTGTTATATTTGACAAAATATTTTCCTTCGTTGGTAAATACCTGTACAGTTATATTAATGTTACCTCCTTGTAGCAGCCGATACTCGTTTACCTGCACATCACGCCCTAATGTCTCGAAAAAGACACCCTCAAAAAATTGAAATTGGTCTTCTGCTGTTTGCATAATTGCTGGCCCTCCAAAGGAAATTTTAACTGAAACGATGCTCTCACATACGGTTTCATTAATACGATTGGCAAAATAAAAACTTTCTCATTAAATTTTCCGAACTTTACCGCAGAAATTAATCAGTTTTTCATTTGGGTTCTGGCCCTTCAAACATCTTGTCGGAAACGCTGATTGGGCCAATTCGGTAAAAACCTGCACTACAAGTTTTACCCTATTGTTTATTTAAACTTTTTAGGTTTATAACCAGTATTTGTAGTTTTTGTTGGGATAAAAAATGAAAAGCCTGATATTTAAGGAAAATAATAACGTAGCGCTCACGAGTTTTATTCTTAAGCAATTACATGAAAAGAAATTTAGCCATTCTTGGCTCAACAGGTTCGATAGGAACACAGGCATTAGAAGTGGTAGCTGCCAATCCTGATATTTTTGAAATAGAAGTACTTACGGCGCAGAATAATGCTGATTTACTGATTGAGCAAGCAGCAAAGTTTCGGCCGAATGTAGTGGTTATCACGAACGAAGATTTATACGACAAGGTTTTTTCGGCTCTCGACCCACTTGATATTAAAGTATATGCCGGAGAAAAATCGTTGTCTTCGGTGGTGCAGATGGAGTCTGTAAATATGGTTTTAACAGCTTTAGTAGGCTATGTGGGCCTGATACCTACCATTGCCGCCATTAAAGCAGGCAAACACATTGCACTAGCCAATAAAGAAACGCTGGTAGTAGCAGGCGAACTGGTAACACAGCTAGCTATGGAACATAAAGTTGATATTCTGCCCGTAGACTCCGAACATTCGGCTATTTTTCAATGTCTGGTCGGAGAGTTTCATAACCCAATCGAGAAAATCATTCTGACAGCCTCAGGAGGTCCTTTTCTCGGAAAAGACAGAGATTTTTTAAAAACAGTTACAAAATTACAGGCATTGAAGCACCCCAACTGGAGTATGGGTGCTAAAATTACCATTGATTCGGCTTCGCTCATGAACAAAGGGCTTGAGGTTATTGAAGCTAAATGGTTATTTGACCTGACCCCACAACAAATAGAGGTGGTCGTACACCCGCAAAGTATTATTCACTCAATGGTTCAGTTTGAAGACGGCAGCATTAAAGCACAAATGGGCTTGCCTGATATGCGTATTCCGATTCAGTTTGCAATGGCGTATCCGAACCGTTTGAAATCTGATTTCCCTCGTTTTGACTTTACCAAATATCCTTCGCTTACTTTTCAACAGCCCGACTACGAAACTTTCAGGAATCTGGGCTTCGCTTTTGAGGCACTTAATAAAGCCGGCAATATGGCTTGCATTGTAAATGCTGCCAATGAAGTTGCCGTGGCGGCCTTTCTGCGTGACGAAATAGGTTTTCTGGAGATGTCGGACCTTATCGAAGATTGCATGAATCGGGTTAGCTTCATAAAATCCCCAACACTGGAAGACTACATCAAAACCGATGAAGAAACCCGACGAATAGCTATGGAGTTTTCTTTCTGAAAAGGCAATAATATTGCTACTTATGGGGTATCGGAGGCAGTTTTATAGTTTAACTTAGAAAAACTAAGTATCTTTGCAAGAAATTATAAAGATATGAAACAGCCTTTTTATGTGCTTTATGAAGACAATCACATTATTATTGTCAATAAAGCAGCAGGTATTTTAGTACAAGGCGATGCCACCGGTGATAAAACCTTATCAGACTACGTAAAAGAATATATTAAGAAAAAATATAATAAGCCCGGCGATGTATTCTTAGGCACGGTGCATCGGCTTGACCGCCCCGTGAGTGGCTTAGTTGTATTTGCACGTACTTCTAAGGCCCTTGAACGCATGAATGAGCTTTTCCGTAAGCGCGACATCCAGAAAACATATTGGGCCGTTGTTGGTAAAAAACCAGAAAAGAAAACTGGAAAACTTACCAACTGGCTGGTTAAAAATGAAGAAAAAAACATTGTAACCGCTTATGATACCGAAGTAAAAGGCTCGCAAAAAGCCGAACTAACGTATCGGTACATGGGTGAATTAAACCATTTTCATTTACTGGAAGTAAACCCTATTACGGGCCGGCCTCATCAGATAAGGGTGCAGTTAGCATCTATGGGTTGCCCTATCAGGGGTGACGTAAAATATGGCTACCCGCGGGCTAATCCAGAGGGGAATATCAACCTCCATGCTCGCCGTTTATACTTTGTACACCCTGTCAAGAAAGAACCTATTATCTGTAAAGCACCATTGCCTGAGAACCCATTCTGGGAAGAGTTTCTTGAGCTTGATTCTGAAGACATTAAAACCGAAAATCTCGACTTTCTTTATTAGTCTTGAATCGACAGGTGAGCTACGCACTACTTTGCTATAATTTTGGAATTTGACCTTATCAAAAAAACCTCTTAATCTATTAAAAATGAACCGTAGAAATTTTCTTTCAAAAACTGCTTTGGCAGCCGGAGCCTCTGCTTTGCCTGTTGGGGCTGCTCTGGCCTCGGCAACACCGGAGTTGAAAAACAACGCAGCCGAGAAGTTCAAGCTGCTGTATGCGCCTCATTTCGGTATGTTTGAAAACTCAGCCGGAAAAGACCTAATCGACCAGTTAAAATTTATGGCCGATAATGGCTTTATGGCTCTGGAAGATAACGGTATGCTAGGCCGCCCTGTGGATGTTCAGAAAAAAATTGGTGAAACCTTAGCCAAACTGAATATGAAAATGGGTGTTTTTGTAATTGATGGAGGAGATAACTGGAAGGTTTCGTTAGCTACTGGTAAAAAAGAGTTTCTGGAGAATTTCCTGAAAACCTGTCGGGCATCGGTTGAAGTAGCCAAACGTGTAAATGCCAGATGGGCTACGGTAGTACCCGGTTTTTTTGAAAGAAGATTACCTCTCGGTATCCAGACGGCCAATGTGATAGATGCGCTACGACGCGCCTGTGATATTCTGGAGCCACATAACCTGACAATGGTACTTGAGCCACTAAGCGATACGCCAGAATTGTTTTTGCGTAATTCGGACCAAACCTACATGATTTGTAAGGCTGTTAACAGCCCGTCGTGCAAGATATTGTTTGATATGTGGCACATGCAACGCAACGAAGGCCGTATGACCCAAAATATGGATTGGTGCTGGGATGAAATAGCGTATTTCCAGATTGGCGACGAGCCTGGCCGTAATGAGCCAACCACAGGTGAAGTAAACTACAAAAGCCTGTTTAAGCATATCTATGAGAAATCAAAAGAAAAAAATCAGGAGTTTATTCTGGGTATGGAACACGGCAACTATTATAAAGGCATTGAAGGCGAAAAGAAATTAATAGAAGCATACAGATGGTCAGATAATTTCTGAACCGTTCGGAGATAAACTTCCAGCAACAAAAAAGGTATCATTGCTGATACCTTTTTTGTTGCTCTGCCTAAAGGCTTATTTCTTTTCTCCGCTGGTTTGAATACCCGACGGCTGATTTTTTCTGGCTTCCTGCATCGGATTTGAGCCTCCACCACCAAAACCTCTTTGTTTGAATGCCTGAAAACGCGTTGGTTTTTCAGGTTCTTTCGGGAAGGTATTGTCAGAGGTATCAATATCAGGGATTTCATGATAAGGGTCTAGTTTGAACTTCGCTACACGTTTGGTAGTTACCAAAGTCTTCTTTACCTCTTTGTCGTTCAAACGCCAAAGCTCAACCGGAATTCTCACATCTTCAAAAGTACCGTCTTCAAACTCCATTCTTATAATAACAGGCATTACCAAACCGCCTTTGTTTTTAAGGCTCAATACATAAAAGTTTTTGCCTTCGTCAACCATTTTACGCTCATCAGCACTCAACGTTGAAAGGTATTGTTCGTATTTCTTTTTATCGGCATCGGTTACAGCAAACTTGTCATAAGAGTTATAGAAGTCTCTCATGGTCGAGTCAGCTTCTACTACTGTTTGTTTAATATCTGTTTTATTTCTGATATTACTCAAGGTTTCTCTTTTGGCGTCGGCTTCTGTTTTTGCCTGAGCTTTTATTTTGGTTGGGTCTTGGGTGTCAATGGTATACCATTCTACATTAGCAATGGCTTGGTCGGCAGGTTCTACACCATAGAACCAGCCCTTCCAGAACCAGTCCAAATCAACGCCTGAGGCATCTTCCATCGTACGGAAGAAATCGGCTGGTGTAGGGTGTTTAAACGCCCAACGGCGTGCATATTCTTTAAAGGCGTAGTCGAACAACTCGCGGCCCATAATGGTTTCGCGCAGGATATTAAGGCCGGTAGCAGGTTTTGAGTAGGCATTTGGCCCGAAAGTACTCGGAATAATGTTATCTGAGCTACTCATAATCGGATTCTGCTTATCGGCATCAATCTTCATATAACTGGTTATGTATTGTGGTTCAATACCCGTAGCCGGAAAGTTTCTGTCCCACTCGAGGCAGGTTAGCCCTTCAAGGAACGAATTCAGCCCTTCGTCCATCCATGACCACTGGCGTTCGTCAGAGTTCACAATCATCGGGAAGAAGTTATGACCAACTTCATGAATAATTACGAGAATCAGGAAGTTTTTAGTCCCTTCTGAATAAGTACCGTCTGCTTCAGGACGCGCACCATTGAAGCTCATCATCGGGTATTCCATTCCTCCTACTGAACCATGTACCGAATAAGCCACCGGATACGGATATGCAATGGTACGTTTCGAGTAATTTACCAGCGTATGCGCCACTACACGTGTAGAGTATTGCCCCCAAAGTGGATTAGCCTCTTTCGGATAAAGCGACATAGCCCAGACCTTTTTGCCTTCTACATCAACCTGCATGGCATCCCAGATAAACTTACGTGAAGTAGCAAAGGCAAAATCGCGTACATTTTTAGCTGCGTAAACCCATGTTTTCTTGCCGGTTGGTTTACCTTTTTCGGCTGCTTCTGCTTCGGCTTGTGTAACAATTACCACAGGCGTTTTTGAAGTTTTTGCTTGTTCGAGGCGTTTCAGTTGTGTAGCGGTTAATACTTCTTTCGGGTTTTGAAGTTCGCCGGTAGCACCTAGTACCATATCGTTAGGTACAGTAAGGGCTACTTTGTAATCGCCGAAAGGAAGTGTAAACTCACCCTGACCCAAAAATTGTTTGTGCTGCCAGCCGTTTACGTCGTCATACACAGCCATACGTGGAAACCACTGCGCTATTTCGTATAATACGTTTCCGTCTTTAGGAAAAAGCTCATAACCACTACGGCCACCTACCGATTTTAAATCAATGATATTGAATTTCCAGTCAACCTGAAAAACAAACGACATACCTTTTGCCAACGGAGCCGGCATATCAATGCGCATCATGGTTCCGTTAATGGTGTATCTCAAATCTTTACCTGCGGCATCTTTTACGGCCATAATCTTATAGCCATAGTCTTTATCGTTAGCTCCGGTAAGGTTACCTAATGCCGTAAAGCTAGACCCACTAGTTGGGTTAATACCGCTCTGGCGGGTAATGTTACCATCTGAGTTTTTTGAAAATACGTTCTGGTCTAGTTGCATCCAGAGATACCGTAATTCCTCAGGAGCGTTGTTTGTGTAGGTAATTTTTTCGGTACCTGTAATGCTTTGGTTGGTGTCATCCAATTCGGCCTTAATGTCGTAGTCAGCTTTTTGTTGCCAGTAGTCTCTCCCTGGTGCACCTGCGGCAGTACGGAAGGTATTAGGCGTAGGCAAGCCCGTACCCATTTGCTCAAACTTTGTATTGGCATTGTATTGCGTTGTAGGTGCCTGCTGTGCATTTACCGACAAGCCTGCAAACAAAACTGCCCCAATAAGAATGGAGAATTTTCTCATGTTTGGATGAAGATTAATGTAATAGTTTATAATCAAGGAAATAACAGATGCGAATTTATAAAAATTTATTTATTCCTGAACACCCATTCGGAAGGATATTTATCTTTAGAAAAACCATTTTTCGGTCATTAATTTAAAAGCTACGCCCGCCACAAAGCTCGACAAGATGGTGTTCCAAGTATGTTTTTTTACATGAAAACCTTCGAGTATTACAAACGATAACACCATAGAAACGCCTACTATCATTAACTGCCCGAACTCGAGCCCTATATTAAAGGCCAATAATTGTGGAATAATGTTCTGGTCTTTACCCAATAAACTACGCAGATAATTAGAAAAACCCATGCCGTGAATCAGCCCGAAGCCCAAAGCAAGTATGTATCTGAGTGGTGAGAAAGATTCAGTATCAAGCACGCTTTCACTACTTTTATGAAACAGATTAGAGATACAGGTAAAAATAATAGTAACCGGAATCAGGAATTCGATAAGCTCGGTACTATAATTAATTACCCTAAGAGCGGCCAAAGCCAGCGTAACCGAATGGCCAATTGTAAAAGCTGTAACCAGAACCAGTATTTTCTTCCAATCGGTAACTCTGTAAATAGCACAAAGCGCAACAACAAAAAGGATGTGGTCGTAACCATTCAGATCGGTTATGTGCTGATAACCTAACTGTAAGAAAATAAAAAATTCTGTCATGTTTTAGGGGTGTAGGTGAGTTTCAGGATATAATAGCAACAAAAATACAAGTTTTGTAAAACCTTGATAGTAAAGCCCCTACTATTTTTTCAAAATACTGTTTATTAACACCTAATCGGGTATTATTCGTGCTAGAACCTGTATAAAAAACAAAAAGCATCTTTTCAGATGCTTTTTGTTTTTTATATTCTTCGACTGGCTTTTTATCAGAAGAATTTAGCGCGATAATCTTTGATGTTGGCGTTCTCACGGATGGCCTGATTAGCCAGATATGAGGCCCCAAACATATTACTGCGTTGCAATGCCTGTGTTTTGTATTGCGTGTAGTCTGCAATGGCAGGAGCATTTACTACGCTGGTAGTTTCAACAATAAATACACCGTTTTCGCCTACGAATGGTTTTGAACGTTTACCAGCCTGCAAGCTGAAAATTCTACCAACTGCAATTGGGTCAACACCCGGAGTTGTCAGGATTCCCGTAGCAAGACTTATACCGTTAGCCGACTCAATAATGGCACCGGCACCGTATTTCTGAGCAATTTGCTCAAGGCTACCCGTTGCACCTGACAGTTTTTTAATAATCTGTTCAGATTTTATTTCATTACGTACTTTCACGGTCAGTTCGTCTCTAAAGTCATCAACTTTAGGGCTATCTTTATCTGTTTTGGCTGTAACCGCAGCTACAATGAAATTATCGCCTACTTCAAAAACTTTACTTGTAACGGCACCTACTTTAGTATCATCGTTAAAGGCCCATAATACTACTTCACGCGCATTCTGGATTGTATTGAATGAAGTAGCTTCAGGAAGAACCTTCTCAGCTTTCAGCATTACTGTTTTTCCATCTTTTTTCACGGCTTCTTCAAACTCTTTGTCTGAGCTTACGCTTGCACGTAAAGTTTCGGCTTTCTGATACATAGCGTTGCGTGTAGCTTCGCTGGCTTGTAACTCACGGCTGATGCTGGCAATTTTATATTTAATATTAGACTTAGCCTCAGTAACTTTAATAATGTGGTAGCCAAAATCTGTTTCTACGACCCTTGGCACTAAACCTGTTCCGCTCAGGCTAAAAGCTGCATCCTGAAAAGGTTTTACCATTGTATTGTTATTTTTGAAATAACCCAAGTCACCACCTTGTTGTGCCGAACCATCCTGACTGTTTGTACGGGCTAACGTTGCGAAGTCAGCACCTTTTTGTAATTGGTCAAGTAATTCTTCTGCTTTTTTACGTGCGTTTGCTTTTACTGAGTCAGGCGCAGCTTTTGGCGCACTAATCAGAATATGGCTGGCACGTACGGTATAAAGCGAGTCGGTGGTTGTGCCTTCATATTTATGAACCGAATACACGCTTCCGTCTTTGAAAGGCCCGATAACCGCACCCGGAATAGCCGTACCGATAGCCGCTTTTAAGTCACCGCTCAAATCGCTGGCCATACGTTCAAATGGCGCACGGATTTCAGAGTTAGCTGTTGCATAGGCTTGTGGGTCTTTTGCAGCCCCTAAACCTTTTGCAAAGGCTTTGATATCTTCATAAAGGGCTGCGCTGTCTTCTTTTGTTGGTACTACCTGATACACTACGTAGTCAAAAGAGCGGCTGTCATAACCTTTATATTCATTTTTGTGTTTGCTCAGGTAGTCTGACAACTGGCTATCAGTTACTTTAATAGTGCTGTCGTTGATACTGAAATAAGGCACATATAAATAGTGTGCATCTGCTTTTGTTACTTGTGCTTCGTAGTCTTTCTTTGCTTCGGCAGTAGTTACATACGTCGAAGAAGTAAGCAAAGCATTGTATTTTTCTATCATGCGTTGTTGAAGCACCTGTGACTTAATTTGCTCCCACATCAGTTTTTGTGGTTCTGGCAATTGGTTAGCAACTACGGCATTAATAAACTCCATGTGGCGATTACGGTCATACTGCCCCGTTTGTGGGTCAGAAAACTGTTGCTTAATTAACGGGCTAAGGTTTTTAGTTCCCTGAATCATCTCGCTAAGCTCTTCATTAGAAACTTTCAAGCCTAATTTTTCAAATTCTTCTTTGTAAGCGATGTCAAAAACCATTTGCTCCCAAACCTGATTGCGCAATTGTTGCAACTCTTGGTCTTGCAGAGACCTCCCTGCTTGTTGCTCATAATTGGCGCGGGCAGCATCTAGTTTTGCCTGAAATGCCTGAGCATCAATATTGGTTCCTGCTATTTCACCAATTTTATTTTTATTACCGCTAAATAAACCTCCTCTACCACCACTTCCGTAGAATAAATCTCCTCCAACGATAAATAGAATAAGGGCAACTGCTATGACTGCAACTGCTATCCCCGAACGCTCCCGAATTTTGTTAATTAAAGCCATTATTTTTTATTTTATACTAAATTTTACTCGGTATTTTATAAGATGTGTTTGAATAAATTAAACCCCTAAAAAAACGAACCGCAAAAATACATAGATTCATACATATTATCAAAGAAATCCAATTAGGAATATATGTTTTTTAAAAAGTTTTATGGTTTTTATGGTTTTTTAGTGTCTTAATGGCTGTTTTTGGCTAAATATTCTTTTTATTTCTCTAAACAATACTGCTTATATGCCCGCTTTAAGACATTTATAGTCAAATATTTGCCATACCTTTTAAAGGCATTACTTGGTTGGGGCTTTGTGACGATATACTTCTACCACACTCCCGATAATTTGCTGTACAATTTCTCTGCTACACATCCTGACTGTAAACCGAAGGCTGCGCATATACCCTTTATACAAAATAGTTGAGTACCATAAAGGTAATACGCAATGTAAGTAAACCGTAAGGCTTTTTCATAGTACAAGTAGTGTTAAGCCGAGCAATATATTAAAAACTTCTTATAATTTAACCAACTACGCTACAAGACACAAATAAATAGCTAATTTTGTGCGTTTTTGAGAAAAACTACTCTTTAATTTATGAAATATCATATTCTAGGTATCTTCTTTCTTGTTGCTTCATGTTTTTATGCCTGTCAGAATTCAGCTTCAGAATCTGCTGGAAATGAAGCTGATGACGTAGATGTATCAGGCATTCAGGTAAAAGTGAACATCGAAAGGTTGGAAGACTCTTTAATGAAACTCGAAAACCCGACACAACTCAAAGACTTTCTGGCCAGACATAAGGTATTTGTTGAAACATTCTACCAGACACCGGTAAACGACACGGCACTGATTGCACGGCTCGATATGCTCATTCATCACCCTGCCATACACGAATTGTATCAGCAAACACAACAGAAATTCGGCGACCTGAAAGACTTAAAACAGGAATTTGAAACCGCTTTCAAGCATATTAAATTTTATTATCCCGACTTTAAGGAACCTCGAATCATTACTACTTTTGCAGGGCTGGATAACGAACTGGTAGTGACTGACAGCCTTGTGATTATTCCGCTCGAATCGTTTATAGGCCCTAAGGCCAAGTATCGCCCGCAGCACCCTAATTATATGCTCCGACGGTACGATAAACCCTACATTGTTCCGACAGTAGTTACGTTATTATCAAAAAAATATAACCATATTGACATAAACGACCGCACTTTGCTAGCCGATATGGTTTTTTATGGTAAAGGCTTTGAGTTTACAAGAGCCATGATTCCTAATTTGCCCGACTCGGTGGTAATTGCTTATGCCGACTCGAATCTCGTAAAAAGCTGGAATGCACAAGCCTATGTTTGGGCACATTTTATTGACAACCAATTACTGTACGAAACAAACGACAGAATAAAAGATAAGTATATCGGAGAAAGACCCTACGTAACTGAAATAGGTACAGATTGCCCCGGGCGTATTGGCCAATGGTTAGGCTGGCGAATAGTGAGCCGTTATCGAACCGAAAACCCTTCTGTTACGTTAGTAGAATTGATGAAAAACGCCAATGCTCGTGAAATATTTGAGCAGGCAAAATATAAAGGGCAAAAAGACGACTAATGCTTGCCCGGCACACTTTAGTTTCATTTGTAATGTTCTCTTTCCTAAACAAGAGGAGTTAAAAATATTATGGCAAAAAGAACCAGAGGCTTTGGCGAAGAGGCTTCAGAAAAAGACAAGAAAAAAATCAGTAAAGAGGGCTTTAAAAAAGCACTGAAAGTTTTCAGATTTACGTTACCTTATAAGTGGACATTTGCGATAGGCTTCATTTTTCTGGTACTTTCACAAATAACTTCCATGAGTATCCCGCTCTTGTTAGGGCAAATGGTTGGTGCTATTGTTTCGCCAGACAAGGCGATACAGCCTGCTGCCAACAATCCTATGGGCAATATGAATATGCTGGGCGATAAATTGCAGAATATCTTTCATACATCCCCCAATTTTACACTCAATGAAGTAACGGCTCTTTTTGTTTTTTTACTGATATTACAAGCCGCCTTTTCGTTTCTGAGGGTTTATACGTTTACGCGCGTTTCGGAGCAATCAATGCGTGACTTGCGTAAAGAACTTTATACAAAGATAATTACTTTGCCAATTACCTTTTTTGAAAAAAGCCGCGTTGGTGAGCTTATGAGCCGGATTACCTCCGACGTTTCACAGTTACAGGATGTACTCTCTATTACTCTGGCTGAGCTTTTCCGTCAGGTATTTACGCTGGTGGGCGGAGTGCTGCTTATTTCGGTTATATCAGGCAAACTTACTTTATTTATGCTTTCTACTTTTCCTTTTCTGGTAGTAGCAGCAATGGTATTCGGAAGGTTTATCAGAAGAAACTCGAAAAAAGTACAGGACGAACTGGCCAAAACCAATATTATTGTTGAAGAAACACTCCAGTCGGTTAATGTAGTAAAAGCCTTTACAAACGAGCGTCTGGAAGTAGGCCGATATACCACCTCTATTCAGAAAGTGGTTAACTATGCTTTAAAAGCTGCTACTTTTAGAGGAGGGTTTATTTCTTTTATCATTTTTGTTTTGTTTGGCGGTGTTGTGGGGGTTGTGTGGTATGGCGGTAACCTTGTACTAAGCGGTGAGCTAGACTTCAAAAACCTATTTACTTTTATAATTTATACAGGTTTTATTGGGGGTTCGGTTGGTGGTTTGGGTGATATGTATGCCCAGATACAAAAAACCATCGGAGCTTCCGAGCGAGTGCTGGAAATTCTGGAAGAGGAGTCAGAAGTAAATGTGGAAAAACCGATTGAGTTCAAGAAAACACAAGGCAACGTTTCTTTTGAAAACGTAGGGTTCGTGTATCCGTCAAGAACAGATATTACTGTATTGAAAGATATATCGCTCCATATAAAGGCTGGCGAAAAAGTGGCGTTGGTAGGGCAAAGTGGTGCCGGAAAATCGACACTCGTACAGTTATTGATGCGCCTTTACCCACTTTCAAAAGGAAAAATACTAATTGATGGGAAAGATATAGCCCAACAGGATGTAACCGAGCTTAGAAGCAATATTGCCATTGTGCCACAAGAAGTAATGCTTTTTGGAGGAACCATATTCGACAATATAGCCTACGGCAAGCCCGGTGCTACTGCCGAAGAAGTAACCGAAGCTGCGCGTAAGGCAAATGCTTATGACTTTATCAGTTCGTTTCCTGAGAAGTTTGAAACAATTGTGGGCGAAAGAGGCGTTAAACTCTCAGGTGGGCAAAGGCAACGGGTAGCCATTGCACGGGCCATTTTAAAAGACCCATCGATTCTGATTCTGGACGAAGCCACGAGTGCTTTGGACTCCGAGTCGGAAAAACTGGTGCAAGACGCGCTCGACGAGCTAATGAAAAACCGTACAACCATCATTATTGCCCACAGGCTGGCAACTATCCGCCACGTCGATACCATTTATGTATTAAAAGACGGAGCCATTGCGGAGTCAGGCTCACACGATGAGTTGATTTTGAAAGAAGAAGGAATTTATGCAAATTTGGTCAAATTACAGTTTGATAATGTAAATTTGCTGGTAGAATAGACACCTGCCATTTATGCTGATACTGATAAATGCAGTTTCTTTCTGGCCATTACTTGATTAAAGACAAATAGTTATGAGTCTCTCTAGAAATACACTGAAAGAATATGACCTACGCCACACCGGCTGTCGGGAAGACATACTGCAATCGTTCCAAGCCAACAACCATGCACTTTCACATGGCGATTTGGAAAATCAGTTCGGAGAACGATTCGATAGAGTTACTATTTATCGAACGTTGAAAACCTTTGTCGAAAAGGGTATCATTCATAAAGTGCTTGACGACGAAGGCGGCACAAAATATGCTCTTTGCCGCGCAACCGAGTGTAAACATGACGAACACCACCACGACCACGTACATTTCAAGTGCCTTAACTGTGGCAATACAACCTGTATCGAAAGTGTGCATATTCCGAAAATAAATTTACCCGAAGGCTATAAACTGACCGATATTAATATGCTCATGCAAGGTACTTGCCCTAATTGCAACGCCTGATTAGCCCTGTTAATACCTGCCACGGGTTCCTTCCACTATTATTTATAAATGTCTTACAAAACAAAGCTTATTATAGCACTTGGGCTGGTTTATGTGGTTTGGGGTTCTACTTTTTTAGGCATGAAATATGCCATTCAGGTATTACCACCCATGATGGTTTCCTGTTTGCGGTTTCTTACTGGCGGGATTCTGCTTTTTCTGTTTACCCTCTGGAAAGGTTATGGCATACCCGATTTCACCAAAATTCGTAATGCAGCTTTTGTAGGTATGCTCCTGAGCGGAGTTGGCAATTGTGCCGTAGCTTATGCCCTTCGTTTTATGCCCTCTGGCTTGGTGGCACTGTTGGTGGCAACACTGCCTGCATGGATGATTATGCTCGATTTCTGGCTTTTTAGTAAAACCAAACCCACACTTATTGGCTCAATAGGTTTAGTAGTAGGCTTATTCGGAATGGTTTACCTACTCGACCCCATGAATCCGGTTAATACGCAGGAAAGAGAAGTAGCTGTTTTTCCGGCACTACTGGTTTTTGCAGGTTCAGTAGCATGGGCTTTCGGGTCTTTAAAATCGCCTTATTTATCTTTACCAAAACCTATACAATCAACCGCTATTCAGATGATAGCCGGCGGATGTTTCTCGTTGCTGATGAGTATCATTTTTGAGGATAACCACTTACAGGCCTTACAAAACATGACGCAGGAGACCTATCTGGCTATGCTTTATTTAATCATAGTAGGTTCTTATATAGGGTATAGTGCTTACCTGTGGCTGATTAACAATGCTCCCCCTCAGCTTACGGCCACTTATGCCTACGTTAATCCGGTAGTTGCTATTTTTCTGGGCTGGATTTTTATCAACGAACGCCTCACCACGCGTTCTTTCATTGCTTCTTCTATTGTGCTGGCAGGTGTTATTCTTATGACCATCGGACGACGCAGAAAGACCTCAGCAAATGTAACCCCCGAATAAGCTAGGCTGTAAACTTATCTAATTGTTTTACTAGCACATCAAAGTCCTTAGGGTATGGGGCTTCTATTTTTACTACTTCGCCATTTAACAGGCGGAATGTAAGCGAATGGGCATGTAATGCCACACGTTTAATTAAAGGCAGTTCTTCTGTTCCTTTTTTCAGGTTGAATTTTTTGCTTTTCAACTGTGACAACAGAATGTCGTCTCCGCCATAAGTAGGGTCACAAACAATAGGTGCTTTCAGGCATTGTAAGTGTACACGAATCTGGTGCATACGCCCCGTAATCGGAATACACTCAACCAACGTATGGTAACGATACGCTTTTAAAGTGAAGAAGACGGTCTCGGCCAGTTTTCCTTTTTCGCGGTCAATTCTTACGGCTGTGCCATCTTTCAGTTGTGCAATAGGTAAAAACACCGAAACACTGTCGAAATCATGCACGCCGTTTACTACGGCATGGTAACGCTTGGTTACCTCGCGGTTTTCAAACTGCATGGCCAGATTTCGGTAAGCGGCCGGATTTTTCGCAATAGCCAGCACTCCCGATGTTTCTTTATCGAGCCGGTGGCATAATTGCGCATCGCTCGAATATTGCTTTGCCAAACGCAAAATACTCTGGTGTTTGTCTTGTGTACGCTCATCAAGACTTGACAAAAACGGAGGCTTGTTAATAACTATATAATCGTTGTTTTCGAAAATAATCAAATCTTCAAAAACCACGTTTTTGGGGGTAGTCTTTATTTTTGGTGTTTCCTGAAAATCAAACTCGTAATCCATATCACTAAACTGGTATAAAATTTCTGCAAAGTTAGGCTTTTATATTTTAAAATCAGCCATTTATGAGTTCAAGCTAATAATAGCTACCTGTTCGGGGTATATTACCATAACAAAATAGCTTTTTTGAGATTGTTATTTTAGATGGCTCGCTTATAGCCATTTGTTTTTGCACATCTTATTTTAATATATTTGCATTAAATACTTGTTCTTTTCTCTGCTGTTATAGTTCAGAACTATCCTACAAGACAAAGAATCCACCTATGCAACTATTATAATCTAAAGTAAAAACAAGCTTATTGTATTTTCAGTAGAACTTTTTTATGAAAAGAAGAACCCTCATTACTATTCTAAGTATTGCAGCTACGTTCGTTTGCCTGACCAATGGATATACACAAAACTCTGTAATTTTTTCTTCGAGCAATAGCGCGCCTATTAACGCAACTACCTTTGCCGAAATTTTCAGAGATTCATCAGCCAGTGTGCCTTTTACAAAAATTGCAGCGCAACCTTTTAAACCACTGGCTCAGAGCTATTTTCTTCTTCCTTACAGCAATTCGGTTTTCTGGTTCAGAATAAACCTTAAAAATACCGATAACAAAAATACGCAATGGATTTTACAATGGATTAACCCTTTGGCAGAAAGGCTCGATTTTTATATTTCCGACACCACACAAAACCATTTTACACATACCGAATACAGCCTTATTACCAAAAAAGAACATAAATTACTCGAATTTGAGCCAGAATTCAGGTTTGAATTAGGCCCGAATTCTTCCAAAATTCTTTACATAAAGGTATCGTCACAGAGGGGGCAATATGGCACTATTATGATTCACTCGCCCCAATCAATAACAAAAAAAACCCTGAATGCCTACATTGAGCAAAGTTTTACCAATGGGCTATTGGTTTTTCGTTTTCTGATGGTAATCATACTGGCTATTTTTATTATTAAAATGCCTATTTTCAGAACTTACTCCTTACATATTGTTCTGAAGACACTCACTTATTGGGGGCTAATGAATATTCCGGGGCCACTGCTCAGTGCGAACCCCGATATTGCCAAAAAGATAGATTTTCTTGCCTATAACTCTGTTCCTATTACTTGCGGGCTTTTTGTTCTGATAGCCTTCCCGACTAGCAAGTTCCCGAAATGGCACCCGAAACTCACCTATTTTTTTATCTTCGCTACGGTGCTTGTCGATATCATGGCCTTAGTTGATTATAAGTGGTATTGGCTCAAAGCCGGAGCTTATCTGATTATATTTTCATCGCTCTATTTTCTGGCTTTATATTTTTACAGTACATTTAAAAAATTCCCTACATATCAGTATTATTCCATTCCGTTTGCGCTGAGTACGACTAGCTATCTGGCCATCTGGTTGCGTTTGCTTGGCTGGATTGAATACAAGCCGCTGTTCGGGATTGCCTCCATGATTTTTGTGGCCGAACACTTTGTGTTTATTTTCTTTCTTGGGCAGATTTTCAGAAGTGCCGAGCGCAACAAAATTCTGGCAGAACAACAGCTTTCGTTTAATCTTGAACAGAATGCCCGCCTGAAAGAACTGGACAACCTGAAAACCAGCTTTTTTGCTAATATCTCGCACGAGCTACGTACACCTTTAACCCTGATTTTGGGGCCTATTCAGGAACTTCTGAAAAAATATCCTGCCGAAAGCCTGTTACCACTTATGCAGCGCAATACGCAAAGGTTACTTACGCTGATAAATCAGTTGCTAGATATAAGCAAACTTGAAGCCGGACAAATGAAAGTAGAAGCCAGCAAACAGGATATTTCGAAGTATTTCAGAACGCTTACAAGCTCGTTTACTTCTCTCGCTGAAAGCCAGAAAATAACTTTTGAAATTAATATACCTCAGGAAGAGGTCTGGGGGTATATAGACAAAGACAAACTGGATAAAATTATTACTAATTTACTCTCAAACGCTTTTAAATTCACTGAAACCTACGGTAAAGTTACGGCTCAGCTAAATTACGCCAACAAACATAAATCTATCGTTATTACGGTTAGCGATACAGGAATTGGCATTAAAAAAGATAAACTCAATAAAATTTTTGACAGGTTTTATCAGGTTGACGGCTCACAAAACCGGAGGTTTGAAGGTACTGGTATTGGCCTGGCCTTAGTAAAAGAACTTGTTAGCGCGCTGAAAGGAACCATTAAGGTCGAAAGCGAAGAAAACGTTGGTACAACTTTTAAAGTAGAATTACCGATTGACCAAACTACTTGGAAGGATTCAATAGTAGAGCCTGATAACGATATAACTGCCAGCTTTACTCCGACGATAACCAACAGCGTTGAAAACGCAATAGCCGACCCA
Source organism: Emticicia sp. 17c (assembly GCF_037153985.1). Taxonomy (NCBI): domain Bacteria; kingdom Pseudomonadati; phylum Bacteroidota; class Cytophagia; order Cytophagales; family Leadbetterellaceae; genus Emticicia; species Emticicia sp. 17c. Next base: position 721,718 of record NZ_JBBAYI010000002.1, read on the forward strand.
GCCAATAACGAACAGGAGAACATCTTGTTAATTGTAGACGATAACGAAGATATAAGAACTTATATCAGAAGTATTTTTGAGAGAGACTACCAGATTGTTGAGGCCGTTAATGGTAAGGATGGTATCAGTAAGGCAACCGAAAAAATACCAAACCTTATTATCAGCGACCTGATGATGCCCGAAATGGATGGTTTTGAGTTTTGCCGAGAACTAAAATCAGACGAAAAAACAAGCCACATACCCATTATTATGCTTACGGCAAAAGCTAATATGGAAAGTAAACTCGAAGGGCTGGAACTGGGAGCCGACGACTACCTGATTAAACCCTTCAATGCCGAGGAAATTACGGTCAGGGTGAAGAATCTGATTTTACTTCGTGAAAAACTTAAAAAATCGTTCGGAAAAGAAATCGTTGAGTTAAAACCCGGCGAAGTTAAAGTAAAATCGCTCGACGAAACTTTTATTATCAATGCCAAAGCTGTAATTGAGAAGAATCTGGCGAATAGTCAGTTTGATTTAAGCCAGTTTGCCGAAGCAATGTCGATGAGTACGGTTCAGTTGCGCCGCAAGCTGAAAGCCTTAACCAACCAGAACGTAATAGAATTTATTCGGAAGTATCGTTTGCAGAGAGCCGCCAGCTTGCTTCAACAAAAAGCAGGTAATGTGTCTGACATTGCCTATCAGGTAGGGTTCGAGAGTTTATCTTACTTTACCAGAACTTTTCAGGAAGAATTCGGTGTGAATCCATCCGAATACGCAGTTAACGACTAAGCTCCTGACTGGCAAAAGGCAATTTAAAGGTAAATCTTGTGCCTTTATCGATTTTACTGGTAACGCTTATTTTTGAATGGTGGGCGTTCAGTATATGCTTTACAATAGCTAACCCAAGCCCTGTGCCACCTGTTTCGCGCGAGCGGCTTTTATCAATCCGGTAGAACCGCTCAAAAATACGCGCCAGATGCTCGGGGGCTATTCCGGGGCCGTCGTCTTCTACCGAAATCTGATAGTATTTTTTCTCTTCTTCAATTTCTACTATTATTTTGCCATTTTCTTTACCGTATTTGATGGCGTTATCAACCAGATTCGTTATTACCTGCGAAATCCGTTGTTTATCGGCCAGTACCCACGCCGACTGCATATCTTTCGGCTTAATTTTCAGTGTTACACCCCTGCTTTGTGCTTTCGACTCCAACTGTTCAAAGATATCTTCTGTAATATGTTTGATGTCAATGTTTTCAAAGTGCATTTTCAGGTCTCCTTTTTCTACCTGCGATAAGGTCACAAGGTCTCTCACCAGCGCATCGAGGCCATCAAGGCTTTTGGCTGCTTTATTCAAAAATCGGTCAAGCACTTTAGGGTCTTCTTTGGCTCCGTCGAGCAGGGTATGGATAAACCCCTGAGCGGCAAAAATGGGGGTCTTAAGCTCGTGCGATACATCGGCCAGAAACTCCCTTCTGAATTGCTCCATTTTTTTCAGCTCATCAATTTCCTGCTGCTTGCGGGTTACATAGGTCGAAATTTCAGAATTAAGCCTTTTAATAGGGTTCACACTTCTGATTAATGATTTACGGGAGATGTCAAAGTCCCGTATTTTCATTTTCTGGATGGTTTTGTAAATCTGTTCAACCTCCCGAAACACCAGAATATCAATGGTATAAAATACAAAGAAGAAAGAGCCAAAAAGGCAAGATACCCCCACCACAAACAACATGGCGGCAGTAACACCCGGCACAAAGCTCAAAAATACTACGGTGATTGTCGTAATTAATACGGCTAGAAAAAAGGCAATCGTACGAGGACTAAACGACATTCTGAATGAATGGTTAAATTATCAGTTACTTCTGGCAAAGTTAACCGATAATTATTTCTTATCTCACAGATTTATTATTCATCTGTAAACATATATCCTACACCTTTCAGCGTTTTGATATAGTTTTCGCCAACTTTTTCACGTACTTTACGGATATGCACGTCAATGGTACGTTCAACCACGAAAATATCAACTCCCCAGATTTTCTGAAGGATTTCATCACGGCTAAATACTTTGTTCGGATATTGCGCAAGGAAGAAAAGCAGTTCAAATTCTTTTTTGGGCAGTACAACCGTACTACCGTCTGACTTGGTAACTGTATAATTCTGGCGGTTAATGTGCAGCCCTGCTACTTCGAGGGTATCGCTTGTGTCTGTTTTCTGTGCTTCGCGGCGGAAGAAAGCGTTAATCCGGCTCATTAAAGCACGTGGCTTTATTGGCTTGGTAATGTAGTCGTCGGCACCTACTTCAAAGGCCGCAATTTCGGAATATTCTTCAGAGCGGGCAGTCAGGTAAAGAATATAGATATTCTTCATTTCGGGCATTGAGCGTAGAGTTCGCCCTACTTCGATACCATCCAGATACGGCATCATAATATCAAGAATAACTAAATCTGGCAGAAACTCGCGGGCAACTTCAATAGCTTTTTTGCCGTCAGGGGCGGTAGCAACTTTATAACCTTCTTTTTCAAGGTTATAGCTTAATAACTCCACAATATCAGCTTCATCATCAACTACTAAAACACGGTGAGCAAAACTCATAAAGGCGTTTTTCAATTAGTGTGCTGCAAAGTTATGATTAAAAAATCGTTAGGTGTGTTAAGCCAATGTTAAATCTTATTGAAAGGTAGCTTACAGCCCTGTTTTATAGCATTTTTACCCGAAAACCTGCGGTATAATTAAAAGGCTGGCAAGGGGCTAAGCTGTTTATTATCAAGGTATTTGTTGCCGGAAGGCCATATTGGTTTATTTGCACATTTTTTTGAAAATACTTGTTGTTTTTTTTGTAAAAGAAAAATGAAACCTCTAATTTTGCAGTCCGATTTTCAAAAGGTGTGTTAATACATATCTTATCGGCAGAAATCAGTCTTTATCTTGATACCTATTCACACGGTGTCGCTTCCCCTGATAAAAGGCGAAGTTTCTGAACCAAAATCAACTGAAATGATTGATTATGAGGCAGGAATGTGAGCCTTTCTTCATGATTCAACTCAAATCTTTTTGTAAAATTCCTTAAAATCTGAAAGACAATGGCGAAAGACATCGCAGGATATGTGAAACTTCAGGTAAAAGGCGGTCAGGCTAACCCTTCACCACCAATTGGTCCGGCATTGGGTTCTAAAGGCTTGAACATCATGGAATTTTGTAAACAATTCAACGCCCGTACTCAAGACAAAATGGGTATGGTGTTGCCAGTAGTAATTACTTACTTTACTGACAAGTCGTTTGAGTTTGCTATCAAAACTCCACCCGCTGCTATCATGCTGTTAGAAGCAGCTAAAATCAAAACAGGTTCTGACCAGCCTAACCGTAAAAAAGTAGGTTCGGTTTCTTGGGATCAGGTAAAAACTATTGCCGAAACCAAAATGCCAGACCTGAATTGCTTTACTGTTGAGTCAGCAATGAAGATGATTGCCGGTACTGCCAAAAACATGGGTATTACCATTACAGGCAACGCACCGTTTTAAAACAACCGAATGATACAATATCATTCATTATTTATTCATGGGAGTTATGCACAGGCATAACGCTATAACCAACCAAAAAAATGGCAAAACTGACCAAAAAAAGAAAAGAAGCGATGTCGAAGTATGATGCTTCAAAAGCCTACTCTCTTAAAGATGCGGCTGATATCTTGAAGCAAATTTCATACACTAAATTCGATTCTTCGGTAGACGTTCACGTTCGTTTGGGCGTTGACCCTCGTAAAGCTGACCAAATGGTGCGTGGTGTAGTTGCATTACCACACGGAACTGGTAAAACTGTTCGTGTATTGGTATTGTGTACACCTGATAAAGAAGCTGACGCAAAAGCTGCCGGAGCTGACTATGTAGGTCTAGACGAGTACATTCAGAAAATCGAACAAGGCTGGACTGACATCGACGTGATTATCACGATGCCAACTGTTATGGCCAAACTTGGTAAATTAGGTAAAATCCTCGGTCCTCGCGGATTAATGCCAAACCCTAAGTCTGGTACTGTAACGCTCGACGTAGCAACTGCAGTAAAAGAGGTGAAAGCTGGTAAAATCGACTTCAAAGTTGATAAAACTGGTATCATTCACGCTTCCATCGGTAAAGTTTCTTTCTCACCTGAGAAATTAGCTGACAACGCTACAGAATTGATTCAAACTTTGTTGAAATTGAAACCATCTTCTGCTAAAGGAACTTATGTGAAAAGCATAGCTCTTGCAAGCACAATGGGGCCTGGTATTCAAGTCGACAAAACCACCATTAATGGATTGTAATCATGACAAAAGAAGAAAAAGGAGCAATAATTGAAGAGCTTGCAGAGAAATTTGCAGCTACCCCTTACTTCTATATCACCGATGCAAGCGGACTGAACGTTGCTAAAACCAATGAATTACGTCGTTTGTGTTTCGAGCGTGGTATTGAGTATCGTGTAGTGAAAAATACACTTATCAGCAAGGCTCTGGAAAAATCAGATACCGATTATTCGTCGTTTGATGGAACTGTTCTTAAAGGTTTTTCAGGTGTAATGTTCCACGATGAGTCGGGCAAAGTAGCTGCAAAATTGATTAAGGATTTCCTTAAAGCAAACAAAGATAGCATCAAATTAAAAGGTGCATCGGTTGATTCAGCTTTGTTCATCGGCCACGACCAACTGGATACGTTGTTGAACTTGAAGTCAAAGCAAGAATTGATTGGCGAAATTATCGGTTTGTTGCAATCACCTGCCAAAAATGTTATTTCTGGCTTGCAAAGCGGTGGCAACAAATTGGCTGGTATTCTCAAGACTTTGTCAGAGAAAGAAGCAGCCTAATTCGTTTACAGGCTTTAGCCAGCAATGGCTATATACAGTAAACACACATCAGCTATACTGGCTGATATTAAATTCAAAATCATTTATCAAAAACAAGTATTAACTTTTAAATTCTATACAAAAATGGCAGATTTGAAAGCATTTGCAGAACAATTAGTAAATTTGACTGTAAAAGAAGTAAACGAATTAGCACAAATATTGAAAGATGAGTATGGTATCGAGCCTGCAGCTGCTGCTCCAGTTATGGTAGCTGGTGCTGTTGGTGGTGGCGAAGCTGCTGAAGCTCCTGTTGAAAAAACATCTTTCGACGTAATCTTGAAAGCTGCTGGTCCTAACAAACTTCAAGTTGTGAAATTAGTTAAAGACCTTACTGGCCTTGGCTTGAAAGAAGCTAAAGATTTAGTTGATGCTGCTCCGAAACCATTGAAAGAAGGTGTTGCTAAAGACGAAGCTGAAGGTTTGAAAAAATCTCTAGAAGAAGCTGGTGCAGAAGTAGAAGTAAAATAATTTTACTGACACATACCAAACAAAGCCCGAAAGTAACCTTTCGGGCTTTTGTGTTTTTATTAAGCTAAAACACCCCACTCATTCTTTACAACTACTGCCTACATCAATCGTTTTCTGATACTTACCCAACCAAAATACGTCTGCTTTTTGCTTACGATTTTAAATAATATTTTGTACTTTTCTACCCGATTTCTCATTTCAGGCGTATTAGCAGATAAACCTCTTTCAAACCTCTATTTACCTATGAAAAACTCAAAAAAACAACAAAACCCTTCCTCAAGGCGTAATTTCATTAAAAGTGCCAGTTTAGCCTCAGCAGGGTTTATGATTGTACCACGCCACGTGCTGGGCAAAGGCTTTATTGCTCCAAGCGATAAACTGAATATTGCGGCCGTAGGTTGTGGCGGCAAAGCCGATGTGAATATTCGCCTCGCTTATAATAATGGTACTGACAACTTTGTGGCCCTGTGCGATGTTGATGACCGTATGTCGAAAAAATACCGCGCTCAGTTCCCGAATGCACCTTATTACAAAGATTACCGCCAGATGCTTGAAAAAGAGGCCAAAAACATTGATGCCGTTATTGTAAGTACTCCCGACCACATGCACTACCCCGTAGCCATGACAGCCATGCAGCTAGGAAAACATGTGTACGTGGAAAAACCTTTAACCCACGACATCTGGGAGGCACGCCAGTTAACAGAAGCAGCCAAAAAATATAAACTGGTTACACAAATGGGGAATCAGGGCAGTAGCGGAAAAGGAACCCGCATTACGGAAGCTATTATTCAGGATGGCCTCATTGGAGACGTGCAAAGTGTAGAAGTATGGACAAACCGCCCCGTATGGCCGCAAGGGGTACAGTCGCCTAAAGACAGAGGCGAAAAACAGCCGATTCCGAGCGAAGTAGACTGGAATCTATGGCTTGGCACAGCCCCTATGCGTGACTACCACGAAGCCTATATGCCTTTCCGCTGGCGTGGATACTGGGATTTTGGCACTGGTGCGCTAGGCGATATGGGTTGCCATTTTATTGATGTACCTTTCCGTGCCTTAAAACTAAGCTACCCTACTTCGGTAGAGTGTTCGGTTGGGCAGGTATATGCCGATTTCTTCAAAGAGGCATTCTATGATGATGTTTGCCCTCCGTCGGCTTCCATCCACCTTAAATTCCCGAATCCTAAGGGTAAACAGTTTAAAGAAATCAGCTTATCGTGGTACGACGGCGGCATTCGTCCACAATTACCCGATGGCTGCGATTATGACAAAGTATTTGCCAACATAGATGGTGGAATATTGTTTATCGGCAGTAAAGGGATTCTGGCAACTGAATTGTTTGGCAATAACCCTAAATTCTTCCCTGAGTCGAAGTTCCTGAACGTGAAACTTCCGGCCCCTAAACGCCCTTTGGTTGAAGGTGATACCGAAGGACATCAACAACAATGGGTAAAAGCCTGCAAAGCTGGTTATGGTACCTACACGAGTTCGTCGTTCGATCAGGCAGGCCCACTAACAGAAACCGTTCTGATGGGAAATCTGGCTGTTCGTTCGTTCCTGCTTCGTGATGCCAAAAATAAATTTATTGGTCGTAAAAAACTCTTGTGGGATGGAGCCAATATGAAAATTACCAACTTTGACCCTGCCAATGCTTTTGTAAGAAGAGAGTATCGTGCCGGAGGTTGGATATAAGCCTTGCATTTATATAAAAAGGCTTTCAAAAAAACGAAAGCCTATAACTATTCCCCCTCGTTTGTTACAATACGAGGGGGTTTATTTGTCTGGTAATAAGCCTTGTTTTATTATACCTTTAGCTTATTTTTAGAGCTTATCAGTGCTAAATGTTGTTGTTGAAACGGTAGCAGTTTGTTATCTATCTGACTATTTTGTACCTCACTGCCTTCTGATTAGGTTCAACGGAATAAATACTTCCACCACAAACATCTTCCATTATACTACAAATAATTTCGGTATAATCGTCTTTATTTTCCTCAATTTCCAAAGATTCTCCTTCTTCTTGTACATTTTCACCTTCCAAATTTACGACGCTTCGCAGTAGTTCACCATTTTCATAATAGTCGAATCCAAAAAACATACCTGTTTCAGAAATCATAAAACTCAATGCTTTTCCGTTTTCAGAAAACGCATCTAGTGAGGTTTCTTCTGTTGACATTTCATCTCCAAATAGCAAGATTGTCCCGTTTTTAGTAACAGTCAAAAATATCTCATTTCTCTCTATTTCGTTTGAAATAGCATTTTCAAAATAGGTTGTTTCAACCTTAATGGGTGTGTCAAGCCCCATTAAAGTTATTAATTCTATAATGTTGTCAGTTTTAATACTCGTTGCAACTCCTCGAACATTTAGTCCCATAATTTTTATTATTTAATAATTATTGTTTTGTTGAAACAAACACCAACGCATAAATAGACAATGGCTTTATATTTTTCTGAAGCCCATTTTGCTTGCTTTAACTCTCCGAGAGCCTAGAAGGATTAAAAATAATTTAAATTTTAATAAACCTATATACGTTTATTGAACATAAACAGCAGAATTAGCGTTTCTTTGAAACCAGCCTATCGGATGAAGGGTCTTGCCTCAAGAAATTTACTCAGTTATTTTTTTGAAACTTACTGTAATATTGCTCAACCATTGCAGCGCTACATTCGGTATGGCATAAATTTTTACACTAACCCATAAAGTACATTGTCTAATTTCTATTTAAACACACGCATGAAGACCTTCCATAAAATATTTATAGGCCTTTTAGCAGGTTTACAACTTTCTTGTGGTAATACTACTACAAGTTCTAACACACTCTCATTCTCTACTGACACTACTAAAAAAACGACGGTGCTTGAGAACATCAAGGTCGAAAACAAAGGTGTCGTTATCAAATACGACGACAGCAAAAAAGGAGACACTACGCTGGTTTTTGTACATGGCTGGGGTATTAACCGCACTTACTGGGAGAAACAAACGCCTTTTTTCGCTAAAAAATATCGTGTTGTTGCGCTTGATTTACCGGGTTTTGGCGAGTCGGGTAAAAACAGAACAAGCTGGACAGTAGAAGACTATGCAAAAGATGTTTCGGCGGTGCTAAATACGCTCGACCTGAAAAGAGTTGTATTAATAGGCCATTCTATGAGTGGGGCTATTGTGCTGGAAACGGCATTGAATAATCCGGCACGTGTAATTGGTATTGTAGGTATTGATAATTTTAACAATTTCGGGGCAGAAGAAACACCTGAGTCGAAGAAAGAAACAGAAGCATTTTTTCAGGCTGCCCATGCCCATTACAAAAAAATGGTTACATCGTTTGCCAATCAGGCTTTGTTTGTGGCTTCAACACCAAAAGAAATCCGCAAAAAGGTATTGGATGATATTGCCGGTGCTGATTCGACCATTTCGTTGACTTGTCTGGAGCAAAACGGCAATTATCCCATCAATACTAAACTCAGAAGGCTTGATATTCCGCTATACTTAATTAATAGCTCTGCCAATAAAACCGACACCATGGCTTTTAAGAATAATGGTATCAGGTGTTATTTAATGGATGTAGGTAAAACAGGCCATTACCCGATGCTCGAAAAACCCGATAAGTTTAATTCTTTACTGGCACAGGTTATTAAAAATATAAACAAACCTAAATAAAACTAATAAGGTGGAGCTAAGCTCCACCTTATTAGTTTTATATTACTTTGGCATCAAAGGCTCCTGTCAGAATCTTGCCATTTCGTTTAACTTGCAACCAGATTCGGTAATTACCTGCGCTCGGAAAAACATACGGCAGGGTTACGCTTCCACCATGATGCCCGCCCGATTCATGCTTCATGTTGCCCATCAACCATTTGTCGCGTTCTTCTTCGGTCATGGTCTGTAACTGCGCTAAAACATGGTCTACGCTATCTCTGAATTTTTTAGCGTTACTTAACCTGCGGCTTGGATTTACGGTTTCCTTTACACGTTTTTCCATTACCTGCTGCGAGGTAGCCGAGAACGTACCGTTCGGGTGCAGATGTATGTAAACTGAACCATCTTCTTTTAAAATGGCTGCGTGCCCCATCATACCTAGATACGGCTGCAATTCGGCAGGTTTTCCGTCAGGGGCTATCACCGAAAACTTTAAATCATATACCTGCCCTGCTTTCAGCACCTGATTTGGTTTTTCTTCCCAGATGATACTCGAACCATCCTGCACTGGTGTTTTTATGCCGGGCTGCCCGCAAATAGTAATACTGGCATCTTGTACGGCTGGCAACTTTTTGTTAATCGGATTAGTGACGATATACGTATCGTCCGAATCTCCGGTATGTTTTTCGGCACTTTCCTGCGTAATTTTTAAGGCCGGAATATCAACGGTGTCAGCAATGGTGTACTGCAAGCCATGAAAACGTAGAATATCAGCAAAAACGAGGTATTTGCCGGCAGGTAAATTGGGCAAAGGTGCTTCAAAGGTAAGGGTATCTTTTCTTGACGGATGCAAGTGGGCGAAAGCATCCATAGTGCCTTGCCTTACCAGAAATAGGTGCATAAGTTTGCCGTGGTCAGGAATCACATAGCTTGTCCACCGCTCCTGAACAGAACTTGAATCAATTTTAAAAGTTAATACCCTTTGCGCATTTTCTATTTTTATAGCAGAGGTAGCCGTATAGGGCTTATACATGAAACTATCTTTGTAATCTCTCGATAAATTACTCCACCAGTTATTTCCTACAAAAAGCAAAAGCCCGCAGAAACTCAACCCAACCGTTGACCCAACTGCACGCCGACGCTTGAAGTTTTTATTGCTTTGTTCACCGGGTTTCAGGAGGCTATCACTGGTGCTAGCCCCGATAATAGTAGTCAGGATACCCACCAGAAGCACCGCTAACCCAGCAAGAATCCACCCTAGCGAGGGTGGTAAATCGCGCTTGGCCGTTGCAATGGCAGCAATCGGAATCAGGGTTTCGCCTGTTCCGCGTTTTCCTTCAATAATAACCTTTACACTGGCGGCACCGCTCTCCATGAGCCATATCTGACCTTCATAGCGGCCTGTTTCGCCAGCCACAGGCAGGGCTTCATCAAATCGGGGTGAGCCTTCGTCGCCTGTCCAGTAATAAATCGGGCTGATTCTTACATTTTCAATATCAGTTCCATCAACCGAAACCGAAACTTTGGCAATGCCCGGAATCACGTCAGGGGGTTCAACATATACTTGTATATGATAATTTCCGGCTTTACCTTCCTGTACGATACCTGCACTACCTATATGTGCCTTTGCCTGACCTACCAACCCACAGGTAAGCAGCAGAAAAGCTGTTATTTTTCTTAAAAACATTGGTTTCAAAATAAAAGTATGATTGATAAGTTTAGCGTTGTACTTGTTTCATCCATTTACCCCATGCGAGGCCAATCCGTGTTGAAAATATACTGAGCAACAGGGCTATACCTAAGCCCATAACCCAGTTAGCCAACCCTACGGTAGTGTTCCAATCGACAAACTTATACCTGAACTCCCAATCAGGGTCGTTCTGAAAGGTCCATGAGTAGCTTCCCCAGAACCAGTTACGCGCCAACGGCGACTCAAGAATGAAATATCCGAAAGGATAATGAATAGCAAAGAAAGTAAGAAGATATGCCAGCCCAAGTATTACCGACAACCACCAGTCGTTGGTGGCTTGTAGTTTATGTCTGAGCCAGTCTATAACAAAAGCCGGAAAAACCATTAATAACGGAAACCCAAGCGTTTGGTAAGTAGTAATTTTATTATGGATAGGCCCTAGCAGGGGTTCGGCCGGAAACAACCGTAACGTGGCATTAACCGCCCAGTGAAACACCATAAAAGTTATAGCAATATAGGTAGCGCCCCACTTCATGCCCGCCCCCCGCGCAGTAGCTAACAAACAAAACGGAAAAGCAACACTACCAATCTGATAGAAAGAAACATTGTGCATATCCCACCGCCCCAGAAACTCCGAAAGCGTAGTAAAAATAGTAGTTATAAAAAATCCGGCCGTCAGAACGAACATCCATTGTAAACGTTTATTTCTTGCCTTGTTTTGTTCAGCCGTGAAAGAGGCTATTTGCTCTTTTCTGTTCAGAATAGCCAGCACCGACATCATGGCTCCAATCTGTACGCCCATTAGCCCTAATAAAAGCACTGTATGCGGTGGAGAAAAAATCTGTACATCAAGCCCATAGGCACTATGCCACCAGTCGTCGAAAGGGGCAGAAGTAAGCGCAGCAATGCCGCCCCAGATACAGAAAAGCCCTCCGAGCGAACTATAAAAAATTCCCCAGAAATTAACCATTTTGTTTTTTTCGGCCTGTTTACCCCAGAAAGAGGTTTTCAGAACCTGATAGCCAGAGAAAATACCTGCTGTGGCGGCTCCTATATAGACAACTACATGGGGAGCCGAAAAAAGGCCATCTCGCCCGATGCTCATGTGCCAGGCGATGTCCCATAAGATACCTAAAATAACCATTTTGGAGGCAATTACACTCACATAAACATAAAGCGGAATGCCTAGTAGAAATTCTTGTGTAGAGGAAAGCGTTTTCTTGTCAGCAAGAGAACGATTAACGGTTGTTTCCATTGAATAAGATGTGTTTTTAGAAAAGACAGGTAAGTTCAATAATTCCCCTAAGTTAGGCAAAAAAATAGATTAATGCGGAGAGAATATTTGAAAATAGTGCAGCTATTACCACAGGCGGAATAAGCGGGCACGCAAAGAAAATATTTGGTAAAACAATACAGAAAACCTACCAGTATTATTGCGCTACTTGTCGGGTACGCTTGTGGGTTTTTCTTAGCATTTTTATGAAATAACGGGTAAAATTCCGATTTGTAGGGTATTTTCGATGCGAGGTCATGTTATTGAAAACGAGCGCAACTATCAGCAGTATCAGTGAGCCTGTCAGTACCGGAGAAACAACGTATAAGTAGCCCAAAGCCTTTATTTTTTCGGAGCCTACCACGGCAATTAAAGCTGTGGCTCCACCCGGCGGATGCAGGGTTTTGGTAATTTGCATCATAACAATAGAAAGGGATACAGCCAATGGTGCCGACAACCATAGAATATCGGGCAGTAAATGGTAAACAGACACCCCAATAAAAGCTGAAATTACATGGCCACCAATAAGGTTGCGAGGTTGAGCCAACGGGCTTTGAATAGCTCCGTAGATGAGTACACTTGAAGCCCCGAAAGAGCCTATCAGAAATATATTTTCAAACTGTGTGAGTAGCTTACTCTGGAAAAACGCAATCAGGCCGATACCCACAAAAGCTCCTATGAAAGACCAGAAGTGTTCTCTGAAATCGACAAGAGTCTCTTTATAAATGATATAACGAGATACCCTAAGCCCACGCTTGATTTTATTCTTTACCATCTAATGTTGTAACTCCGTATTTATAGGGCAAAGGTACAACATTATCATTTACACCTGAAAGAAACATAAAGTTTTTCTATCGATTTAGTATATTAGTATAAAAACAGGGTTTCAATCAGGAAAAGAAACCCTGCTTTTATAACCCTAAACAAATATATACTTTAACGACACCAGCCCCGTGTCATAAACCTTACTCTCTACTAATTGCAGGTTTGTTCTTTCTTTGATATCCTGAAAAAGCGGTTTGCCTTGCCCCAGAATAATCGGGTGTACCGATAACCACAGTTCGTCGACGAGGTGTAGTTGCATCAGCGTGCTGGTGAGGCTTGCGCCGCCAAAAAGCCAGATGTCTTTACCTTCTTCTTGCTTTATTTTCTCTACGGCAGTCTTGATGTCACCCGAAATCAGCATAGTTCCTTCTTTTACTGATGTCAGGGTATTTGAAAAAACGTATTCTTTCATTTTCGGAAAAGCATCTGCACCGCCTTCTATTCCAAACGACATCTCATAGCTTTTACGGCCAACAAATACTGTATCGATTCTTGTATAGAACTCGTTCAGCCCGTAGTCTTGGTCTGTAAAACACCAGTCATACTCGCCATTAGGCCCTTCGATATAACTATCAAGGCTCACGGCTACTCCTAATATTAACTTACGCATATTGAATTGGTTTATTTTATACAGCAAAAATGAGAATTTCAGAAGATAAAAAATTGTAAAAACCAGACATCGGAAGCCCGTTATCTGTAATTACTCGCAGTAAATTAGATTAGGGGTTGTCAGGATAGCTTTGGGGCTAAGCCCTGCAAAAGTATGGTAGTCATGAATAAAATGAGCTTGGTCATAGTAACCGCTGGCATAAGCTATATCGGTCAGGCTCATGGCAGGGTATTGCTTTAAGTGGGTTAACGAATAAACAAAACGGTTTACTGCCATAAACTCTTTGGTTGAAAGACCCAACCGATTATTGAAACGCCTGCTTAGTTGTCTTTGGCTCATGCCTACCTTATTGGCTAGTTCGCTTACCGACTTCACACGCCTTATTTTCTGTAAGCAGTAGTTTACCACTATATCTTCTGCTCTGTTTTTTTGTAGCTGTTTAAGAAGGTATTGCTGTACTATGGCCACTTTCTGGTCATTATGAGGTACAGTGTTTACCTGTTCTTCCATGTCGGTAGCTTCTTGACCCCATAAATCATGCAGGTTGGTTAATGTATTAGCCACTTCGTTCATAGGTAACGGAAAAAACATACAGGCGGTTTCGGTATAAAAACAAACAGAAATAAACGCTGTATTACCCGGCATTTCTACGTCCATGAAGTTATTCATGCGGGAAACAATAAAATTACGGCTAGGGCTAAAAACCTTTTTGCCTGTAACCTTTGCCAACGACGCACTGCTGTAATTTATAAATAATTCGACACAGGTATCGGGCAAAACCCTGATAGATGAATTATCGGACGATGAACCTTCCATGGTGCAAATGACCTTCACATAAGGTTGGAGGGCTGGCATAACAGGATAAAGCCGAAGTATCATAACCTGAGTGGTAGAGGTATTTACACGTTGGTTGGGCGTAATTAGTCTTTCGCCCGATGATTTATTGATTCGGGCGGGCCAGTTGTTCCAGCTTTTTATGAAACTTCCACGAAACAGGAATTACTTTACTGCTGCGGGCTATTCTGAGGTGGTATCCTCTGGCATCGCCTTCTACTTGGTGAATACCCTTTATATTGATGATAAAGTTTTTATGTAGCCTAACAAACTGTGGAAAAACCGATAATTCTTTTTCGATTTCTTTAATTGCTGTATGAAGGGTTGTTTTCTCAACACCCATGAAGTTCTGCCAGTAAATATCTGAGGTATTCTCTGTGTTTTCTATATAAATGAGTTGGTTAGGCACCAGACTCAATTGCTCACCTTTTTTTCCTAATACCAAAACCAGTGGCGTGTGTGAGGTGTTTTTATCTGCATGGCTATGCAAATGCTGATTGATGATTTCGGCACAGGCCATAAACTTATTTTGAAATACTCTTTGCTGAATAAAGGTTGTAACAATTACAGGAATAGTGCTTAACACAAAAACTTTCAGGATATCAATTACCTTGTAAGATACAATCTCAAAAAAATTAGCGTAGGCTACTAAAGAAGATGTAAGCAGTAGCACAATAACTAAAAAATGAAGCGACTGCCTGGCGATTGTCCATTGTTGTTGATTATAGAACTTCGGAAACACAATCGGCAGCACAAATTTAGCTATCAGCATAGCAAAAGTGGCTACTACACCAAAACCTAGTAAAAACCATGTTTTTTGGTCATGGTTAAAGAGGTCAAGGCCAAAGGGCTGTACTCCTACCGCTACAACGGCTACAAATAGCCCTACTAACAAACAAATGAGCAGGCCGCGCATAGTACGGATTGAAGTGGCCATAGGCAACCTGAAGGCCTCATTCAAGGCAATGAGTTGTTCTCTGACAAAATTTAGAACATGGCTACTCGTAGTAGAAAGGACACGTAAAATATTCATTGCAATATTCAGTATTGGCTTCGTGTTTAATCAGGTTTTCAGGATGAAAAGGCAAAAATTATACCATCCGTTTTGATTAAACACGAAGTTTCATAGCAAAGATAAATAGAATATCGGATTTATCTTATGAGTTCAATCCAACCTTTAACGGTTGTTGAGTTTTCATCTTTTTTATCAAGGCGTTGTAAAGTTACCCTCGCCACATAAAAATAAGTACCCGAAGGAAGCTCAACGCCCGCGTTGCTTTTGCCATCCCAGCTTAAAATATTGGTATTTGAGCTTTCGTATACTTTCAGCCCGTATCTGTTGTATATCTCAATATCTATCTGCTGAATAAATGCCGAGCAGGTCATTGGCGTAAATGTATCGTTTCTTCCGTCGCCGTTCGGGGTAAATACGTTTGGCAGCACAACGGTGGCACAGTTATCTTTACACACTACATTACTTGGCCCACTTTCAATGTTCAGGCTATTTACAGCCGTTACATAATAGCATCCGGCAAAGCCTTCCTGCAAGGTGCGGTTATGAGTAAAAGAGGTTTCGGGTGGCGTTGGCTTATCAATGGCTGCCAGTAAACGCGGTGTTTCTTCTTTATAGCGGGCATAATAAACATTGTACTTGATTATGTCTTTCCGACAAACCACATTACCCGAACTCACAGGCGTTGTCCATTGAAGTTTATTGCTTAAACTGCTCGACTCACAGATAGCTTCACGGTCGAGGGTTTCGCAATTCAGGTCATCAATTGTCAGTACTGGCGGGCAAGGCGGTGTGTTATCAATGGGTACTCCACAAGCCACCTGCGACATATTCATTAGTATACCAAACTGAGGCAAACGTGCATACGCACCAACGGTTTCTACTTTATAACAGTAAGTACTATCTATTTTTAACGTTATTGTATTTATGCCATCGTCGGCAAACCTGTCAATGCCGTCATCTACATAAGTAAATGTATTTACGGCTTGCACAGCTACTTCGGCTATTATATAGAACGTGCCTGGTTTGTTTTTATCTTCTCTGTAAATTCTGTGTTTGCGGTTATCGTTGCTCCACGGCACATTCGCCTGCCACGATAAACGTACTTTTTGGGCATCCGAGGCAGTTGTTAACCTTACGCTACTAGCCACTTGGCTTTCGGCCAGTGGTCTGTCATTAGCGTAAACAAAACCTACTTTGTAGGTATACCCATTTTGTACGGTGTTCAGGTTTGTATCTACAAAAACGGTATCGGCTGCTTTATTTACTTTTGTTGCAATGGTAGCTATTAGCTGAAATGTTCCGCCGCTTATGCCTGTGGCTCTGTAAAGTTTATACGCATAAGGCCCTTGTGTATCGGTCGAGTCAAAGTTTAAAGGACGTGTCCATTTTACAGTGATTTGTCCGGTCTGAGCATCGGTTTTGTCAACAGTAACATTGGTTATTACCGGAGCTCTCTGCGGAATCTCGCTGCCGATACAAGCCTCGTTTGAAGGCACACTCGGCATCGAAACGAAGTCAGACATAGCAAGATTTGCCACCAGACTATAACTATAAATAACCCCATTCTGTGCTTTGGTATCGAGGAAAAAAGTATCTTTTACCGAAACTCTGGCTACCTCAACAAAGCCTAAACTAGCGGGTAAACCTACCTGACATTGCGCAGGGATATAGTTTGAACAACCCTGTTTTCTGTAAATAACAATTTCGGCGTTTTCATCAGGAATATTACAGTTTGGGTATTGTTGCCAGCTAAGTTCAACACCTCTTTCGGTATTTTTAGCTACCAACCCTCTTGGTCGTGGAGGAATAACTCTTATCCTGACCGTCTTGAGGTCGGTAAGCTGCACGGCCGTTCGGCCGGGGAAGTCCTCTACCTTAAATACAACATCATAAGGTTGCTCCCGTACATGTTTACAGTTGGTTTCCCAAGTGAAAGTACCTTCGGCGGGGCTTTTCTGTGTAGCATTCAGTGGGGTAAACGTGGCTTCTTTCGGAGCCACAAAATCAACGGCACCACTGGCATCACGGTTATAAACACCACTGTTGGTAGAGATTTTAATATTATTGTTATCGGCATCTACGGCCGTTACTTTAAATTCTATTTTTTGCCCTGCTTCTACGCATATCGGTGAGGGCACGGTCAGAATGGGTCGTTTATTAGGTGTCTCAACCACAATAATTTGCATATCGCGGGTAATCTCCCCAATTTTTGTATACACGCCATTGCTTCCTTTCCGCCATTCTTCTACAATAAATGCCACATTAACCTGATATTGGTTAACAGACAACCTGCCGGGGGCATCCCAGATGAGGTCTCCGGTTATGGGGTCTATTTTAAAGGTAGAGGGGCCGCCTGTCTCGCTCAGGTTGGGTTGTCCTAAGGTAGCGGGGTCTTTATAACCGGCTGCAAAATCTCCTACGCCTGTGCCATCGCCAAAGTCTCGCTTGGGAGCCGTGAGCCGATACGCCAGACTGTCGCCGTCAGCATCGAAAGCACCCGGATTATGAATAAACTTTTTACCAACACCGGCCGTATCAACAGGAATATTCAATAAAACTGGTGTTTGGTTCAGTCCCAGCGCAGCATTTACAACAATGGTTGTTTCTACAAAAAAGCTAATCTGGTCGGTAGGCCCTTGCAGGTTAACAGTATTGGCGTTTCTGTTCGAGATACCACAGGAAATAGTATATCGCCCTTGTGCCGGAAATGTAAATGTAGTATCATATACATTGCACATAGTACCTGAGTTTATCAGGAATTTCTTCTTACGCTTTACATCATATAAAGGAGCACCGGCAATGCCGAACGAGAATTTTACAAAGTTAGCCCCTTCATTGGCCTGCACGCCGTTAATCTGGTCGGTATATGTAGTTAAAGTAATACGATACGTAAGGGCATTATTGTTGCCTGATGAAATTCTTTTAGCTGTAATTTCACCGGCACGCAAGTGGGTGGCCTGCGCCTGTATTATTGCAAAAAAACTGAAAATAAAGGAAAATAAAGTAAATTTCAACGCCTTCATAAGCTTCTTGAATTAGGATTGTCCGTAAATATAAACGAAAAAAAATCGCTTTCGTTGTGTATATTCTGATTAGAATTTGAAAACATTCTTACAAAACAAGTCCTTTGTTTTTTTAGTATATAATTATTTAATAAAAAAGGACATTATTTTTATTGATTCTAAATAGTTTGTGGCTTACTTTTGACCCGCGAAACTAATTGTACTTTTCTAAGTATTTTTATCTAGTTTTCAAATAATTGAATTTTTAGTTTTCAAACTGGAATAAAGTATGTCTTGGCTTACAAAAACACTATCAAGCTCGATAGGAAAAAAGGTTCTGATGTCGCTCACAGGGCTTTTTCTTTGTACTTTTCTAGTAGTACATCTTACGGGTAATTTACAACTTTTTAAAGATGATGGAGGGTATTCATTTAATACTTATGCGGTTTTCATGACCTCGTTTCCTCTCATAAAAGCAATTTCGTATTTTAACTACTTTTTTATTCTGTTTCATGCCTTCTGGGGTTTGTATCTGGAGTATCAGAACCGCAAAGCACGTTCGGTAAGGTACGCAGTTTTCAAAAACGCCTCTTCTTGGTCGAGCCGTAATATGGCTATTTTAGGAACAATTCTACTGGTTTACATTGTTGTTCACATGGGTGATTTCTGGTATAAGTACCATAATGAGCCACTACCTTACGTAAAGTACATGGAAAATGTAGTTACTGGGCAGGTAGTATCAGAACAGATGCCAAAAGAATATACCCAGACTGTTAAGAAGATTGATATAACCAGCCCTGAGGCAGGAATGCGCATTGTGGTTGTAAAAGACTTATACAAACAGGTTTCGGTTGTTTTTCAGAATCCTTTATGGGTATTTCTTTACATAATAGGTATGTTTGCTGTTGGGTTTCACTTGTACCACGGGTTTCAGAGTGCCTTCCAGACTTTAGGCTGGAATCACCCGAAATATACGCCGCTGGTTAAGTTTATTAGCACGTGGGTTTTTGCTATTGCCATTCCTGTTGGTTTTGCAGCAATGCCAATTTTCTTTTATGTAAAACATTTAATGGGTAATTGATTCTCAGACTAACTGATATATAGATATGTCTAAAAAATTAGATGCCAAAATTCCTGAAAGCCCTTTAGCGGAAAAATGGAAAAAGTATCGTTCTACTGTACCATTGGTGAACCCCGCCAATAAACGCAGTATAGAAATAATTGTGGTAGGTACTGGCTTGGCCGGAGCATCGGCAGCAGCTACGCTAGCTGAGCTTGGTTATAAAGTTAAGGCTTTTTGTTTTCAGGACTCACCCCGCAGAGCGCACTCTATTGCCGCTCAAGGAGGTATTAATGCAGCAAAAAACTATCAGAACGACGGTGACTCGGTTTATCGCTTGTTCTATGATACTATTAAAGGTGGCGATTACCGTGCAAGAGAAGCCAACGTACACCGTCTGGCTGAAGTATCTGGTAATATTATTGACCAATGTGTGGCGCAAGGTGTACCTTTTGCCCGTGAGTATGGTGGGTTGTTATCGAACCGCTCGTTTGGTGGTACTCAGGTTCAACGTACTTTTTATGCCGCCGGACAAACAGGCCAACAGTTGCTTTTAGGAGCATATTCAGGACTGGAACGCCAGATAGGAATCGGTACTGTAACGATGTACTCGCGCCATGAAATGCTCGACGTAGTAGTAATTGACGGCAAGGCTCGTGGTATTATTGCTAAAAATCTGGTAACCGGCGAACTTGAACGCCATTTCGGACACGCAGTTTTATTATGTACAGGTGGGTATGGTAACGTATTTTACTTATCGACTAACGCGATGGGTAGTAACGTAACCGCTGCTTGGAAAGCTCATAAAAAAGGTGCTTTCTTCGGAAACCCTTGTTTTACTCAGATTCACCCGACTTGTATTCCTGTATCGGGCGACCACCAGTCGAAACTTACGCTAATGTCTGAGTCATTACGTAACGATGGCCGTATTTGGGTTCCTAAAAGTAAAGATGATAAACGCGCCGCTAACGATATACCTGAAGAAGAAAGAGATTATTATCTGGAACGTCGTTATCCGGCATTCGGAAACCTTGTTCCGCGTGATATTGCTTCTCGTGCCGCTAAAGAACGTTGCGATGCAGGTTATGGCGTAGGAACTTCTAAAATGGCTGTTTATCTTGACTACGCTTCGGCTATTGAACGTTACGGCAAGATTGAAGCCAATAAAAAGGGTATGCACAACCCATCGAAAGAAGAAATTACCGCTATGGGTAAGGCTGTGGTGAAAGAAAAATACGGTAACCTTTTTGATATGTACAAGCAAATTACCGGTGAAGACCCATACGAAGTACCTATGCGTATTTATCCGGCGGTTCACTATACAATGGGTGGTTTATGGGTTGACTACAACCTCATGACTACCGTACCGGGCTTGTATGCACTAGGAGAAGCTAATTTCTCTGACCACGGAGCCAACCGTCTGGGGGCTTCTGCCTTGATGCAAGGGCTGGCCGATGGCTACTTTGTAATTCCGTATACCATTGGTTCTTATTTGTCGGGCGAAATCCGTACGAAAGCAATTCCTACCGACCACCCTGCCTTTGTTGAAGCCGAAAATGCTGTTAGAGAAAGAATCAATAAATTATTGAGTATCAAGGGTGAGCAATCGCCGGAGTCGTTCCACAAACGTTTAGGTAAAATCATGTGGGATAAATGCGGTATGGCCCGTAACGAGCAAGGCCTGAAAGAAGCTATCGAAGAAATTCGTGCCTTGAAAAAAGAGTTCTGGTCTGACCTACGCGTGATGGGTGATGCAGATGAATTTAACCCTGAACTAGATAAAGCAGGCCGTGTTGCCGATTTTATTGAACTCGGAGAACTAATGTGTATTGATGCCCTTAACAGAAACGAATCGTGTGGTGGACACTTCCGCGAAGAATACCAAACCGAAGAAGGTGAGGCCCTTCGTGACGACGAAAACTACATGTACGTAGCAGCATGGGAATATGAAAACGAAAGCCAATGGGCCTTAAACAAAGAACCTTTGGTTTACGAAAATATCAAAATTGCACAGCGTAGTTATAAATAACCCCTTTGCCCCAGCAGGGGTAATTATAAAAATTTACAATTATGTCAGAAGGTAATATGAACCTCACACTAAAAGTGTGGAGACAAAAAAATAAAAAAACAAAAGGTAACCTTGAAACCTATCAGGTAAATGGTATCTCAGAAGATATGTCTTTCCTTGAAATGTTTGACGTTCTGAACGAACGCCTTGTTTCAGAAGGAAAGGAACCTATCGCTTTCGACCACGATTGCCGCGAGGGTATCTGTGGTATGTGCTCAATGTATATTAATGGCCGCCCCCATGGCCCGCTTGAAGGTGTTACTACCTGCCAGCTACACATGCGTAGCTTCAAAGATGGTGATACCATTGTAGTTGAACCCTGGAGAGCAACGGCGTTTCCGGTTATTAAAGACCTTGTTGTTGACAGAACCGCTTTCGACCGTATTATTGCTTCTGGTGGTTATATTTCAGTAAATACAGGTAATGCACAAGATGGTAATGCTCTGCCGATTCCGAAAGAAGATGCCGACAAAGCATTTGCCGCAGCTGCTTGTATTGGTTGTGGTGCTTGTGTAGCTGCTTGTAAAAACGCCTCTGCTATGCTGTTTGTTTCGGCGAAGGTATCGCAATTGGCTTTATTGCCTCAAGGACAGCCAGAACGCCAAGAAAGAGCCCTTAAGATGGTTGCGCAGATGGACTCAGAAGGTTTTGGTGCTTGTAGCAATACTGGTGCTTGTGCAGCCGAATGCCCTAAAGAAATTTCTTTAGAAAACATTGCCCGCCTTAACCGCGAGTATCTGGGTGCAAGCCTTACTTCAACAGAAATAGAAGCATAATCTGTAAAACAGATATATACAAAAGCCTGTTATGTTTCCATAACAGGCTTTTTGTTTTTTATTGAAATAGCTTAGAGCTAATCGGTTTTTCTGGCAAATTTTTGTGCCATAATACTGGCAGCTATTAATTGTAAGGCGTGGTAAATCATGAGTGGCAGTAGTATAATGCCAACCATGGCATTTTGTGTAAATAATACCTTCGACATTACTGTACCATGCACCAACGATTTCTTCGACCCACAAAACATAACTGTAATGTTATCGGCCCTATTAAAACCCAATAGCTTGCCAATGGCATTTGTAAGCGCAATTACAATAAAAAACAAAGCCAGTAAGCCTACCATTAACAGCACAAGTTCCTGTAACGATAAACCCTTGAACAGATTTAAGGCGAATGACTTACAGAATGATGTATAAATAATAACCAGAATGACCGACTGGTCGAAAATCTTCAAGGCATTTTTATATTTATCGGCAAACCAGCCCAGCCGCCTGTTTAGCAACATACCTAAAACTAGGGGCAGTAGCACCTGAACACATAGCTTGATAATGATGCTGAGGGAATCGAAACTTTCGGTGTCGGCTACCATAAAAAAACCTACCCAGAGCGGAGTCATAAACAAGCCTATCAAGCTCGAAATACTTGCGTTAAAAATAGCTGCCGGTATATTTCCGTTAGCCATAGAAACCATCACAACCGACGACGAAACCGTTGAAGGCAAGGCAGCTAAATAAAAAATACCTAACCACAAGGTCTCCCCTTCGGCACTTGTAAAAAGGGGTTTTATCAGCAGCACCAGCAACGGAAAAAGCACAAAGGTTGTAGCCTGAATGACAATGTGCATTTTCCAGTTCGATAAGCCTTGTTTTAGCTTATCGGTGCTGAGTTTAAGCCCATAGAAGAAGAATATCCCCGAAACACCATAATTGGCTAATTCTTCCAGCGAAATAGGTTCCTGCATCAGACCGGGCGCAGGAAAATAATATGCAGCCAGTACCATCAGAATAATAGCCCCCAGAAACCAGTCAAGCCCTATCCGGCTCAAAGAAGTTTGTATCTTTTTTAACATATTGATTGTAAGATGAAATAAAAAGCCCCATAAATCAGGCTTGATTTATAGGGCTTAAAGGTATATAAATGCGCGCTTATGCGTATGTATTAAGCATTACAGGCATTACGAGCATGAGGGTATCTTCGTTTTCTGTTTTTTCGACAGGAATAATTAAGCCTGCACGGTTCGGCTGAGACATTTCGAGAGAAACCGTTTTCACACTCAGGTTATTAAGCATTTCAATCAGGAATTTAGCATTAAAGCCGATTTCCATTTCTTCGCCGTCATACTCGCACACAAGTTTCTCGGTAGCTTCGTTTGAGTAATCTAAGTCTTCGGCTGAAATTACCAGTTCATTAGCTGAAATTTTCAGACGAATCTGGTGTGTGGTTTTATTCGAGTAAATCGAAATACGTTTCAGAGAGCTTAATAATTCTGTACGTTCGATTTTCAGCTTATTCGGGTTATTCTGTGGAATAACGTTTTCGTAATCAGGGAAACGCTCATCAATCAATCGGCAAATCATTTTGATATGGCCAAAACTGAAAAAGGCATTTGAATTACTAAACTCTGCTTTTACTGGCAGAACCTCGCCCGGAAGTGATGATTTCAATAAGTTCAAAGCCTTACGAGGTAAAATCATTGAGGTACTACTAGGCGATTTTACATCTTCACGGCGATAACGAATCAGGCGGTGGCCATCAGTGGCAACAAAGGTAATGGCTTTGTCTGACGCCTGCACAAACACCCCTGTCATGGCTGGGCGTAAGTCGTCGGTGCTGGTAGCAAATATAGTATTGGCAATAGCCGAACCTAGCGTATCCGAATCCATTTCGATACTAAAGTTACGGTTCACAGGTGGCACACGCGGAAAATCGGTTGGATTTTCGCCGGCCAGTTTGTAACGGCCATTAGCTGTTACGAGTTCCGTTCCGAAAGTTTCTTCGTCAACATTGATTTGAATTGGCTGTTCAGGCAAGCTACGAAGGGTATCGAGCAATAAACGGGCAGGTACAGCAAAAGCACCAGTATCGCGAGATTCAACATCAAATTCGGTAATCATGACTGTTTGCATATCTGAAGCTGTTACAGTTAAGCTACCTTTGTCGAGTTGAAATAAAAAGTTTTCAAGAATCGGAACTATCGGGTTGCTGGCAATTACACCGTTAATGGTAGAAAGGTGTTTAAGTAGAGCGGATGACGAAACAACAAACTTCATGAGTATATGCGATTTTTCAATTAATTGTCTGATTATCAAAGTCTTATCCTCCAAAACCATGCCAAACCAAACAGTGCAGAATAAGTCAGCAAAAATAGTGAAAAATCTCTTACTACCCAAGTGGTATTTCAACAAATAGCTTACGCATACGCAGGGTTACGTAAGCTGTTGTTTGCTGCTTAAATTCAGATTACATTCAGCCTGCTTTGTACGAGTGTTTTTGCCAGCAAAGCCAGTTTAATTCTGTCTGGTACACGTATACGTTCCTGTTGGATACGGTTGGCCGAAAGCCTTTTGATTCGTTCAAAAAGTTTCAGATAATAGCAATAGGCCAAATAAACGCCTTTTCTGGCTCCGCTTGGCAGCCCCATAATTCCTCTGTATGCGTTGTCAAAGTCCTTTTGAATATCGTCTTCTATTTGTTTCTTGCTGCTAACGCTAAAATCGTTGAAATCGACGTTTGGGAAATAAACCCTTCCTCTCTCCGAGAAATCGCTTTGAATATCACGCAGAAAGTTTACCTTCTGAAAAGCTGCTCCCAGACTTTGGGCATCGGCTTTCAGTTTTTCATAGAGTTGCTCATCGCCCTCACAAAATACCCGCAAGCACATCAGCCCTACTACTTCGGCCGACCCATAAATGTATTTGTGGTAACCATTGCGGTCGTAGGCTATGTTATACAAATCCATTTCCATGCTATCCAGAAAAGCCTCTATCAGTTCGTTTTCTATCTTGTATTGTCTTACTATTTTTTGGAATGAATGTAACACCGGATTCAGGCTGATACCCTCCTCTATGGCTCTGTAAGTTTCTTCGCGGTAGCGGTCAAGCAAAGTTTTTTTATCAAAATCATGAAAAGTATCCACAATTTCGTCGGCATATCTTACGAAACCATAAATTCCAAAAATAGGGTCATGAAACTTACGGTCGAGGGTTTTTATGCCTAGCGTAAATGAGGTGCTGTAATATTCTGTAATAAGTTTACTACAACCGAACGTAGTTTTTTCAAACAATTGAAACATGCGTTTTAGTTTTTAAATGGTTGGGGCAAATTTTTATCTACGCAATTGTTACTTCTTTTTCAATACTTCCGTATTCTTTTACGACCTGACCAGCAACTACCAGTCCTGAAATAAGCGAAGGAGGTACACCCGGCCCGGGTACTGTAAGCTGGCCTGTATAAAACAGGTTTTTAACTTTTTTGTTTTTCAGTCCGGGTTTTAAAAAGGCAGTTTGTAAAAGCGTATTAGCCAAGCCATACGCATTTCCACGGAAAGAGTTATAATCATTTTTAAAGTCACTTACGGCAAAACTTCTTTTATATACTACGTGGTCACGGATGGTATGCCCCACGTATTTTTCGAGCCGCTCCATCACTATGTTATAATATTTTTCTCTGACGGCCTCTGTATCTTCTAAATCAGGGGCAATAGGAATCAGAATGAAAAGGTTTTCGGCCCCTTCGGGTGCTACGCTAGCATCAGTTTTTGAAGGAGCCGATACATAAAATAGTGGTTTTGAAGGCCATTGAGGGTGTGTATAGATTTCTTCGGCGTGTTTGTTGAAATCTTCGTCAAAAAACAGGTTATGGTGTATCAGGTTATCTACCTTGCGGTCAACACCCAGATAAAACAACAAAGACGATGGCGCCATTGTGCGGCTTTGCCAGTAGCTTTCGCTATAATTTCTGTATGGTTTATCCAGAAGTTTGCTCTCTATATGTTCGTAGTCGGCTCCGCCAATAATTATATCGGCTTCGTACTCGTTGTTCTCTGTGATAACTTTTCGGGCTATTTTATTATCGACTAATATATGTCTGACGTTTTCGTTCAGCCGGATGCTTACCCCTTTCTCTTCTGCCAGACTACACATGGCCTTTACAATTTCGTGCATACCGCCCATCGGGTACCATGTGCCTAGTGCTATTTCGGCGTAGTTCATCAGGCTATATAGCGCGGGGGTATTCTGTGGAGTAGCCCCTAAGAACAAAATCGGGAACTCCATTAACTGAATAAGTTTAGGGTTTGAAAAGAATTTACGGATATGTTTTCCGAACGAGGCAAATAAATCCAGACTGATAGCTTTCGACAATATACGGTAATCGAAAAACTCGGTTATGGATAAACTAGGTTTCCAGACAAATTCTCCGACCCCCACTTCATATTTATATTTCGATTCTTTCAGAAAAGCCTCTAGTTTTTTGCTGCTTCCCGCCTCGATACTTTCAAAGAGCGATTTCAAACCTTCCAGACTGGCGGGTAGCTCTATGGCTTCTGTATTGCTGAAAATAACTTTGTAGGATGGGTTAAGCCTTACAAGCTCGTAATAGTCTGACACCCGCTTGCCAAACTCAGCAAAGTATCTTTCAAAAACATCGGGCATCCAGTACCAGCTTGGCCCCATATCGAACACGAAGCCTTCTTCTTCAAAGACCCTTGCTCTGCCGCCAGCCATACTGTTTTTTTCCAGAATGGTTACTTCATAGCCAGCATCGGCCAACTTTGTAGCTGCCGATAAACCCGCAAAACCTGCCCCTATTACAATAGCTTTTTTCATATAATACTGATAGTAACTTGCTATTTTTATTTATAAACTATGACTGTTTAATATTGTTCAAAAAAAGTTAAACAAATTAATGATATTTTTTTACACTTCCTATTTATTTAGTAAACATTTGGCTTAAATACTAGCCCGAACAATAAAAAAACTATTGAAAGCTATTATCCAGTAGGCCTTTTAATAAAAATACCGCAGAATTGGCATGTAACTACTTTATAGCAGCTACAATAAATGGCTGTAAGGAATTGGGAAAATGGCGAACGATAACAAAGCGGGTGTAACCCTCAGGCATGAATTGGTTGTCATAGCATTGATTGTGTTTAGGTAAATAAGGGCTTCCTGAACCAGATAGATGTTTGCCCTGATAAAAGTTGCTTCTATTAGATAAACTAACTTTGGGGCTTATTGTTTACTGGTTGGGTGCTCGTCTATGCCTAAAGTGGTTAATTTGGGGTTAAGTGTGCGTGGAACAATAATAACCTGAAAGAACTTTGTTTTCATGGCATCAAAATCACAGACAAACTTATTTCTGATTTTCAAGGCACGATACACCGCCGTATAATTCACTTTTTTCTGTTCCCACCCATTAATTGCCAGATTCGTCTGAACGCATTCAATAGCCCTTTTCAGGTTCGAGAAATACACCGTAAAAGGTTCTCTTTTGCGCAAATCGTTTAATGCACCTACATACTGAATGGTTACTTCGTAAATAATAGACTGCCTCATGAAAACCGTAATTTTATGCTTAAATAAAGGGTTTGGATTTTAAACTTACGTAAGAAAACGCTTTTTATGAAAAATTATCGGATAATTTTTCTTTACAACAATATTCAGCCACACAAGGCGTTATGTATTTGTATTTCATTTAGTTATAGAGAAAAAGCCCGAACATTTTTTTGTAGGGCTTTTTCTTTTTATAAATAGCAGACTCAGGTTTAGCCTGAAATATGAAGCTCTTTACTGACGCTTTTTTTCTTCTCTGACAGACATATCCACATATTCACAAAGTTATCCACATTCGTATTTTACCTTTTCCACAATTGGTTAGTGTTACATAATCTTTAAGTTTTTTGAAGTTTTCTTAATAATAATTGAGAACTTTGCAGCCTTATTCACAAATTAGGCTAAAAGGAAGCCTCTATCACAAAAATTAAAGAAAAATGACGCTTTTCAATGTGTATCCCCTTTACGACATTGAGCCTGTAAAAGCTCTGGGTTCTTATCTTTGGGATAAGAACGGACAACAGTATTTAGATTTATATGGTGGCCACGCCGTTATTTCAATCGGTCATACCCACCCTTATTATGTCCGAAGGCTTACACAACAATTGAAAAACATTGGTTTTTACTCTAATTCTGTAAAAATTCCTTCACAAGAAGAACTAGCCGACAAACTGGGGAAAATATCTGGTTTTAAAGATTATTACCTGTTTCTGGTTAACTCAGGTGCCGAAGCTAACGAAAATGCCCTTAAACTGGCTTCGTTTTATAACGGGCGCAAGAAAGTAATTGCTTTCTCGAAAGGATTTCATGGGCGCACGTCGGCAGCGGTAGCTGCTACGGACAACCCCTCAATTAAAGCACCTATTAACTTTCATGACCATGTGCAGATTTTGCCCTTTAACGATGTTGAAGCAGTAAAAAAAGCAGTGGATAACGAAACCTGCGCGGTAATAGTAGAAGGCATTCAGGGTGTAGGTGGTATTCAGGTAGCTTCTGACGAGTTTCTGAAAGCTATCCGCAAAGCCTGTGACAAAACCGGAGCTATTTTTATTCATGATAGCGTACAATGCGGTTATGGCCGTTCGGGTAAGTTTTTCAGTTTTCAGCATAGCGGTGTAAAACCCGACATTATCTCGACAGCCAAAGGCATGGGCAATGGTTTCCCTATCGGGTCAATTCTGATTTCGCCCAAATTTGAAGCCAAACACGGAATGTTAGGCACAACCTTTGGCGGGAATCATCTGGCCTGTACGGCAGCTAATGCCGTGATTGATGTTATCAGGAAAGAAAAACTGGTGCAAAATGCAGCCACAGTAGGCGACTATTTCTTTGAAAACCTCAAAAACTTTGAGGGAATAAAAGAACTACGTGGTAAAGGATTAATGATAGGCATTGAGTTTGAAAAACCCGTTGAGCCTATCAGAAATTCATTGCTTTTTGACCATAAAATATTTACGGGCGTAGCCGGAAAGCACACGATTCGTCTGCTTCCAAGCCTTGCCCTGACAACCCATGAAGCCGATATGTTTTTAGAAGCCTTACAGAAGGTGCTGGCTAAGGTTTAACCGCTTCAATGGCTAGCAAATAGAGTTTCATTCGTTGTGCGTCGTTGGCAATCCAAGTATCATAATCTTGGATTGCTTTCAGACGTAATTCTTCCGAAACAAATCCGTCTTTCACAACCTGATTCCCACGGGTTTCTGCCACTACATTCCAGATACGAACATCTCCCTTGAATCTTTCCTGCCCTACCTCACTAATTTCATGCTGTGCTATATTTGTAATTGACTTTAACCCAATGCTTTCATAAATTTCTGTCAGGTGGTCGGCTATTTCGTTGTCATAACCGGCATCTTTCCGCCATGCTAAAAATGCCTGATAAAAATCTTGCATAGATTGGGGCGGGGCGGGCTGCCATTCAATTTTTGTATGGTTATAGTCAAGCACCGAAATTGTACCGCCGGGCTTTAGCAAACCAACCATTTGCCTGATTACTTCTTCAGGGTTGTTTACCCATTGTAAAGTACGGGCAGCTATTACCAAATCAAATTTTTCGTTGCTGGTATAGGTATTAATATTGGCTACTTCAAACGAAAGATTACTCAGATGTGCATGGTTTTTACGTGCCAGTTCAATCAGGTGTTCGCTAAAATCAATTCCTACTACTTTGCCACTTGTACCTACACGCTCGGCAATGTCGGCCGTAATGCTACCTGAGCCACAGCCAACATCGAGCACCGACATACCGTTTTTGAGTAGCCTAATCAGAGACGAATAACTGTTTTCAAGATTACGGCGGTCAAGTACCTGGCTTGCCCCCTGAGGCATTTCTGCTCTTGTTTGTGAATGCTGACTCATGTTTTATTTGATAAATGGTTAATATTGCTGACTAGACAATGAGCGATAGATTTAAAAATTGATACATTTGCTTTAGTATTTATCCCCTCAACGCTTATGGACATCCTGCTTTTAATCATTGCTATTCTTTGCCTTTTTATTGGTTTGCTTGGGGCAGTGTTACCTTTGCCCGGGCCGCCACTTAGCTTTGTAGGTTTATTAACTTTGCACTTTACCAAGTTTGCCCAGTTTAGCGAGAATCTGCTCTGGACACTCGGTATCATAACCCTGCTTGTTACTATACTCGACTACTACGTGCCTATATGGGGTATTAAAAAATTTGGTGGCACCAAATATGGCACATGGGGCAGCACGCTGGGTATTATTATTGGTATGTTCTTTGGCCCTTTCGGAATTTTCATTGGGGCTTTTGCAGGAGCCTTGCTAGGCGAGTTGTACGCCGGCTCAACGTCGTCAGCGGCTACGCGGGCAGCTTTTGGCTCGTTTATAGGCTTCATGCTAGGCATTGTTATGAAAATTGTTCTTTGCATGGTTATGATTTGGTATGCAGGCAAAGGTATCTGGCAATATTTTAATTAAGGCATCAGGAATAACCACAGGGGCTATTCCTGATTTTGTGCTTTATGCGGTTTTTTCACGCGCCCATTTTATTAATTCGTTTTCAATCTTCACAAACTGAAACCCTGCTTTTTGCAGTACTTTCTGCGAACTCAGCAAATCAGCGGGTGTATGTGCTACAACAGTCATGAGTGCAGGGTGCTGAAACGCCCACGCACAGAGGCATTGTAGTGCCTCGCTGGCATAGCCTCTCTTTCGGTAGTCTAGGCCTATGCCATAACCCA
Source organism: Emticicia sp. 17c (assembly GCF_037153985.1). Lineage (NCBI taxonomy): Bacteria > Pseudomonadati > Bacteroidota > Cytophagia > Cytophagales > Leadbetterellaceae > Emticicia > Emticicia sp. 17c. The sequence goes on from NZ_JBBAYI010000002.1 coordinate 752,571, forward strand.
CTTCTGTTTCTCCGTTAGCATCTGGCAAACCTGTCAGCCCTATTCCGCCGATTCCGGCATTTTCCTGTTTCAGTACAATAAGCCAGTTCGTAAACCATTCGTAGTGGTCGGGGTTTTTCTCAACCATTGGCAACCAATAGTTTGCCAGCGCGTCGTCGAACTCGTGCTGAAAGAAAGGCTCATTTTCGATACGAATGCCCGAAAGCCCAAGTTCCTGCGCCAATATTGGTGGCTGGTGATAGATGCGTAACTGAACTAAGTTAAGCGGGATGAGCTTTAAACGCTCAGATTCGATATAAAACATTGATTGATAGTCGATTTTTAGGTATAACAAAGAAACCTGACAGGTGAAAACCTGCCTTGAATTAAATGCCTGTGGTGGTAGAATCACACAATATCAGGCAGTCGACTATCGAGGAGTGAATTATTAAATTTCAGAGGCAATAAATTAGACTGTAAATGTATATAAATAATTTATTTTTACAATAACTGAAAAATCAGTTGCATAACTGAAAAATACGTTATACATTTGATACATGGAAGAACTAACCAAAACCGAAGAGCGCATCATGCACATAATCTGGGATTTAGGCCGATGCTTTGTTAAAGACATTATTGATAAAATAGACGATGACCCTAAACCGCCCTACAACACGGTTTCGTCGGTAGTGCGTATTCTCGAAAAAAAAGCCTATCTGGGCTTTAAGGCTTATGGCAAAACCTACGAATATTTTCCGCTGATTAGTAAGGAAGAATACGGGCAATTTTCTTTCAAAAAGGTTTTTGCCAATTACTTTAATAATTCTGCCGAAAGCCTGTTGTCGTTTATGGCAAAAGAAGAAAAACTGAGCGTAAGCGAGCTTGACAAACTCAAGAAGTTTATAGATAACCAGTAAGAAGGCCTTTATTCAACCCGAACAATTATGCTTTTTCTTTATTACCTCCTGAAAGCCTCGGCTTGCCTCGCTATTTTCTACGGGCTTTACTTCTTTGCGTTCAGGCAGTTCACTTTTCATACCCTGAATCGTTTCTACTTGCTTTTTACGCTTTGCCTGAGTTTTGTAATTCCGCTCGTTTCGTTTGAAACCACACGGGTGGTTCAGGCGGCAGAAGCCCCTCTGAGCATAGCACCTACTGGTTTTGTTATACCCGAAACTCCAGCACAAGCCTATACAGAATCCTCAAGCTATTTACCCCTAGCCAGTAATGAAGTAATAAAACCCAAAGAAGCAAAAACAGACTGGCGGATTTACCTGATTTGGGTATATACCAGCATTGCCACCTTTTTGCTTTTGAGGTTTTTGCTGAAAATAGCTAAGTTAATACACCTGAGCAAGAAGGCTGAAAAAGTAAATGGCTTATGGATTGTTCGGGTAGAGGGTAACTGGACAAATGCCTCTTTTCTGAAATATATTTTCCTGAACACAAATGGTTTAACAGCCACAGAAGAAGCGCAGATAATTGCCCATGAATGTGTACATATCAGGCATTTTCATTCGATTGATGTGCTACTCACCGAAATCTGCAAGGTAGTTTTGTGGTTTAACCCTGTGGTATATTTATACAAAAAATCGTTGACAGAGATACATGAATTTGAGGCAGACGCTAACATGGTTCGGTATTTCGACAGTAAAGATTATGCACACCTACTATTAAAGCTGGGTATTAACACTACAACCGATTTGAGTAATCAGTTCAGTTTGCATCCTTTATCGAAACGTATCCAATTTATTTTTAAAAAACGTACCGTGACTATGAAAAAGCTATTTTATTTTTTAATGCTGCCATTGGTGGGTATTGGCCTTTTTGCTTTTGCCCAGCGCAAAGAAAAACTGATTCTGGATTTAAAACGTAACCTGACAAAAACGCTGGCTACGATTCCACAAAAAATTGACTCGGCTATGGTAACACCCATAGCTTCGGCCGAAGCTATTAGCTCAAAACAGGATTCCAGCCAAAAACCTGTTGCGCTCATGAGCAACCCCCTTTTGCTATACACCCCTGAAATTGCTCTTCCAACCGACTTCAAAATGAAAGGCGGCGCAGGTCCTTATAGCATCACAATCTCTAACCCTCAAACGCCAGCTACCTATTTATTTCCGCTAGCAGAGCGTTTTATGTTAAAGGAAGCAGATATTACGATTTTTCAGAAAGAAAAAGAATTACAAAAAGGCATAGACTTTAACTTTATTTATGAAGGTGACAAACTTACTGGTGTTAGTTTTAAAGAACATATCAGCAGCCCCTCAACAGGTTTTACTGCTCATTTTAAAGAACTGCAAAAAATAAACATACTAACTACTAAAGAGGCAGGTATTATGATGCCCCCGATGGCAAGGATATCTACCACCCCAAAAAATAGTTTGTGGCGATATAACAATTTTGGCATTAACCCTCAGAGAACAACTTTTAATACCGATAGCCTGCGCACCTATCTCCCTAGCAATTTTTTGGGGAAAGAGCCGCTGGTAATTATCAACGGACGCGAATACCACCCCGAAATCTTACATAGAATTAATCCGCGAGCTTTCGGCTGGAGCTATCTGGCTAAGCCTAACGAACAACAAGCCATTGATAAATATGGCGAAAAAGCACGAGACGGCGTATTAGAAATCAGAACTACAGATGATTTTCTGTTTAAGTCAGAAAAAGAACATCAGCTAGCCCTTGATAACATCCGTCGAGAATTAAATGCCTATCAGATTTATAAAAATGATAAAATCATAAGAGTGCGATTGCTCGACGAAAACAACGAAGAGTTTGAGAGGATTGTTATTGGTGGTTTTAGAAATAACCAGCGTGTTTCGTTCGATGTACCCATAGGCGGAAAAATCTCTTATAAAATTGATGGCAAAAGCGTTACAGAAGCCGATATTATGGGTTTCGATGGCTTTTTTGAAGGCAGCAGTTCGTGGAAAAGCACAGACCAAAAAAATGGTTTTTATGGAGAGATTGACCTCCGAACAAAAAAATAATGTAGAAAATATTTCCCACATCTACGCAAAACATAATAATTACTGTTTTAGACACAAGCACTCAAAAAACCACAAATACCTGACAATAAGCAAATTACAGCAAGTTGGCGTTAAAATTGGCATATTTATTTAATCTACTGTTGAAAATTGTTTAATCACCAAATTTTCAACAGTCATGAAAATCATTAAATCATCTATCAATAGATACTTAACGTTATCGGTTTGTGGAGCTATTTTATTAAGTGCTACTACTTCATGTAATTCGTTCAAGAAATTAACCAATGAGCAAAAAGGGGCTATTATTGGCGTAGGTGCTGGTGCAGCCGCGGGTGCAGCCATTGGCAGCAAAAGCAAGAATCCGGCAGTATATGCTATTATAGGCTCGGCTGTGGGTGGTACGGCGGGCGTATTTATTGGCCGCTATATGGATAAACAAGCAGCAAAAATGAAAAAAGACCTCGAAGGGGTGGCAGAAGTAGAACGTGTAGGAGAAGGTATTAAAGTTACCATGAAATCGGGTGTATTGTTTGGGTTTGACTCTTACGGCCTCACACAACAATCGAAAGATAATCTGGCGAAATTTGCCGAAACGCTTAAAACTTATGAAGATACCAATATTCTGGTAGCAGGGCATACCGACAACGTAGGTACTGATAGTTATAATATGAAGCTGTCGGAGAAAAGAGCAAATTCAGTAGCCAGTTTCTTAAACGATTACGGCGTTAAACGCTCCAGAATGTCGGTTATTGGCTACGGAGAATCTTCGCCTCTGGCAGAGAATACCACCGAAAGCGGACGCGAACAGAACCGTCGGGTTGAGCTGGCCATCGTAGCTAACGACCAATTGAAGAAAGATGCCAAAAATGGTTCAAGCGAAGTAGCACAGAACAAATAACAGGCATTCATTATAAGTATTGTAAGGCTGCAAAATATTTGCAGCCTTATTTGTTTTATGTATTATGTATCTTTGGCTGGAATAAGTTTTTACTTAAGTTAATGTATATCTTATATTTTAAATTCTACACTTATGCTTCCACAACGTTTGCCATTTAACTTAAAACTGCCATTAGCCTTAATATCGATTACGATTATTATTTACTGGCTCAGCATTCTACAAGCCGTACTGGTTCCGTTTATTATTTCAATTATATTATCGATACTGTTATTTCCGTTGTGCGCCTGGTTCGAGAAAAAAGGTATAGGGCGTGTAGTTGCCATTACGGTTACACTTGTGCTGTTTATTCTGGCCATCGGAATGCTCGTGTATCTGGCATCGACACAAATTGCGGGGTTCTCCGAAATGATTCCACAGCTTGTTAACAAACTTGACCAAGCATACAATAACATTTTAAAATGGACTGCTGAAACATTTAATTTATCAACAGAAGTTCAGATGAATCAGGTTAACAACTACACCGACCAACTGATTAGCAATGGTGGAGCAATGGTTGGTACGGCCCTCACTACTACGTCTAATATGCTGGGCAATTTATCAATTATGCCCGTTTATATGTTTTTTCTGTTGCTGTATCGAGATTTTTTCAAGGATTTCTTCTATAAAGTATTTAAAAGCGCAACCAAAGAGCAAGTCGACGAAGTGTTAAGCAAAATATATGAGGTTATTCATAGTTATTTATCAGGGGTAATGATTGTAACCCTTATTGTAGGTACACTCAATACTATCAGTTTGCTTTTACTTGGTATCGAGTACGCCATTTTCTTCGGTTTTCTGGCGGCTATTCTGTTAATTATTCCTTATATCGGTATTCTTATTGGCTCGTTGTTGCCTATCATTATTGCATTAGTTACTAAAGACTCGCCCATGTATGCTGTTGGTGTGGCGGCTTCTTTCTTTGCCATTCAGATGCTCGAGGGCAATTTTATTACCCCTAACATTGTGGGTTCAAAAGTCAGCATCAATCCGCTGGTGGCAATTCTGGGTTTGTTGATGGGGGCTGTTTTATGGGGTATTGCCGGCATGGCTCTTTGCTTGCCTATTATTGCCATTATAAAAGTTATTTTCGACTCCGTACCTAATTTACAGCCTTATGGTTTTTTGATGGGAGAGCCTGTAAGCGAACAGGAAATGATGGAAAAGAAACGCACACGAGCCAACAAAATTGAAAAAGAAATTGTAAACGCTGTAAACGAAACCACTTCGTTTTTCAGAAAGAAGAAACAACCCAAGAAAAAAGAATAAATGCACAGGGAGGTAATCTTGCTCAAACTGTGGAAAAGGCTCCCCAAAAATCAGGCAAAATCTGATATTAATAGGCATAAATCAAATATTTACCCGTTTGGCATATAAATTTCTGTTATATAAGCATATTTAAGAACTTTAAAAACAGAAACACAACATGAAAAAAATAATCGCTCTGGCTTTTATTTCTCTTATTAGTGCATCCACCTTTGCCCAAACCAAAAGCTTCACAGCCGGTTTAAGATTAGGGGCGAATTTATCACAAGTGAGAGGGAACGATTTATCAATTACGTCGGGTAATACCGTATTTAATTTCAGAAACAACGACAACCGTGCATTCGGGTTTACAGGTGGTGTATTTTTGAGATTCGGCCGAACAGTGTTCTTACAACCTGAAATCCTGATTTCTCAGAAAGGCGGAAAATACGATTTGATTAGCAATAACGGCAACAACACAAAAACCGTTGATTTCAGAATGACGAACCTTGATTTTCCGTTGCTGGTTGGTGTTAAAATCGGAGATGTATTACGTATCAATGCAGGGCCTATTGCTACATTTAATATAGGTAACGACGGTAACCTAGGAGATGCTATCAAAGAAACTAATGGCGAAAGTGCCGAACAGATATTTAACAAAGCGGTATTTGGTTACCAAGCAGGTGTTGGGTTCGATATTGGTAAAATCAACTTCGACGTTCGCTACGAAGGTAATGTAAACGATATCATTGATGTTAAATACAAAGATGCCTCAACAGCCAGTAAGTTTGCCAGCAAAGGCAATTTGTTTCAGGCAACAATCGGGTTTCATTTTTAAACCTAGCCCTTTATGGGCAACAACATAGCTGACTAAATATAAACAACCTTTTATAAATAAACTGTTTTTAACAATGAAAAAGAAAGTCATACTAGCTTATGCTTTAATAGCAATCGGAACTTTAAGCTTTAGTGCTTGTTCCAGAGAAGAAAAAAGAGATGCGGCCGACGCTGCGCAAAATGCTCAGGATAAAGTTGAAAACGCAGCCGACAAAGCCGCAAGCGACATTAAAGATGGTGTTGAACAAACAGCCGACGAGGTGAAGAAAGAAAAAGATGAAATGACGGCCAAGCTGGAAGAACAACGCAAAGAACTGAAAAAAGAGATTGATGAAGCGGAAGACAAAATAAAAACTGCTACTGCTAAAGAAAAAGAACGTTGGCAAGAAAGAAGAGATAAACTGAAAGCTGAAATGAACGATATTGATGATTCAATAAAGGAAATCAGAAGCGACATCAAACAAGACTGGAAAGATTTCAAGAAAAAACTTAACCAGAAAATTGATGATATTCAGAAAGATATTGAATAATAATAGGTGGTTTAGATTAGTAGCAATGGTTGGAAAAGCAGCGGATTTTATCTGCTGCTTTTTTGCTTTTTATGGCTTGGTGCTGCCCTATTACTTTACTTACTAATACCTCTAAAAAATGAGTACGTCTGCCGCGGTTGGTTAGGTGTGGTAAGTAACAACAACCAAAACGGAAATATGTTATGTTTGGTAAATTAGTCGAAAAGACTGGAATATTCATAAGAAATGCTTCTACGAGCGCGTGCTTTACTATCTGGAAGAAATTTAATTCGTAGTTCTGAGGTAATCAAAACCTAGCATTCAAGGTTATAATAACATAATACTCAAGATTAGTGAAATATTATGAAACCGTACTACTCCGTAGATAATCGTGAAAATTACTTGGCAAGGCCAAGCCGCCGATGCAATTAAGCAAGCTCAATCTTTTACATATAAATAATTATGTAACATTAGCCCCGAACTTACCTTAAAATGTATGGCAGTATTTACGAGCTGCCTGATAGCTTTTACTAATAACCCACAACAAAAAAAGTATTGGTTAAGGTATTATTTATATTGACCAGCAACAGCTCTGCCAAAACATTAAACCATGCTCTGCCCTGAAAACTATAAAACATGATTGCTATACGTACCTAATAGTTATACAAATTTTAAAAGCCTATAAACACATATTATTACAAAGCAAAAGCGGCAGAAGTTAGAATTTAACCTCTGCCGCTTTTGTATTTATTTTTAATAAGCTAGGCCCGCTTTATGAGCCCTACTATAAATAGCACTACTAAGGCCCCTATAATGGCTCTGATAATATAGGCAATAGTGCCTGTACCAATAGAAACGCCTAATACTCCGAATAGCCAGTTACCGACAACGGCGCCGACTATACCAACGACGATATTACCAAATAAGCCAAAACCAAAGCCTCGTTTGATTTCGCCAGCCAGCCAGCCAGCTATACCGCCAATAACGATTGCATACAATAATCCTTCCATACTATTATTGTTAAAGGGTTTAAAATAAATTTATAAAAGATTTGATTAGATATAACTCTCCTTATCAGGAGAATAAAAAGTTTGTGTGTTTTTAGTATTTGTGTGTATTTAGTAAGCTAAAGTTTTACATCAAATCCTTAAAGTGAACTATCTATCGAGGCGTATGAGAGTGGTTTCTCAATAAAGTTATAAGCCCCGATTTCCAAAGCCTTTTCTTTTAGTTTTCCAACAGCAGTTATCATTACTATCTTGGCTTCAGGTAGTAATTTTTTAAATTCCGGCAATTTTTCAATACCCAAACCATCTGGTAAGTTATTATCTAGAAATATCCACTGCGGTGCTAAGGTACTTGCTTTCTCAAAACCATCTTGCAATGTATGAGCATGAAAAGATTCTATTCCTTTTTTTCTCAAATACATTTTAATCAATAAGCAGGTATCAATTTCGTCATCTACTATTAGGGCAGATAATCCGTTTTCTGAGCTTTTCATCTTTGCACAATATAATCTTCATAATAATATACAATATATATTAAAAAACCGTGCCAGCATATTTTACCCACACATATTACGCGCCGTACCACGATTCCCACAGTATGGGCAAAAAGTTCTACAATTAAGCCCTTTATAGCCAAAGAAAAACCCTCATACACAAGTTGGAACAGGATTTTTAGTTTAATAGGCATAATTGAAAACTTTTTAAACATCAGACTATTATGAAAAGTACTTCGAAAATCCTGTTAGGAGTTGTTACAGCAGCAGCGGCTGGAGCAGTTATCGGAATGTTGTTTGCTCCAGATAAAGGACATGAAATTCGCTCAAAAGTAAAAAGAACAGCTAACGAATTAGCTGACGAGCTACTGAACGCTATCCGCCGTGGAAAGAACCAATATCAAGAGGCTAAAGACGATATACGTAACAAAGCTTACGAACTGAAAGGCAAAGCACAGCAAAAAGCTGAAGAACTGGCAGACGACGCAGAAGAACAGTATAACACTGCCAAAAAAAAATTTCAAGTAGGATAAATCCTAACGCATATTTTATCTGATGAGTCAGGGCTTAGGCTCTGGCTCATCTTTAACTTATAAACACCTTTGTTATGGAACTTTACAGTGAAATCAAGGAAAAAACTGAAGATATATTTGACGACCTGACAAACCACCTTGAAGCCCGTTGGAATTTAGGAGTGTTGAATGCCGCCGAAAAAACAGCCAGTGCTATTTCGTCGGCTGCTTCTGTTTTGGTATTAGGTGTTATTACAGTATTTGTCTTATTCTTCATGAGTTTGGGTGTTGCTTGGCTTATAGGGCGAAGCCTTAATAATCTGGCGGCTGGTCTTTTTGTAGTTGCAGGTATTTACGTTGTTATAGGTCTTATTGTATTTCTTATGAGAGATACTTTCATTAAAATTCCAGTTATTAACTCTTTTATCAAGAAGTTTTACTATGAAGACTAAGATACGAAACATTGATGACCTACGGGCAGAAAGGGCTCGCCTCAAAAACGAGATTTCATTAACAAAAACCCACCTAAGAGCAAGTATCGAGGGTATTAAGGAAGAACTTAGCCCTGCACGCCATGCTGTTGGTTTTCTAGGCAATTTCCTGACTAATCGCAACAAAGGTATTCTGAACATTGGAGTTGGTATTGGTATTGATACAATTATCCGAAACGGCATTTTAAGAAGAGCCCCGTGGCCTCTGAAATGGGTTGTACCCTTCTTGCTAAAAAACTACGCCGGAAACATGATTCAGGCCAATAAAGATACGCTGGTAGAAAAGGGTTTAACATGGGTCAGAAACCTCACAGATGATGAACCTACACATAAACCAGACGAGGAAGAATATAAACCGTCGATGATAGAAAAAGCCCTTATGTGGGTAAAAGATGTAACTGAAGAAAAACCGCCCACCTCTACACTAACAGAGGTAAAGGGCGTATATATAGAAGAAAAGCCTTCTCTTGTAGAAAAGGCCCTTATGTGGGTAAAAGACGTAACCGAAGAAAAACCAAAAACGGTTAAAGTAATTCATGTAAACGGCCAAGCTCCTGTTACAACTTTGTCGGAATAGTGGCTATATTGAACCAGAATTTGTTCAGTTCTCCAATTACCTTCATTAAACCCTCAAAAGTAGAGGGTTTTGTGATAAAACAGTTAGCTCCCAGAAAGTAACAGTTCTTAATGTCTTCCGGCGAATTAGAAGTAGTCAGTATCAGAATAGGTATGCTCCTGAACTTCGGATTCTCTTTAATTTCTTTTAGTGCCTCTCTGCCATCTTTTTTAGGCATATTCAAATCTAAAAGAATGATACTTGGTAGTTTTTTGGTTTTTTGCAGAAAATCAAGTAGCTCCTGACCGTTATCAACAAACGATAACGGCGCGTCTATTCCGCTCTCTTCAAAGGCCGACTTCAACAAAAATTTGTCATCTTCATCGTCATCTGCGATGAGGATTGATAATGTACTCATTCTAAAGATTTATTATTTTGTAGGAAAATATAATATAAATGTGGCACCTTCGCCCAGTTGGCTTTCTGCAAAAATAAACCCATTATGATTGCTCATAATCCGGCGGCAAATTGCCAGCCCAACGCCTGTGCCTTCATAATAATTACGCCCATGAAGCCGCTGAAAAATAACAAATATTTTTTCGGCGTATTCTTGTTCAAACCCAATACCGTTATCACTTATGGTTATTTTATGGTAATCATACTCTCTTCTCACTTTTTCAATGCCTTTTATCTCATCTCCCTTCACAATACTATGGTTTATCTTAATAAGCGGTTTTACATCAGGCTTTGTAAATTTCAGGGCATTGCTAATAAGATTTAAAAATAACTGATTTAACTGAAAAGAAATGCCCCAAATATACGGCAATTTTTCTATAATTAATTCGGCTTTTTTTTCTTCTATCTTTACCGACAAATCATTCGTTACCCGATTCATTACTTCTTGTAAATCAACTTCCTGAGAGCTGGTTTGTTTTCTGTTTACCAGTCTCGAAAAATCGAGCAGGTCATTAATCAGATTCTGCATACGTTCGGCCGAACTGGTTATTTTTTCCAGATTTTCTTTGCCATCCTCGTTCAGCGAGTCGGCGTGCCGCCTCACGAGCCTATCGCTGAAAGCCCTTATTTTTCTGAGAGGTTCCTGTAAATCATGCGACGACACATACGCAAACTGTTCGAGGTCTGCATTTGAGCGATTCAACTCATCAATTTTATTTTCCAACTGGTGCTGAAAACTAATTCTTCGTTGCAATTCCAGAAAAATCAAGACAAAACTAACTATTAGCAACACAAATGAAAAAATAGACAGCAACGATAAAACAGTTGTTGTTTGTGTATCATTTTTGGTTTTCACGTCTCTTCTTTCTTCGAGTAATTGCCGTTCTACGGCCTGAAATCTGTTAACCAACTGCCTTATTCTGTCCATCTCAACTTTGCCTTTCAAAAACACCTCGTTGTTAAGCACTTCGTGCATTTGCACCTGCTTTATGTTATAGCGCAACAACTGAATTTTCATGCTTATGGAATGCCTGAGGGTATCTAGCCTTTTGGTTTGCTGGGGGTTTTTTCTGACTTTGTATTTCAGGTCTCTGTACACTTGTTCAATCTGCCGCTCGGCCTTGTAGTAAGGCTCCAGAAACGATTTTTCTTCGGTAAGCAAATACCCCCTTTGGCCTGTCTCAAAATCTTTCAGGATAGAAACCAGTTCTTCACTCTTTCTTAGTACTTCGTGGGTATTCTCAACGGCTGTTGCATAGCTCGTTGAGTCAGAGATTTTTTGGTAGGAGGTCCAGCTTAATATTGCCAATAACACTAAACAAATAGTGAACGAGAAAAAAATAAAACGGAGACTCTTCTTCATAGAATAGTGTTATTTGCAAATATCTTAAAAACGGGGAATTATTTTCCCAGGTTGTAGATTTTTTTACATTATTTGTGGAGACAAATATTTTTTCAAAAATTTGTCCAAAAAAATATCAAGCCAGCAAGCCGCTGATAATCAGTATATTACAAACGTTTTTTTTGTTTTTTTCTAACATCTGGCAATATGGGCTTCTAAATTGATATATATAGGTGTAGAAAAAACATTATGCCATGCTAAATCTCAGCCAAACACAGAAACAAACTTTAAGAATTTCTCCGTCTCAGATACAGTTGCTCAACTTTCTACAACTTTCTACTCTGGAACTCGAAGAGCATATAAAAACGGAATTAGAGGAGAATCCGATGTTAGAAGAAGTAAGCGCAACCGATGACGCTGAGATGGATGATTTTGACAAAGATGGGCAGGATTCGACCCAAAGTAATAGTTCAGATTATCTGGACTGGGACGAATATAATGACGACGATGTGCCTAATTACAAAACACAACTTAACAATTACAGCGGTGACGATGACTTATATTCGGCACCAATAGTACAACAGGTTTCGTGGCGCGACGACCTCAAAGAACAGCTACACGTACTAGCTCTTACAGAACGCCAACAATTGCTGGGCGATTTTGTGATTGACTCTCTGGATGAAAACGGTTTTCTGAAATATGATGCCGAAGCCATTGCCGACGATGTATCGTTTACCAACAATATTTTTGTTGATGAAACCGACGTGGAAGAAATCATCAGGATTATACGTAAACTTGAACCCGTAGGAATTGCCACCTCAAACCTGCAAGAATGCCTACTGGCACAGCTTGACCATAAACGTGAGCAGGGCTGTAACGTTGAACTGGCTTACGAAGTTGTACTGAATAACCTCGACGACCTTGCCGTGCGCAATTACGAGAAAATTATGCGTACCCGCGAGATATGCGCCGAACAACTAAAGGCTGCCGTTACGCTTATAACTTCGCTCAATGCCAAGCCTATCTCAGAAGAAAATGTTAGTTCTATATTAGTAAAAGATAACATTATACCCGATTACCTTGTTTTCTATGATGATAACAAAATTGAAGTGTCGCTCAATAGCAATCAGATACCGCCATTAAAAGTCAATAACTCGTTTAATGACCTGTTACATGGAACTGCTGATAAAGCAACTACGCACTATATCCATACAAAAATTTCGGCAGCTAACTGGTTGATTGATGCTATTCAGCAACGCGAAACCACCATGCTGAAAACCATGAGAACCCTGATAAAATTACAGGAAGAGTTCTTTAAAACTGGCAATGTACAAAAACTGAAACCCATGACCCTGAAAGATGTTGCCGAAATTATAGGCATGGATATTTCGACGGTGTCAAGAGTAACCAGCGGTAAATACGCTCAAACACCCTTTGGAACTATCCACTTAAAAGACTTATTTTCGGGGGGTATTTTTACAGAGTCAGGCACGGAGGTATCGAACCGTGAAATTCAGCAAACGCTGGCGGGCTTAATTGCCGGAGAAGACAAAAATGCCCCGCTTAATGATTTCCAACTGGCCGATTTACTGGCGCAAAAGGGTTATCCTATTGCCCGCCGTACGGTAGCCAAATACCGCGACCACCTCGGTATTCAGTCAGCACAGCTAAGACGTGTTTTATAATGAAATTCCATTACTTTAAACTAAAAATAGATTATATATATTATGCAACGTATCCTTGTTATTGATGATGACACTGATATTTGTCTTTTACTCCGTCGTTTCCTAAGCAAAAATGGTTATGAAGTAGCCATTGCACAGAACGGACAAACAGGCTTAAGTTTATTGGAAGAGTTTTCTCCTGATTTAGTTATGACTGATTTCCGTTTGGGAGACCTTGACGGAGGGCAAATTTTAAGAAAAATAAAGGAACGTTTTCCTAATGTTCCCGTGCTGATTATTACTGGGTATTCTGACATCAAAGTGGCTATTGATGTCATGAAACAAGGGGCGTTTGATTACATTACCAAACCCCTTTTCCCCGACGAAATTCTGCTTACCATCAAGAAAGCCTTAGGTAGCGAGAAAACAGAGGGCAGTATGCAATCAATTGCCGAAAAAGAAACAAGCACCCCAAAGGCTAGTGTCAAGCCTAGCAGGTCGAAGTCAGACTCGAACTACATATTCGGTAGCGGGCCTGAGTCTAAAAACCTCTATTACCAGATTGACCTCGTAGCCCCAACCAATTATAGCGTCATTATTTATGGCGAAAGTGGGTCGGGCAAAGAGTCAGTTGCGCAGGAAATCCATAAAAGAAGTAAACGAGCCAACGGCCCCTTTGTTGCAATGGACTGCGGTGCTATTTCAAAAGAATTAGCTGCCAGCGAGATGTTCGGCCACGAAAAAGGCTCATTCACAGGCGCGCTCAATCAAAAAATAGGGCATTTCGAAATGGCCAACGGCGGAACCCTCTTTCTGGATGAAGTAGCAAACCTGCCTTACGATGTACAGGTAGCTTTACTAAGAGTAGTACAGGAAAGAAAACTGCGCCGGATTGGTGGCAATAAAGAAATAACGGTTGATGTCAGGATTCTCGTTGCCTCGAACGAACGCCTCATGGAAGCGTGTCGTAAAGGCAAATTCAGAGAAGATTTATACCATCGTTTCAACGAATTCAGCCTTGATGTACCGCCGCTCAGAGACCGTAAAGGTGATATTATGGAATTTGCACAGTTCTTTTTAGAAAATACAAACGCCGAATTAGGCAAAGACGTAAAAGGCTTCGACGACGACGTAAAGGCGGCGTTCCTGAGCTATCCGTGGTATGGTAATCTCAGAGAAATGCGCAATGTTGTCAAAAGAGCTACCTTACTGGCCGACGGCGACTACATAGAGTCGAAATCGTTGCCTTTCGAGATTATCAATTACTCGCGGCTATTGTTCTCAGAACCAAGCCAGCCCATTATAAACGAAGAAATAGTACAAAAACAGGAAGAACCCGTAAAACCTAATCTGAAATCGGCCGCACTCGATGCCGAGTATGAAATGATTTTACAGGTGCTTAAGCAAGTAAATTACAACAAAAGCAAAGCCGCACAAGTATTGAGTATCGACCGCAAAACGCTTTATAACAAAATGAAAAGTTATAATTTGTAGGTAAGTTTTGACTGTATCTTTACCCATATTGGCTTTCAACCAGAATTTCCCGACAAAATCTTCGGGCTTAATAGACGGCAGTGGTTAGGGTTTATCTATTACAAAAACCATTTAAAACCACCACGGCCTCATACCAGCGAAGGGATTCAGTATATTTTTATCTGAAAACAAGCGTAACCAATTATAAAAAGTAATTTTTACCTATGAGTTAGGATACCTGCTGGCAGGTATTGATACTTTTTAACCACTAACTCTATAATTTATACCAGAATGATTCAAATACAAAAGGACAAAAAAAGTATTGTTATTCTTATGGCTGATGACGACCCCGATGACAGAGCCATGACAAAGGAAGCACTGGAAGAAAATTTTTTACTGAATGAACTCCGGTTTGTGGAAGATGGTGCCGAACTGATGGATTACCTGAAAAGAAGAGGGAAATATAGTAACCCCGAAAACAGCCCCCGCCCGGGTGTAATTCTGCTCGACCTGAATATGCCCAAAAAGGATGGTCGGGAATGCCTGCGAGAAATAAAGTCAGACGATGAACTGAAAAGCATTCCGGTTATTGTACTTACAACCTCAAAGGCCGAGGAAGACATATTAAGAACTTATGATTTAGGCGTTAATAGTTTTGTAACGAAACCCGTTACATTTTTTGAATTAGTAGAAGTGATGAAGAACCTGGGAAGCTACTGGTTTGATATTGTTCAATTACCTAAATTTAATTCATGAAAGAGCTCGACACTATCAGGGTTTTAATCGTAGATGATGATGAAGACGACTTCTTCCTCACGAGCGATTACCTCAATGACATAAAGGGGAAAAAATTTACCCTTGACTGGGCAAAGAACTTTGATGACGCCGTCGGAAAAATAACATCCTGTAATTATGACATTTGCTTTTTTGATTTTTTACTAGGAGCCAAAACAGGTCTCGATTTACTAAAAAGAGCTATTCAGGAAGGGTGTCAAAGCCCAATTATATTACTCACCGGCAAAGGCGACCAGAAAATAGACATGGAAGCTATGCGCTTGGGAGCGGTTGATTATCTGGTTAAAAGTGAACTTGACCCTGAGAAACTGGAACGCTGTATCAGGTACTCGCTTGAGCGTGCCGATACCCTGAAGACACTTCGCGAAAGTGAACAGCAGTATCGTACCATCTTTAACCATGTCAGACAAGGAATTATTGTTACCCAGCCCAAAGACGGTAGCTTTATTTACTATAATCCGGCTACGCTTGAAATGCTTGGCTATGAAGCCGAAGAACTCAATAACATGAGTACGGCCAAAATTTTTGAAAAGCCCGAGGTATGGCATCTTTTCAATGAAAAACTTGAAGAAAACGGTAGCATAGACAAGTTCGAGGCTATTTTCCTGACCAAGAACGGCGAAAGAAAAATCTGCCTCATTGATGCCCAGAAACAAAAAAATAGTGAAGGCAAGGAGTCATTCCTGAGTATTATTCATGACGTAACAGCCCAAAGAAAAGCTGAACGCGAAGCCATGATGCTCGAAAAAATGGCCGCCACAGGCCGCCTTGTGCGCACATTAGCCCATGAAGTACGTAACCCTCTTACAAACATCCATTTGTCGGTAGAACAGATGGAAAGCGAATTACAAGACGAAGACTCCAAGCTATTTCTCGGAATTATCCGACGTAACAGCCAACGTATCAGCGATTTAATCACCGAATTACTCAACAACTCTAAACCGTCCGAACTGGCTTTTGCCAAAATTTCGGCGCATGAAATTCTGGAAGAAACGCTCGAGCAGGCCATTGACCGAATCAATCTGAAAAGTATCAGTCTTGAAAAACAATACGGCGAAGATTGCCTGTTGAACCTCGACCGCAGCAAAATAAAAATTGCATTACTGAACATCATCATTAATGCCGTTGAAGCAATGGAAGAAAACAAAGGCGTATTAATAATAAAGACCTACATAGCCAATAACCAGTACTATGTGTGTATAAAAGACAATGGTACGGGCATAAGCCCCGAAAACATGAGCCGCTTGTTTGAGCCTTATTTTACAGCCAAAAACAACGGAATCGGACTAGGGCTATCGGCTACACTCAATATTATACAATCTCATAAAGCTACGGTTGATGTAAACTCAGAAGTAGGAAAAGGCACCGAGTTTATTATTACCTTCGGCATATACTAAAAGAGAGCCATTAAAATGGCTCTCTTTTAGTATAACTGCTAGCACCAGTTTATTTTTCTTATGCGCCGTTATGCACCAAAGGCTGGCGTTTTCTGAAACCCTCTCTGAACGATTCAATACATACACTTATACCTACCAGAATAATACCTGCCCAAGCACTCAGCACAATGTAGTTATAATATACTGCGGCTTCTTTACGCTCAATAATAATACCGCTCAAAGCCCATATAATGGCTAAACCGATATAAAAATTCTTAAATCGGAAAATTGCCCACACGCCTATAAAAGCTCCAACAAGTACCAGTGTCGATGTCCACGACTCCTCACTCATGCCTGCACCACGCCAGCCGAAATGCACTAGCAATGCCGTAATATTGGCAATTGTGGCAATACATATCCAGCCCAAGTAAAGACCAAAAGGGGCTTTTACAATAAAACTCTGTGCATTACTCAGATACGGTGTTAACAACCTGATTTGGGAATCGATAAAAATAAGGCGGCTTAAAAGCAACAGCATTAGTATAACACTTACTACGATGAGGTCATAATGCCAAGCCACAATCCAACTCATATTAATAATACAGGTCAGAATAAAAGCAAGGTTTATTCTGTTCACGATTTCTCCTACGTAGGGGTCAATTTTCGCTTTAAATACTGAGCTTAACTGATAAATACAGAAAATAAACAACAGCAGATAAATAGCCCCCCAGATTGAGAATGTTAATGGAGCCGGCACAAACAGATTCGGGTACTGGTCAGACACCTGACCGGTGTTTTTACCATTAATGGGCAAGAAATTAGCCAGAAAGTTGACAAATACCATTGCTAAAAAAAACAGAAAATTCAGTATTTGTAGGAGTCTGACTCTCGAAGGATTAAATTGAGTTTCCATAATTATATCGATTTTTTGTGTTCTTTTATTTCAATTTCCTTTTTTTCTAATAAAACAGCGTTCTTGTTAGGCTGTATTGGTGTTCCATAATGGCGGGTATAGACCTTAGTAAATTCTGCCCCTAAAAACAGAATTGTTGACGAATAATATACCCACAGCAAAATAATAACTACCGAGCCGGCCGCTCCAAAGGTTGTCATGATGGCCGACTGCCCCAGATAATAACCTATCAGAAACTTCCCTATCATAAAAAATATGGCTGTTACTCCTGCCCCCAGAAAAGCGTCTTTCCAAGCTATTTTACCATCGGGCAATACTTTAAAAATAGTAGCAAACAATAATGTTATTACTAAAAAGACTATCAAAAGGTTTATAAAAAAGAAAAGATAAACTGTTATGTTTTCAAAAAACAGTTGCAAACGCTGGCTGAAGATGTCGAGCATGGTATTTACCAATAATGATACTATCAGTAAAAAACCTAATGACAGAATCAGCGAGAAAGATAATAAGCGATTAAACAGGTATTTAAGAATACCCGACTTTGGTTTGGCTTTTAACGACCATATAAAATTGATAGAGTCTTGTATTTCGGCAAAAACCCCCGTAGCACCCACCAGCAGCGTACCAGTACCTATAATAGCCGCTAACCCCGACTTCTGTGATAAGCGTGCATTCTTGATGAGTTCTTCGACCTGTAAGGCGGCATCTTTTCCGATTAGCCAGTTTATTTGCCCATATACTTGCCCCTGTATGGCTTCGCGTCCGTAAAAGATACCTGCTATTGAAATTATTACTACCAGCATTGGTGCCAGCGAGAAAATAGTATAATAAGACAAAGAGGCACTTAATTTAGTGGCGTTGTCGGTGCTGAATTCGGAAAATACTTCCCGAGCGAAAGAAAAATATTCTTTCAGTTTGGTTTTTAATGATTTCATAAGTGGTTGTTATCTATTACAGTTCAACTTCTACGCTATATTAACATGGCCCTTAAAGCTGCATAATAGCTTATATATTATGCTAAATAATATGTACCATGTAGGTCATATCACACCCAAAACAAGAAATGTGGCAAAAATTCCACACTTATTTTCCCAAAATGCCACATTTTCCACATTTTTTTTAATAAAACGCACATAAAATCCCCATTAAAATACATGGTATGAGATTTTAATCTTATTAGGCGTAAATCGTTTCATTAAACTATTGAAATCATGACACCCATCATCTTCATAATCGGAATAATAACAATGTTCGTTATGTCGGTGGTTTTGCTAAAGATTGCTAACCACAACTCGCAAAACTGGGACGGCAGAACAAGAGGTTCTCATACAAACCATGAATTCAATGGTTTTATGAAACGAGTGAAACTGACTTCATCGAAGTTAAAATAAAAGTACAAACACACAACACACAAGAAGATACAACTTTGTAGCTATGAAAGCACACATTGGTTTACCAGAAAAAGACATTATAAAAATTGCTGATTTATTACAGGTTATTTTGGCTGACGAACACGTGTTAATAACCAAAACCCGTAATTATCATTGGAACATAAAAGGACCCCGTTTTATAGAGTTACACAAGTTTTATGAAGAACAATACGATGTAATTCGTGAAATGATAGACCAGATTGCCGAAAGAATCACACAGCTAGGCCACAGAGCCAACGGCACAATGAAAGATTTTCTGGCAACAACAAGGTTGGAAGAAGGGCCTTATGAAGACAAACAAGATACTCAGATAAGCCGTTTGTTAGCAGACCACGAAGCGTTTATAACAAATTTGCGTAAAGATATTAAAGAAATAGATGAAGTTCTAGGAGACGCAGTCACAACAGACTTACTTACGAACTTCATGGGGCAGCATGAAAAAATGGCATGGATGCTCCGCGCGTTTTTAGGGTAGTGTTTAGGTTAAAAAAGGTGGTACAAAAGGGGCAATTTTTGCCCCTTTTGTATTTGTATACGGTCTGGAAACCATTACATACAAAAAAAGGCACTTACTTTGGGTAAATGCCTTTTGTATATGATTCCGATTCGATTACAAGTGAATTACTTCTCCGTAAGCGGCAGCGGCAGCTTCCATAATAGCTTCTGACATGGTTGGGTGTGGGTGAACCGACTTCACAATTTCCATACCTGTTGTTTCAAGCTTACGTGCCACAACAGCTTCTGCAATCATTTCGGTTACGTTAGCCCCTATCATGTGGCAACCTAGCCATTCGCCGTATTTTGCATCGAAAATTACTTTCACAAAACCCTCTGGGCTACCTGCGGCTTTAGCTTTACCGGAAGCCGAGAACGGGAATTTACCTACTTTAATTTCGTATCCGGCTTCTTTAGCTGCTTTTTCGGTATAACCTACCGAAGCAATTTCAGGAGTACAATAAGTACAGCCCGGAATATTCTTGTGGTCGAGTGGTTGTGGATGGTGCCCCGCAATTTTCTCAACACAGATAATACCTTCGGCCGATGCTTTGTGTGCCAATGCAGGGCCAGGTGTTACGTCGCCAATGGCATAATAGCCCGGTACGCTGGTTTCTGACCACTGATTCACCGTAATTTTACCTTTTTCGGTTTTAATACCTACTTCTTCCAGACCAATGTTTTCGATGTTAGCTACAATTCCGGCAGCCGATAAAACAATGTCAGTTTCGATTTTAATTTCTCCGCTAGGTGTTTTTACAGTTGATACACAACCTTTACCGCTTGTATCTACTTTTTCAACGCTTGAGTTAGTGTAAATCTCAATACCTGCTTTTTTGTAGGCTTTGGCCAGTTCTTTTGAAATTTCTTCGTCTTCTACCGGAACAATATTTGGCATAAACTCTACGATGGTTACTTTTGTACCCATACTTGCATAAACGTAGGCAAACTCAACGCCAATTGCACCCGAGCCAATTACCAATAAAGACTCTGGTTGTTTTTCAAGGCTCATCGCCTTACGGTATTCAATTACTTTTTCTCCGTCAATAGGTACGTTAGGCAATTGTCTGGCTCTTGCACCTGTGGCAACAATAATATTTTTACCTTCTATTTCTGATTTTTTCCCTTCTGCGTCTGTAACTTCTACTTTTTTACCGGGTTTTACTTTACCAAAACCGTAGATTACATCAATTTTATTTTTTTTCATCAAGAACTGAACCCCCTTACTCATGCCTTCTGCTACACCACGAGAACGCTTGATAACGGCTCCAAAATTTGCGTTGGCCTCAGCTACTTCAATTCCGTAATCTTTTGCGTGTTTAATATATTCAAACACTTGGGCAGACTTCAACAATGCCTTTGTTGGAATACAACCCCAGTTAAGGCAAATACCGCCGAGGCTTTCTTTCTCAACAATGGCAGTTTTCATGCCTAACTGTGAGGCACGAATAGCGGTAACGTATCCGCCAGGCCCACTCCCAAGTACTATAACATCATACTGTGCCATAATATATAATTTTCTGGTTTATTATAAATTTGTTGCAAAATTAGACAAAATAGCTTATTCACAAAATCCTTTTTGATTATGTTAGTAAAGCCAAAAGTGTGGTAAAGCGGTGCTTCGTTGCAAACAGAAGCAGCACTATCCTTTAGATAAAACAAATAAAAATGCGTATTAAATCCCGTTTAATTATAAATAAACCTCAGTATATACGCTTTTTTATCGCCCCCTTCCGACGACACAAACAAATCGCCCGAGGGTGTAAAACAAATACCCTCCGGCTGGCGAAACAGTTTTTCGTTAAGCTCAATTAATTCTTTTTTAAGGCCCTCACTTGTCAGAATCAGCAGTTTCTTCCCTTGCGAGGCTAATACGTAAATGTCTCCGCTGGCAGGATGCACAGCAATACCCGAAGGACGAAAGTCTGTATTGCCGTTTTTTCCAGTAATCATGGCTCTGGTTATTACATAGCGTGCCTTAAACTGTGCCTGTGTTAAATCATAGGCATAAATTATTTTTTCGGTATCTTTAGCTTTAATGTGTTCTTTAGTAGCTAATAAAAGGCTATTGGTTTGGGGGACATAAGCCAGCCCTTCGTACTCTATTACCTCATTATTACTACAATCAATGGTTCGTTCTGCGTCAGTTGCTATATTTATTACTTTTATTTTACCATTACTCTTCAAGACGAAAATCTCGTTGCCAACTACCTCAATACCTTCGTAGTCTCCGGCTTTGCCAAAATCCTTTTTATCGGTAATGTCTTCCTTTAGGGTATCATAAAAGAAAATTTCTCCTTCCTCATCATTGACACAAACAAGCTGATTACCTCGGTAGTAGGATAACCCCGATATTTCTTTCAGGCTTTTAGGGAGTTTCATTTTCTGGGCAGGGTTGGCAAAATCATAAAACCGTTCAGGCTTTTTGCCTGTGGGCTGCTGGGTATCCTGTTGTTGTCTGGATGGCCCGCACGAAACAAGCCATATTACCATAAAGGCTATTATAGCCAACGCCAAGACAAATATTTTGAGCATATCAGATAGGATTTTAAGTGGTTCGATAGTGTTTATCAGAAAATATTGTCAAATTTAAAACCATTTTTCATTCAATCTTTTAATCTTATGCACGCTATTACATTACCCAGCAAACTACGCTTTATTTGCTTAATTATTGGCGGTTTCTGGCTGGTATCCTGCCAGTCGGGTTCAAAGGAATCTAGCCAAAGAGATATTCTGGCAGAAGTGGTCGATACGACGGTTTCGCCTAAAGATGATTTTTTTAAATATGCCGTCGGAACATGGCTTAAAAATAATCCGATTCCGGCTTCTGAAAGTGCATGGGGAATAGGCAGCCTTGTACAGGACGAAACCTACAAACGTTTAAGAACTATCAGCGAGGAATCGGCCAAAGGCAGTACCAGCGCGGGGTCGAGCGAGCAGAAAATCGGTGATTTCTGGTTTACCGGCATGGATAGTGTAAGCATTGAAAAACAGGGTATAAACCCTATTAAAGCCGACCTTGACCGTATTGCAGCCATAAAAGACATTAACGGAGTACTAAACGAGGTAGCCCTGCAACATACTTATGGCATAGGCACTTTGTTTGGTGCCTATATTTTTCAGGACGAAAAAAACAGCGAAGAGCAAGCCCTACACTTGTATCAGGGTGGGCTGGGCCTGCCTGACAGAGACTATTATTTTAATACCGATACCCGTACGGCCAATATTCGGAAAGAATATAAGGCTCATCTGCAACGTATGTTTAAACTCTTAGGCAACGATGAAGCTACTGCAACCCAAAATGCCGAAAAAGTTTATGCACTGGAAGAAAAGCTGGCTAAAAACTCACGCAAAATAGAAGCCTTGCGCGACCCCTACAAAAATTATAATAAAATGGATTTGGCAGCTCTTGAAAAACTTGCGCCTTCAATGAAGTTTAAGGATTTGTTTACAGCCATGCAAACCCCTCAGGTTAAGAGTGCCATTGTGGGTCAGCCAGAATTTTATACGGCAGTCGAGAACCTATTGAAAACTACGCCCATTGACACATGGAAAGCCTATTTAAACTGGCACTTTGTTAGCAGCTTTGCTAGTGAACTAAGCAGCCCTTTTGCTAAAGAAGATTTCTACTTTTACAGAACTGTGCTACGTGGGGTAAAAGAAATGAAACCACGCTGGAAACGTGTGCTGGACTCGGAAGAACAATTGCTGGGCGATGCACTAGGACAACTTTTTATCAAAAATTATTATTCTGAAAAAACTAAAAAGCGTTACGAAGAACTGGTTAAAAATATTTTCTCGGTATATAAAGACCGTATCGAAAAGTCAGACTGGATGTCAGATAGCACCAAGAAAAAGGCTTTGTTGAAACTTTCTACGGTAATGGCAAAGGTGAGTTATCCTGATAAATGGAAAGACTTTTCGAGTCTGGATATTAAACGGGACTCGTACGTACAGAATATCATCAGAGCTAACAAATGGTGGTATACTTATACAACCAACAAAATTGGCAAGCCTGTTGACAAAACAGAATGGGACATGACACCCCAAACTTATAATGCGTATTACAACCCCTCGAACAACGAAATTGTTTTACCTGCGGCTATTTTCTTCATTGCTGGCTTTGCCGACGAACAGCTAGACGACGCCATTATTTATGCCTATGCCGGAGGCTCAACCATTGGCCATGAAATTACACATGGATTTGACGACCAAGGAAGGCAGTTTGACGAAAAAGGAAACCTGAAAGACTGGTGGACCAAGAAAGATGCCGAAGAATATACTAAAAGAGCAAAAGGTATTATTGAACAATTTGATAATTATGTGGTTCTGGACTCGATGCACGTAAGAGGCGAAGCGACACAGGGCGAAAACATAGCCGATTTGGGTGGCGTTGTGCTTGGGTTAGAAGCATTCAAGAAAACCGAGCAATATAAATCAGGTAAAAAAATAAGTGGTTTTACACCTTTACAAAGGTATTTTCTGGGATACGCCCTAGCTTGGATGGGCCACACCCGCGACGAAGCACTGGCAAACAGAATCATGACGGATGTACACGCACCAGGTTTTCTTCGGGTAAATGGGCCAGTAGTAAACATTGATGAGTTTTATGAAGCATTTAACATAAAGCCAGGCGATAAAATGTATCGTGCACCGGAAAAACGTGTGAAAATCTGGTAAACAGGCGTGTAAACGAAACAAACCATGTTTATTAAAAAAATTGCCTTAAAAGATTTTTTTCTTTTTACTGAAGCCTGGGGATTGCTTGCAATCTCTAGGCTTATTCTTGTTTTTATTCCTTTTTCAAAAGTTTTGCCTTTACTGGGCAAACAGGTTTCGCCTGACACAACACCCGATAGGCACAATAAGCATTTCGTGCATATAGGTACTGCCATTGCAAGGGCCTGCCGATATTCGTTCTGGCGCACACAATGCTTTGAACAAGCACTATGCGCCAAATTCATGCTTAAGTTAAGAAAAAGAAAAAGTACAATTTACTTTGGTGTGAAGAAAGACGAATCAGCAAAAGAACTGCTGGCCCATGCGTGGCTTGTTTGTAATAATGAAATAGTTACTGGTGGTAAACAAGCCGAATATTTTAAAATACTGAGTGTATTTTATGGCTAATTATTGGCTTTTTAATTCAAAAACCTTTTTTTTGTAGAGATAATCACATTAAACTTTCTTAGCTCATGACAAACCAATACAATTCCGAAGAAACAACTACTAACGAACAACAAAAATTGGCATGGAGTACTCCCGAACTGGAAGTATTCTCGGTAAAAGAAAAAACTTTGGCAGGATCCGATGGGCTTACCGACTCAGGTATATTCTCCTAAATTCTGATAGCAATTAACCGAGGTTGAGTTATCTATCTTAATTCTTGGGCATTATTTCAGCCTTACTATAAGCTTTTGCCCAAAAAATCAGTAGCCTGTATTATTTCATTATTACATCAGTAATGACTCTTAGAAGCTAAGGGGCATTACTGATTGTGTTTACTTATGCTAAATACCCAACTATATAAATTATACCACTCATGAAAGAACAACACCAAGTACAAGACAAAACCACTAACGAACAACAAAAATTAGCATGGAGTACCCCCGAACTGGAAGTATTCTCGGTAAAAGACAGAACTTTGGCTGGAGGGAGAGAGGTGAGCGATGGTGGTGCTTTTTCATAGACACCATCGTTAATACATAGAAGTTGAATGATTTTATTCAACTTCTATGATAAATACAATTTTTAAAAGCGTTTCATCAAAAAATCAGCAGCCTGCATTGTTTTTATTAAAACATGAATAGTATCCGTAGATTCGACAGTTTCACTATCCAGATATGCCTGTAAGTTTTTTTCGAGTTTATTTACATTGATATAATCCTGCACCAACGCTGAATTTTTAAGAGCGGCAAAGGCATTTAATACCTCCGTTTTTGATTCCCTTACCCTAAAAATAAGATCAGAACTCTGCAAACCTTTGTTTTTAGCATATAATACTTCATCAGGTATTTTATTGGCCATCATTCTCTTCACAAGCATTTTACTATTGAAATGTTCATCAAAGAAAACCTCATTAGGTATTGCCAGAAAGAAGTCCATCAAATCTTTGTCGGTAGTGGGGTCTCTTAACTCTATGCCATAGTAATGCCCCATAGTTGCCCCTAATACGCTTCTGGGCCTATAATAGAGAATATAATTCTTTTTAAATTGCAGTACGTTGGCATAATATTGTAAAAAAACCTGATTCTTTTTTCTGGCCTCATCCATGACATTGTATTTATCTAATGCCGAGGTAGCCAAATAACTTTCCAGAATAAATTTTTCAAAAGTATTAAATACAGAAAGCGTACTAAAGTATTTCAGAACAAGAGGCTTAGCTACCTGTCTTTTTAAGTATT
The DNA here is from genome assembly GCF_037153985.1 of Emticicia sp. 17c. Classification (NCBI taxonomy): domain Bacteria; kingdom Pseudomonadati; phylum Bacteroidota; class Cytophagia; order Cytophagales; family Leadbetterellaceae; genus Emticicia; species Emticicia sp. 17c. Next base: position 778,473 of record NZ_JBBAYI010000002.1, read on the forward strand.
CAACAGGTTTTTTGAGGAATCGCCGAACACTATGTGGCCGCTTATAATCAAGCCCAACGAAAGAAGTAGAGCCATTCCCTCCCTCGCCGGTCAGCAATGTGCCATAGCCAGCTTGTGCAGCGGTTTTGTAGATGTCTAGCATCCAATAGGCATTTCCGGCTCCATGAATAAACCCATCTATGATATTAAGCATCTCGATGCTTCCCTGCCAAGGCGAAACAGATTCAGAAGTCAGGTACAGAGGGTTAATATTACCCGCTGCTTTAATAATAGCACTGATAAAAGGGGTTTCATCAAGTACTCGTTTCTGAGCCATCGGATGGTTTGAAAGATTGTTTTTATACAAAGGCACATGGCTAAGGGTAGTAAGAGTTTTATTCTGCTGTTTGAGCAGGTCTGCGGCTACATAACTTACCATACTGCTATCAAGCCCACCGCTCAGCATGGAAGCCACTGGTTTATTACTTCTTAGCCGCCTGTTTACGGCTTTGTATACCAGTTCAGACATTTGGTCTGAGTAATCCTGTTTATTTTTGTAGTAGATTTCCTTTATGTTTTCGGGTGGCCAGTACTGGCTAACTGTTATCGCTCTGTTTTTGAGTTTGAGTACAAAGCCAATTTGCAGAGAAAAAACATTCTTGTAAAAGGTTTCGTCACCCAAAAACTTCTCTCTTACTTTCCATAAACTCAACAATGAAATAAGATACTCGTCATTGAGTTCTTTTTTGAAATCGGGCAAAGCCAGAATTGCCTTAACAGAAGAACTAAAGGCAAGGTATTTATCGGTTTTGTAAAAAAACAAGGCTGAATAGCCCATAGTATCACGAGCCACGAAAAGCTCTTTTGTATTAAAATGATAGGCAACAAAACTCCAGTCACCCTTTAGTTTATGCTGGGTTTCTTCGCCATATTTTAAGTAGGCTTGTAAGATAAAATAACTATCAGCAACCTGAGCGTCGGCTTTTACACCTATACTCTGGCTTAGCTCGTCCCGATTATCAATCCGGCCCTGCGCAACAAATAATATATTTGGTTCACTTAAGTAAACGGGCTGTGCATCATAGGTGTCTTCGGGTGTACCGAAGGTCAATAGCTTGCCAAAAGCTGCTTCGTGCTGAATAGCCTTATGAAACCTAACCTGAGGAAAATCTCTTAAAGGCTCATACATTGCCTCAAAAAAATCCCCATCAGCATGGGTTTCATATCTTACAATACCAAAAATTAAACTCATGTGTGCCAGATTAGATTATATTGAAGCAAGAGCAACTACTGTGCTTATAAAAGTAAACCCTGTGCCTGAAGGCTATCAAGAAACTTATAGGTTTCGTGTTTACATTGGGTTTCTGAAACATTATATTTTGAGAGCAGATAAGCTATCAGTTCATCAGCCGTAACAGGATTTTCTATTTTTTCCCAGATGACACGGGCCAGATTATTTAAAGTAATGTAATTTCCGGTTTCCAGATGCATCATTACCAGTTCGTCGCCCAGATTAGTAATTAACACATTTTCACTTTTCCGTTGTATGGCTTTAGTCAAATTCATTGTAGTTATAACAAACGTTTTTTCAAAATTATAACAATAATCCCCAAAACCTAAAAATGAGCCTACAAAAAATTTCTGCTTTAGCCCTTACCACAACTTGTTTTAAACGACAATAGCGGCCAGTTACCTAGCCGCTATTGTTGTTATTGATGCTATGCTGTTTTAACAGTTTTCTCCGCCTATTTCACAGGCATCGCCCGCTGCTTCTACGGGTTGCATCTCTTCTGCTACTTTGGCTAGTGCCTCCTGAAATACTTCGGCAGGTTGTGCGCCACTTAACCCGTATTTGTTATTCAGGATAAAAAATGGAACGCCCGATACCCCTAAACTCTGAAAATGCCTGATTTCCTGCGTTACCCAGTAGCTAATCTGGTCGTCTGCCAGAATACTTTCAGTTTTTTCGCGAGGCCAGCCAAAATCTTCCATAAAAGCAAGTATATTTTCTTTCTCTGAAAAATCGATACCTTCGGTAAAATAGGCTTTGAAAAGTTTTTCTTCCAGCATATTCTGGGTTCCTTCTTCTCTGGCTACGTGCAACAATTTATGTAACGGAATGGTATTAATTGCTTTGGGCATTTTTTCAAATTCAAACTGAATGCCCGCTTTTGCGCCTACTCCTTCTACCCGTTCGTGCATTTGCTGAATACGCTCAGGGCTTCCGAATTTATTGGCAAAGTATTCTTCACGTGGGAGGCCCTCCTGCGGAATTGTCGGGTCTAACTGAAACGGGTGCCATGTAACCTGAAAATTCTGCTCAGGCATTCCTTCAAGTGCTTTTTCGAGGTGTTTTTTACCAATATAGCACCACGGACAAGCCACGTCTGAAACAATATCTATCTGAATAGGTTTATTAGCCATTATATTATTTGTTTTAATAATTCTTACTTGCAAATACCTTAACAAACCTACAGTGGTTTATTTTGGCAGTTGCTACTCTTTCAATAATATAATGAAATTTTCGTGCTTTTCGTTCAAAGATATTGCCACTTGTACCACACCCATGCCATGGCTGTAAGCCCATGAGTTTATCTGATAGCAACATTGGTACGGTTGCGTGCTACCTGAAATTCAGCCCTACACGCAGGCTGTATTTATCCATGTGATACGAGAAAGCCCGATTGGAAGAATTTTGCGCATTAATTGCGTAAGCGTAGGCCATTTCTAGCCATATTACCTGACGGGCGTTAACAGGCTTACTGAACCGATAACCTAGATAGGTATCAAAAACAGGTTTTTTCGAGAAATCGCTCCCTGCTTTTACTCCTATTACGGCTTGTTGTTTATGATTTATATCAAAAAGTAAATCGTTCTGAAGTTCAAAAACCTGCCATTTTTTTGAGTCAGTTTCCATGCTTTCTATGGCTCCATAGGCAAAAGTATTGTTATTTAACCGGATGGGTTCGTGTTTGCCTTTCACTACACTGTATTTAAAGTTTGACTGCGCCGAAAAATAGCTCACCCCTACTCGGTAATTTAAACGTCTGATTTTTAATGGATAAACGCCTCCGGCCTGTATCGCCCAGCCTATTCGGCCGCCATTACTGGCACCGCTAAACTGGTTGATAAGTACATTAGAGAAAACACGATAATAACTCAGAGAAGGTGTCAGTGATACATACCATTCAGCGGGTGTTTTAAAGAAAGGCTCCGGTTCAGGATGGTAAACTGGCTCATAAGCTATATGGGTATTGAAAGGAATACCGTTTGTGTGATACCTGTCTTTTGTGGCCAGATAGTTTACTTCGGCAAGTCTGTTGTCGGGGCCGTCGGCCTGCTGAATAACAGGTATTTCGGTAAGCTGGACCGCATTTGTCAAATCATTCTCTCGCTCTGATACGCTCGCTTTTTTTGGAGAATACACCTCTGCTGCTACTGCCTGTTCTTTATTCTCTGCAAATAATTTTGGGGCTGCGGTATCCTTCGTCATTTGCTGGCTATTGGCTGATTTTTTGGGTTGTCTCTCAGCTAATATTTTGCTTTTGTCTTCTTTTTTATCGCGTCGCATCACCACGGCCGCTTGATATGCCTCACCTGCTGTTTGGTTTTTATTTGTATTTCCTTTCGTTTTTTCGGCTGTTTTTTCTGCGTCTTCACGGCTATTAATTGTGGCGTATTTTTCGGCTGTTTTTACAGGCACTTTGCCTGACTGCCCCATAACAGGTTTGTCGGGTCGGGTAAATGATTGATATACCCAATAACCTATTAATGAAAACAGCAATAAAGCAGCGGCTAGGCTCCAACGCAGAAAGATGTGCTTCGGAGCAATTGGGGGAAGTTGCGCCTCTATGGTTTCCCAGAGTTTATCGTCAGGCATTTTGTCAAAGTCATCTGAATGGCTCTGAAACAACTCCTCTATTTTATCTTTAGGTTTGTTCATATACTTTCATGCAAACTATTGTCATTTAACTGACGCTACCGTGCTAAAAAACTTTTTTTTTAATTTTTCCTGAATGTATTTCTTGGCAAAAAACAACTGTGATTTTGATGTTCCTTCGGCTATTTTTAATTGAGCTGCAATTTCAGGATGGGTGTATCCTTCCATCACATACATATTAAATACCATTCTTGCTCCGTTGGGGAGTTCGGCCAAGACAGTACTTAGTATTTCCATTAACTCTTTATTGTTTAATTGTGTCAGAATATCTTCTCCCTCATCAACCCCAAGTAGCTCTTCGTCCGATAAATCGCTTATATCTTCAAAAGTTACTTGTTTTTTATAATGGCTGATAGCCGTGTTTACAATGATTCTTCTTACCCATGCCGATACGTCTTTGGCATCTCTTACTTCTTTTATGTGCCTGAAAGCCTTTACGAGTGCTTCCTGAAAAATATCTTCGGCATCTTCACGCGTATTAGCATAACGCCAGCAAACGCCAAAAAAACGACTTTTATATCGTTGATAAAAAGTCGCTTGGGCTTTGCGGTCGTTTTTTAAACAGCCTTTAAATACTTCTTCGTCAGTAAGCAAGTCGAAAGATTCTTATGTTTTTATTTAGATAGAAATACGTTCTTTATTATGGTTTAATTGAGACCGAAACTTTAGCCTGAATAAAATGGGTATCGTCACGGTATAAACCATAACTGAATGTATCGTTACCCGTAAAATTTTTATCGGAGCGGTACACCAACACCGGATTATCAAAACTTGTGGTATCTACGCTTACTTTTCCGTATTGAGGTTGTGCAATAATTTTTAGTGTTGCCTTGCTATATAAAGGGCAAACGACATCGTTTTGTAAAACATCAATGGCTATATCAGACCCTAGCACATAATTAGCCAAGCTCAGCACATCATCTTTTATACCTGTTGCACAGGCTTTTGGCTCAATAACAGATAGCTCGACAGGTGCAACGGCATTTTTTGTATTGGGTATGCCAATACGGTAGAAAAGGGTGTCTGCACCCACAAAATTCTGGTCGGGGGTATACACTATTTTCTGCCCCTGCACAACTGCTTTACCATGCTGCGGTGCAATTTCGATTTTTAATGAGCTGATAGTAGCACAGGTTTTATCGTTGGCAGTAATGTCAAGCTCGGTAGCTGTTGAGGCTTCAATATCTATTTTGTCGCCGATGGCTCCGGCAAAACAGGGTAAATCCTGAGTAGAGGCCACAATGTTAAACTGTACATCTTTATCCACTGTTGCGCCACCTTGTATGGTTCCTCTTAAAATGAGGTTATCTTTACCAACAGCCGTACTAGCCGTAAAACGGTAGTAAATCAGGCCATTGTCGGTAAATCTGGCCTCTCCATATTTAGGTGCTTGTATAATACTAATCTGGCTGGCTGTTTCAAGCCCTTTCAGGGCCGTAGGATTTACGGTAATAGGTTCTTTAGTTGTATAAAAAATATCGTTCGGGTTTTCTTCCATTCCTCCCGGACTTACGGCACTCAAACTTACTTTATCGCAAGACCCCGCCACCATTGCCACAAAGCACATATAACCAAGCAAACTCGCTTGAGTTTTGTGTGCCAAAAAACTATGTATCTTTTGAAGCATAAGCAGGCTTTTATTTATGATGACACAAAAAACCAGAACAGGGTTTAAGAACGATGCAATTATTATTGTCGGAAACTTGTTTTTTAAACTTTAATACACATTTACCTCTATAAATACGCCTACAAAACCCCTACTACTTGGTTTCATATTTTGGGTTACGTATAGATACCGTTATGGCTTTTTCTGTACTTTTATAGGGCAATTTTGTTTTATTTTATTCAAAAAAGGGTCAAATATTTCAGATGCACCCATAAATCTTTCAGGTTTATTGCCTCTTGTATTTTTCGTAAAATATTGCAAAAAAAAGCTGGAACTCAAAAATTATCCATTAAATTAGCTACGTTTTTGCTTTTCTAACTCATATATTCTTACAAAACCCCGATGAAAAAATGCTTGCTTTTAAGTGTGCTATGTGTTTTTGTTACCCACATAACTTTAGCAAAAAATGGGATGCCATGCGATAATACTCAAGTATTTAAAGTTCAGAAATTTTTGCCACGAGTAAAACCAGCTAAAGCCCCATCTTATCTACCAAATTCTTTTGTTTCTAATCAATCAAAAACACTTAGTTTTCCGCCTCCGCTAACCAGTACAATGGTTTCAAAAGAAGAGATTGAACCCAACAATAGCCTTGCAACGGCTAATGCCTTAGGAGGAAACGATGTAAAAATTAAAGGCAACATTGTTTTTTCGAGCGATGCCGTCGATTACTTCTCTTTTACTGCTTCTCAGAACGACCGTGTGTATGTAGCTACTCAAACGTCTTTTTCAGCCACAGGCTTCACCACCGATAGTTATCTGGAAATTCTTACAAACAGCGAAAGCGTGATTGAGGCAGACAATGATGACGGCTATTTTGATGCAACTTCGTCGAGCATTGCAGGTGCGATAATACCCGCCACAGGTACGTATTACATAAAAGTTACCCATAGCTCAACGGGCGGGCAAATGCTGCCTTATTCGTTGTATTTTCGTCTGCAATCAAGTGCCGGAACTAACTTGGTGGCAGAAACCGAAGACAACAATACAGCCCCCGGGCAAGTCATACCTGCTTCCGGCTGGATTTCCGGTAATGTATCGTCGGTGAATGATTATGATTTTTTCTCTATTTCACTTAATGCCGGAGATACCGTTTTTTTAGGGCTAGACAATGACCCCGAAAGAGATGCAACCACTTGGAACGGACAAATTGGCTTAGGCTATTTTGATAATTTTATTCTTACCGCAAACGACCCCAGCAACGTTTCGCCCAACTCCGAAAGTTTCTTTATGACCGTTAAGGACGCAGGCACTTACAGTATTTTTGTAGGTACTGGCGACAACGTAAGTTTTGGCACTTATCATCTGATTATCAGCGTTTTGCCTGCTAACAATACTAATTTTGCCAATTACACGAGTTCGGATGTTCCTAAGACCATTCCGACCACGGTAAGCACTACTACTTCGTCGCTGGTAGTAAACGACACCAAGCGGATTGAAAAAATAAGGGTAGTTATTAACCTCACGCACGATAGAATCGAAGACCTCGACATCAGGCTTACGTCGCCAGCTGGCAATACGGTTGGTTTATTAACGGATATCTCAACCAATGTTGGCGAAAACCTGAAAACAATGAATCTGAAACTGGATGATGATGCGGGTATTCCGATAGGTATTTACCCATCTGTCAATAATTTTATATTTCAGCCAGAATATAATTATCGGCTTGAGTGGTTCAAAGGCCAGCTTTCGAACGGAACCTGGACTTTAACCATTGATGACGACACCAATAATAACGGCGGAACCCTTATTAGCTGGGGTCTGGAAATACAACAGCAGGACGATATTGCAGGTACTTTAACCAATATCTATTTTAACGATTTTGAGAGCAATAATGGAGGTTTTACGCATACTGGCTCGGTAGACGACTGGAATAGAGGCACGCCAACGTTTGCCCCTATCAACACAAGTAACAGCGGTGTGAATTGTTGGAAAACCAACCTAACGGGGTCTTACAGTTCAAAAGCAAATAGTAATCTTATTTCGCCGAATATTTCTCTGGCGAATCTGGAAACAAAGAAAATTTACCTGACGTGGGCGCAGAAATTCCAGTTAGAGGGTGCTTTTGCCGACCACGCCTATGTAGAAGTACAGGATGTATCAGGAGTGGCCCCTTTAGTTGCTTCTAAACGAGTGTGGCAATGGGCAGGGGCAACGATGAGGGATGTTTTCGGAACGAGTACAATAGAGGAGTCGGCAGGATGGGGCATTTATAGAGCCGATATTAGCGAATTTGCAGGAAAAACCATCAGAATTACTTTCCATATTGACTCGGACGACGGAGCTAATCCGGCAGGGTGGGCTATTGATGACGTAAGGGTATTTAAAACTTTCTGCTCAGATACTGAAACCATTACTTCCAATTATAATGGTGTTTTTAGCCGTGTAGTTGCCAGTAACGGTATTTCGGCTACCAATACTATTCAGGATGATTTTATTCCTAAAAACACAAACATCATGTATCAGTCAGAGAAATCAATTATGCTACTACCTAATTTCAAGGCCGATGCCGGAACAGTATTTACGGCACAGATAGGTGGTTGTAATTAAGCAAGCATCATAAATAAAAAATGCGAGGTTTTCGGCCTCGCATTTTTTATTTAGCCTGTACAGATACTAGTTAATTATATCAAAACCGCAGTATGGCACCAGTGCTTGAGGCACTCTGATACCCTCAGGCGTTTGATTGTTCTCCAGAATAGCAGCCAGAATACGTGGCAATGCCAGAGCCGAACCATTAAGCGTATGCAATAACTGTGTTTTACCGTCGGCTTTATATCTTAGTTTCAGACGGTTAGCCTGATAAGATTCAAAATTTGATACTGAACTACATTCGAGCCATCTTTTTTGAGCGGCAGAATATACCTCAAAGTCATAGGTAAGGGCAGAAGTAAAGCTCATATCTCCTCCGCATAAACGCAGAATACGGTATGGTAATTCGAGCTTGTTAAGCAAGCCTTTTACGTGTTCTACCATTTCGTCAAGAGCCTGATACGATTCTTCTGGTTTACGTATCTGCACAATTTCTACTTTATCGAACTGGTGCAGGCGATTCAGCCCTCTTACATGTGCGCCCCAGCTACCTGCTTCACGGCGAAAACATGGCGTATAACCTACATTTTTAAGGGGCAATTCGTTTTCGTTGAGAATTACATCACGATAGATATTTGTAATAGGAACCTCAGCCGTCGGAATCAGGTATAAATCATCGGCTGTGGCATGGTACATTTGTCCTTCTTTATCAGGTAACTGCCCCGTACCAAAACCAGAATCCTTATTAATGAGAATCGGAGGTTGAATTTCGCCATAACCTGCGGCCAATGCTTCATCAAGAAAGAAGTTAATCATGGCACGCTGAATTCTGGCACCTTTACCTTTATATACCGGAAAACCCGCACCTGTAATTTTATTACCTAAGTCGAAATCAATAATGTTATATTGCTTGATTAACTCCCAGTGTGGCTGTGCGTTTTCGGGCAAGGCCGGAATTGTGCCTGCTTCAAACACATTCAGGTTTTCTTCGGGGGTGCGCCCTTCTGGTACACTGGCATGAGGTAAATTCGGGATAGTTACCAGCACTTCGTATAAATCATTCTCAAAGCCTTTCAGTACTTCTTCAAGGTTTTTTGAATGCGCTTTCAGTTCGGCTGTCTGGGCTTTGGCTGTTTCGGCTTCTGCTTTTTTTCCTTCCTTCATTAAGCCCCCAATTTCTTTAGCCAAAGCATTTGACTTAGCTAAAGTGTTGTCCAGTTCGGCCTGTGTTTCTCTACGTTTCTGGTCAATATCCAGCAAATTATTGATGGTTTCTTCGGCATTTTTAAAGTATTTGCGCGTAAGCCCGTCAATAGTTGCCTGTTTATTTTCTTTAATATAATTTAGTTGTAACATATCTTTTACTCAAATTTAAATAAGCCTTCGTTTAGTGCATTCAAGGCTGCGTTTTTATCTTTTGTATCAACCAGTAAAGAAATATTGTGTTCAGATGCGCCATAGGCAATCATTCTGATTGGAATATCCTTCATGGCTTCTATTACTTTTAATGCAACCCCTGCTTTGTCAGCTTTAAAGTCACCTACAATACAAATAATAGACTGGTTTCTGTCATGCTCTTCCAAATCTGCAATCTGACTTAGAGCGGCACTAATATCTGCCAGATGCTCGGGGTTATCGATAGTTACTGCTACTGAAACTTCAGAAGTGGTAATCATATCGACAGGCGTTTTGTATTTCTCAAAGATTTCAAACACTTTGGTCAGAAATCCGTAGGCGTTCAGCATACGGGTTGAGTGAATATAAATAGCCGTAATGCCATCTTTTGCCGCAATTGCTTTAATTTCAGACTCGGTGGTTTTATGAGCTATAAGCGTTCCATAAGCATTAGGCTCCATGGTATTTTTCAAACGCACAGGCACACCTCTCATTTTTGCTGGGGTAATAGTACTTGGATGTAAAATTTTGGCACCAAAATAAGCCAATTCTGCCGCTTCTTCAAATGTTAATTCACGAACCGGAAAAGTTCTTTTCACAATGCGGGGGTCATTGTTGTGCATTCCGTCGATGTCTGTCCAGATTTGTATTTCTTCGGCCCTGATAGCCCCACCGATTAACGAAGCCGTATAATCGGAGCCACCGCGTTTAAGGTTATCTACTTCGCCACGTGGGTTTCTGCAAATGAACCCTTGAGTAATGAATATCTGGGTGTCTGACAACTGCGAAAGCATAGCCGAAAGTTTTTCTTCCGTGAAACTCAACACAGGTTCGTTGTCGGCATCAATCAGCATAAAATCAAGTGCTGGCAAGAGCGTAGAGCTTACGCCTTCTTCCCGCAAATATGCCTCAAACATCTGGGTAGAAAGCAACTCGCCTTCTGCCACAATTTCTTTATCCTGCTTAATGGTAAAAGGTTTGATATTTACCAGCGAGCGTATAAAACTAAACTCTTTGTCAACAATGGCTTGGCCGTTATTGTAACCCTCCTGAGTTTTGTATAGGTCTTTTATAAATGCCTGATAATGCGCATATAGGGAATCTATTTTTTCAATAGCTTCGGAATCATTATTAGCTTTCAGAGATTCGCCGATAGAGATAAGAGCATTTGTTGTGCCGGACAGGGCCGATAATACAACAATTTTACGTTGACCATCTTCTGTAATCAGATTACGAATAGAGTGCATACGCTCCGGTTTCCCTACGGAAGTACCGCCAAATTTCCAAACTTGCATTTTCTTGTGGTTCTGGTTTTACTATGAATAAAATATTTAATCTTGTGTATGGCTTAATATTTCTTTCCATCTACCCGACTCCGCTATTTCTTTTATATACCCATTTCTTTCTGCCAAAAACCTTTTCAGGTAATTTTCGAGTATTAAGCTGTCTACTATTTTTCCTAAGATTCCGAACGGCGACCTGAACATGAAAACATCTTTCATTAAAACGCCCTGTTGTGTTTCAGTAAAGTAATGCTCATGCCTTAATGCACTAAAAGGGCCTTTCTCCATTTGGTCAACAAAGTATGTGGGCCTATGTGCTGCTGTAATTTTACTGGTTAGCTGTAACCAGATACCAAAGTGTCTGGCGCGCCATGTAACGGTATCACCCAATTGCATAATACCCTGCTTTACCCCTGCCACAATATGTTCGTGTGTGTGCGCTGTTGAAAGCTGGTGCAAATCAACACTCAGAGCCAAATCATAACACACTTCTATTGGTGCAGCTATGGGTGTTTCGAGTATTATCTGAGGCATAGGCTTAACACCGGTTTATTGTAATGCCAGCATTTTAATAGCCGTAATGGCGGCTTCATCGCCTTTGTTGCCGTGTATTCCACCGGCGCGGTCAAGTGCCTGCTGCTGGTTATTAGGCGTTAACACCCCAAAAATAACTGGCTTGTTATATTTTAACGCTACTTGTGTTAATCCGCCGGCAACGGCATGGTTAATATAATCGTTATGCTTTGTTTCGCCTTGAATCACACAACCAATGGCTATCACGGCGTCGATGTCGGTTTTCTGGGCATAGACCTGCGACCCAAAACTTAATTCAAAACTGCCCGGCACATTTGCTCTGATAATGTTTTCGGCTTTTGCACCGTGTGCTAGTAGGGTCTGGTATGCGCCGTCAAAAAGAGCCTCGGTTACTTCGCTGTTCCATTCGGCCACAACAATGGCAAATTTTTTCTGGCTTACATCGGGCAAACCTGTGGTACTGAATACACTAAGATTTTTATTGGCTGATGACATATTCTGTTAAATTACCAAGTAGGCTGACTTATTATTAAAAAAGGGACAAACCTTATTCGGCTTATCCCTTTGATTATTTTCAATGTATAACCAAATTTTACTCGCCGACGATGCCTTCGAGTTTGGACTTGTATCTCTTCGCATTAGTTACTTCTGTTGACTCAGGGAATTTCTCCAGAATCTGGTTATAGGCATCTAATGCTGACTTGTTGTCTTTAATAGTTTCGTAAGCTGTTGCTAACTTCATTAAATACGTTGGCGTAAAGAATTTGTTAGGTTTGTAGTCAGCCGCTTTTTTATAATAAGTGATGGCTTCTTCGGTATTCTTTTTTTCCATGTAGGCATCACCAATCAAAGCGTAAGCACGGCCTTGTACGAGTAAATCGCTTGAGCTGAAGTTTTTCAGGTGTTCAATTGCTTCGTCGAACTTACCTTGTTTCATTAAAGCTACCCCTGAGTAGAAGTTTGCCAGATTACCTGCATCGGTTGCACCGAACTCGTCAGCTATTTTCAATAGCCCTTCGTTACCACCAGTACCGTTCAATGCTTGTTTCAAAGAATCTGACTCAAAAGCATATACCGAATTGAACATGGCAGCCTGTGCTTCGTCGTTTTGTGATTTTGTCCAGTAATTATATCCAACAATACCTAATATAATTGCCAGAATTCCACCACCAACGTAGACTAACAATGTTTGATTCTTCTTTAAGAAATTTTCTGCTTTTCCAAACTCTTGTTTTAAAGTTTCTGCACTTTCAAGAATCTCAATTCCTGTTTTTTCTTTTTTCGCCATTTTTTGACCACTTGTTTGATTACACTTAGTATCAGATAGTTATCGCGCAATCCAGAATTTTATGAATACTTTTAAATGTCCGCATTTTTTCGGACTGCAAAGTTATGAAATTGATTCCGAACTTGTTGTATTCTTTGATAAAAATTATACTAATTCTTATTATTTCTGTTATTTTTTTTCGTTTAGCCGCAGAATTAATGGTTTTAGCCCCAAATCGTACTGTTTTAGTGGTGTTTGTCGGCAGGGTTTACTACTAAATAAAGCCAGGGTTAAATCATAAATAAAGCCGGAATGTGTATTTCCGGCTTTGTAAAATATTTTGTTATGCTGCTATGAAAAAATCTTGCACTTCGTGGGGCTGCACCTTAATAACATTGGCCAACACTAGTACAACTAATGTGCGTGAAGCTATTTTTCTTGGAATATTCGCAATACTTGCATAAGTATCAACGGTGATTCGTTCGTTATCGGCCAGATACTTCATTAAGGTTCTTTCTTTGTCGCCATACCTGAACCTGATATTCTGGGCTTTTCGTTCTCCTTTCAGAATCTCGCGCATTTCGCGGCTGGCCTGAACCGAGCGGTCTTCAACGCGCACATAAGCCTTTCTGTTTTCTATGATGCCATCAAGGTCAACATAGTGGGGTTTATAGGGGCTTTTCGGAATATTAAACACCAGCACTTCTCTTTCGCCTTCAACCATTACATGTTTTACGTCGTAATCAATAGCAGGGTAAATATTCCGTTCAATAGCGCGGCGCAGAATAAACTCATCTTCATCGGCAAATTTAAGCCCTTTAATGCTTTTATCATCGCCGACACCAATAATAAGCCGCCCACCGTCAGAATTAGCGAAAGCAACTACTTCACGGATAATTTTCTCTGGATGGTTAGTCTTGAGCTTAAACTCTATATGCTTGTTTTCGCCGTGCCGAACAAGCTCCTTGAGTTCCCGTAAATCAATTCTTGATTGCTGGGTTGTTGGATATTCCAATATCATTTCCCGAATGATTTTGGTTTATTAAAATTAAATAAAACACTTCTGTTTTGTAAGAACTGTTTCTATCTAAACGAATATACTCAAGAAAAGTTTATAATCAAATCAATAAAGCCAGATAAATTATTTTATTGCCTCCGCCTCGGTTTATACATGAAAAGCATTCAGAATAAAAGCAGCAATTACGCCACCTATTATAGGCCCGATAACGGGTATCCAAGCGTAGTTCCAGTCATTAGCACCTTTACCAGAAATGGGCAGAATGGCATGGGCTAAACGAGGGCCTAAGTCGCGCGCCGGATTAATAGCATAGCCTGTTGGGCCACCTAGCGACAACCCGATTGACCACACCAGAAAACCTACTAACAACGGGCCTGAACCCGATTGGGGCGTACTATAAAACGACGACGACGCCACCACAAGCACAATAGTACCTATTATTTCTGCCAGAATGTTACCCGTAGTATGACGAATAGCCGGAGCCGTAGCAAATATTCCTAACTTTGCGCCTTTGTCTTCGGTTATGCTCCAATGAGGCAGGTAAACCAGCCATACCAGTACTGCTCCTAAAAAGGCCCCGATGAGTTGTGCCAGAATAAAAGGGCCCACATTTGACCAGTCGCCGGTTTTTACGGCCATTGCTACCGTAACGGCCGGATTCAGTTGTGCGGCCTCACTGCCGAATTTCTGTGCCACAAAAATACCCGACATCACGGCAAATGCCCAGCCGGCTGTAATAACTATCCAGCCAGCATTTTCACCTTTTGAGCCTTTTAGTAAAACGTTGGCAACTACACCATTGCCAAGAAGAATAAGTACGAGTGTGCCTATTAACTCGCCAATAAAATTAGAAGTTTGCATTGAGAGGTTTTGTTGGTTTAGGTTGAAAAGTGAAGCAATTTAATTTTTTTTTTGATAGAACAACTAATCCATTGGCATTAAAGCACTAAATTTGCAATTGATAAAACAAAACGCAGGCAACCGTAAGCTAACCTGATAAACCAATGGTGTGTCTGGCAATTTTCGGTTGGCATATAAATGCCCGTTCGGGGGCGGTGTTACCCCGCTCAGCCACAAATGCTTCATGCCTGTTTTTGTGCTTCAGTTTATTTTTCAACGGAATGTTTTTTTCGGAGAAAAAACATAAATCGACTTACTATTGATGTAGCTATAAACGTGATTTTTGAAATCTTCGCCATACTATCACTGGCTACACTTTAAATTTACTATATATGATTTTAACAACTCTTTCTGCTATTTCTCCTGTCGATGGTCGTTATCGCCGTCAGGTGGAAGACCTAGCGAAATATTTTTCAGAATTTGGTTTAATTCATTATCGTGTTCGGATTGAGATTGAATATTTTATTGCGTTGGTCGAACTCCCATTACCGCAGTTAGAAAACTTTCCGAAAAACCTTTACAAAGATTTAAGAGCTATTTATCAGAACTTTTCGGAAGAAGATGCCCTTAAAATCAAGGAAATTGAAAAAACAACCAACCACGATGTAAAAGCCGTTGAATATTTCATTAAAGAAGTATTCGAGAAGCTCGATGTAGCCCCTTATGCCGAGTTTATTCATTTTGGCCTTACCTCGCAGGATATTAACAATACAGCTATTCCGCTTTCGCTGAAAGAGGCCATGACCGACAACGTATTGCCGATTTTTGCTCAGGTTCTTGAAAAACTACATACTTTAGCAGAACAGTGGCAGGATATTTCGTTGCTGGCACATACACACGGCCAGCCCGCTTCGCCAACGCGTCTGGGCAAAGAAATCCTTGTTTTTTGTGAGCGTCTCGAAAAACAACTTGAGCTTCTTACGGCCATTCCTTACTCGGCAAAGTTTGGGGGTGCCACTGGTAACTTTAATGCCCACCATGTGGCTTATCCACAGTCAGACTGGGTTTTGTTTGGTAACAACTTCGTAAATAAACAGTTAGGTTTATTCAGAAGCCAGAAAACAACCCAGATTGAACACTACGATATGCTGGCGGCATTGAGCGATAACCTGAAAAGGCTGAACAATATTCTGATTGACTTCTCACGCGATGTCTGGACTTACGTTTCGATGAGTTATTTCAAACAGAAAATCAAAGCCGGAGAAATAGGCTCATCGGCCATGCCACACAAAGTAAACCCCATTGATTTTGAAAACGCCGAAGGAAACCTAGGCGTAGCAAATGCACTTTTTGAACATTTTTCGGCTAAGTTGCCTATCTCTCGTCTGCAAAGAGACCTGACCGACTCAACAGTTTTAAGAAATCTGGGCGTGCCTGTGGCACATACCGTTATTGCGCTTAAATCGTTACTGAAAGGTCTGGACAAACTAGAGCTGAACAAAGATGCCATTGACCACCACCTGGAAGAAAACTGGGCGGTAGTGGCAGAAGGTATTCAGACTATTTTAAGAAGAGAAGGCTTTCCGAAACCCTATGAGGCCCTTAAATCGCTGACCCGTACGAACGAAAAAATCACGGAAAAGAAAATAAAGGAGTTTATCGATACGCTTGATGTAAGCGAAAAAGTTAAATACGAGCTTCGTCGCATATCGCCGTTCAACTATACAGGTATTTAAGAAACAACCTCATCTTTCTTCCCTTTACCCGTAGCAGCACGAGTCATCGTGTTGCTACATTTTTTATTATTATAGTTTACTTGCAAATCAGTTAATCTCTCATCATTTTTGTAGTTTGTACAAGGAGTAAAATCTAGGCCATGATACAGATAAGAAAAGTTTCTCCTAAACATCCTACTGGCAGGGCTTCATATTTTGTAAACATGAAAGTATCTACCCAACAACCATTTCAAATCGTTTATTCATTATTTGAGCATGAATACCTGGGGTTCTTGTTTGAGTCCTTCATTGTTCAACTTAATGGAAAAGGCGAGCTTACGCTACTAAATCAGAATATTTCTTCAAAAAATATACGAGAGTTTTCAGAACGTTTAGATGCCACCGATTTTGAATTAGTAAAACTTATTGATGCCATTCAGCAAGAAGCCGTTCTGAAAAAATTCAATACCCGAAAAATTAGCCCGCTCGATTTCTTCCTGAAAGTTTTTGATTCCGACAAAGGCGATAAACTCTTACAGGAAACCATTCATGGGTATATAGAAAAACACCGCGCACAAATTCTGGAAAAACTTCTGGCTAAACAGGTTTTTGTTATGGGTACTGATGGCGACCCCACATGGAAACCTATCAGAATGATTGAAGAAGGGGCAAGGGTATTCTTTAATTTTATCAGAAACGAAGAAAACACCCATTATTTTCCGACCATTAAATGTGCTGGCGAGCGCGTTCAGTTTCAGTTTAAGAATGCCAGCATTTTATCGGACGACCCCGCATGGCTACTGGTCGATAACAAACTTTACCATTTTGAAAAAAACGTCGATGGTAAAAAGCTACGCCCTTTTCTGAACAAAAACCACATTATTATTCCTCGTAATATTGAAGACACCTACTATCAGAAATTTATTGCGCCGTTAATAGCACAGTTTGATGTTTTTGCGCAAGGTTTTGACATAAAATTCGAGAAACACCCTTCAAAACCACTCCTGACAATCTCAGAAATGGCAACAAGCCCCGCCAAAGCAATGGCAAGCCTTTTTGAGCAGGAGGAAGAAGAAAAAGAAGAAAAAGACACCAAGATAGTTTTCGATCTGGCGTTTCAGTACGGTACGTACACTTTCCGGTTTGATAGTTTCTCGGCCGAGGCTTACGTAAACGTAGAAAAAAATGGTACTGACTGGATTTTTCATAAAGTAAAACGAGATTTAGCTTATGAACGTAGCCAGATAAATCTGCTCAGAGGCTGGGGGCTTGACCTCCGCCACGGGCGTGTTTCGTTACCCAAAGCGCCGGCTTTTTCATGGCTGCAAAAAAACGCTAACGCTTTAGAAGAAAACAATTTTGAAGTAAGGCAGGATTCAGGCAGTTTTAACCAGAAACAATATTTTTTGGGTTATTCTTCTATCGAAATTAATATTGAAGAAAAAAACGATTGGTTCGATATTCAGGCAAAGGTTCGTTTTGGCGAATTTGAAATCCCCTTCCTGAAACTCAGGAACCTGATTATGGCTAATAAACGTGAGTTTATTCTACCCAATGGCCAGATTGCGGTTATTCCTGAAGAATGGTTTACAAGGTATTCGGAGCTTTTCAGTTTTGTTGAGAAAACCGACGAAGATGATATTATTCTGAAAAAGCACCATCTGGTTCTGGTACAGGACTTGACCGACGAGGGGCTGGCGCATTCGGTAATGACCAGAAAACTAGAAAGACTCCGCGATTTTGAGAAAATTAACCAGTACGAATCGCCCAAAGGTTTACTGGCAACCTTACGGCCTTACCAGAAAGCAGGCTACGACTGGCTGAGGTTTTTGTCGGAATACAAATTTGGCGGATGCCTCGCCGATGACATGGGTTTGGGTAAAACCATTCAGACGCTCGCCTTTTTACAATCTCAGAAAGAAACCGGACTGGCGCAAAACCCTAGCTTGTTAATTATGCCTACCTCGCTGGTGTACAACTGGCTGAAAGAAATCGAGAAGTTTACCCCAGATCTGAAAGCCTTTGTTTATACAGGTACCTATCGGGAAAAAAACACCGAGCAATTTAATAACTATGATTTAATTCTGACTTCGTACGGTATTGTCAGGCTCGATATTGATTTCATTAAAGATTACCGTTTCAATTATGTTATTCTGGATGAGTCGCAGTCTATTAAAAACCCGACATCGCATATTTCCAGAGCGGTTATGCAACTTAATAGTGCAAATCGTTTGATACTGACGGGTACGCCGCTGGAAAACAGCACCATGGACTTATGGACTCAGATGACCTTCATTAACCCAGGTTTACTGGGTACACAGAGTTTTTTTAGAAACGAATACCAGATTCCGATTGAAAAACATCAGGACGAAAAACAGATACGTCATCTATATAACCTCATCAAGCCTTTTATGCTACGCAGGCATAAGTCGCAGGTAGCTACCGAACTACCCCCTAAAGTAGAAAGTGTGCATTACTGCGACATGACCGAAGAGCAGGAAAAAACCTACGAAGAAGCAAAATCTTATTACAGAAACATTATTCTGGAACAGATAGAGCAAGACGGCCTCGGTAAATCACAGATGGTAGTGTTACAAGGCTTAACCAAACTCCGGCAACTGGCGAATCATCCGGTCATGATTGATGAGAATTATGAGGGGAATTCGGGTAAAGACGAAGAGGTTTTGCAAAGGCTTGAAACCATTATCGAAGAAGACCACAAGGTGCTGGTGTTCAGCCAGTTTGTAAAGCATCTGGCCTTTTTCAGAAATTATCTCGACGAACACCACATTCCTTACTGCTATCTGGATGGCTCTACGGCTAACCGACAAGAGCAGGTCGATATTTTTCAGACAGATAAAAACATCAAGATTTTTCTGATTTCGTTAAAGGCCGGAGGCTTAGGCTTAAACCTTACGGCTGCCGAATATGTTTTTCTGTTAGACCCCTGGTGGAATCCGGCAATTGAGGCCCAAGCCGTTGACCGCGCCCATAGAATAGGGCAACAGAATACCGTTTTCACTTATAAGTTTATTACCCGTAATTCGGTAGAAGAAAAAATTCTGGCTTTACAACAAAACAAAAGAAAGCTATTCGATAACCTGATTACTACCGAAGAAACCTTCGTTAAGTCGTTGTCGAAAGAAGACATCTTGAATTTGCTTACTTAGGTTTACAGACCGGTTTTACCTACTATTTAACGCTTAAATATTTATACCATGAAAATTGTTTATCTTGACGCATACACTGTTAATATCCTAGAAGACCTTGATTTATCGGCACTTCATACTTTAGGCGAAGTAACACTTTATGACCGCACGCCCAAAGAACAAATTATTGAGCGCGCTAAAGATGCCGAAGTGATATTGACCAACAAATGCCCGCTGAACCGTGAGCTTATCAGCCAGCTACCTAAGCTGAAATACATTGGCGTTACGGCCACCGGTTATAATATTATTGATGTAGCAGCCGCCAAAGAGCAAGGTATTATTGTTACTAATGTTCGTGGGTATAGCTCTGCTTCAGTAGCGCAACTGGTGTTTTCGTTAATATTAAGCTTTACCAATAAAGTAGCTGCACACGCGCATAATATTGCTCAAACGTGGCCTTCTTCGGCCGACTGGTGTTTTTATTTATCACCCCTGACAGAACTCGAAGGTAAAACTTTAGGTATTATCGGGCTGGGCGATATTGGTAAAAAAGTAGCAAACATAGGGCTAGGGTTCGGCATGAAGATTCTGGCTAATAAAAGAAACCTAAACAGTGGCGGAATGGAAGGCGTAGAACTTTGTGAAGTAGATAAACTCTTGAAAAAAAGTGATTTTGTTACTTTGCATTGCCCCCTGACAGCCGAGAATCAGGGCTTTATTAATAAACAGGCCCTAGCACTTATGAAACCATCGGCTATATTAATTAATACCTCTCGCGGCGGATTAATTAATGAAGCTGAACTGGCCGAGGCTCTCAATACAGCTGCAATTGCAGGGGCGGGGCTTGATGTTTTGTCGAGCGAACCTCCGGCAGCCGATAATCCGCTTCTGACTGCCAAAAACTGTATTATTACGCCACATATTGCATGGGCAGGAGTTGATGCCCGCCAAGCCTTACTCAAAGGCACCATCGAAAATATCAGGGCTTATCAGAAAGGCACACCACAGAACGTAGTATCATAATTTTTTCGGATAAACTGCAACTTTTTTGCCTGTACTCATGTATAAAAAGTATTATCCGTATTATTAACTGTTTTATGAAAAAACTATACGCAGCCATAGGTTTATGCCTATGTGCATTAAGCGCACTATTAGCACAAGACAACAAAACCTCAAACGAAGAAAAGTACGTTATCCACATTAAAAAATCTGCGACTCCCATTAAGCTAGACGGCGTTCTGGACGAAGACGTATGGAAAACCGCCGACATCAGTAAAGATTTTTTCCTGAACCGCCCTTACGACTCTTCCTTTGCAAAGCTACAAACAGAAGTTCGGGTGGCTTTTGATAATAACTTTATTTATGTTGGGGCTATTTGCTACCAGCCAAGAAACAGTTATACGGTTGCCTCTTTAAAAAGAGACTTTGAACCGGGTACCAGCGATGTGTTTATTCTGAACCTCGACACCTTCAAAGACCGCCTCAATGCTTTTCAGTTTGTGGTGAATCCTTACGGTGTACAACGCGAGGGGCTACTTTTTAACGGCGGCGAGATTTCTAACTACTGGGACAACAAGTGGTATTCGCACGTAAAGAACCACGACGATTATTGGGTAGTTGAAATGGCTATTCCTTTTAAAACTATTCGTTATAAAGTAACCGAGGGTGAAAACACTTGGCGGGTAAACTTTACAAGAACCGTTATGAAACGCAACGAGCAATCAAGCTGGAGTCCGGTGCCTCGTAACTTTGCCCCTAGTAATCTGGCTTATACTGGCCTGATGGTGTGGGACGAAACCCCACCCAAGCCCGGAGCCAACATCTCTGTGATTCCTTATGTGTCGTTAGCCACCCAGAAGGATTTCCCCAGAAACGAAGATGACCTTAGCCCTTTAGGTGCTACTTCGGCGTATCCGAAAGGCATCGGGCTGGATGCCAAAGTGGCTGTTACACCCTCGTTGAATCTTGATTTAACAATAAACCCTGATTTCTCTCAGGTTGAGGTAGACAAACAAGTTACCAACCTGAGCCGTTTTGAGTTGTTTTTTCCTGAAAGAAGGCAGTTTTTCCTCGAAAACAACGACCTTTTCGGCACTTTCGGTTTCCCCGATACCCGCCCGTTTTTCTCACGCCGGATTGGTATCACCCGTAACCCCAATACAGGTCTTAACCAACAGGTTCCTATTCTGGCAGGGGCTCGTTTAAGCGGTAAACTCAACGACAAATGGCGCGTTGGGCTCATGAATATGCAAACCAGACGCGTCGATTTTGGTAACAATAATTATTTGCCTGCGGCTAACTATTCGGTAGCTACTATTCAACGCAAAATATTCACTCGCTCAACCATTGGTGCTATTTTTACCGATAAAGAAAATATTTTCGGCAATTTAACCGAACAGCAAACACAAAATTACAGGCGTTACAATAGAGTAGGAGGGTTAGAATTTAATTATTATTCAAAAGACAGCCGCTTTGAGGTTGAGACCTATTACCACGAGTCTTTTTCGCCTGATGGAAAAAAAGATGCTGGTAGTGCCGCGCATTTTATGGGCTACCATCACCCCAACATTGACCTTAACTTTGGTGTACAGCGTATTGGCGAAAACTACCGCGCTGATATTGGCTTTGTGCCGCGTACAGGTATATGGCAGATTTATCGTCCCGCCAACATCGTATTAAACCCTAAATCAGCTCAAATTGCGAAATACATTAATGCCTATGGCGTTGGAACTGAAGGCAAAGATGTGTTTGATTTAAAAGGGAATCTGCTCGATAGTGAGTCAAATGTTTTTGCTTTTGCCAATAGTCCTGCTGGTGATGAAGCCTACATCGCATATAGCTGGAGTTTCACCCATTTGTTTGGTGCATTTGACCCAACCAATGCCAGCGATAACCCCAACCCCGACACCTATAAAAATGTAGTAGAACTACCCATAGGCGATTACAAATCAAAATTCTTTAATATAGGGTACAGCAGTAGCCGGCGATACACCCTGACAGGCTCTTTTGATTTCAGTACCGGTAAGTACTTTAATGGTAAAGCCGATATATTGGAAAGCAGCATAGCGTATCGTTTTCAGCCCTACGGTGTTCTTACGCTTGACTGCAACTATACCAGAATTGATTTACCACAGCCATACAATAGCGTAAAATACTGGCTATTAGGCCCCAGAGCAGAGCTTGCGATGTCAAAAAGCTTGTTTTTCAGCACTTTTTTTCAATATAATACACAAACTAACAACATCAATATTAATTCCCGTTTGCAATGGCGTTTCCGCCCTGTGAGCGATGTTTTTCTGGTATATACCGACAATTATTTTGCCGAGAATATCAGCAGGTATTATGTAAACGCCTGGGCTCCTAAAAACAGAGCCTTAATTTTAAAAATGACCTACTGGCTCAATATATAGCTTTGGTTACCCGCCTCAACTAAAATTATGCGTGGCATAGGGGTAAACAGGGTTTCGTTTGTCTTGATTAAAAATTACGTTTTATGCAACCATTGTATGTATAAACGCATCATTAACAAAAATGAACGAAATTATGAAACGTAACATCTTTGCCATTCTTATTTTGTTTTGCATGATTTTCGTTACCGAAGCCAATGCCCAACGCCGCGGATACAGGTATCGATACGCTCCACCCCGCCCTTATGTACGGGTTGTGCCACGTGTAATTGTTCCAAGAATTGTTGTACCTCCGCCAGCTATTGGCTTTTCGTGGGGTTACAGGCCACGAGTATATATTGTTCCGCCACCTATTATTATCGGAGGTGGGCGAGGCTGGCGTCATTATCACCGCCGCGGATACGACTGTAATGACCGCTGCCACTGTTGGAGTGACGACCACTACTATCGTGAACGCGAACGTAGATATTATGATGACCGAAGAGATTATTATGACGACAGAGACAGACGTTATAATGAGGACAACCGAAACCGCCGGTATTATGACAACGACCGTTACTATAATCGACTGGAAGACACCCGACAACAGGCAGACCCCAGAACTTATAACACTGACGAAGATTTTTACGAGGATGAACCAGACACTGTCTGACTACATATAAATAGCATTTCATTGGCAGTAGTGAGTAACTTTTACTACTGCTTTTTTTATAATATAAACATCGGCTCAAGGGTAGCATATATTCTCGTTAAACATAAAGCCAGCATGAATTTTCAGTACCCTTAAATGAGGTTTTTATCCCCTTACAGTCGTATTCTCAATTATTTTAAAGTGCCTGTTTTAACGATTTTTTAGCATTTGGCTATTATTAATTAATAATTAATTTTTTTTATTTTTTGAATTAGCTTCTGTTAATTAAATTTGTTACTGGATTATTACTATACCTATTATTTAAACAAAAAATGAAGAATTTACTCTTAATTACCCCCACTCCTCGAGAGGGGCATTTATCTCCGCCTATGCGTTCCAGACGGAACCGGTATTTCAATCAACCCGTAAGTTTATCTGTACAATTATTGTTTAACTGCCAGTCTTAAGCAGTTATTGATTCCTGTCTTTATCGGCACCTATAAGGCATTAACATCATGCTTGGTGGTTTAACCACCTACGGCTTTGTATGCCTTGTTATTACTGACAAAGGTCAGGCTTATGAGTTTATATCCGCACTATCATACATTACATGAATAGATAAGTTTGCTGTGTATTTCCACACATGAAATAATACGAACCTATATTTAATTTAATGTACTTGAGAGATATGCAAAAGAATATTAATAAAATTCCGATTTCAATTATTACACTTACCCTGAATAATACCAGAACATTAGATGGCGTATTAAAATCTGTTGTTGACTGGGCCGACGAATTACTCGTTTTAGACTGTGGAAGTACCGACGGAACTGAAGAAATTGCCAGAAAGTATCAGGCAAATTTTATTTACCGAAAATTTGATAGTTTTGGCAAACAAAAATCTTATGCGGTTTCGATGGCTAAACACGACTGGGTTTTTATTGTAGACTCGGACGAAGTTGTGAGCGATGAATTAAGAGAAGAAATTCTGGAAGCCTTTCAGAACCCCGGGTATGAGGGTTTCATGATTCCGAACACCTTAATTTTTCTGGGAAAACCCTTGCGCTACGGGCGTGAATACAAAATGCCTCACCTTCGGCTATTTAACAGGAAACACGGCTATTATAACGACCGCGAGATTCATGAAGATGTTGTATTGAACGGAAAAAGGGGTAAGCTGAAAAACCACGTTTTGCATAATAGCTATGCCGATGTGAGCGATTACCTGAACAAAATAAATAACTACACTACCAAAGGAGCCGTTGAATTACATAAAGCCGATAAAAAGGTGTCTATTGTAAAAATAATGGCCAAGTTTCCTGTAAAGTTTCTAATTGAATACCTGGTCAGGTTAAATTTTCTGAATGGCTACCGCGGTTTCGTCTGGTCTTTCGGGCAAGCGGTTAGCACGACGGTCAAATACATTAAACTACACGAGATTAATCAGGGGAATTTTAAATCTGAGCTTCGATGATATATGCTTTAATTGCTATTGTAGCAGCTTTTTTTGTTTGGTTATCTGTCATGATTTCCCCCAAAAGAGGTATTCCTGTTTTAATGTATCATAAAGTTTTACCTGATTTTACCGATGATTTAACTGTAAGTGTTCTCCAACTAGAAGAACACTTGCAGTTTCTACAATCAAAAGGCTATCAGATTCTTCCTTTAGAACGCTTGATAGGTCATCTTACAGAAAAAGAAAAATTACCTGCTAATGCTGTTTTTATCACCTTTGACGACGGCTACCTGAATAATTTAAAATATGCTTACCCCATACTGGAAAGGTACCACGCCCCTGCTACAATTTTTTTACCGACTAGCTATATTGGTAAAACAAGCTCGTGGGATACAAAAGCCGACGATTTAATGAATGTAGCTCAACTAAAGTCTTTAAATCCTGCCCTTATTTCGTTTGGTCTGCATTCGCATACACACCAAAACTACAAAACAGCAGGAATTGCTGAAATAGCAAACGATTTACAAAACAACATTCATTTTTTTAAACAGAGTGGTTTATCGTTTTTACCTGCATTTGCGTACCCTTATGGCGGAAGGCCAAAAAATAAAATACTACTTAAGCAAATGAAAGAGGCCATGCAGTCAATGGGAGTTATTATGGCTTTCAGGATAGGTAACCGGTTAAACCGTTCTTTTAAAGATAATTATGAGCTACAAAGGTTAGACATAAGAGGGTCTGATTCTTTTAGCGTGTTTCAGAAGAAACTGGCAGGAAAAGCAAAAATAAGTTTTTAATCCTTACCGTACAGCTGGCTCTGACACTGCTTTACGTGTTTTTTCCTGAGTTATATTTCTATTTCCATAGAGTAAGTAAATATATTATCAATCTTTATATAATTCATATATCTATTGATGTTATAAAAGGATATATTTGTATAATCTAAAAAAATACTCCTATGAAAAAGAACCTATTCGTAATCTTGTTATTGCTCGCCACCTGTTCTGCTGCTTTTAGCCAACAAAAAGAAGAAAAATCGGCTTCTGCCGATAAAGGTCTAATTAAAGTATCTGTTTTTTATCCGTATTCTGAAGGCAAAACTTTTGATATGGACTACTACGAAAACAAACACATGCCATTTGTGGCGGGTTTGTTAGGGTCTAATCTGGTTCGATATACCATTGAAAAAGGTGTTTCAAGCGGCACACCCAACGCTCCACTGCCTTTTATGGCAATCGGAAGTTTTTATGTAAAAAGTATCAGCGAATATCAAGCAGCCATCGCTCCGAACATACAGGCTATCAGAGCCGATTTTCAGAAATATACCAATGTTATCCCTACCGTACAGGTGAGTGAAGTAATCAGGTAGTTTTTTAGCATAAAAAAGGCCTAAAATTTCAAATCAATATAATAACTCATTCTGAAATTAACTTGCGCAAGTCGGTTTCAGAATGAGTTTATTTTTTCGTAACCAACTTTTCTGCTTCCTTTTATCTTATTTCAATTGCTTTGTTGAAAATCTGTTTTTCATGCTACTTTAAACGAAAAACATTATGTTCAAGACCCAAATACCCGCTGAAAGTGAAATTAGTTTTTTGTTATCTTATCATTTCTACTTTTAAATAATCATCAGCTAGTCTACTCTAGTCTTTAGTACTTACAGCAGAGCAATAACTAAAACTTAATTTTTTTCAAATTTTTAAAGGGGACAAAAAACATATAGACTTTCTTAACTGCACCTATTAATAAATAGTGCTATTATTTACGAAAAATAATAGTATTTTTAGATTGAACTTATGTGCAGTTTCAACCCGCATAATATGCGTATACACATGGCCACAAACCAAAAAAGCTAATAAAATGAAGAAAATAATCATTACATTTCTCGTACCTTTTGTTTCAATAAGCAGCCTTTATTCTCAAAATAAAACTATTACAGGCAGAGTAATTACTGAAGATTTGGAAATTATGCCATATACGCAAATTGTAATTAATGATACAGTGAAAGTTGGCAAAACAGATTTAAATGGTTATTTCAAGATAGATATTCCCGTTTCTGTGAAAAAAATATTACTTAGAGATGTTGGCATGGAAACAACTACAATTACGCTTGAAGATTCTTGTAATGAGGTTGAGATAATAGTGATGTTTGATATCATTTATGATTTTATTACGCTCAGGAGGGTAGATAGACTCAGGATGAAAAGATTGAAGAAAATACCCGAACTACACAGGCAAGCATTTGAGAAAGGCATATTCAAAACGCCTATCGCGTGTTATACCCAAGAGATTATCCCTTATTACGAGAAAAGATAAAGTGAAGTTCAATAAATATAATTCTCCTGATACAACTTAATGAAATAAAACTCAAGGCAATAATATTATTTTATCCCTAGCATTTCCATTTAATTTTGTTTTTTGGTGTATTATATATTATTTTTTGAGGTATAAGCCCAAAAAAAGACCCCAACATTTCTGTTGAGGTCTTTCACAATAAAATCCTGGCATCTACCTACTCTCCCAAGTTTGAACTCAGTACCATCAGCGGTGCGGGG